>JBQTIL010000036.1:0-6754 GCA_052388175.1 Planctomycetaceae bacterium | reverse complement strand
CATACCGGCGGCGCCCACCACCTGCTGGGCGACGGGGCCGTGCGGTTCCTGTCGCAGAACCTGAATGCCAACGTGTACGACGCCCTGGCCTCGCGCAACGGGGGCGAAGTGGTGGGAGAGTTCTAACGCGAATGCGGCCGCCCCGGGGCGACCCGACCGGGTCGCCCCACCGCGCGGTGGAATCTCTGGGCGATGAAAGTCAGCCCGCCGGCCGCCGACAAGGAATCTTTGAGATGAAACGTACCGCTGATCGATTGCAATCGGATCATTGCGCGAAACTCTTAAGGGCGCTGAGCGACCCTGTGCGTTTGCGGATCGTCGACGCGTTGCGTGACGGGCCCAAGAATGTCAGCACCCTCACGAAACTCTTGCAGGCCGACATCGCGATCGTGTCACACCATCTGGGAATACTGAAGAACGCGGGGCTGGTCGAGAGCGACAAAGACGGCCGCTTCGTCGTCTATCGCCTGACCCGAGAAGTGTTCGAGCCCTCGAACACCGATCACAATCGCGAGCATTTGAATCTCGGGTGCTGCCGCATCGAAGTGCCGGCGCGGGGGCCGTAGGGCGCGCGGGCCCCTACGCTCTTGCACCTTTCGACATTGGCGTACGGCAAATAGCACGGTTATGGGTGCCGAGCAATTCACTCTTGCTGGATTTCACTTCCCCAACCGAGGCCCCCATCGTCGATGTTGCCATTGGTGACGTCGACATCATCGTCGCCGCCCGAAACTAGCTCGTTTATGAAGTGCCTCACGTCAGCCCTCGTAAATCGGGCTTCCGCCTTCAATTCCTTGAGAAACATCGCATCACGCGGAAGTCCTACCGAAGAAAGAAGCTCATCGAGGAGTGGCGTAGCATCGCGTGTTATGCCTACGTAAAACAGCGCCACTTGCCGCCACCACGGGTCGCCAATGCGCTTCACTAATTCGGTAACTCTCTGCCGATACACGACGTGCAGCGCGGCCAGATATTCTTGGTACGATAGGTGCCCAAGAGAGAATTCTGTCGAGCCTTCGCGCATTATCACATTATTGGACACCGCAAGTTCGGCTAACAGGTCTCTGAATTCAACCTGAGGATACTCGGCCGCAAATGCCCCTTGCCAAATCTGGCTCGCGTCGTCGCTTGAAAAGCGTCGGCGGTGCGACGTATGGAGTTCCCAAGCAAGCGCGCTCAAAAAATGGCGTTTATCGTCCGCGCTAACAGTCGATTCACGAACAACGCCCTTGGCAATATCCCAGCCACTCAGCAGTAGGTCGAAGCGCCTTTCGTAGACCTCTGTGCGCGACTTTGGAAGATCCCGTTTGGTTTCGTGAAGCGCAGCGACTATTGTCGCCACGATTGGGGTTCGGCATACCTCTCTAATATGCTTATTGGCACGAAGGAACGCCTGGATGCTCTGCGCCGCGCCGTTGCAATGTGCGAACCACCGGTCGAAAAACTGGTTTAATTGGGCATTGTTGAACGGGCGCACCTGTATTCGGCGAAATGAGGCGGGTAGGTCGATGTCTGCGGTAGCCCGAGTTGTGACAATCAGCTTTGGCCGGCTTCTAGCGGCCTTGCTAAATAACTGTTCGAGAGCGCGACGCGACGCCTCATTCGCGGCAGATGAGATAGCGCGGAGCTGCTCGCAGCGTGATAGCGGCGCAATAAGGTGAATTGTCCGTTTGTCTCGATCGATTCGCAGCCGGTTGGATAAGTCGGCAGTGACGTCCATTTGTGGACACTGCACCATCTCCACCGAGAGCGGCATTGGCAGGGCAAGGTGCGCAATTTGGCCAGCGAGGGTCGTGCGGGAGTTCGCCGCCTCGTCGCAGCCGTCGAGGATCAGTACTTCCGCTTCCTTCAGGAACCGTTTGGCCAGCTCGCCCCGCCCCTCCCCAGCAATCGAAGACAAGTACTCGGTTAACTCAATCGCCAGGTCTGCGTCTTGAGATTCAAGTCGCGCACATGGAAAGTAGACGACCTTCTTGCCGCTCCGAATCGCTTCTCGGGCGACCATTCGCGCGATAGACGTTTTCCCGCCGCCAGCTTCGCCCAGAATACAGATATCATCATCGACAAACAGCAGGGCTTGAGGATCAAGGCTGCCCAAGCCTATTTCCAAACGCACGGGTTGAGCTGGACTCTTGGTGTGGCGCTCGACAAACAGGCGACTCCGAAAGGCACTTTCCAACAGATTCAGTAACTCGACCCCATCGAGAAGTGTTTGCAGTCGGCTACCGGCGTCACGTGGCGACGCGGACGCCGGGCCCTTGGATGCGGCGCGAACTGAGGCGTCAATTCGTGAAACCAATTGCATAGCGTGCACGGCCCGAACGACGACCTCACTCTTTGCAGGTCCAACCTTCGGCGCACGCCCGCGCGAGCGCCTTCCGCTCTTGGGACGAGCGAGCGTGAATAGTCTTTCGTGTGTCAAAGGCTCCTTCAGTACGAGGTGCGTGGTTGCCAATCGTTGGAATCGCTCTCGCGGAAGCTCTGTGGGGGGCTGATCCCTATCGCGTAGCACCCGGAGATCGCCGCGTGAAAGCCTTGACGCCGTGCATTCATGAGGTGCAAATCCCAGATTCACAAAAAATGCGTCGAGCGTGCGCTCACTCCGCGGTGCAAATGCAGACACCTCGTGGTGCTGATTGAGGTATGCAGAATACCGGAGCATGAATCCGTGGCCTGGGGACGCAACATCATCAAATGCGTCCGGCATGTGCTGCCGTATCAAGTCAACCAGCGCGTCGGGGCCAATTATTCGCACTCCCATCTTCCGAAGATTCTCAAGAAGGGAATCCGCGCCGGCCACGTCTTTGTCGGGGACCGGATACGTCGAGATCAGATAGACGGTGTCTGGAAGTTGGGGCAGGTGCGTTTCAGGGTTTAGTACCTTCGTGGCCTTGCATTGCTCTAACTGAATCAGCACGCCAGTCGTGTTATTTGCATGCGTCACATTTCCAGATTTCCAGAAAATGGCGCGTTTTTTACTTGGCAAACTGCAAGTTCGAGTGAGCCGAATGGATTGAGATATTGAAATAGCAAATCCTTCCCGCGCTCGAATGTCCCGTGAACGTACTGCACGTTGCGAAACTTCATCGCGCGCAGCAGCGGAAAAACGAACTCAGCGTGAACCGCTGTTTCAGGCAAATTGCAAAGGTGGCTTAAGACGCACGCGCGCAGATCAACACCTGCTGAAATGGCCAGCATTTCATCCTCTCGCGTTACTTTACGTTTCCGCGGTCGGCGGGCCATTTAGAGCAAATCTCATTCGACTCGGGTCATTTGTGTGTGACGCAATTGCATATTCGCAGCAAGGCGAAACCGTAGTCGCTAGAACTGCCAGCCGGTGTAGAGCTTCGACTGAAAGTCGCTCCATTCTTCGCGATGCTGCGAGGCGTCGTTGCGTTCCATCAGGCTGGCGACCCACTCATCCATGCGACGCATGCGCTCGATCAACACCGTCATGGTGTTGAAGGCCAGTTTGTACGCCGCGAACGAACCCACCCGCAGCAGCATGTCGTAACGGGCCCGCGAGAGGCAGACGGTTTCGACGGCCGTCAAGGCCGTGACGGTGGCCGAATGCGGCGCCGGGACGAAAAACGACATCTCGCCGAACGTACCGAACGGCTCCAGCACCGACAGTTCGTGCGCGGCGCCCGACGGGGTCTTTTTGGTGACTCGGCACTTTCCTGAAAGTAAAATCCACATGCGCTGAATCGAATCGCCTTCGGCCAGAATCTTTTCGCCCGGTGCGTAAGTGCAGCGGTCGAGCAGCCCCAGCAGTTCCTGCCGTTCGGTTTCCGTCATGCCGCGGAACAGCGGACACCGCGACACAACGGCGTCGGACAGGGTTTCCGACATCACATGCCTCCCAGAACGGTGGCGCGGCCCACCCGGCCGATGCCGATAATGTAGGCCGCAGTGCGCGGCGTCACGTGCTTTTCCTTCGCCAGGTGCCAGACGCGGTCAAAGCTGTCGACCATCACCCGTTCGAGCTCCTTGCGCACGCGGGCCAGGTCCCAGCGGAAGTGTTGCCGATTCTGCACCCATTCGAAATAGCTGACAGTCACCCCGCCGGCGTTTGCCAGAATGTCGGGCACGACCCCGATCCCCCGCTTGTGAAAAATCTCATCGGCTTCGGCGAGAGTCGGGTTGTTGGCCGCCTCAACGATCGCGGTGGCCCGCACGTCACGAGCCACTTCGGCGGTGAGCACTCCCCCCAGCGCCGCGGGAATCAGCAGATCGACGTCGGCCCGCAACAGCTCGTCGTTGCTGATCGCGTCGCTGCCGGGGAAGCCCGAGACTCCTTTGTGATCCACGCTCCACTGCACGAGCGCCGGTACGTCGAGCCCCTCGGGGTTCCAGACCCCCCCCGCGACATCGGTCACGCCGACGACCTTCGCCCCCGCTTCATGCAGGAATTTCGCGGCGAAGCTCCCCACGTTGCCGCACCCCTGCAGCGCCACCGTCGCCCCCACCAGTGGCCGCTGAAGCTGCTTCATCAGCGCCTCGGTCACGATCACCACGCCGCGCCCCGTCGCCTCTTCGCGCCCTTCCGACCCGTGCAACTCAAGCGGCTTGCCCGTGATGCACGCCGGGCTGAACCCGTAGTACTTCTCGTACTGATTGACGGCCCAGGCCATCACCTGGGCGTTGGTCCCCATGTCGGGGGCGGGAATATCTTTGTCGGGGCCGATCATGTCGCGGACGGCGTCGATGAAACCCCGCGTGATCTTTTCCAGCTCGCTGCGCGAAAGCTGCCGGGGGTCGACCGCGATGCCCCCCTTGGCGCCGCCGTACGGGATGTTCACGACGGCCGTCTTCCAGGTCATCAACTGGGCCAGGGTGACGACTTCGTCGGCATCGACCTCGGGGTGGTACCTCAGGCCCCCTTTCATGGGGCCGCGGGCGCTGTCGTGCTGGACGCGATACCCGATAAACGTGCCGATCTCGCCGTTGTCCATCTCCATCGCGATCTGCACCTTGACTTCGCGCTCGGGAGTCAACAGCAGCTTGCGCATGTTGGCCGACAGACCCATGTGGTCGGCGGCCTGATTGAAATACCAGCGTGCGGCTTCGACGGAGTTCATGCGTTCCTCGCGGGGTGCGTCCGGTCGAGAGGCTTCATCATAACAGCCGCTGAAAATCAGCCAACGATAGAATGCGAAAGGGCGAGAGTTTGGCGAGGCCTGGGGCCTGAGAAACAAGTCGCGGCCCCGACCGGACCGGCAGTTTTCTCTGTAGCGGCCTGTTCCATGGGCGACTTCACACGCTGGCAACTGAAGTCGTGACCGATCACTGCCTGGTGCCGCGCGGCGCAGGTTGCTCGGCATGGGCCGGCACGACGCCCACCCCCCCGATGCTCTCTTCCGACGTCGCGGAGAGGTGTGCCGCAACGTATCGCGCCAGCTCGCGGGCGTGCAGCAAGTGCCCTTCTTTCGAATACATTGCCGCATGCGTCAGGTACAATCGCTCGGCCTGCGGCATCTGCTGAAACGCAGGCGAAAGGTCGCAGAACTCCAGTCGATTCCGCCGACAGAATTCGGCGAGGGTTTCGAAGGGCCGCCGGCTGCGATAACAGGCGTCGCGCCCCACGCCCATCTGCTCGCGCACCCCCTCGCCATCGCTGGCCGCCGCCGAAACCTGCCAGGGCGCCGGGCATGCCACGACCAGCACCGGCGTCGCCCGCGTTGCCGCCAGATCGCGCAGCGAGATCAGTGGTTCAAGCGCGTGTGCGATGTGCACCGACCAGTCGGGGGGCTGGTCTTCGAGCCATGCGTAGCGCGCCCGGGCCGCTTCGATCGAGCGGCCCGATTCAAGCACGCGCGATTCGGTCAGCAGGCAATTCAGGCGCTGGCGGCACCAGAGGGGCGCCAGCAACGGGTTCTCGCGCGGCCCCCCTTTTTCCCCTCGACGGTTGAGCTCCAGGCCCGGGTGCGTGCAACTGACCGGAAGCCCGTCAGGCCCGATCGCCGCAAACCGCCTCACGGCGTAGTCATCGGCGACGTCTGACATGTCGAAGTTGACAATGATCAGATCAGGGGCCAGGCCCTGCAGATGATGGCGGTATTGCAGGTATTCGAGCAGCGGACAGTAATCGGGAACTCCCGCGTTCAGCACCTCGACCCGGCGGCCGGGCACCGAGCCCAGTTCCTGCTCAAGGCGCGCACAGAACGTCTCGGCTTCGGTGACCTGCGACCCCAGCGTGGTTTCGTCGCCCAGGCATAGCACGCGAAACAACCCGGCCGGTTTGGGACACGCAGGCTCGGCGCCGCGCAGGCCCCAGCTATTGACCGTCACCCGCACTCGATCGTCGGTGTCGGGGTTGCGGACCGAAAAGACGCGCGAGGGCTTGAGTGTGTGGTGTGCAAACCACGATTTGCAGACCAATCCCCGGTCGTACAGGTCGCGGCGGGTGACCTGCCCCGTCGCCGAATCGTAAACCCGTAGCGCGATCTCGAGCAGGCAGCCCAATAGCGCCAGCAAGACCAGCGCGTACAAGAGCCTGCGAAAGCAGCCGAGACACAAACGGACCATCCCGGAATCCCACGGGAAAATTCGGCGACGACGGCACGCGGGCGGATGGTATCGCACGGCCCGGTTTGGCGACAATACGACTTGCGACGCAAGTCGGTATGGGGTCCATAACGGGCTTTGCGCGCCGGACGCGATGGGTTAGACCATCGGTGGACGAAGTCGAGCGACTTCGAGATCGCAAGCTCAAGGAGGAGCGTGAGATGGCCACGGGTGCTGTGCAGGACAC
>JBQTIL010000035.1:0-74743 GCA_052388175.1 Planctomycetaceae bacterium | reverse complement strand
CCTTTTTGCGATTTGGACGTAAGCGGGGTTTAACTCAATTCAGACAACGCGCCGCTCCTTATTGAGGGCCACACAGGCTGTCGTCCCGGAGCCGATGAACGTGTCCTGAACAAAATCTCCCTCGCGGCTTCCCAATTCGATGCACGGTTCCACAAGCTCTGGGGGAAACGTTGCGAAATGTGCGTGCCGAAAGGACTTGGTGTTGACGTCCCAGACGGTGCGCAGGTTTCTGCCGTTGGGGCCTCGCACAGTCTGGTGGTCATAAAAGTAATGCTCGCTCTTGCTGAACAAAAACAGATATTCATGCGAGCGCGTCGGGCGGTCTTTCACGCTTTCCGGCTGGCAATTGGGCTTGTTCCAGATAATGTCTGCGCGCAAGTACCAACCGGCGTCCTGCAGGGCGAAAGCCAGACGCCACGGAATGCCAATCAGATCTTTGGGCTTCAAGCCAGCCGGTGTGGGCGGGCGGATGTTCATCGCCCGAACGGGGTTCTTCCGGTCGGGGGCTCGCCACCTGCGACCTCCTGACGTGTATGAGTCGCCGATGTTGAGCCACAGCGTGCCATCCTCCCGTGTGGCCCGATAGACCTCCGAGAACACCGCGACGAGATTCTCTATGTAAGCATCCGGGGATGACTCCAGCCCGATCTGGCCCTCGATGTGGTAGTTGCGGAGAGACCAGTAGGGCGGTGAAGTCACGCAGCACTGAAACATGCCGTCGGGCATTCGAGCCATCGCGCGCCGCGCGTCTCCGACGATCAGCAGCGAGTCGCCCGACACGAGACGCTCGCTGCCAAATCTCGTCGCGAGGGATGCTTCGCTTTCAATGCGCACGCGCCCCCAAAAGAGGCTGGCCGCGGGCGGAGTTCGGGAACCGTTGACCGTCGATAATTTTGCCCGGCTCACCGTCGAGTCCTCAACTCCAGCGATTCAATCCGGGGCCAGTCTAGTGTTGTCTTGTTCAGTATTCAAGCAAGCTGATTTTTTCCAACACTTTTGATGGCACGGAGTCCTGAGTATCACATCCTCACGTGACCCGCGCTCCGTTTTGCAGCAACAAAAAGATGTCACTTCGCTGCAAAGAAAAAAACACCCGGAAGCAGCGGGTCCCAGGGGGGCAAAGGACATCCGCTACTTCCGGGGCGATTGGACGCGGCCCGCACCGGCGCTTGCGCACCTTGCGAGATCGAAGTTGAATTCGCCTTCGTTCGCTGCTTTGGAAGCCTGAGAGCGGAGCGTTTCGGCCGCCGCTTCCCTGCTGCCTGCCGCAAACGAGGGCGGGAATCTAGGCGTTTGCCCTTCAGAGGTCAAGCCGTGTTTTTCGCAATTCACACGAATCGCAATAACTGTCGGAATCGCAAGCCGCCCGACGCGAAAATCGGCGACTGCTCTTGACGCAATCCCGGAATTTCTGAGGAAATGCGACGCGACGCATCGCCCTTCCAACGCGCCGCGGGCCCTCGCCGTAATTAATTAGAAGAAGAGGTTGCCGGACGCATGTTCGCCGGATATCAAACTCTCCCGCCGCCGCGGTCCGGTTCGCCCCGCGGGGTGAAATACTCATCCGCGTTTCCAACAGGAGGAAAGCATGGCAACCATTCGACGTAACGGACACTGGATCGTGGCCCTCGCGGGCGTGTTCTGCCTGGGAATCGCGGCCGCCGGCTGGCTCGATCGCCTGCCCGCTCTGCACGCCGCGCCCGCCGACAACGGCCACGTCGCCCAGGGGCTGGCCGAAGCTCACACTTTGTCAGACGCGTTTCGACACGCCGCAAAATCGGCGCTGCCCGGTGTTGTTTCGATTACCACCTCGAGCCGAGCGTCGCTCGTCCGCGGCCAGGGCGAACCGGAACAGTTGGACGAACTGTTCGGCGAAATGTTCCGTAACGACCCGCGCCTCAAAGACCTGTTTCGCCGCGGCGTTCCCCGGCAGAGCCCCCGCACGCAGGGGATGGGTTCGGGTTTTATTTTCGACCCCTCGGGCGTGATTCTCACGGCCAATCACGTTGTCGCCGGTGCGACCCAGGTCAAGGTCAAGCTGAACGACGGTCGCGAATACATCGCCACCGACGTCAAAACCGACCCCAACACCGACGTCGCCATCGTGCGCATTCAGGCGGAAGACAAACTCCCCACGGTCAAGCTGGGCAACAGCGACGCATTGGAAGTTGGCGACTGGGTGCTGGCGATCGGCAGCCCCTTCGGGCTCGACGCCACGGTCACCGCCGGAATCATCAGTGCCAAAGGGCGCGGGGCGCAACTCGCGAACCGTGAAGATTTCCTGCAGACCGATGCCGCGATCAACCCGGGCAACTCAGGCGGCCCGCTGATCAACCTGCGGGGCGAAGTGGTGGGAATCAACACCGCCATTTCGACCCGTAGCGGCGGCTACGACGGCGTCGGGTTCGCCGTGCCCATCAACATGGCCCACTGGGTCTCTGATCAACTTGTCGAGAAAGGTGAAGTCAGCCGTGCGTACATCGGCGTGGGAATTCAGCCGGTCGCCGACGACCTGGCTCGCCAGATCGGCGTGCCCGTGGGCAAGGGGGCCCTCGTGACACAGGTGATGCCTGGTTCTCCCGCGGAAGCCGCCAGGCTCGAAGCGGGCGACCTGGTGCTGAAATTCGATGGCAAAGACGTGCACGGCACTCGCGACCTGCAGGGAATTGTCGAGAGGCTCAAGCCCGGCCACAGCTACCCCATGCTGATTTTGCGTGACGGGAAGGAAATAACCGTCAACGTGCAGGTCAAAGAGATGCCGCGAGACTATGCGCTGGCATCGAACACGCTCGTTCCCAACCGACCGACCGAGACTCCCAAAACCGACAGCTTCTCGGAAATTGGACTCGAGATCGAAGCGGTCAGGCCCGAAGTCCTGAAGCAACTGGGTTTCAAAGACGAGAAGGAAGAAAAGACCGAGGGAGTGCTGATTACCTCAGTGAAAGAAGACAGCCCGGCGGCCGAGACCGCCCCGCCGCTCCGCGAAGGCATGGTGATTCAGAAAGTCGGTTCGCAGTGGGTGAAGTCGCCGGAAGAGTTCAGACAGGCGATCAAGGGAGCGTCGGTGAAAGACGGTATTTTGCTGCTCGTGAAAACTCCGCGCACCAGTCAGTTCGTCGTCGTCAAAGGAGAACCCCAGAAGTGAGCGCACGTTTCAGAACTCACGCCCGCGATACGCGGCGACCGCTTGGAGTTCTGCGGCCGATCGCGCGGCCTGCAGGCGTGCGGCAATGCATGCGGTAAGCGGTCAACAGTGTCGAGCTGCTCAGAGCACCCCGGCCGAGTCCCTCAGGACCGGCCGGGGTTTGTTTATTCGCAGCGTTTCAGTGTCACCTGACTTGCGAGCGCTGAGACGAAACTCGTGCGCATTTGGCAAACACGCGCGAAATAGCTTCCAGGGGCCTGAAACCCTGATCTCACGCCGTTTCAGTGGCGACAACTTGAACGCCCGAGAGAGCGCGTTTGAGGGTTTGGCGGCCCCACCAACCGATCGAGGTCCCGGCCAGGTTCAACCATTGCAGGTCGCCCAGCGCCTGCAAGACCCGCAGGCCCGCCGCCGTCACGCCGGTGCGCGCCAGATTCAGGCGCTGGATGTTGCGCAGGTTCTGCACGAGGACGAGGCCGGCGTCAGACACCCGCGTGCCCGCGAGGTCCAGGTCCACGAGGTAGCGCAGGTCTTTTCCTGCCTCGGCCAGAGAGCGCAAGAACGCGTCGCCGTCGGCATTGTCGCGCAGACGGATGCCGCGCAACCGGTCGGCCAGCGACGCAAAGTCGCCGAATGATCGCTGCATCCAGTCGACCGTTTCGACCGTCACGCTCCCGCCGCGGCGCTCGACATCGGCGACAACCTCCTGCTGCCTCAGATACGGTTCGACCTGCCGGGCCAGCCACAGTCGGCGACCCTCGGTGAACTTGACGAAATCCATCGCGTTTTCATACGCCTCTTGCAGGCGGATGAAATTTTCCTTCGACCCGCCGCGGTCGGGGTGCCATTCGATGGCTTTGGCCTTGTAGGCCTTGTGCACGTCTTCTTCGATGTAGGGGGGCAACAAGCCCAATAGGGCCATGAAATCGGGGCGGCCTTCCGACCAGGCGGGGTCTCCCCCAGGAACGCCCTCGGGCCGAGCCGCAATTCCTGAATAACGCGCAACGATCGCGAGGTGGCGATCACGACTTCCGAGCATAAGTGTGCTCCTCCCGGACGAACGGCCTCCAGGCGGCCTGCCCCGGGTCGCTCTCGATGCGTTGTAGTGGTCTGGCGGATTGTGCCGACGGTTTCGCCCACGCACCGTCGTCGGCCCGCCGCCCTTTGGTGTTCGCATCGGCCGGGGCTCGCATGCGATTTGATCGGAACGCAAACCGTCGGCACAACCGACATTCAACAGTCGGCCAGCGCGGCGGCAAGCTCGTGTTGCAGGTCTTCGGCACGCTCTAACCCGACCGACAGCCGCACCAGCCCCGCTCCGACTCCGCACGCCGCCCGGTCGGAAGCGCTCATGAATTTGTGCGAAGTCGCCGCCGGGTAAGACAGCGTGCTGCGGGCGTCAGCGAGAGTCGGCGAAAAAGGAATGCGCTCGGCCAGCGCGCAAAACAGTTTCTCGACCGCCGCTCGTCCGCCGCGCAGGTCGAACGCCAGCATGCCGCCGAACCCGCGCGATAAGAGTCTGTGCGCGACGTCGTGGCTGCGATGTGCCGGCAGGCCGGGGTAGTAGACGCGCACGACGGGCGATTGCGTTTCGAGAAACCGGGCCAGCGCCAAGGCGGTGGCCGAGGCGCGTTCGACGCGCAAGGGCAGCGTGCGCAGGCCGCGCGACGCCAGCCAGCATTCAAAGGGGTTGCTATTGAGGCCATACAGCGCGCCTAAGCCTTTCACCTTGCGGACGACGTCGCGCCGCCCCGCGACGACCCCCAGCATCACGTCGCCATGGCCGTTCAAATATTTCGAGGCGCTGTGATAAACAAGCCGCGCGCCATGCTCGATGGGCCGCAACAGGCACGGTGTCGAAAACGTGCCGTCGACCGCCAGTGGCACTTCGCCCAGCCCCTGCACGATCGCGGGGATGTCGGCCACTTCCATCAACGGGTTCGAGATGCTTTCGACCAGCGCCAGCCGCGTCGCGGGGCAAACGGCTTCGCGGAATTCATCGGGACGGTTGGCATCGACGTAAGTGACGGCGACGCCGAATGCGCTTTGCATGTGATTGAGCAACTGCACCGTGCGACCGTACAGCACGCGGGCGGCGATCAGGTGGTCGCCCGATCTGACGTGGGCCAGCAAGAGCGCGGTGAGCGCCCCCATTCCGGAGGCGAACACGGCGCCCGCCTCGGCCTTTTCGAGCAGGGCCACGTCGCCGGCGAAAGCGTCGTGGTTGGGGTTTCCATCTCGCGTGTAGATGTAACCGTGCTCAGAACCGGCCGCGACGGCGTCGAGTTGCGCGAGGCCGTTGAGGTCGAAGGCCGTGGTCTGGAACAAGGCCGGGGCGCTCGGGGAAGTCGTGAACGGGCGGTACCAGCCTCCCCGCGCGCAAAGGCTCTCGTCTGAAAGGTGCAGTTCCAAGGTTTTCTGGCCTGCTGAGGGTGAAACACGCCTTTGGAGAAGTTGCCTGCATGATACCGCCCCCGCCTGCAATTGACGAAATCGCCGCAAGTGTGGGCAACTGCTTCCTCAGCTTCCCGGTTGGTCCAAATGGCCGCGGGCTCCCATTTTTCCAGGTCAACCCCGATTTGCGGACCCTATCCAGTCGTTATTGACCGTTTTTCGAGGTCGCACCTATAATCCCGCCCCCGTTTGACAGCGCCCCGCGTCGCGACCGTTCCCACATCTCGTCGCGACAATGCAAGTGGTCTGAGAATCGACCCTTGCGTCCATTTCAGCAGGCCCGATCCCCTCGTGAAATCTGCGCCCGGCAGTTCCGGAACGACCCGTATGGGCCGGTGGCCTCCGTTGCGGATGTCGTGCGCCTTCGGAATCTGCCTCGCAGCGCTCGGCTTCGCATTACTTTCCCGCCACGATCGGTTGTTGCAAGCCGACGTCGAACCCGCCGGCCCCACGGCAAAAGAGCCGATCGAAGTGGCGGCGACTTACGCGCAAACCTGGCAGGAAGGGGGCGAAACGGTCTATCTGTTGCGCGGCCAGGTGCGCGTCACGCAGGGCGATGCCGAGATGCGATCAGAGCGCGCGGTCGTGTGGCGGCAAACTGACCCGAACGGTGGCGTCCGCGAACGGCTGACGATCTACCTCGAAGACGCGCGCATCGATCAGCCCGGCCGCTCTCTTTCAGAACAATCGCTTCTGGTCACGCGCAAATCTGACGCGGGCGCCGCATTTCGAATTGCGCGCCCGACGGCCGCGGAAGCGACCGACGACCCGACTTTCGCGCGGGCGCAGCGTCGGCGGGGCGCGGGCCGAAACGGGTTCGTTCGCCGGGCGCAGTTTCAGTCGTTCGCCGGCGAACCCGAATCGGGGCCCGAGATGCAGAACCTGCCGCTCGCGGCGCCGCCGGGACGAATGCGGCGGTTTCGCGTGTTTCCGCGCACCGGCGGCAGCTTTTACTTCGAGAGTTTTCCATCGCACGACACGACTCCTCCCGAACAGATGCTGGTCTTCCTCGGGGGCGTCAACGTGCTGGTCGAAGGGGTCGAGGCGCAGGGTCAGACGATGCCCATCGGGACGCTCGATCTGTCGGCCGATCGCGTGGTGATCTGGACCGACCTGGCCAGCACCAGCAACTTCGATGGCAAGGCCGACCAGACCGCCGATATGCCGATGCAGGTGTATCTCGAGGGGAACATCATCATTCGCCAGGCCGACCGGTGGCTGCGCGCGACCCAGGCGTTTTATGACGTGCGCGAGCAGCGGGCGGTGCTGCTGAACGCCGAGCTGCGGGCGCGAATTCCCGAGACGCCCGCCAAGGTGCGGGTGCGGGCGCAAGAGTTGCGTCAGGTGGCGCAAGACACCTACCAGGCGCAGCAGGCGTGGATCACGACCAGCGAGTTCGGGAAGCCGGGGTACCGGCTGCAGGCCTCAGATATTTTCGTCGAACCACGATACGGCGACGCCTGGCTGCGGTCGCAGGTCCCGCAGTTCGACCCTGAAACGGGAGAGATGACGACCGAGACCACCCCCTGGGCGACGACGCTCAACAACACGTTCTTCGTCGAAGACGTGCCTGTGTTCTACTTTCCCTATCTCAGTGTGCCGGCCGAAGACCCGAACATTCCGCTGCGCAACATCAACGTGCAGAACGACCGCATCTTCGGGCTTCAGATTCGCACGACGTGGGACGGGTTCAAACTGTTCGGGCTCGATCGACCCGACGGCGTACGGTGGGACGTCAACGCCGACTACCTGTCGCTGCGCGGCCCGCAGGTCGGCACTTCGGGCAGCTACCGCGGCGTCGACCGCTTCGGCCTGGCGGGCGCCTACCAGGGCAGCGGTTACGCCTCGTTCATCTACGACACGGGCAAAGACAACCTGGGCGTTGACCGGCAGAACCTGATTCCGGCCC
The DNA here is from genome assembly GCA_052388175.1 of Planctomycetaceae bacterium. Classification (GTDB taxonomy): domain Bacteria; phylum Planctomycetota; class Planctomycetia; order Planctomycetales; family Planctomycetaceae; genus SIAF01. The sequence continues at coordinate 67,235 of JBQTIL010000035.1, read as the reverse complement.
GCAATTCGCGCGGCGGCGTCTTGTGGCGCGATCGCCAGTCACTCCCCAATTTTCTGACCTGGGAAGGCGAGTTCGCGTTCTTGAGCGACCGCAACTGGCTGGAAGAGTACCGCGAAGTCGAGTTCGACAACCGCAAAGACTACGAAACCCTCGGTTACCTCAGGCAGCAGTACGACAACTGGTCGTGGTCGGCCATATTGCGGCCCAGGCTGTACAACTACTACAACGAAACCGCGTGGCTGCCGCGGGGCGACCTGTACGTGCTGGGCGAACCGCTGCTGGGGCAGTGGCTGACGTGGTCGTCGCATTCGTACGTGGGGTATGCGACGCAACAGATCGCGGCGCCGCCGACCGACCCGGCCGACAAGTACAGCGTGTTGCCGTTCGAGTCGAATACGAACGCGGTCGTCGCATCGACGCGGCATGAAGTCGATCTGCCGTTTCAATTGGGCCCCGTGCACTTCGTTCCCTATGCACTCGGTGAAGCCGCCTACTGGAGCGACACGGGCGCGCCGATCTCGCCGTTCGTACAGGAATCCGTCGACCTGGGGAACCTGACACGCTTGTATGGCAGCGCGGGGGCGCGGGCCAGCGTCGAGTTCTGGAAGGTGTTTCCCGAAGTGTCGAGCGATGTGTTCAACCTGAACGGCCTGGCGCACAAGATGGTGTTTGACGTCGACTATTCGTACTCGCAGGCAACCGCGTCGCTGGGGCAGACGGTGCCGCAGTTCAACGAGTTCGACGACAACGCCCAGGAGCAGTTCCGTCGGCGACTGTTCTTCAACACCTGGAACACCGTCGTGCCAACGCAATTCGAGCCGCGGTTCTTCGCCGTGCGATCGGGCGTCGCGCAGAACGTGACGGCCCCCTACAACGAACTGGTCGAAGACATGCACGTGGCGCGGCTGGGCTGGCGGCATCGGTTGCAGACCAAGGTCGGCCCTGTGAGCGCCCCGCGCATCAAGAACTGGATGACACTCGACCTCGAAACATCGCTGTTCCCGAACCAGAACCGCGACAACTTCGGCGAATTGTTCGGGCTGAACACTGTGCGCTACAACTGGTATGTGGGCGACCGTACGACCATCACCGCGGGCACGTTGTTCGACACGTTTCAGGGGCATGAAACATTGTGGAACGTGGGGCTCATCAGCCAGCGCAGCGCGCGGGGCAGCGTGTACGTGGGGTTGCGGAATATTGAGGGTGATAGCGTCGTGGGGCCCGATCTGGTGACGCGCATTCTAACCGCCAGCTACAGCTATCTGATGAGCCCCAAGTGGATCTCGACGGTCAGCACGGCCTACGACCTGGGCGAAAACCAGAACCGCGGGCAGTCGGTCACCGTGACTCGCGTCGGGGCCGATTTTCTCGTGCACCTGGGGCTCAACGTCGATACCACGCGCAACAACTTCGGCGTCGGTCTTTCGATCGAGCCGCGGTTCGCGCCGTTCGTCGGAAATCTCGGTCAGGGAGGCTACGGAACGCAGTTGGGGTCGCTGTTGCAAGGGGCGGGGCGATAGGAGCACGCACGTGATCGCGCAGACACATCCGACCGAACGTGATTCGCACGATGAGGCGTCGAAGAGCGAACGCCGCCGCGCAGCCTGGCGACAACGGCTGGTCGAGGCCGAACGCGGCTTCGTGGGCTGCATCCGCGGCGACGCCGTGTTCTTCGTGCACTTTTTCGGCATCAGCGCCGTGATCGCCGCCGCCACGATTCTGGGCGTCAGTTGGGTCCACTGGATCGGCATCGTGGGGTGCCTGGCGCTGGTGCTGACGGCCGAAATGTTCAACCAGGCGCTCAAAGAGCTCGCCCAACCCGCCGAAAAGCCGATTGCCGCGGCGGGCAAACGGGCCGTGGCGATGGGAACCGCCGCGGTGATGGTGGCCTGCGCGGGTTCGACCATCATCATGTTTCTGGTGTTCGGCCAGAGATTGCGCGAGCTGCTGCAGCCGTAATACGGGCAACTTGCACGCCGCCGTGAGACCCGCAGGCGACTGGAAGAATGCGATTCACTGTGGCCGTGCATCAACGTCGCCCGGCGACCGCCCGGCGGCTGATCTGGTGCGCAAAATGAATCGGCGCGGGAACGTGGTGGCCCCGCAGCAGCCTCGCAGCCAGGGCCGTCGCGAACCGCAGATCGACGCCGTCGCCCGGTGAGACGTAAATCGTCTTGCCCACGGCGCCGGGCCTGATGGCGGCGGCAACAGTTCGTCCGGCGTGAACGACAGGTCGCGGCGCGCCAACGGCGCCGTGTGTTAGAGCCACTTTGCCGCAGAGCAGCGATTTACCGATGCCGACGGTGGCGACGCTCGCGAGAACTCCCAGGTGCGTGGCGATTCCCGCGGCTCGCTGATGCAGCAGGCCGTTGCCGTCGACGAACAACACATCCGCCAGCCGGCCGGCCTGCCGCACTTGATCGAGCAGTTCCAGCAGAATCGGCAGTTCGCGGAACGCGAGATATCCGGGAATATAAGGAAAATGAACGGTACGGCAGAGTGTCTGCGAATCGACGAGGCGCCCCGTGGCCGTTTCGACGAGAGCGTACGCGGCCGCGGCGTCGCAGCGACCCGTGGGGGCCTGGCGCGCGTAGGATACGTCGACGCCACCGACAAGGTCGGGAACGAGCCGGCGGCGCCGCAAGACGACGCGGGTCGCCAGGGCCTCCTGGCGCATTTGCAGCCCGCGAAGCGGCCCGGTTGAATTCAGCCTGTGAAAGGCGAACCGCGACAGATCGATGCGATTGTCTTCGACGTCGATTCCCTCGGCAACAAGCGCCTGCCGCTTCGCAATGGTCGCTGGCGACCCTGCCCGCCCCAGCGACCCGTCGCGGAATACGACCCGGTGATGCGGCAGGTCGGCGACCGATTCGATATCGAACAGGCAGGCGGCGACCCACCGCGCCGCCCTGACGTCTCCCAGTGCTTCAGCCAGCCGGCCGTAGGTCGTCACACGCCCCGCGGGAACCTGGGCCACAAGTTGCCGCAGCTCGGCGAGTAAGTCGGGGATGTGGAAAGGCGCGTATCCGCCGGCCTCCACCGGCGGGCTTGAACCGTTCCGTCGTGTGCGACGAGTCGCGGTGCCGATCTTCATACATCCTCGATTTGCTATCCTCTATCCCCTATCTTCGATCGTCGACCTTCGTGTCTCGCGCAAACACGTCGTCCAACAACTTTCGCGGCACGCCGATGTCTATCACGTGCACCTCGCCTGTCAATTCTCTCGCGCCGAGCGCATCGAAACCGATCTTGCGGGCCACAAAGGTCGCCGTGTGACCGGCGACCACGCACGCCCCCAGCGACCTGCCGGTGTCGCAATCCATGCCTGAGGGAAGGTCAACCGCCAGAACCTTTTTTTGCGCCTGATTGATTGCCGCGATGGCGCTCAGGTACGGCTCGCGAATCGCCCCCTGGGTGCCCGTGCCCAAGAGCGCGTCGACGATCCATTCGACGCCCGACAGGCGCTCTGAAAGTTGAGCCGCGGCGGGGTGGCTTCCGAGTACCGCTACCGGCAACCCGGCCGCCTGAATCACGCGAAAGTTGACGGCCGCATCGCCGGCCAGTTCCTGCAGCTCGCACAACAACAGCACTTCGACGTCGCAGCCTCGGCAATCGAGGTGCCGGGCGATCACGAAACCGTCGCCCCCGTTGTTCCCTTTGCCGGCGCAAATGACGACGCGATTCGATACGCCCAATTGCAACAGCAGCTCGGCGGCGCCGCGGCCCGCGTTTTCCATCAGCACGATTCCCGGAAGGCCGTAGTCGCCAATGGCGATGGAATCGAGGCTGCGCACCTCGGCGCGCGAAAGCGGGCGGCGGTCAGGTGTCGGCATACTCGGCGAACCCCTTGTTGCGGCCGATGCAATTTTTGATGCAGAGTGCGTCGCCAGATCGGAAAAATCCTGTTACGATTTTCGCCTGAACCGCGGGCAGCGGCAATCGTGGCCCCCGTTTCCCAGACCAGTCGGGGGCCTGCCGGCGAGCTGGCTATTGGTTGTCGAAACTTAACCGGCCTTGCCGAGACGCATTGTGCCAGTGTATGCAGATCATTGGGCGCTGGTGACCGGGGCCTCGTCGGGCATCGGGGCGGAATTTGCGCGGCAGCTTGCGGCGCGCGGCATGCACCTCATCCTGGTGGCGCGGCGCGAGGCGCTGTTGCAGCAACTGGCGGCTGAGTTGCATCAGCAACACCGCACGAAATGCGAGCTGGTCGTCGCTGATCTGGCGCGGCCCGAAGAGCCCCAGCGGGTGCTCGACGAAGTCGCTCGCCGCGGCCTGTCGATCGAACTTCTCGTGAATAACGCGGGGTTCGGGTATATCAGCGAAATCGAAAACACCAACATCGCCCGCGTGCTGGAACTGGTTCGGTTGAACGTCTCGGCACTGACCGAACTGACATTGCGCGTCTTGCCGGAAATGATGCGCCGCGGCCACGGGGGGGTCATCAACGTGGCGTCGGTCGCCGGTTTTCAGCCGGTGGGTTACATGGGGGCCTATGCCGCCAGCAAGGCCTACGTGTTGCATTTCAGCGAGGCGCTGTGGGGCGAAGCGCGAGAGAAAGGGGTCACGGTAACGACGCTCTGCCCCGGAACGACGCGCACCGATTTTTTCGACGTCTCAGGCGCACCCGAAGGCTGGCTCGCGCGACATTCGTCGCAGGATGTGAAAACGGTGGTCACAGCGGGTTTGAAGGGGTTTGAAAAAGGGCGGTCGTACGTCGTCTCGGGCTGGAAAAACTACATTCTCTCGCTGTTGGTGCGGCTGGCGACGCGGGCCACGGTGGTCAAAGAGTCGATGAAATATTTTCGACCCGAGACGTGAGCGGGTCATCGATAGAGCGCCCCGACCAGCGCTTCGATCTGCTGCTCGATGCCCGAAACATCGCTCGACTCGTCTCCGGCTGATTGCCGTCGGGCGACGAGTTCGCTAAGCGTTTCCTCACGAGCGGGGTCGCGGGGGGGCAAGGGAAAGCGCTCCAGCAGGTGCCCGTTGATCTCGAGACGCGCCCCCCGGCGCTTGGCATGCCGCTCGAACCAGCGACGCGCGAGCTCTGAGTTCAAAATGCCGGTCAATGCGGCCGGAGGCAGCGAGGCGTCGGTGCGGGGGATTGCCAGGTTCACCGAAAACCCCACGAACGCCGGCCGTTCGGCCCACACAAATTGCGGCCGCGCCCCAAACTGCACGCACAGCACGCGCGGTCTGGTAAACAGCGACTCGAGCCTGGGCCAGTGCAGGTGCCACCAGGCGCAGCGCCGGCGCCGAACCTCGCGACGCGCGTCAAGAATGGGCCGGAATCGTTCGAGATGCGCGGCGATGCGCGGCAGCTCGGTCAGCGTCGGGGCCGTTTCGCGCGTGAGGTACAAGAGCCGGTGCGTGGCGCTCGGTGCGAGCCGGTACCGGCCCAGCGCTGCCGTCTGGTCGTAGGGGCGCAGCAACTTCCGTTCGGCCGGCGACGGCCCGAGCGCTCTAACCTCGGCCTCGCTGAGCACAAACACCCCGGCGTCGAGCGGCCAGAGGTCGCCGAATCGGCGCTGCACGCGGCGGCTGATGCGCGGGGGGTTTTCGGCGATCCCCTGGCGAATTTGATACTCAGTGGCCAGTGGCCTGGCGTGGGCGGCGATCGACGAGAGGCGATCGGCGGGAACGAGCACGATGCGCCCATCGCAGAACAATTCGCCATGCGGAATGAGAAACTCGCTCTCGGCACGTTCGCCGGTCGCATCTGTCGTGCGGTTGGTATAAATGACTCGGCACGCGGTTCCCTGCGGGGGCCCTTTTCTGGCGCGAAACACCAGGTGCCGCCCGGAAACTCCGGCGAACAGACGCGCTGCTCCCAGAAGTTCGATCTCTTCAAGCGCCGTCTGCGTGCGCAGCCGCTCGATCAATCGCCCGGCGCCTCGCGACGCGACCCAGTAGCTGTTGACGACGAAGCAGAGCAGCCCGCCTTCGCGCAGCAGATCGAGACCGCGGTGCGCGAAATAATGCCAGAGGTCCATTCGCGGCTCGCGCCAGCGGCTGCCGAACGACGTCGTGCCGATGCGTTCGAAGATCTCGCGGGCGTCTTTCTCGCGAAGGTACGGAGGATTGCCGATCACCAGGTCGAAACCGCCCGCCTGCCAGGCGTCATGAAAGTCGCGCGCCCAGTCGATCCCTTGCGGCTGAAAAAGGCCGTCGGCTTCGGCCGGCCCGATTTCAGAAGCCGCCCCGAATTCGGGCCCCGTCAAGGCGTCACCGGCAAGCACGTTCGAGGCCACGATCTGTCGGGCGGCCGTTTCTTCCCTGGCGGCAGCCTGCGCCACCAGCCTGGTGCGCAGCGAGCCGATGGCCTGGGCATCGACGTCGACCCCGAAAACCTGCCGGCGCAGAATGGCCAGGCGCCCGGCAACCGTCGAACTTCGCGCATCGCGCCGGCAAAGCTCGTCGTACGCCTCACACAGAAACGCGCCATCGCCGCAGGCCAGGTCGAGCACGCGCAAGCCCGCTGCGGCCTGGGGCAGTGCGTCGAGGCAGGCCCGCACCATCCGCCGCGACAACTCGCGCGGGGTATAGTGCCTGCCGATGGGGAAAGTTGTGGCAGACGACACGAATCGCCCGTTCCAGTCGACTGTTTCGAGAACGGTGATATTCTACCGATCTGCACCCCGTCTGCGACGGCTACGACTCGATCTCGTCGGGCTGGTGAATCTTCAGCCACTCGCGTGCCCGCAACCACATCGGGCCCCGCAGATCGTGCGCTGCTTCATCCGCCGGCCACAAATCGGCCGCCCCGATCTTCAGCCCCGCGGGCAGGGTTTCGGGTACGTCGGCGACGCGCGTGATGTCGGCCCCCAGATCATTGAGCTTGCGTTCGAGGCGGTCGTAGCCGCGATCGAGATGATAAATGCGGCGAATGGCCGAATCGCCCCGGGCCGCGAGGGCCGCGAGAACGAGCGCGGCCGAGGCTCGCAGGTCTGAGGCCATGACGCTGGCGCCGTTCAGTTCCGGCGTGCCCGACAACACGGCACTCGCCCCTTCGCGGCGCACCTGGGCGCCCATTCGTACAAGTTCGGCGGCGTGCAAAAACCTGTCGGGAAAGACCTTGTCGGTGACGATGCTGATTCCGGGCGCGACAGACAACAGCGCCATGAATTGCGCTTGAACGTCGGTGGGCAGGCCCGGGTAGGGAAGCATGATGCAATCGGCGGCGCGCAGCTCGTCGCGGGCCGTCACCCTGACGGTGCGCCCCAGCTCTTCGATCGTTACGCCGATCTCGCGCAGCTTTTCGACTACGGCCGTCATGTGTTCGAGACAGACGTTGTCGAGAAACACGTCGCCGTGGGTGATCGCACTGGCGATCATCAGCGTGGCCGCTTCGATTCGATCGGGAATGACCGTGTATTCTGCGCCGACCAGCCGCTCGACCCCTTCGATCTGCAGAAACGGAGTGCCAAGCCCGGAAACCTTCGCCCCCAGGGCATTCAGGAAATTCCCGAAATCGACCACCTCAGGCTCGCACGCGGCCGCTTCGATTGTGGTGGTTCCGTCGGCCAGCGTCGCGGCCGCCATCACGTTGCACGTGCCGGTCACGGTGCTGCCGAAGGGCCCACCCAGGTAGATTCGCGCGCCCTGCAACCGCCGGGCCCTGGCGAAGATGTAGCCCCGCTCGATTCTGATCTCGGCCCCCAGCGCCCGCAGGCCCTTCAGGTGCAAGTCGATCGGGCGGTCGCCGATGTTGCAGCCGCCCGGCAGCGAGACGCAGGCGCGCCCGCGTTTGGCCAGCAAGGGGCCCAGCACGCAGACCCCGGCCCGCATGCGGCGCAGCAGGTCATACTCGGCAATGCACGGAGATGAGCTGACAACTTCCAGCTCAAGCGGCGAGGCGTTGTCGGCGTGACTGCCGCCGGCCGGCCCACCGCCCGGAGCTTCTTCGCCGAAAGGATAAAGCAACGCGGCCTCTTCGGCGGTAATTTCCGCCTCTTCCGCCTGGGGCAGACAGGCATCAGTCGAGAGGCCTGCGGGCGAATCGTCAGGCCGCCGCCTCCGCACCTCGACGCCCAGTGAGCGAAGCAGCCAGCCAAGAGTGGAAACGTCGACCAGGTCGGGCACGCCGTGCAGCAGCACGGGGCCGTCGGCCAGAATGGCCGCGGCCATGAGGGGCAGCGCCGCATTCTTCGATCCGCTGACGCGCACACGCCCGCGCAGCCGGCGGCCTCCGCGCACCACGAACATGTCCATCCCTGGACCTCCTCAATCGGCCCCCCGGGGGCAACGGGCTCTCAAGGGGCGAGAATCATGCCGGAAACGCGCGATTCGAGCAATGCCGGTTCCCGCCGGTTCCGAGTGCGGGGTCCATAACCGGCTTCGCAGATGTGCGACGCACTTTGCGATTTCACAGGCGGGCGGCGGGGTTCATCCCCGCCGTCTGCTGCCAAACCGCCGGGATGAACTCGGCGGCTCGCTGTCCGCACACGCAAAGCCGGTTATGCACCCCGTGTCTCAGGTATGGACAGACCGGGATAGACACATATTGACGAATAGGCTACATCCCTGCCTCCCCGCGAACCCCGCAACGCGGCGGAGACCATCTCTGCAAGCTCTGGGAACCCAGGACATGACACGGCATACCACGATATGGCAGGGGCTCTTGCTCCTCGGTCTGGCTGGATGCCAGTCTTATTATCCGTATGGCCAGGGAGGAACCGGGCCCTACCCGGCGATGCCGGCCGGAGCCTACGCGCCCCCGGGCGCCGCACTGCCCCCCACCGGCCGGCTGGGCCCGTCGGCAACGGCGCCTGCCAGCCCGGGCGGGGCGGGCCGATTGTCTGAAGCGCCGCTCAACTCGCAACCGGCCGCCGGCGGTCGCAAGCTGGTGCCCAGTGACCCGGCCGCCAGCGGCGTTCCCGCGCATCTGGGTGAACCCGAGGGAGACGACCGAATCCGCCGCAACGAGTCGTCGTATCTCGACGACCCGGCGAAGCGCATCGACGAAGCGGCCGACGAAGGGGCGACCCTGGCCGCCTTCGACGACGAAGCGTTCGCTTCGCCCCAACCCGTACGGTCGGCAGTCGCCGAGGGCGACGACGACTTTCCGCGGCAGGCCCGCAAGCCTGCGCCCAACCCCTATCTGCGCGATCCGACGGGCAAGTACTCCTGGTTGCGGGGTAAAGTCGTACGCGACGCGCGCATGAACGGCTGGCGGCTGCGCTACAGCGACGACCCGTCAGACGATGATCGCCACGGCGGCTCGCTGCTGCTCGTGGGCAACGAAAAGATCGACCTGCTCAAGGAAGACGATGTGATTGTCGTCTACGGCGAAATCGATTCGACGACCACCGACCGCAGCGGTCGGCCTGCCTACCACGTTCGCGAGCTGCTGAAGCTCAAGCCGCGCGAATAACCGAGCCTTTGGCCGGCTACGCCTCGGGCGATTCATCGCCGCACGCGAGGCTGAGGGTGATCTGCTCGAAAACCGGGCCAGCCTGCTCGAGTTCCTGATCGGTGGCCTGATACAGCACCATCGCGGTGAAACCGGGGGTGCGAAACGCGCGGACCTTGGCCGTATTCAGCAGCTCGAGGCAGACAAAATCAATGTCGCGGGCGACAGTTTTTCTCTGGCCAACGCGGGCCCGCGACTCGTACACGTCAAGCTCTTCGTATTCGTCGCGGAATGCGGCCACCACCGCCTCGACGATATCGTGCGGGTCGGGGCGGCCTTCCAAGAGCGTCAACGTCCAGAACGATGTGTGCGGGCTCGATACGGTAATCGACACCTGCCCATCGTCGCGCTGCTCGCTGACCTGCCACTCGCCAGGGTACCGAAATTGAACGCCGTGGGCCGTGTACAGCTCGTTCATCGCGTGCAGACTTTCTCGACGGCAGCCGGGATGTACAATAGGCCCCGTTTGAATTGGTACCGCCTGCCCGAATTTATCTGATCGAAAGAGAAACCGAAATGTCGCATGCCGCTCCGATGATCGTTCACAACGTCTACTTTTCGCTGCACGACCCCTCTCCTGCGAATCGGGAGAAGCTGATCGACGATTGTCGCCTGCTGCTCTCCGGCCACCCCGGCACGATTGTGTTTGCCGTGGGTGGAGTGGTCGATTCTCTCGCGCGCCCCGTCAACGATCGCGATTTCGACGTCGCGCTGCTCGTCGTCTTCAGGTCGCTGGCTGACCACGACGCTTACCAGAAGCACCCGCGGCACGTGGAGTTCGGCGAGCGGAACAAGGCCAGTTGGAAGAAGGTGCGGGTGTTCGATTCCGAGGCGTAGTTGCAGCCCATTGAAATGGCTCCCCTCTCCCACTGGGAGAGGGTCAGGGTGCGGGCGCGGAACGCAACACTCTCCGGCAATTCGTCCGCCCCCCGGGCACTCTCCTGGTGGGCGAGGGGAGGTTCACTTTCCGCTTTTCAATGCCGTTGTAGGGCCGCGAGCAGGCTGTTGCCTTTTTGAAACGTCGTGCCGCTTTGGCAACATGATTCTTCCTGCGCCGCGCCAGGCGCGCGACGTCGGTCGGGCTGGCGGAACGCAGGCGTTGCGACCCGGCCCCCCACAATTGCCGCCAAACGGAAGCCTCCTCGCATTGCCGGTTGATGCAATGCGAGGTGCCCGACCGCGACACCCGGTTTGGCACCCGGTTTGCGGATCAGTCGCAATCAGCCGGTGGGCCCTCGGCGTCGATTTCCGAGGCCGGTCTGGGCCACCTGGAGACAATTCGCGTGCAACTGCGTTCGGTTGTCGAGTTGGCCGCCCTGGTGTCGGCGCACAGCCCGCTTGTTATCGAGCGGGGCCGGCGTCTGCCTCGCGCGGCTCTCTCGCGGTTCTGGTGCGCCCATCGGGTTCGTTCGAGAGTGCTCGCGGCGCGCCTCGATGCGCTGTTCGACGAGAGCGAAGATTTCGATTCGGCCGTCACCCCACGCTCGTGGTCGCGCACCCAACCCCTGCTGGCCGACGCGCTCGCGGGCGACCTGCTCGTTCGCATCTGGGGCGCCATTCTGACGGCCGCTGATTGCCAGGCGAACGTCGTCTGGGGAGGGCCGCTCGCCAAAAGCCTGATGGAATGTCAGCAACCGGTGCGGCACCGCGTCTTGCGGCTCTTGCACGAAGCGACCCCGGCGTCGGTCGAACGGCTCGCGCCCGTAGACCGCCTGCGCCGACGTCTCGAACGCTGGACCGACGTGCTCACAGGCCATCTCGTAGAGCGCTACGGGCTCGATGAATTTGCCTTTCACCCCGAACGCGCCCGCGACTTTGGCGAAGAGCAGCTTCGCGACAGTTGGCAACCGCAGGGGTCGCGCGTCTGGGACCTCTATCTCGTCAGCCTGCGTACGTCTTTTCCTGAAACCGTTCTCCCGGGCGGGCGCCTGGCCGATCTGCGCCGCGAGCAGTTGCAGGCGATGCTGGCCGGGTTCGAAGACGGGGCCTACGACGCCACCGGCCTGTTGCTCTCGCCGCGCATGAGACGGCTTCTGGCCCACGAAGCCCTCGACCAGGCCGTGCCCGGTACGCTCCCGAACCGGCACACGGCCCCGAGAACGCCGAGATACTGAATCGCGACGGCCCGCGCTGCCGGCGCGTTGAACAGGCGGCAGGGCGAACACGCGTGTTTTCGCTCGCCATCCTCGTGCCCAAGCTCCCGCTTGGGCACGCACGCGTTGAAGCTCCTGCTTCGAGTTGCGATGTTCTCAACGGCGGCAATCAGGGAAGGAACGAGCTGGCGAAGCGGGAGCTCCCGGCGCGCCGGGATCCCCAAGCGGGAGCTTGGGGACGAGGAGCGAGGAGAAGCTTGGGGACGAGGGGGAAATGTCCCGTCTGCGTGAACCATTGCACTAGCGCCGGGGGCCGACTGGCCCGGATAACAGTCCATCTGCGGTGAGCACAAGCGCTGCCGCGAGGCGCTCGCCGAAGCGGCCGTTTGCCGGCGCCTGTCGCAGAATCTCGATCTCCCGGCGATTGATCGCTTCCCGCAGCCGCGCGAGCCGCGCCTGCATCGAATCCAGAAATTGTTGCAGCTCGTGCTGGTTGAGGTCGTGTCGCGCGAGTGTGACGGCGCTGGCCGTTCGCTGGCGTTCGAGCCGGGCGAGCGTGTCGCCCCGGCTCTTGAAGAGCGCGCCCTCGACAAAGGCGCGGCGCAACCGACCCTGCGCATCGAAATGGTAGACAGGGTCTTCACCGAAGTAGAGGGCGAAGCCGCCGTCTTCGCGAATGCCGACAAAAAACGGGCACGGCTCACCGGTGAAAGAGATTTCAGCGCGGTGCGCGTAGGCCGTCGCCTCACGCATCAGGTCTTCCCGCGCCGCTTCTCGACGAGCCATAGTGCCTGCCCAGCCTACCGGATCGACCGTTGCCACGGCAACCGCAGCGTGTGCCGCGAAGGCCGCACGCCTCGCTGGCGCGTCGGTGCGTGTCGCTGAGGTGGGGGCTACTGCCATACCAACCCGAAGCGCCAGCGAGGACGGGATATTGCCCCGGCCGCGCTTGAGCAACCGGGGCAATTGCAGCCGGTCTCGTTTGATCCGGGCTGCTTCCACCGGCGTTGACGCAGGCATGGGCCCGACAAACTTCGTCCATCAAGCCGACCGGCGCGCGCCCGGCCGCCGCGACCATCGAAGCCCATCGGCTGCGCTCGGGCTGTTCGCCGTGCGCTTCGTACCGCCAAAGCACGGGGCGACGCCAGCAGGCTTGTCGCGACTTCGCGCTGCGGCTACAGTCGACTCACGATGCACCGTAATCGCACGGTCAACCCGAGCTCACAGCACGAGCTGTTCCTGAAGCTCTTCATTACCAACGGCGGCGGTTGGTAGCGCGCTCTCGCTGCGCTTCTCTTTTCTTCCCTCTTGTGCGCCGGGCCGAACGTCCGCGCACGTGTTCCATTTCGGAGGGCGCCCCGTGCAATCGACTTCCGGCCTCGCGCCGCTCGGAAGGCTGTTCTGGATGATGATCGGTCCTGCGATTCTATTCTTGCTGGCGCTCGCCATCTCCCGCGATGGCGGCGGATGGTTCACCGCAAAAGACATCGGTTTTCTGGCGGCCCTGGCGGGCATCGTGCTGGGCCGGTTCATCGAGTTTCGCGGGGGCGACCCGCGAACGGCCGACGGCCAGCCCGCGACGCAATCGCATTTCCGGCGATATGCCGCCCTGGTCGTCTCAATTGGCCTGGGGGTCTGGGCGGCTGCGAACCTGATCGGCAACTGGTGAGTTCCTGAAGTCAAACGGCGAATCCTGTGGCGCAACACCGAAGCGCCGGTGCTGCTTTCAAACTCAAAAGAGGTAACCCGATCGTGTGGCTGGCACTCGCGGAATTCGCAGTCTGCGCCGCCGTCATCATCGTGGCGGGAACAGTTCTCACGCGCTGCGCCGATGCGCTGGCCGACCTCACCGGCTTTGGCCGATTGCTCGTGGGAAGCATTTTGCTTGCGGCCGCGACGTCGCTGCCCGAATTGACCGTCGACGTGAGCGCAGTTCGAATCGGTCTGCATGACATGGCCGTCGGCGATCTGATGGGCAGCAGCCTGTTCAACCTGTTGATCCTCGCGGTCATCGACACGCTGCACCACTCTCGCGGGCGATTGCTTTCGAAGGCGTCGGCCGCCCACGCCCTGTCGGCGACCGTGAGCATTTTGCTGACGACGCTGGCCGCGGCCGGTATTCTGCTGGGGCAGCGACATCATCGGACGCTGCTGGGCGTTGATATCACGAGCCTGGCGATTCTCGTGGCCTACGTGCTGGGTGTCAGGCTCGTATACTATGATCAAAAGGCCGCGGCGAAGGCGCAAGACGTTCTGATGCCGGCCGGCCCAAAAACGACCATCGCCCGGGCTTCAGCCGGCTTCATAGGAGCGGCCGTCGCGATCTTCGTTGCCGGCCCATTCATGGCCGAGGCCGCCGGGAAGCTTGCCGACCTGTCAGGGCTGGGCGGAACTTTTGTCGGCACAACGCTCGTCGCTCTCAGCACGTCGCTTCCGGAACTCGTCGCCACGCTGGCCGCGGTTCGGATGGGCGCCTTCGACCTGGCGGTCGGCAACATATTTGGCAGCAACGCCTTCAATATGGTTCTGTTGATTCCGCTCGACGTCGTGTATCGGGAAGGTTCTTTGTTGGCGGCTGTGTCGCCGAACCACGCCCTGACCTGCCTGGCGACGATCATCGTGACGTGTGTCGCCGTTGCCGGGCAGCTTTATCAGGTGGAACGTCGCTTGAAGTTCATTGAACCAGATGCCTTGTTGATGATCGTTCTGATTTGTGGCGCGATTGCACTGCTGTATGTGATTCGCTGAAGGGACTGAGTGATGCAGGATTCGCAGGCAGCTCAAGTTGTTCCGTTGCCCCATGAACCGATTCACAAATTGGTTGGCCCTCTCGCCCGATTTCTCCATGTTCAAGCGGCCGGTGGCCTCGTCCTTTTGATCTGCACATTCGTGGCGCTCATCGCCGCGAACTCCGGCTTCGGAGAGAGCTTTCTTTCGTTCTGGATGACGCCCGCTGGCATCCGCGTCGGAGCATGGGGAATCGAGCATTCGTTCGTCCAATGGATCAACGACGGACTGATGGTGGTTTTCTTCTTCGTCGTCGGGCTGGAGATCAAACGGGAAATCGTCTTCGGGGAATTGGGCGCCTGGCGAACGGCTTCCCTGCCAATCGCGGCGGCTGCGGGTGGCATGGTGGTGCCGGCGGGCATCTATCTGGCCTTCCAGTGGGGAGAGGCGGGCGAGCGCGGCTGGGGAATTCCGATGGCCACTGACATCGCCTTTGTCGTGGGCGCTCTGGCGTTGATGGGCTCCCGCGTGCCGCACGGCCTGCGCGTTTTCCTGTTGTCGCTGGCGATCGTGGACGACTTGGGCGCGATTCTGGTCATCGCCATTGCGTATAGCAGTCACTTGAACCCATTGTTCCTGCTGTGGGGCTTAATGGGGATCGCCCTGATCGTGCTGATTGCCCGCCTGGGAGTTCGCAGCGTCCCGATCTATGTCCTTGCCGGTACCGGGGTCTGGTTCTGTTTCCATGAATCGGGAGTCCACGCGACGATCGCCGGCGTCGTTCTGGCTCTGCTGACCCCGGTTCGACCGTGGATCAGCGCCAGCCGGCTCGGCGAAATCGTCGAGCAGATGCGAGACTTTCTGTCAGGAGACGATGCGGAAGAACCTCCTCATCGGCGCGAAGTCCTGCACACAATGGAGATTGCCGCTCGCGAGACTCTCTCGCCGCTGGAACGGCTGGAGGTCAAGCTCCATCCCTGGGTGAGCTTCGTCATCATGCCGCTGTTCGCGCTGGCCAACGCCGGCGTGGCGATCCGCACAGACTCGCTTTCCCGCGGCCTCGCATGGGCCGTCGTTGCCGGGCTGGTGCTGGGCAAGCCCCTGGGGGTTCTTGCCTTCACGTGGTTGACGGTGCGCTTGCGACTGGGACGTCTTCCCGCGGGAACCTCCTGGAAACTTATGACGGCCGGAGCCGTTCTTACCGGCATCGGCTTCACGATGTCGCTGTTCATCGCCGGCCTCGCCCTTGACGAGGAACTGTTGGCCGCGGCCAAAGTCGGCATCCTGGTCGGTTCGACCGCATGCGCTCTGACCGGGATGGCGTTGCTGAGACGGAGCACAATTGCCGGAGAGTGCGAAGCGTAGTCCGAAAATGCCAGGCTGGTGAGCATGGCGGCGAAGCGGCGCCGGCAGCGCCGCGCTTTCAGCAATTGGGGCAGGCCGAGCGTTCGCACATCATCGCCTTCCTGACGACGCTCACTGCGCCTGAATCGCCCTAAGCCGCCAACTCACTCCGCCGCGCCGACAATCTTCGTAAACTTCGCTGCCCAGCCATTGCAGAAGCCTTGATCATTGTCTCGTCCGCAATTGCGTGATAATCTGATACGCGATGTCTTGTGGGAGGCACTCTCTGCTTCCCGGCGGCCAGTCACCGATTTCACAGCATCGCGATGACGATATGGCCAGTCTCAATAGGGCGCGCCTGAGATTCGTAACGATCGGTGCTCTCGCATCGACCGCGCTGCCAATCGTTCGTGAGGCACTCTGCGCCGACCCCGTCGCACTCAACCTGGCGACATTGGTCGAGCAGGTGCACGAGAATGAATCGAGGTACCGGAACCTGGAAACAATCGTTCGCAAGACCAAGACGCTGGCGACACCGGGAAACCCCAAAGGGTGGGCAATCACCGAGACGCGCGAGACGGTGCACACGATTGTGCAGGGCGACCTGATCTACTGCCACGCCGACAAGACCGACTTTGCTAGTTCCGGCGAATCGACTACGCGCGAGAGGGTCTCGGCCTATGACGGCGAGAAGACCCGCTCGGTGGAATACGACAACAGCGCGAACATTCACCTGGGTCGCTACGAAAGCACCGACGTCTGCCCGCCGCATTGCTGGGCGATGATCCCACAGCGTGTGAACTTTCCATTGTCGACGCTCCTCGGAGGGACCGACTCCTTCCTGAAAGACCCCAGAGTTCGCCGCCAGTCGTTTTTCGAGTTCAATCGGGTCGAAATCACATTGGCTGGCGAGGAGGTCGTCGACGGGCTGCGCTGTCTGAAGGTTGTATGCCGCCATTGGTCGGGAACCGACCCCAAAGGCAAGGCGAGCACGTTGGCAATGTGGTTGGCGGCTGAACGAAACTATCTGTGCGTCCGTTCCGAAGGCCTGCTCGACTTCGGCGGTCAGGAACGGCGTTTTCGCGAAACGCGGGTCGACGGGCTGCGAGAAGCCGCGCCCGGCTTATGGCTGCCGTCACGCATTTTCGCCCAGCAATTTGACATCGAATCGCTTCGCGGCGGTCGCGAAATTCCTGAGTGGGAGGAAACTCTTGTATTGCACAAAACGGTGCTGAACCCCGCGCGGCCGGCAGGCTTCTTTCGGGAAATACGAATCCCTGACGACGTGCCTGTCTTCGGCCTTGAGAACGGTCGGCTGGCAGGCAAGGCGTTTCGCGACGTTCCACCCGCCGCAGACTCGGCCAAGCGATTGAAGGAAATTATCAAACAGGTGCAGGCGAATGAGGGACTGTACGCCAGCATGGCGGCGGTAATGCAGAAGGAGCACCGCCATTCTGAACAGGTCGCTCTGATGTCTACGCTTGCGGTCGCAGCAGAACGCGCCCCGTCGCTTTCAGGATCGGGTTACCAGCGCGATCTTAGGGTGTCGGTCGCCAACGGCCCCAAGACATGGTTCTCACAGATTCACGACGATCTCGCAGCAGACGGCACCGTCGTTCGTCGGACTGAAGAGCTGGAAGTAGGAGACGGCCAATGGCTTCGCAAACGCTGGACCCATTCGGGCGAGTGGCCCGGAGGACGACCTCTGCCGGCAGGGGCGAGTGTCAAATTGCGCGGCCCGGAATTGGCCGGCATTCATCGTCCTCACGCCGTGTTCGAGCGCGACTACAAAAGCCCGCGTCCGCTGTCGGCCCTATTGGCTTCGAAATGGGAAGACGAAGTCAACGGATATGCCATGGAGGTGGGCTATCTGGGGGAGGACATCCGGGATGGCCACTCCTGCGAAGTCGTGAAGCTGTCGACGATCATCCCGCCGGAACACGGTCCCTATTACATTCGATTGGTCTGGTTCGCGAAAGATCGAAACTACATCCCCATTCGAATGGAGGGGCATGAACCCCGGTGGAGCCCGTCACTCCCCACGTGCTTGTATACTGCCGATGATTTTCGTGAGATTGCGCCCGGCGTCTGGATGCCGCACCAGCACCGGATGCTCGCGTTCAAAAAAACAGACGTGACAGCAGGGAAATTGACGGCTTTCCATCGCACCGACTATCAGATCGAAAGCGTCAAGCTCGATCCCGACGCAGCGCCAGATGAGCTCAGCGAGTTCATCGTGCCAGCCGGGATTGAAGTCATGGTCGAGAGTCCTGAGGGACGGTTTGTCGGCAAGTTCACCCAGGAAACCACGGGCCCCCTGACGATTGCAAGCGAGTATTACAAGCAATTGCAGGAAGTGGCCAACCAGCGAAAGAAGAAATGAGTCGCACGTGAGTCGTCGCTTGGCGTATCGCGTTGGCTCAGTATCCGCGCCACCTCACTCCGCCTCGGCTGCAGCGACAATCTTCCTGATCCGTTGGGCCAGCGAGATTTGAGACGCTTCGGGCGTCGCGCCGCGCGATTTCAGCCGCGCGTCGAGCGTTCCAATCCGCAGGCCGTAGACCTGTTGCAACGCCCTCTCACCGTCGGTCTTCATCGCCGCTTCGACAAAATCCAGAAATCGTTCCGGTGTCTCCTGCTCGACGAGCTGCGAGACGAGGGCAGCGCTTTGCCAGAGAAATGCGTCGCGCCCGGCGGCCTGCGGGTATGACGACTGTGCCATCAGGTCGCGCGCGGTGAACGACGCCCCCCGCGACGCCGCTTCGCGAAACGCCTGCCAGCGGCGCTGCTGCTTCGCCTCGGGTTCCGCCAGAATGGCGATCCCCTCATCGGCCCACCGCGGGGGCTGTCGCCCCGAGAAACGGTCGGCCACGATCACATGCGTCAGTTCGTGCGGCAATGCTGCAGTGAGCCAGTCGTCAGCGTCGCTGCGCAGGTCGATCCTGCGAAGTACGATCTTCCCCTGCTCCACTTCGAGCGATGCGCAACCCGACGACGATTGGCTGCCGGGGCCAAGCTTGAGCGTGTACTCGCGCACCGAGCGATGGACGACAACCACGCACTTCGGGGTCCACGGGTCCGAGCCTGACCCCAGCCACGTTTCGCCCAGTTGCGTGCGAAGCCGTTCGCAAATCGCCGGCAGCCGCAATGCAGATTGCAATTCGGGGGCGCTATAGACCCGAAAATTTTCTGACTCCTGGAGCAGCCAGCGGCCGCAGCGACAATGGGCCGCGCCACACTGGCATTCGTGCGTCAGAGCCGATGAGACCCGTGTCGCGACCTGCGGAGGGTCGTCGGCGCAGAGTGAGCCCGGCACCCCGACGGCTAAAGCCAGCCAGATCGCCCGGCAGCAACGATGGACAAACGTCTGACCCACGTGTCCTCGCCTCCCGCACCGGCATCCCTGCAGTTGATGAACCGGCCGAACCGCCCCGTCAGGCCGACCGGCGGAGAATCAATTTCGGTGCCAACGGCCCGGCGCGGCATTCCGGGGAGACTCGATTTGGCCTTAGCCTCTTGTGGCGCCGAAAGTTGTGGCGAACGTCGCGACGCGACCAACCGGCAGGGCAGGCACCGGGGCACAGGGCAAGTCGCCCGATATGAAGGCACGTGAGCCGAGATCATTGGCACGCTCTGGCTTGTGGGCACGGGAGAAACTCCTTGCCCGGCTTGGCCCGGAGGGCTAGCATTCCGGTGGCTCGAGACGGGTGGCAGCCAGGGGATATAGTCCTCGCGGCGGTCAGTTGACGACGAAAAGGCCTGCGCCTTTGAACAGACATTGATACGGCACCCCGACCGCCTGCCAGGGGGGCTAGTTCGAGTTTCTGCACCGAGAGCCTGGCTCGTGATGCTCCGTCGCCAGAGCCCATTTTCGAGACTCGTTGCGGCAGCGCTCGTGACGCTGACCGTATTCGGAACGATTCCCCGCATCGGCTGCCTCTGCGCCGACGGCGCTCGCAAGTTCTTCTGCCAGCGACTGCGAAGCCGGGCCGCGACAGGGCCTTGTGCCTGCGGCGACTCGGCCGCGCAGGTTCTGGCTGGGCGCAGCGCAGGTTCACCTCAATCGCGTTCGGTCGCCGGCTGCCGCAATCGGCGAGCCGACACACGCACCGAGGGACGATGGGTGGCGTCGAGCTCAGCGTGTCGCCTGGTGGTGGAAAGCCGGTTTTCGCGAACTGATGGGCGCAATCTCGCGGAACTTATGCCGCCGCATCAGGCGGGGTACTTCGACGGGGCAATTCAGTCGGGCTTGCGGGTTGCGGGGAAGGCGATTCTGGCGACGCGCCTCACATCGTTGCCGCCCCCTGACATCGTCATCGCGTTCGGTGTGCTGTTGATTTGAGTGTGCGCTCGCCTCTGCCAGCCCGCTGGGCAGGCCGATGCAGATCGAGTGCGCCGCGAGCCGGCCGGTTGACTTTCAATCAGCCCGTTTCGCAGCGCAACGGTTTCTGCGGCCTGCCGCCGCCTGTCGGCTCATGGCGCGGATGGCATCGGCACAAACCGTGCGTTTCCGTTTCTTGAGTTCCGGCGGCCTGCGCTGCGTCGACCGGGTTCTTCCGGCGCGCTACTGGTGGCCGCCCCTTTGCAGGAGTTCGACCATGATGAAACAACTCACCCTGACAATCTGTGGCAGCGTGTTGGCTTTGGCGTCGTGCCAGGTCGCTTCGGCATGTGGTGGCGGTGGCGGTGGCGGGTGCGGCTGCTGCCAATGCTGCGCACCTGTCGAGCCCACGTGTGCGGCGCCGGTGGTGACCCCAGTTCCCGCGCCACAGCCTGCCCCGCAGGATGGAATGGCACCTGCGCCGCCGCCATCTGCTTCGCGGGCCGACAGCGGACGCAGCGGGTATCGCAGCTATTCGTACGACCCCCCGTCGCAGCAGCCGGTTTATCAGGTCCCCGTGTATCAGGCGCCGGTCTATCAGGCGGCGCCGATGCGGCGCGCGGCGCCCTCCTGGCGCAACGGTTTCCCTGCCGATCGAAAGTTCATGGGCCACGTGAACTGATCGGTGTTCGTGCCCGCAGGGCGGCGACTCTCTCGGAGACGTGCGAGCGTCTCTGAGGGGGCCGGCCCGTGGCTTGCACGTGATTTCGATTGGGGCCAATGCCCTTTAACGATTGCGGTGGCCCTCTGGTCCTGGGAATCGAACGTCAGCGCTCGTCGCGGGGCCACCTGTCGATCGGTGACTGCCATATCGAATGCGGGTCGGGCACACTGACAAACGCCGCGAGTGGCGAGCCCACGATTCGTTCAAGTCCCGCCCGGCGGCGATGGTATTCCGCGATTGCTGCCTGCTGCTTTTCCCGCAAGCCCAGCAGCTCTCGCTGCGCTTCGATCAGCCGCAGAAAATCGATAGTTCCTGCCTCGTACCCGGATGTCGCAGCTTCGACATTTTCCTGCGCCTTAGGCAGAATCTTATCGGCATATAGCTGGACAGTTTGCCGGCTGCCCTCGGCTCGCGCATACGCCGCCTGCACGTCATGCAAAATGTTGTCTATTTGCTGTTGATACTCGGCCTGCATTTTGGCGAGTCGACACGTCGCCTCTCGGACGGCAGCCCGACGACGACTCTGATTCAGGGGAATGTTCATGTTCATGCCCACCTGCGGCCGCTGTTCGACGTCGGTCCAGAACTGGTCATACCGCCCCATGAATTCAAAGTCGGGATAAAACTCCTTGCACGCCAGTTCCACTGCCGCCTGTTCAGCTTGCAGCCGTGACGCCAGCGCCGACAGCTCGGGACGCTGTTCCACAGCGAGTTGTCTGAGCATCTCGACCGGAGGCAGCTCGCCACCGATCGGAAGCGTCACAACGGGCGGGGGAAGCGGATGAGCGGGCGCGCGGTGCAGCAGCGTGTTGATGCGCGCCGTGGTCACGCGGCCATTCTGCTCGAACTCAATCAGTTGCGATTCAAGCTTTGCCAGTTCGACTTCGGCCTGCAGCACGTCCTGGTACGTGACCAGAGCCAGTTCAAATTTTCTCTGAGCCGTGCCGCGGAACTTCTGCGTGTCGCCAATATTGGCTCGAATGAGCTCCAGCTCGCGGTGCACAAGGTAATAGTCGAAATAGGCCACCCGCGTCGCCTCTTCGAGTCGCAGTTGCACTTCCTGCGAGTCGAGTGCCAACGCGTTGGCTTCTGCCTGGGCCATATCACCGCGCAGGGCCCGCTTGCCGAACCAGGGAATCTTCTGACCGATTCCCAGGTAGTACGACGACTGGACATTCGACGTCGAGGGGAATGACCCGGGCGCGAACATTGACTGGAACATCGGATCGTCAAGCGCCACGGCCTGGGGGTAGCGCTCAGAGGCGGCCGCCCACGCGGCCCATGCCGCCTGCAACGTGGGGTTGCGCTCGCGCACGGCCGCCACGAGTTCCTCCAGCGACAGCGAAGAATCGTCGGAACCCATTGCACCGTGCGAAGGTCTCGGCGGATTATCGCCGACCTGAGGCGCCTCGTACCCGGCGTGAGAGACGCTCTGCGACTCGCCGGCCAACGAAGGGGGTGCACTTACGGGGCGCTTCTGCTGGTCACTCGCAGGCACGACCGCGCGAGCGCCGGGTACCAGATTGC
The DNA here is from genome assembly GCA_052388175.1 of Planctomycetaceae bacterium. Taxonomy (GTDB): domain Bacteria; phylum Planctomycetota; class Planctomycetia; order Planctomycetales; family Planctomycetaceae; genus SIAF01. The sequence continues at coordinate 45,084 of JBQTIL010000035.1, read as the reverse complement.
CGGCGACATGGCTTTTGCGTTGCGCTGTCGAACAGCCGCACGTGAGAACGCCGGCGAGAAACGCCCATAGCGCGCATGAGCCAGCCGCTCGGATGAGTGCCATCACACCCTCCGACTCGAATACAGAATCTCGGCACGGGCTGGCGGGTTAGCGGCGAAAGCCAGAAGAGTCGGAATTGCTCCGACGCTCACCAGTCTTCCATCGGGCTTACAATTGCTGGCGACCAGCTTATTGAGCATCACCGTCACAGATTACCCGACCTTCCACGGCGCATTGATTCGTCCCGGCGGCGATCTGTCACGCTGATACATAGCGTGCATGTCGTGAATCTGCCCGCTTTTGCGTCTGCCGAAGGACCGGGTCGTCAGGAAGGGCGGAGGCCCCAAAAAAAGCGGCCCGGCAGGAGCGCTCCTGCCGGGCAGTGAATCAACGAACGCACCCCAAAGGCATCTCAGTGAGGGGTCAGCGGCTTACTTCTTGTCCTCCTTCTTTGTCGTGTCCGCCTTTGGCGGCGTCGGAAGCTTTTCGACCTTCAGTAGCTTGCCGAGCTTTTCCATATCGGCCTTGGCGGCATCCAATTCGTGCCACATCTGGCCACAGCAGTCGCCGATGACGGCATGGTCGCCATGTTCCTTCGCGCATTCTTTTTCGGCCATTCCGCAAACCTCATGGGCCTTCGCGTGATGCTTCTGGATTGAGTCGATGAGCTTCACGACTTCAGGCTCTTTTACATGCGCTTCCTTCAGCTCCGCGAGCGCTTTGTCGGAAGCCGTCAGGTTTCTGCGGATGCCAGCGACGAGCTCCTTGGCTTCCTCCTTAGGAATCGGCTGCCTCGATTGCTTCGGTTGCTGCGGCTGGCTGTAGTAATACAGCATCTGCGACTGTTCCTGGGCGTGCCGCTGATACGTCTGCGCCCGCCCGTGCCGAAACGCATCGCCGCTGATTTTCACGTCGGCGCTGAATTGCGCCTCTGCCGACGAAACCAAAGCCAATACTGCTGTAATTCCGCACGCCAATAACGCTCTCATGATGTCACCCCCGATTGTTAAAACCCCGTCGGCACGCCCCCCCACGGCGTGCCACCAAACGAGTGCTCAATTCAGGTCGCGACGACAGACGAACCGGACCTGATACGATCCAGCCCGCCAGCCGAATTATGATGCAAACCGCCCCGAGCCTGCGCTGGACGCGCGCTTCGATTGCGCCCGGCAGAGCTGCCGAGGGGTCAAGTTCGAGCTGCGGCGGTTAAAAAAAAGCTCTGCCCCTGCGAATTGCAGGAGCAGAGCGGTCATAGCTCGGATTTTGCCGACCACACCGTGAGCCGGCGTTAGAAGTACACTAGAGCAGCTCGGTAGACCGCGTCAAGCGGGCGCCAAGATCGAGCGGGGGTCGGTTGGAATTGCTGGCCGCATCGGCCACAGTCGCCGATGGCATCGTAATCGCCCTGCTCCTTCAGGCAATCCGATGACCGTAGCGAATGCAAAACTCTTCTTGCCCGTCTCAAGCAAGAGAGCTAACATTCAATACGTATGATCGTTGGCAGCCGTTTGAAAATGATTCGGGCTGCGGTGAATTTACGGCGAAAAAGAGACAGCCGCTCTTCAAGGTAGGGTGTCAGGGCGCCTGCTGCGACGTGTGGCGACGAATCCGGGAATCCTCTCACGTAGAATCAGGCTTGTGATGTCCGATCGCCAGAGCCGATTTTCGAGATTCCTGGCGGCAGCCCTGATCCCGCTGACTGTATTCGGCAGCCTGCCCCGCATCGGCTGTATCTGCGCGAACGGCGATCACAAGTTCTTCTGCCAGCGGGCGCGATCTCGGGCAACGGGAACGACCTGTTCCTGCTGCTATGCGGCCCGGAACAGCACGAGTTCGCGTCATTCGCCCTCGATCGCAGATTGCTGCCATCGGCATCGCGGGGCGCCGGGCGACAGGCCATCGGTGGCATCGGGCCGACCGTGCCGACTGGTGGTTGATAGCTCGTTGCTGCGAAGCGTCGAGCGCACCCTTGTTGACTCTGGCGTGCAGCATCAATCGGGTGACTTCGACGGGGCGATTTCATCTGGGTTGCAGGTTGCCCGGAATCCGATGCGGGCAAGGCGGCTCACGTCGTTGCCGCCGCCCGACATCGTGATCGCGTTCGGCGTGCTGTTGATTTGAGTGCGTGCTCTCCGCTGCCACCCCGCTGGGCAAGGCGGATCGAGTGTGCCACAAGCCGGCAGATGGGTCAGTTGACCCATTTCGCTGTGTATCCGGTACCGCGGCCTGCTTGCTGCGTTTCGGCTTGTCTAGCGGATGGCATCGGCACCAACCGTGCGTTTCAGTCCCGAATGTTCCGGCAGCCTGCGGTGCGCAAATCGGCGCTGTTGAATCGTCCGACCGTCGGCCGCCTCTTTTGCAGGAGTTCGACCATCATGAAGTTACTCACGGCAATGATTTGTGGTAGCGTGATCGCTTTGGCCTCGTATCAGGAAATTTCGGCGTGCGGTGGCGGAAGCCGTCAGCGTTGCGCGCCGGCCGAGTCTACCTGTGCGGCGCCCGCGGTTGCCCCCGCGCCCGCACCGCAACCTGCTGGGCAAGAGGGGATGGCGATGCCTCCCTCTGCCTCGCGGCCTGATGCGGGACGGAGTGGATATCGCAGCTATTCCTACGACTCCCCGTTGCAGCAGCCGGTGTCTCCGGCGTATCAGGCGCCACCTGCACGCGGCTCGATGCCTTCGTGGCGCAATGGTTTTCCAGCCGATCGAAAGTTTCGCGGACACGTAAATTGATCAATTTTCTGGCCGTTGGCCGGTGAGCCTCTCTGAGACGCTTCGAGGTCTCCTGAGGGGCGGACGCGACTCAACGGCGCCAATAACGAACAGCGAACCCTGAACCTGGCGTCCCGCGATCGTATCGCGGAATCTGACAGGTTGTTTCAACAGACGATAACCCGGAGGTATTTCACAATGAAAAAGCTACTGACTTGGGTTTTGTGCGCTGCGTGGTTGACCGGCATCGCGAGATTCGCGATCGCAGAGAATCAAGCGGTGCCAACTGATGACGGCAAGACGCGCTCGCTGGTGCGCGTCCGTTACTTGATAACGGGCCTGCATTGCCCCCCGTGCACGGCGACCGTGGAACGATCGCTCAAGGGCGCGAAGGGGATTCGCTCGGTGAAGGTCGATTGGAACACGAAGAACGCGGTGATCGAATTCGACGAAAAGCAGGTCTCGGCCCAAAAGGTCGCCGGCCTGATCGCTGCCACTCCCCACATGATGGGGGGCAACATGCGCTACGGTGGTTGGTTGTCGTTGAAAGTCGACGGCGTAAGTGACGAAAAGACGGCTGCCAGAGCTAAGGAAGCGCTCGGCGGTGTGGCCGGCGTGTCGCAAGTGGCCGTCTATCCGAAACAAGGTTCGGTTGGCATCGCGTTCGATGCGAAGGGAGACGTCGCCCTGGCCGACCTGCTGGCGGCCCTGGACGCCGTTGGTCTGAAAGGTGCGACCGAGTCTGAGCCCGCCACGAAAGCCAGCGCAGGCCAGGCGCAATTCGACCCGCACGCGGGGATGGCCATGGGTGCGAACGGCGTTCACATGGGAACGGACGGCCGCATGGCATGCCCTGGTCCGGGGTGCAAAGCCGGGATGGCGATGCCGGGCGGCACTGGGTCGACGACGGTCGCAGCCCCGACGAAAGCCGCTCGGCCAGCAAGCTTCGCGAGACCGCAGGGCTGTGGGTGTTAAGGCGACCGCGAAGGGGCGAAAGCGCTCGACGCCCCCCTCGTGGATTTTAGCAGAGTTTGGCGTGCAGGATTTGACGACGTGCGAGCGAGCAGCCGGGCCGGGTTGGCGGGTTAGCACCTTACTAAGCTGGCTCGTGTCTCGGCTGCTCGTTCGCGGGCCGCTCCACCGGCACACGAGGGTTGTTGTTACGCGAGAGGTACCTGAAGCATGAGAGACAAACCACAATCTTTTCCCCATGAGCACCAGCCGCCAGCGCCTTCCGATTTTGACGAAGGTGGCCTGCGCGCGCCGCCCGAGCTCGCGGGCTGGCGCAAGGCGTGGTGGTGGTTTCACTTTCTGATCCTGGTAAAGCTCGCCCGGTTGCGATTCGTCGCAGTCCTGGTGGTGATCGGGGCGATCATTACCCAGTGGGACACGCTGGCCGCGTACTACGAGAAATGGACTCGCCCTGAGAAACCGACCCAGGCGAGCGGCGATTTCGAGTGGTTCTGCCCCATGCACCCGAGCGTGATCCGTGAGAGCGGCCAGGAGAAGTGCCCGATCTGCTTCATGCCGTTGTCGAAGCGCAAAAAGGGAGCGGTCCACGACGAAGCGCTGCCAGCCGGCGTGGTCAATCGCGTGCAGCTTTCGCCCTACCGGGTCGTGCTGGCAGGCATCCGCACCTTGCCCGTCGATTTCCAGTCACTGATCAAGGAAATCACCGCGGTCGGCTACGTTGAGTTCAACGAACGCGCGGTGAAGAACGTTTCTGCGCGCGTGAAAGGCCGCATCGATACGCTCGAGGTCAACGAGACCGGGCAAATCGTCGACGCTGGCGACGTTCTGGCGTCGGTCTACAGCCCCGAGCTGCTGGTGACCGTGCAGAACCTGCTCGTGGCGCGCAAGAACAACAACGTCGACCAATTGAACAGCGTGCGAACACGGTTGCAATTGCTGGGAATCAGCGACGATCAGATCGACGAGATCGTGCAAACCGGCAAGTCGAATACGCACCTCAAGATTCGCTCGCCCATTACCGGTCACGTCATTAAGAAGTACGTCCGAGAGGGACAGTACGTCGATGAAGGCGGCCCGCTATACGACGTGGCCGATCTGTCGACCGTATGGATTCAGGCCCAGATCTACGAAGATGACCTGGCATTTCTGCCATCCGAACAGATTCACAAGCGGAGCTCGGTGTTTTCGGCAGAGCCCCTTTATGTCACTGCCACGACACGCGCGTTTCCCGACGAGGAATTTCGCGGCGTGCTCACGTTTATCTATCCGCACGTCGACCAGGAAACACGAACCGTCAGCGTGCGCTTCGAGTTGGACAATCCCGGTCACAAACTCCGACCCGGCACAACCGTCACGGTACGGCTCAAGGTACCCCCTCGCGAAATCAGCGCCCTGCGACAGGCAGCCAGGTCCAATCGGGAGATGTTAAGGCTTGACCTCCTGGAGCAAGGGTTGGTGCTCGCAATTCCCGAGAGTAGCGTGATTGACACCGGCAGCCAGACCATCGTTTATCGCCAGTCGCTGCCGGGGGTGTTCGAAGGCGTCCGAGTCATTCTGGGGCCGCGAATGTCGGGACCCGATGACGTCGCGTTCTACCCGGTCCTGCGAGGACTGGCCCGGGGCGATCTGGTGGTTACGGCCGGGTCGTTTCTCGTGGACGCCGAGACCAGGTTGAATCCGGCCGCAGGATCAGTCTACTTCGGCGGGAGCAGCGGTTCGAAAGGAGACTCGACCAGCAGTGCCACGGTGCGCCCGTCGACGCCTGAAGACCCTGATGCAAAGATCGGCGCAGCTTTGGCGCGCCTTGATGAAGCCGACCGCCGTCTCGCCGAGCAGCAGCAATTCTGCCCTGTGCTGGTCGACAACCGCCTGGGCTCAATGGGAGTGCCGGTGAAGCTTGTGATCGAAAATGAGGCGGTGTTCCTGTGTTGCGAGGGGTGCCGAAAGTCGGCCCTGGAGAACCCCGAAGCGACATTGGCAACGGTCAGGGAGCTCAGGGAATCGAAACGACTCCCGGCCGACCAATGGCACCCCAAATCTTCGACCGATCGTCGTCCTGACCCGGAAGCCGAGATTCAGAACGCTCTCGCGCAATTGCCCGAGACAGACCGCTCGCTCGCTCAGAAGCAACGGTATTGTGCGGTGTTACCGAAAAATCGTCTCGGCTCGATGGGGCCGCCGGTCAAGCTGATGGTTTCCGGTCAACCGGTGTTTCTCTGCTGTGATGGCTGTCGGGACGCTGCATTGGCGGAACCGGCGCAGACCCTCCAACAGGTCGACTTGTTGAAGAAGTCGCCGCCTTAGGCGGCCCTCCCCGAAGCGACGAGGTTTTTCGAAGACCGACGGCGACACTGTCGTGGTTTGAGACTGATGATCGAACGCCTGATTGAACTTTCGATTCGCAACCAGTTTCTCGTGCTGACTCTGACGGCGGCGCTGACAGTGGCCGGCGTCTACGCGCTGGTCAACACGCCCGTCGACGCGATCCCTGATTTGAGCGAGAACCAGGTGATCATCTTCACCGACTGGATGGGGCGCAGCCCTCGCGAAATCGAAGATCAGGTGACGTACCCGCTCTCCCGCAAGCTCCAAGGGCTGGCCGGTGTGCGGGCCGTGCGTTCGTCGTCGGAATTCAACTTCTCGATGGTTACGATCATTTTTGAAGATAACGTCGATTTCTATTTCGCACGTCAGCGAGTCACCGAGAAGCTCGGCCAGGGAGCGACGTTCCTGCCGGCTGGTGTCGTCCCTTATCTGGCCCCCGACGCCACAGCGCTCGGCCAGGTCTTCTGGTATACGGTCGAACCCGGCCCCGGGAACCCCATCGACCCGCCGCGACTGTGGGCCCTCAACAAGTTCTACATCGCCCCGCAACTGAACGCCGCGGCTGGGGTCGCCGACGTGGCGACCGTCGGCGGTGCAGCCCTTGAATACCAGATCGACGTGCGGCCCGAGGCGCTCCGCGCCTATGGCATCACCCTGGGAGAGCTCTATGCAGCCGTCGCCAGAAGCAACATGCCGGCCGGTGGCGGGGTCATTCAGAAGAACAGCGCCGAATACATCGTTCGGGGCGTCGGCTGGATTCGCGACAAGCAAGACATTGAAACCACTGTCATTCGCGAAGTGAGGGGAACGCCCATCTATGTCAAATCGGTCGCCACGGTGCAACTCGGCACGCAGTTTCGGCGCAGCGTGTACGAGAAAGACGGCAGTGAGGTCGTGGGGGGCGTGGTGCTCATGCGGCACGGCGAAAACCCCCTGACTGTGACCGAGCGCGTCAAAGAGAAGATTCAAGATTTGCAGGCGGGCCTCCCCGAAGGGGTGCACGTCGTTCCGGCCTACGACCGCACGCGATTGATTACCGGGGCAATTCACACCCTGACCGACGTCATGTGGCACGAGATGCTGATCGCATCCCTGGCGATTCTCCTGATTCTGATGCACGTGCGCAGCGTGTTCGTGATCTGCGTCACGCTGCCGCTCTCGGTCCTGTTTTCGTTCCTGCTGATGGCCGTGCTGCGAAAACTGGAGATCGTCGACATCCAGGCGAACATCATGTCGTTGGCGGGAATCACGATCTCGATCGGAATTCTTGTCGATCAGGCGATTGTGATGACCGAGAATGCCACGCACCATCTCAAGGCACACTTCGGCGACAGGAAGGTCTCCGGCGACATTCGCGAGCTGGTGATCGAGCCGTGCCGGACGGTCGGGCGCCCGATTTTCTTTTCTGTGATGATCATGCTGCTGTCGTTCGTGCCGGTTTTCATGCTTTCGGGCCGCGAGGGGAAGCTATTCCACCCGCTGGCGTACACCAAGAGTTTCGCCATGATTGGGGTGGCGCTCATTTCGGTGACGGTGGTGCCGGCGCTCATCCCGACGTTCATCAAAGGACGCCTCAAGAGCGAGGAAGACAACTGGATCGTCCGCAGCTTTATCAACATTTACAAACCGCTACTCACCTGGGCGTTGCCGCGGCGGAATCTGGTGATGTGGATGTTCGCCGCTCTCTTGATCCTGGCGACAGGCATGTTTCCGTTGCAGGCCGTGGTGGGGCAGGGAGCTTCTGAGACGGCCTGGAAGGGGGCGTTTCTGGCGACATTCGCCGTCGTCACGGCGCTGACGACGGCGCTGACGCGCGGCGGGCTCTGGCAGATTCTGGCACTGACGACACTCGTGCCGATCGGCATGTGGGCCTACCACTTTCCGAAAATCGGCGTGGCGTTCATGCCCGCCCTCGATGAGGGGACCACGCTCGATATGCCGATCACGGTCCCGCGGGCCAGCGTGACTGAGGCGGCCGATGATTTGAAAGCGCGCGATGCGATCTTGAGGGGCTTTCCTGAGGTTGAGTCAGTCATCGGCAAAGCCGGTCGCGCCGACACTCCGACCGACCCCGCCCCGCTCGACATGATCGAGACGTTCGTCAACTTTCGCCCGCGGGAGCTCTGGCCGAAGCGGGTGCTGGCGTTCGACGACGCATTTCAGCAGACCCAAGATGTATGGCAGAAGCTGGAACAGCAAGGCTTTCTTCCACGCGCGCCCGACGATGAAGAAATGAGGCCAGCGTTTGAAGAGGCCCAAAAGGCCGCGCTCAATGATGCCACGCAAAAGGCGCTCGAGCGATTTGACGAGACGTTGCGGGAGCTGGCCCTCTTCCGCTATCAGGAATTCGATCGCGAACTGGAAACTGAGCTCGTCCGATTCGCCGTCACCGAATCGATAGGGCGGATCAGCAGGGCGGCGCAGGTCAATTGGCCCCAACCCGAATCGAAAACGGAGCAAATTGATCGTCTGTCTGCCGCGCTGGCGCCTCGCTACGGTCACTGGCTGGCAAAGAACCCGATGCTCGAAGACGCGGTGGCACTCGCGCAGGATGTCGCCAACGACCTTCACGAGCGCGGAATGGTCGACGACGTTGTCGCCGCTCTGCACTGGCAGGGTTCGATCATCGAGCGTACCGGCCAACAACTGCTGGAGGCCTTCGGCTTTCGGCACCGGACGTTCGGCGACATCCTGCTGGACCAGGTGGCCCAGCAGCGGCTCGCGCTCTGGCGGGCGCGCGCCCGCGAAGTCAACTGGGAGCTTTTCGACTTTGGCATCGAAGCCTATACCGCGTATGCGCTCGAAGAGGTCGCACGGGCAGCCACCGCCGCGAAACTCTCCCACGATGCCCCACGGGGCGCCGAATTGGAACGGTTTTCCAGGGAGGCGCTACGGGCGCAGATCGGGTCGGTGCCCGATCAAGCCGCGATTGAACCGTTCCTGGCGCTGCGGGGCGCATTGGCAGGCCCCTTCGGCCGGCGGGTGCTTTTGAGGCCGCGCACGAAAGGAGATCTCGTCGACGACGAGATGGGACGCGTGCTGCAAGTGCCCGGCTGGAGCAATATCTTCACCCAGCCGATCATCAACCGCATCGAAATGCTTTCGACCGGCGTCCGCACGGTCATCGGCGTCAAGGTATTTGGCCCCGATCTGACGACGGTTGACCAGGTTTGCAAAGACATCGAGGCCGTTCTCAAACCGATGAACGGCGCCCGCGACGTGCTCGCCGCGCCGATCATGGGGAAGGGCTACTTGCAGATCGACATCGACCGCGAGCAGGCGGCCCGCTACGGAATTTCGGTCGAAGACATTCAAAACGAGATCGAAGTCGCGCTGGCGGGTCGGGCAGTGACTTTCACCGTCGAGAAACGCGAGCGATTTCCCGTGCGCATCCGCTATGCCCGCGCCCATCGCGAAGACGAAGAAAGCATCCGCAGACTGCTTGTTAGCCCCGGTAGCATGTCGACGTCGGCCCAGCCGGCGATGGGCCGCGACGGTGAGCTCGCTTCGGTGCAAGTTGGTGGCGATGTAGGGACCGTCGCCGCACCGCCTGTGTCGGCGGGTATGCATGCGGCCACTCCAGGCCACGCGATTCGCGGGAAACCGTTGATTCCGCTGGGGGCTATCGCCCGTGTGCACGTGGTCGAAGGTCCGGCGATGATCAAGAGCGAAAATGGCCGGCTGCTCAACTACGTCACGCTCAACGTACGCGGCCGCGATATCGTGGGGTTCGTCGACGAGGCCCAGCGTGTCGTCGGACAGCGCGTGAAGTTGCCCGAAGGGGTACATATCGAATGGAGCGGCGAGTTCGAGCATCAGGTACGGGCCGCACAGACGCTGCGGTGGGTCTTTCCTGCGGTGATCGTTCTGATCTTTTTGATTCTCTATCTGACATATCACGATCTGGCTGACGCTGCCCTGATGATGCTGGTCGTACCCGAGGCCCTCGCCGGCGGGGCGTTCTTCATGTACCTGTTCCCCAAGATCATGCAGGGCTGGGGCGCGCGGCCGATGGATTTCAGCGTCGCCGTTTGGGTGGGCTTCATCGCCTGTTTCGGAATGGCGACCGAAACCGGCATCATCATGCTGGTTTATCTGCGCGAGGCGATCGAGAAGCGCGGCGGCCTAGAGAACATCCACTCATTGGAGGAACTCCGCCAGGCGGTCATCGAAGGGGCAGTACACCGCCTGCGCCCCAAGCTGCTCACGGAAGGAGTGGCGATCATTGCCATCTTTCCAATGGTGTTTGCAAAAGGGGTTGGCGGCGAGATCCTGGCCCCGATGGCACTCCCCGTGCTGGGCGGGCTCTTGATCTCCGACGAAGTCGTCGACCTGTTCCTGCCCGTTCGCTTCTACTGGGTCCGGCGGGCTCGCTGGCTCAGGCTGCAGCGACAGCAAACTGCAACCGACGCGGGTGACTAGTTTCTTGCTGTCAAAGAGTTGCGCGCCGGGTACATGAAGCGAGCCCACGCCGTTGATGTTGCTTACGGCACGCGCTGCGCCCGTGGGTTGGTCTTGAGCCGACCCGACCGCGACGAGTGGAATCGCTATCGGTCGGCATTGTTGTCGACATCGACAGGCTGTCCACGAATTGCTGAGGCAACGCAGGCGGATGAGATCGCGGCGGCGGCGCGGCCGTCTTCCAGAGTGGCGTCGATCGGCCCGTCTCGAAGAATCGCGTTCGCGAATCGCTGCCATTGTCGCTGGTAGGTGAGCAGAAATTCCCCGCCACGCCGCCGGCTGGCAATGCCGCGCGGCAGCCTGGCCAATGTCTGTATCAATCGGCGCAACCGTCGACTCAGGTCGCCCGCGTGCTCCCAGGTGGAGGAGCGATCGAGACCGTCGAAGGCGTAAAGATTGATATGGAGTCGTCCTGCGAGGCCCAGAATTTCCAACTCGTTACTGCCATACGTCCGTTCGGACATGACTCCGCTGACGAGAGCGCCGTTCGTCATTCGCGCGGTGATGGAGGCTGAGACATCTTCAGTGGCGTCGTTGCGAGAACAAACGAAAACCTGTTGGACCTCGCCTCCCGTGAGGAACCGCCACAAATCGAAATGGTGCGTGCCGATCTCGGTAAGTGCCCCGCCGCCCGATTCGCGCACGTCTCGCCACGCAGGCAAAGTGACGCGGCGACGTGTGGCCGCGGTAAAGCTGGAGCGCAACAATTCAAGTTCTCCCAGTTCGCCGTCGGCAATGATCTGCCGAGCGGCGCGAATCAGCCTGTGCTGGCGGAGGTTCAGGCCGACTTGTGCCTTGCAGGAGAGCCGAGACGCCTGGCCGATCAGTCGATCGCACTCACTCAGCGACAGGGCCAGCGGTTTTTCGACAAACAGATGCTTGCCGGCGTCGAGCGTTGCCCAAGCCACTTCGGCGTGGTACTGAGGCGGGACACAGACCGCCACCGCATCGATCGCCGGGTTCTCGAGCAAGCCGACATAGCTGGTGTAGGACGCCGCCACACCACAGTTCGCTGCGGCCAGCCGCAACTGATTCTCATCCCGGTCGGCGAGCGCCGCGACTTCAATCTCCGGAACATGCCTGAGCGCCGGCAAGTGCAGGGTGTTCGTCACCCGTCCGCAGCCGACGATCCCCAGCCGGACTCGTGCGTCGAGGGCTTTCACGAACTTTCCCTGACGGCTTCAGGCTGCCTGCCGCAACGGTCGATGGAACTCTAGCTCTGGCCGACGAACCGAAGAAGCCCCGATTGGTCGTCGGCGGGGATGCGCGGCGCGCCAAACTTTGCGCAATTGTCCACTACCCCCAAGGGGAGTCGAACCCCTGTTTCCGGACTGAGAACCCGGAGTCCTGGGCCACTAGACGATGGGGGCTTTGTAGCGTCAATCAGCCTATGGGCTGCGAAATGAACTGTCAAGAACGCGATTCGGGGATTGATTCAATTGCCGATTTTCCGTAGACTCGTTCCCTTCGCGTGGCCGGGGCAGGCGCCAACCGCATTCTATCAAGCGGGTTGAGCGGCCACGGGGTTCCGGCAGAGTTCATTCAGGAGAGGTTCAGCGTGGCGATCGACAAGAGCTTACGCCGCAAAGGGCGCCTCGCCCGTTCGCGCAACGTGTTGAAGCGCGAAGAGCGGATTGACCAGATGAAGCGTGAAGAGCGCTGGCACGAAGGGTTGAGCCCCGTGGGGCTGCCCAAGACCCGCGTCGCGAAGATCGCCGCCAAAAAGAAGAAAAAGGCCAAGGAAGAGAAAGCAGAAGAAGGCGCGACAGCCGCCGCTCCGGCCGCACCGGCTGCTGCCGCTAAACCTGCCGCCGGCGGAAAACCCGCTGGCGGGAAGTCGGCCGGCAAAGGCTGATGCTCCCCCCGCTCGCCCGGAAATGCATCCCGAAATAAGATATTTCGGAGGAACGCTGGTCCGCTCCCGATTGCGGCGGATGGCCCGCGCGTTTTTCGCTCGATTGCACGATCCGCGGGCCGTGCAGCACGAGGTGCTTGGGCAGCTTCTGGCCCTCAACGCCGACAGCGATTTCTCACGCCGCCACCGCCTGCACCAGGTCCGCACGGCGGCCGACTTGCGGCGCCACCTGCCCATTGTCGATTACGACTATTACCGCCCCTACATCGACCGCCTGAAAGCGGGCGATCACGGCGCCCTCTTGGGCCGCCGCAACCGGCCGGTAATGTTCGCGCTGACCAGCGGCACCACTTCGGATTCGAAGTATATCCCGATCACGAAACGGTTTCTGACCGACTACCGCCGCGGCTGGTCGGTCTGGGGTATTCGCGCCTACGACGACCACCCCGCGCTGCACCGCCAGAACATCATGCAACTGGCCAGCGACCACGACCAGTTTCGCACCCCGGGGGGCGCGCCCTGTGGAAATATCAGCGGGCTCGTGCAGGCCATGCAGAGCCCGATCTTGAAAACCATGTACACCGTGCCCGACGTGGTGACCAAGATCAAGTCGCCCGAAGCCAAGTACTATGCGGCCCTCAGGTTGTCGATGGCTGACCCCGGCGTGGGGCTGGTGATGACGGCCAACCCCAGTACGCTGTTGCAGATCGCGCGGCTGGGCAACGCCCACAAGCACGACCTGATCCGCGACATCGCCCAGGGTACGCTTTCGACACGATTCGAGTACGCCCCCGAGGTGCGCCGGGCGCTGGCGCGCCGGCTCGGCCGCGGCAACGCGGCCCGCGCCCGCGAGCTCGAACGCATCGCCAATCGCACGGGGGCGCTGTTGCCCCGCGACTATTGGCCGCAATTGACCCTGCTGGGTGTGTGGACCGGTGGCAGCGCCGGGGCCTACACCGCGGGCCTGCGACAGTGCTTTGGCAGCGTGCCGATTCGCGACCACGGCCTCTCGGCCAGCGAAGGCCGCATGACGATTCCCTTTGCCGACCACGATGCCGCGGGGATCCTCGATGTCGGCACGCATTACTTCGAGTTCATTCCCGAGGCCGAGCACGGCTCAGCCGACCCGACGGTGCTTGAGGCGCACGAATTGCGCGAGGGTGAGAACTACTACATCATCCTCACGACGTCGTCGGGCCTGTACCGCTACGACATTCGCGATGTTGTGCGCTGTACGGGCTTCGCCGGCGGCACGCCGCTATTGGAGTTCCTCAACAAGGGCGCCCATATTTCGAGCGTCACGGGCGAGAAGATTTCGGAATCGCAGGTCGTGGCGGCGCTCAGGCGCGCAACCAGCGAACTGGGCGTCGATCTGTCGCACTACACTGTGACCCCGGTCTGGGGCGACCCGCCGGGGTATCGGCTGCTGGTCGAAGAAACCGACCTGATCGCCCGCGAACTTGGCGAAAGGCTCAGCGCGCTGGTCGACGCGCACCTGCAGCGGCTGAACATGGAGTACGGCGAGAAGCGCGCCACAGGCCGCCTGCGGTCGCTCGTACCCGTGTACCTCCCGCCGGGAAGCTGGTTGCGATTCGCCCGGGCCCGCCAATCGAAGCTGGGGGGCAGCGTCGAGCAGTACAAGCACCCCTGTCTGGCCCCCGACCTGGCGTTCTGCGAGGTGTTCCTGCGAGATTTCGCCGGTCAGTTGGGCGAACGGGCGGCGTAAAACGCAAAAGACGAATGTCGAAACCCGAATGTCGAATCAATAACGAATGACGAAGTCCGAATGACGACGGGGCAGAGACATTCGACATTCGTCATTTCAATCGAACAGATAGCTCACCGATTCGTTGCGGTGAATCCGCTTGATCGCTTCCCCCAACAGCGGCGCGACGCTGACGACCTTCAGATTGGGGAACTGTTGCGAGTCTTTGAGGGGGATGCTGTTGGTCACCACCACCTCGTGAATCGGCGCTTCACGCAGTAGCGAGGTGGCCTTGCCGCAGAAGACGGGGTGCGTGGCCCCCACGTAAATTCGGCTTGCCTCGTGCCGGTGGACGACGTCGACGGCGCCCACGATCGAGCCGGCCGTGGTGATCATATCGTCGAACAACAGCGCGATCTTCCCTTTGATGGGGCCGCCGATCAGGTTGGCCTGCCGGGTTTCGGTGGCGCTCGAGCGGCGTTTGTCGACAATGCACAAAGAGCCCCCCAGCCGCTCCTGATGGTGCAGCGACCGCTTGATGCTCCCTTCGTCGGGGCTCACGATCACCAGCTCATTTGGGGGCAGATTCAGCGACACGAAATACTCGTCGAGAATCGGCGCGGCGTACAAGTGATCGACCGGTACGTCGAAGAACCCCTGAATCTGTGCGGCGTGCAGGTCCATCGCCAGAACGCGATCGGCCCCCGCCTCGACGATCAGGTTCGCCACCAGCTTGGCCGTGATGGGTACGCGCCCGGCGTCTTTGCGATCCTGCCGCGCGTAGCCGAAGTAGGGCATAACCACCGTGATCCGTTCGGCGCTGGCCCGCTGGCAGCCGTCGATCAGAATTAACAGCTCCATCAGGTTCTCGTTCACCGGGGGGCAGGTCGGCTGCACGAGAAATACGTCGCGGCCGCGAATGTTTTCTTCGAGCTTCAGCCCGATTTCGCCGTCGGGAAAATTCCAGAGGTCGACCCGCCCCAGGTCGATTCCCAGATAGGCCGCGATTTCGGCGGCCAGTTTCGGGTGCGCCCGCCCGCTGATGATCGTCAGGTACTCGTGCATGGCTGCCCAACCGCCCAAAAGGGTTCGTCGGTCCCTGACGTCGCCGCTTCCATGCCCCCCGTCAGGCTAGTCGGAGCGGTCGCGGCACGCAAGACCGCAGCGCGGCCTGGCCGCAACCAAAGTTCAGGAACACTGATCGACACTGATCGGCACTAATCATCAAAATCAGCGGCGATCAGTGTGGATTAGCGTTCCTTCTTCGTCGGTACGCGACAACCGCGGGGATAAACAGGATCGACACAGGGAGACGCCGAGACACGGAGATTCTGAGGGAACCGTCTCTGTGTCTCCGTGTCTCCCTGTTTCTGTCGTAGGTGAACCCCGGCGAATCTTGTTGCCGAAACAGGAATTCAGACGTTCGCAGTGCAGAGAAAGTCTTCGGCGAAAGTCGCTGCGTCTCTCGGCGCCCTCGGCGTACTCCGCGGTTCTGATTCATCACGTCTCGAGAATTTGGATGGCTCATTCTGCGAACCACACGCTCCCGTGGGGTGTCTCTCGGCGATACAATCGCGCCATGATCAGCATTGTCGACTACGGCATGGGAAACCTGCGCAGCGTGCAGAAGGCGTGCGAGAAATTCGGCGTGTCGGCCCGAATCTGCACTCGCCCCGAAGAGCTGCGCGGCTGCCAGCGCATGATCCTGCCGGGCGTTGGTGCTTTTCGCGACGCGATTGCCGAGCTGCGCAGGCAAGGCCTCGACGAGCCAATTCGAGAACATATCGCGGCAGGGCGGCCGTTTCTCGGCATCTGCCTCGGGTTGCAACTTTTGTTCGACGTCAGTTACGAAGACGGCGAATGGCCCGGGCTGGGAATTCTTCCGGGAAAAGTCGTGCGTTTCGCCGACCTGGGCGGGCTCAAAGTGCCCCACATGGGGTGGAACCAGGTCGAGAGCGTAGGCCCGTGCCCCCTGCTCGCGGAAATTCCCGCGGGCTCGCACTTCTATTTCGTGCACAGCTATTTTGTCGTGCCCGAAAATGAGGCGCTCGTCGCCGCACAGACCGAATACGGGGGCCGGTTCACCTCGATGGTGGCCCGCGACAAGCTGTTCGCCACGCAGTTTCATCCTGAGAAGAGCCAGCACGTCGGTTTGCAGTTGCTGAAGAACTTCTCGACCGTATGAGGTATCGATCGTGGCGTTCGAGTTGATTCCGGCGATCGACATTCGGGGCGGTCGTTGCGTACGCCTGCGGCAGGGAGACTACGGGCAGGAAACGGTGTTCGCAGACGACCCTGCCGAAATGGCGCGGCGCTGGGAACAGCAGGGCGCGACGCGGTTGCACCTGGTCGATCTCGACGGCGCCCGGGCGGGCAAACCGGTCAATACCGATGCGATTTCGGCCATCGTCGCGGCGGTGACAATCCCCTGCCAGCTCGGGGGCGGGTTTCGCGACGAGGCGTCGATACGCCGGGCGCTCGACGGGTTCGGCGTCGCGCGGGTGATTGTCGGCACACAGGCGCTCAAGCAACCTGAGTGGTTTTGCGAGATGGCGGGGCTGCTCCCCGAGCGGCTGATTCTGGGGATCGACGCCCGCGACTCGCTGGTCGCCACCGCCGGCTGGCTGGAGGTGTCGCAGGTGCGAGCCTACGACCTCGCCGCGCAGTTCGCCAAATTACCGCTTGCCGCCCTGATCTACACCAACATCGCCAACGACGGCATGTTACAGGGAATCGATCGCGGCACACTCGGCGACCTCGCGTCACTGGCCGATCTGGGCCTGCCGATCATCGCCTCGGGCGGTGTCACGTCGCTGGCCGATATCGTGGGCCTTCTGGAGCTGCACCGCCGACGCCCCGGCGTCGTGGGCGCGATCGTCGGCCGGGCGCTGTATGAAGGCACGCTCGATCTCGCGGCAGCATTGCGCATCGTGGCACAGGCCTGAAATGGGCGAACCCGCCCTTAAATCATGCAGTGTGCCGGCTCTGACATGTAATACATCGCCTCGAGCAACTTGGGCCGCTCGAGCGACACCAGGGGCCCGTGGGCAATGATCTCCTTGGGCACCTTGTCAATCGCCTCGCGATTGCGGGCGATGAACTGCCCGAGGAACAACGCCGTGCAGTGCACGAGCGACGCGGGGTTGACGGTGGTCGCCCCCAGAACGCCGTCGCGGACGCCGTTCAGCCCGTCTTTCTGGCCGTCGACCCCGGTGAGAATCATGTTCTTGTGAATCGTGGTCTCTTTGGCCGGAGCGCAGGCCAATGCCATATCGTCATTGTGGAAGAACGCGCCGGCAATGGGCTCTTTTTCCTGGGCCAGAAGCGATTCAAACGTGTCGCGCGCCTTTTCGGGTTTCCAGTCGCACCAGCGAACCCCGCCCCCGACGACTTCGACGTTAGGATACGCCTTGACCACGTTCTCAAACCCCTGCTTTCGCCCCTGGGCCCCAGAGTGCGCGCTCAAACCGCCGATGTGAATCACCTTTCCCTTGCCGCCGATCTTCTCCATCAGGTACCGCGTGCTGCTTTCCCCCATGAACACCTGATCGGGCGTCACGAGCGTCCAGACCCCGGTCTCGCGCATTTTGGGCTCGTCGACCAGCAGCACGTCCATCGCGATCACTGGTATTCCGCGGTCGCGCAGCGTGTTCACCGGCGCTGCGAGCGAATCGGTCTGCACGGCCTGAAAACAGCAGAAATCCCAGTCTTTGTAGACGATGTTTTCAATCTTGTTCCGTTGCCGTTCCGAGTCTGATTCACCGTCGATCCACTCGATGTCGACGCCGATCAGCTTGCCCCACAGCTCCGCCGCATCCTTCCCGAGGGCGCACCAGGTGTGCGACAGGCCGGCGTTTGAAAACGCGGCCCGCATTCGCTTTTCGCCGCTCGCCCCAGGCCCCGCGGGCGACGTGCAACCGGCCAGCGCCGCCGCCAGAAATCCCGCGCCCGCCCCGTGCGCGACGCCTTCCAGAAACAGCCGCCGCGTGGGTCGTGCGGGCCCGGCGAAAGTGCCGGCGTGATCGATCGGCGGCATGGTGGAATCGGAGTTCTGCGGCATGTTTGTGCGGTCGCAATGCAGGGGGCTCGGTTGACGAAAGACGGCTCGCTACGGAAAGTGAGGCTTTCATCCTGATCGCATCGACAGTCGAACGCAAGCGATAGCAAGCTGTTGAAAAAAGGTGTCTGGCACTCTCCGCACCCGCGAAAACCCCTCGGAATCTGAATGTTCGCAAAATTCCAGACACCTTTTTCAACCTTGATAGGCCCGGAGGCGAAAAAATGCCTGAGTTATCTCGTCGCGATCTGCTGTCAGCCGCCGCCGGCGGCGTCACCGGCCTCGCCGCCGTATCTGCGGGCGACGAACCGCGAGGCCCGGCCTCAAAAGATCCGCTGGCAGTAACCACTCTGCCGAGCTTTCGGCTGGCTCTCGAAGAGCAGCCGGGCAAGGTGATGCCGGGCGGTTCGGCCAGAGAGGCCACGGCGGCCGAGTTGCCCGTGTCGCAGGGGCTCTCGGGCGTTTCCATGCGATTGAAACCCGGAGGGTTGCGCGAGCTGCACTGGCACGCCAACGCCGCCGAATGGGCGTTCGTCGTGCGGGGGCGCGTCCGCACGACGGTCATCGCGCCCGACGGAACGGCCGAGATCAACGACTTCGGGCCGGGCGACGTCTGGTACTTTCCGCGCGGGCACGGGCATTCGATTCAGGGGCTCGGCCCCGACGAATGTCATTTCATTCTGGTGTTCGATAACGGCGCCTTTTCAGAGTTCGGCACCTTCAGCAGTACCGACTGGCTGGCGCAGACGCCCCCCAGCGTGCTGTCGAAATCGCTCGGGCTTCCCGCGTTTGAATTCCAGCAGTTCCCGCCGGGTGAAGTGTATGTCGCGGTGGGGCGCGTGCCCCCCGGCCCGATTCCCGCGTTGCGAAGCGAATCGCTGCGACCACCGGCCCTGACGCATTTCTATTCGCTGCTGAGCCGGGCGCCTTACGAGGTGTTTCCCGGAGGGCGCGAATGGCGCGTCACGGCCCGTGAGTTTCCGATCTCGCAGACCATCTCGGGCATCGTGCTGGAACTCGACCCGGGCGCGGTGCGCGAGCCGCATTGGCACCCGAATGCCAACGAGTGGCAGTATTATCTGCAGGGCGAGGCGCGGATGGGGGTCTTCGGCGCCCGCGGCCGGTCGCGCACCGAGCGGTTTGGCGAGGGAGACGTGGGGTACGTACCTCGCGGCTACGGACACTACATCGAGAACACCGGCGCCAAGCCGTGCCGCATTCTGATCGCCTTCGACAGCGGCGAGTACCAGGAAATCAGCCTCTCGACGTGGCTGGCGGCCAACCCCGTGCGGCTTCTGGCCGACAATTTTCAAGTCGCCGACGCCATTGCCGAACGTCTGCCCGACCACCGGGTCTTTATCGCGCCGGCGGCAAGCGAGTGACGGGCTAATCCACAGATTTTACAGATTAACGGGATTTCATCGTACCGGGTGCAGCGCCAGTAACTCTTTGTTCTGCCAGTTTGAATCCTTTCAATCTGCGAAATCTGCGGATCCCTCTCAGCGATCGTTGCGGACTCCGCGGTTTTCTTGCCAGTTTTCCCGCCAACTTTCGAGACCCCCCGCCGTTCGGTTTCGGGTCCATAACCGGCTTTGAGGGTTATCGACGGGCTGCTGCGGGCTGAGAACGTCTCCGGGTGGCTCGTCCCGGGCGGTCGCGGATGTGCTCGGCAGGCGGTCGTCGTCGCTGAGCACAGCGGCAGGGCGTCGTAGAACCCGCGGCGCTGGGCTTCGGCCGCCAGCAGAGGGCCGAATTCGTGCACGTCACGTAGCGTGGCCAGAGCGGTCCGGTAAACCCGCACTGGGGGCTTTCCCGCCGGGCGGACGCCCCAACCCCGGTCACTAATTCTCCGTGCGACTGAAGAACCTGCGGTCGTTGCGCTGCATCTCACGCAATAAATCGCACGGTTGAAAGCGCGGGCCGCACGTTTGTGCGAGGCGCTCAAGCGCCGTCACGACGTGCCCCGTGCCCCATTCGTCGATGAGGCGCAACGGCCCGCCGCGAAACGGCGCAAAGCCCGTCCCCAGCACCATCGCGAGATCCACCATCCAGGCCTCAGGCACAATCTGGTCGGCTAAAGCCTGCGCCGCAGCGTCGAGCAGAGGCAGGATGAGCCGCTGGGAGATGTCATCCAGGCTTTCACCGTTCGCAAATCGCACGGCCTGAGCTGGCGATGTCGCCTCTGGTTCTGCCGCCGCTTTGGCAAAAAATGGCCGGGTCGCCGGCGCTCGTTTTGGAATCATCTTATCGGCCCACGCGGCAACGCCCGGCTTGTGGCCGTCGTGGTAATGGTAGAACCCGACTCCGGCGTTCTTTCCCAGGCGGCCCCGCGCCACCATCGCTTCCAGGCGAGCCTGTGTCGGGCCGGCCTCCCTGTGCAAAGGCGCCAGCACGCGCGACACGTCGCTGGCGACGTCGAGACCTACCTGATCGAGCAGTTCGAGCGGGCCCAGCGGCATACCGAATTCGCGCGCGGCACGGTCGACGACTTCGGGCGAAACACCTTCGCAAACCATCCGCACGGCCTCGTCGAGGTACGGGCCCAGGACACGGTTGACGAGAAACCCGGGTCGGTCGGCAACGACGACCGGCACCTTTCCCATTTCCCGTACCAGCTCGACAAGCGTCGCGATCGTTCGCGGGCTGGTCGCGTTCGCCTTCACGACCTCCACGAGCGGCATGCGATGGACGGGGTTGAAGAAATGCAGCCCCGCGACGTGCGACGGCCGGCCCGTCACGGCCGCCAGATCGCCAATTGACAGCGAAGAGGTGTTCGAGGTGAAAAGGGCGGCGGGGGCGGCTCGCCGGTCGAGCTCGCGAAACACGTCTTGTTTGACGTCGAGCCGCTCGACGACCGCTTCGATCGCGACATCGGCGCGAGCCACCGGCTCCCACTCGGTTGTCCCTGCGATCAACTGACGCGCATGCGCTTGCTCTTCGGCCGACAGGAACCCTTTGCCGAGGGCATTTTTCAGAAGCGAATCAACTCGATTCAGACCCTCCGTGACCAGTTCTGGCGAGAGATCTTTGATGACTACGTTCAGACCATGAGATGCGGCCAACTGCGCGATTCCCGAGCCCATCCGGCCCGCGCCGATCACGGCCAGGGTTTCGATCGGCTGCGGCGCTCCGTCGGCGCCGCTGACCCAGGTTACGGTCTTGCGGGCCCGTTCGCGCTGAGTGAAAAGCCCCAACAGGCTGCGGCACGCGGGCGTAAAGAACGCACCGATGAATTCTTCGCGCGCGATCGCCAGGGCTCGCACATGGTCGCGTTTGACCCCGGTCTCGACGGCGCGCAGCGCCGCCGGCAGTGCCGGGTAGTGGCGGGCATTGAGCCCCAGACGCCTGCGGGCCACTTTGAGCACGATTCGTCGAAAGATTGCCGAATCGTCGCGAAGCCTCGTCAGCCACTTGCGTTTCGGCCGGCGAACCGGCTTTCCGGCCAGTCGGTTGACGAGAAAGTCTTCCACTGCGTCTTCGAACCGACCGGACGGCGCGATCTCATCCACGAGCCCTATCGCAAGTGCCTTGGCGGCAGGCACCTGTTCGCCCCCCAGAATCATCTTCAATGCCTGTTCCAGGCCCACCACGCGCGGCAGGCGGAGCGTACCTCCCCAACCGGGAATGATCCCCAATTGAGTTTCTGGCAGACCGAGCCTCGTCGCGCGGTCGGTTCGGGCGACGCGGAATTGACAAGCCAGCGCGAGCTCCAGGCCGCCTCCGAGACACGGGCCGTGAATGACGGCAACGGTCAGCATGCGGAGGGCCGCAATTCGGTCGAAGAGTTCCTGACCGGCGCGCAATGCGACCTCAACTTCGGCGGGTGTCGTGAAGCGCGTCAGTTGCTCGATGTCGGCCCCGGCTACGAAGCCCGTGTCGCGGCCGCCGCGAAACACAACCAGGTTCAACTCACGGTCGCGTTCCAGCTCGGAGACAAGAGTCGCCAGTTCGCGCAGCAGGTTTTCGTTCAGTACGTTGACTGACCGACCTGGCGCATCAACCACCACCGTGATGACGCCGGGGCGCTTACGAACGATCTGCAGGTTTTCGAATGGCGACATGGGCTTCCGCGCTGCGGGCCGGCCCTGTCCCATACAATAACCTGACCGGTTCTGGCAACCATTCGTCGGCCGACTGGGGTTGTTTTCGCCGGCGCAAGCGCGTCAGGCCGACTGTGTGCGCCGGGGGGAGCAGTTAGAAGTACCGCGACAGCGCCACGCTGATCCAGTGGCATTCCGCCTTGAATTGGCTGTTGGCGAAGTCGTTCCCGACGAGAATGCTGTTGCCCACGTACCGGGTCGGTCCCCACGTGTATTGATACGCGAAGCTGATTAGCCAGTCGTCGATGCGGCGCGTGTAACCGGCGCTCACGGCGTGTTCGAGCACGCCATCGACCAGCGGGTTGAGAGTGTTGTTGGGCACCGGAGAGGGATGGTAGGCGTAACCCAGCCGCCACGTGTCGAGGGCCGTCGCCAGAAACTCGTAGCCCAGCCGCACCGAGACCGACGTCTTCCAGTTGAGGGGGATCTGGTCTTGAACCATTGGTCCGAGCAGCATTTCCAGAAAGGGCACCGACGATTTTGTGAGCGTCAGGCTCAGGTTGTCGAAGGCGCTGTGCCAGTCGTAATAGATCACGTCGGCCGAAACTCGATGCTGTTCGGCTAGAACGTGCTTGATGCCGATTCCCAGCGATTGAGGCCAGGTGATGGCCAGGCGGGCGTTGAAGTGCACCGGCAATGGCGCCGGCCCCAGGCCGTAAAGCTGGGCGTCGAGGTCACCCTTGAGGCCGAAGTTCGCTTCGCTGTTGTATGCGAGGCCGATCGTGGTCTGTTCGCTCAGCTCGTACTGCATTCCGATCGACCAGACGGGCGTCGCCCCAAGCGCGCTCATGTCGAACAGCGCCCGTGTGCCCGCGAGCGGGCCGGTCTGAAGGTAAAACGGCGCGTCAAGCTCGACGCGGCTGATGCCGATCCCCAGGCTGGCGCCGATCGAAAGCTCGTCTGTGACGTGAAACGCAATCCCCGGCAGAACCTTGCCGTAGAGGCCCAGCGATCGATAACGATGCGGGCCGGGGCCGAAGTCGGCGTTGTTCAACTGGTACGATGCGCAAAAGCCGGCGGGCGCGAAAAAACCCACTCCCGCCGCCCAGTTGCGGTCGGCGCTGCGCCAGTAAAGCGCCGCCTCAGGCACGGGGAAGGGCTGCGTCGAGCTGTGGGTGTAATTGTCGGGATCGGCGTAGGTGATCTTGATGAGGTGCGTGTCCATGCTCAGTTCGCCGAACCACCGCCCTTCAAAATTGGCGATTCCGGCGGGGTTGTCGAGCATCACAGCGCCGTTGTCTGAGAAAGCGATGTTCGTTCCGCCGCGACCCGTGGAAATCGCGCCGACCCCGTCACGGATCAACGCATCGGCGAGGGCCGAATTGGTGAGCAGAATCGAGGCAAGAGCCCCCCCCAGCCACCCCGTCACTCGCTTCCCCTGCATGGTTTCCCCAACCCTTCTAGGCTGCCAAAGCGTGCATTCCGGTTGGTGCCCAGTCGGCATAAGCCTGCGCGGCGCGCAGAAACGCAGAGGCCGCACGGCCCCTGCAACCGCGACAGCAATCATCGGCGTGCGAACCTGCGCAACTTGAATTCCCGGCGCACTCGGCACAAAAGGCAGGATCGGGGAATTTTGCGGGCGAGTCGAAAGCTTCCGCTACGGCTTCAAGTGCCGGCCGCGACAGCCAGCGATTCGGGTTTTGCCTGCTGGTCTCCGGCGACGGGTACTCGAATCTCGAACGTCGTGCCCGCGTCGACCTCGCTCTCGCACGTGATCCATCCGCCGTGCGCCTCGACCAATTTGCGTGAGACGTCGAGCCCCAGCCCGGTCCCCTCGGCCCCCTTCGTGGTGAAGAACGGCTCCCAGATGCGGGCCAAGACATCTTCCTTGATGCCGCAGCCGTTATCGGTGACACACAGCAAGGCCTCGCGCTCGTTTTGAGACAGGCTGACTACGATCCGCCCGCCCGGCTTTCCGCGAATCGCATGGGCCGCGTTCTTGATCAGGTTCAAGAGTACCTGCTGAAGTTTGACCTTGTTGCCGAGCACGGCGGGCTCGCCACGCAGCTCGACGACAATCTGCTGGAACGGTACGGATTTGTCAAATCTCAGGAACGAGACCAGTTCATGGACCGCCTCGGCCAGATTCACGGGCTGTTTTACGAACTGCTGCTGCTGCATCTGGCTGAACGATTTCACCTCTTGAACCATCTCGGTGAGACGTTTGAGCGATGCGCGCGACATTTGCGCCAGACTCAGCAGATCGGCGTCAGCCGCGCATTGGTCTTCGATATATTCGATGAGGGGCAACAGGCACAGATGATTGCCCATTTCGTGCGCCAGCCGCGCGGTCGCCTGACCCAGAAGCGCCAGTCGCTCAGACAAGACCAACTGTTCGGTCAGCGCAGAGTTTGCCACAGCCAGATCATGCGCCTGGTATGCGCGAATCAGCACCGACATCAGAAACGGCCGTTCCCAAGGCTTCTTCACGAAGTGAAATACCTGTCCCTGGTTGATGGCGTTGATCATTCCTTCAGGATCCGTGTAGCCGGTGAGGATAATGCGCTGAATGTGGGGGTACTGCTTGCGCATGATCGAAAACAGCTCGACGCCGGTCATCTCAGGCATTCTCTGGTCTGAGACCACCACAGGAATCGCGTGGTGTTCGAGAACGGCGAGCGCCTCTTGCCCGCTGGACGCGGTCCGCACGTTGAAATCGTCTTCAAAGGTGGCCTCGAAAACCACTACGTTGTCGGGCTCGTCGTCGACGTACAGCAGTTCGCGCTTCATAAAGCGGCTCCTGTGACCGCGGACCCGGCGGCCGCAGCCGCGGCCGATGTGTGCGGCACCACCTGCGAAGCAGCTTCACATCGCGCGGGAAACGTGACGATGAATTCGCTGCCTGCGCCGGGTTGACTGCGGCATTCGATCGTGCCGCCGATGCCCGTCATGATGCCGTAACTGAGCGATAACCCCAGCCCTGTGCCGGTGCCCGGGGCTTTGGTGGTGAAAAAGGGGTCGAAAATGCGATTGCGAATCTCTTCGGGAATGCCGCAACCCGTGTCGCGCACGCTAACGTGCACCATGTTTCCTTCGCAAGACGTTCGAATGAAAATGTCGCCCTTGTCGGCGATGGCCTGCTGGGCGTTGTTGAGAACGTTCATGAAGACCTGGTTGAGCTGGCCCGAAGGGCCCCGCACGAGCCCGATCTCGCCGTAGTCGACGTGTACCTGCACCCGGTGCCTGAGCTGATTGGCCAGCAGGTTCAGGCACATGTCGAGCGCTTCGCGAAGATTGAATTCCTCAAACGTCTCCGACCCGGGGTGCGAGAACGTGCGCAGGTCGCGAACGATGCGGGCCGTGCGCGCCGCCCCGTTCTCGATCACCTCGGCCAGGCCGGTGATCTTCTTGAACGACGTCTCGATCTCCTGCCGCAACTGGGCGTCGGCCGCCACGGCTTCGTCGCCGCAGGCGCGGCCGACCAGGGTTTCGAGCTTCTTCGCCCGGGCCTGCAGGGGTTGAATGCCGTTGTAGACCGCGTTGATGGCATTATTGATTTCGTGGGCGATGCCCGCCACAAGCTGCCCCAGAGAGCTCATCTTTTCCGACTGCACGAGTTGCGCCTGCGTTTCGCGCAGCTCCGCCAGCGCCTCTTGCAGCTCGCCATTGCGGACTTCGATCTCGGCGGTCAGTTTTCGCAGCCGCAACAGCGATTTCACTCGCGCCCGCAGCTCTTCGGGGCTGAACGGCTTCACCAGGTAGTCGTCGGCGCCGCGGTTGAGCCCTTCGATCTTCATCGTCAAATCGGCCTTCGCCGTGAGCATGATGAAGGGGATCATGGCCGTCGCGAACTGTTCTTTGACGCGTCGACAGAATTCATAGCCGTCGACGTTGGGCATCATCACGTCAGAGATAATCAAATCGGGCGGGTCGCGAGACACCTGTTCCCAGGCGTCGCGGCCGTCGACCGCAGTCACCACGCGATAGTGGTCCGAAAGAATCTCGGCAATCAACGACCGCATTTCGGGCGTATCATCAGCGACGAGCACGCGAGGCGTATCGGGCGACAAACCTTCGCCGCGACGGGCCCCGGGGGCTTCGACGTCGACGGCCACGAGGTCGGCGAATCGCTGGGCCTTGGCGGAGTGGGCCGCCGGGGTTGCCGACCCCGCGGGGGCCGTCGCGGGCAGCGTGAACCAGAAGCGGGAACCCAGCCCGACTTCGCTTTCGAGGTGCATTTGGCCGCCATGCAGCTCGACCAGCTCTTTGACCATTGCCAGGCCGAGCCCCGTTCCCGAGTACTGGCGCGAAGTCGAGCTGTCGATCTGCGTAAATCGCTCGAAGACACGATGGTAGTCTTCGGGAGCGATGCCGATGCCCGTGTCGGTGACGGCCAGTTGCACCTGACCGTCGCTCAGGCGGGTCTCAATTTCGACGACCCCGCCGACGGGAGTGAATTTCAAGGCGTTCGACAACAGGTTGCGAACGATCGTTTCGATCTTTTCGGCATCGGCGCCGATCACGGGCAGATCGGGGGCCAGCCGCATGCGCAATTGCAGGCCGCGCTGCTCGGCCAGAGGCTGGGCGGCGGCCACCAGGTCGGTCGCCAGGGTGTTCAGGTTGACGGCGCTCGGCACAATCGCCGCGCGGCCCGCTTCAAGCTTCGAGAACTCAAGCAGTTGATTAATGAGTTCGAGCAGCCGGTTGCCGTTGACCCTGACGACGTTGATGAGCGAGGCGACTCGCGGGGGCAGTTCGCCGCCGAACGATTCGATGATGCGGTCGATGGGCGAAAGGATCATCGTCAGCGGTGTGCGCAGCTCGTGGCTGATGTTTGAGAAGAAGTCGGTCTTGAGCTGGTCGTACTCGCGCAGTTTCTTCAGCGACCTCTGCAGTTTCAGCTTGCTGCGCGACAATTGCCGCGTTCGCAGGCGGACTTTCTGTTCGAGCCCGGCGTTGAGTTCGCGAATCGTATGATCGTTCCGGTCGAGTTGTTCGACCATTGCGTTGAATTGCCGGGTGAGCAGGTCAATTTCGTCATTGCCCGTGGGCCGCAGGCGCTCTGAAAACGACCCTGCTTCCACCCGCTTCATGGCTTCGACGAGATTTTTCACGCGCGAAGCGACTGAGTTGGCCAGCAGCCGCGACAGAACTAGCCCCGTCGCCACAGCGGTCAGCGAGATCACGACGGTGTGCTTGTGCAGATTATGCACCAACTGGCCAGCGCGTTCGGGCTCAAGCCCGATTTCGCGGGCCCGCTCGAACGCCAGCCCGCCGATCATTAACGCCGTAACGGCGATGGCCAACCCGAAGCAGACGTTCATGCGCACCAGAATGCGGCTGGCGGCCAGCTCTTCAAACGGCACGGGCATGCCATGTTCGATCAGGTGCCGCGTGACGCGCGCCATCCAGCGTTCGCTCGAGAAGAACGTCAGCATCAGCACCGCCGAGATGCCCAGAAACCCTGCAATCGTGACCTGCACGATCAGGTTGGTCGGCGCCGCGCGCGCGAGCCACAGGTACGCGCATAAGGGAACGACTGTCGTGGCGGGCACGAGCACGGCCTCGCGCTGGTGGTGTCGACCGGCAAACAAAACGGCCTCGGCGCCGGCAGCCCGGCTTCGCGCAGGCTCGATCGGCTTCCCGCGCCGAATGTCAGCCAGCACGCCGCGCAGCGTGCTGGTCTCCCACAGCGCCAGCAATACGGTCATCAGTGTCGACAGCAGAATCACGACTGACGCCATCGTCGTGAACTGGTCGCGCATGGCCGGGGCCAGCGTGATCGTCAGGTGCACGTAATAGATGACCAGCGCTCCGCCAACCAGGCAGAACAGCCGCGTCACCAGCATCATCACCAGGATGTAATGTTGCCGGCACCTCTGAAAGAGCCACTCCACCATCGAGCATCCCCGATACCGCAGACGGCCCATCCGATCGCCGCGCCGACCAGGCCCCAAGTGGTTTGTTGGTCGCGCGTTGACGGTGCGGGGATAATAGCTTGCAACTGCCTTCCGGGCAATGTGTTGCGCGCCGCCAATTCAAATCAACCCACGGCTTGCCAGGTGCATTCGGAAGAACCGTTCGTTCCCGGCCAGCAATTGGAGCATATCAACCGATTGCACCGATTCTGCCGCGGCCAGAAAACAGTCGCGATAATATTGCCAGCGGCGCAGGTAGTAACCTTCGTGGTCTCCTCGCTTGATCGCCGCTTCGATACGCTGGGCGTCGGGCTCTCGCAACTCTTCGACCGTCAGATCCCCCCGCGCCACGGCCCGTGCAAACACCCCGCTGGTGAAGTCGTGCTGACCGATTTCGCGGCGCCAGGTGCTTAGCAGGTTGCCCACCCGCCCCATGCATTGCAGGAACCATAGCGCCTCGCGCAAGCGCCCCAGTTCGCGCCGCTCGAACTGCGACGAACACATCAGGTCGATCGTCGCGAAGCTCATCATGTCCATCGCGTGCGGCAGATAGAGATCGTGCTCCACCGGGTTCAAGAGCCACAGATTGCGGTTCAGCAGTTGCGAGTACCGCATCGTGTTGAAATACTGCCCCTGGTCGTAGCGCAACAGGTCGGCGTAGTCGTCATAGAGCGGGTAGCCGCGCACGCGCGCGTGGTACGCTGCCGAGAGCTGCCTGGTGATCTCGACGTATTCCCGCTCGTTGTCGGCGACCTCGTCGGCATCGCCAACCGCCGGGTCATCGACGATCTTGACCAGCGTTTCGAGGAACCGTTCGCGGCCCTGCTGATCGGCGACGTCGTCGAGCAGCACGCACAGCATGATCGACAAGACTTTCGTGTGGCAGACGGAGGCGAACAGTTCGGGTGAAACGCAGGGCAGCGTCGTCAGCTCAGCACCGCGTTCGCACCATTGCCACAGATACCGCCGTCGCTCTCCCGCGCGCGAATACAGCTCATACCATTGTTCCACCTCGGCACTCAGCCGATGGCCTGCTACCAGCTCCTGCTCCTGACGCAGCGCCGCCTCCGAGAACCCGAACGGGTCATGCGCGACAGGCGCGGCGCGGCGCGGGCTTCGAGCGTGCCGCACGGGCATTCCGCCATACAACGCGGGGATTCCCGAAGCCCGCTCGACAAGATCGATCGCCTGCTTTACAAGCCTTCGCAGGATCGTCTCGTCATCAGCAGGATGGCCCACCTGGACCAGCAGGGCGGCGCGACTGGTTATCGCCACCGGCACCCTCGAGCGCCTCTCGGCCAGCCATTCCAGCACGGCCGACCCGAACCCTCCCTGCCCCGCCTCTTCTTCGAGAACTAAAAGCCCGCCAACCTGGGTCGACAACTGTTCCAAAAGCGCCTCGTCGAGAGGCCGCACGAACCGGGCGTTGACGACGGCGACCGAAACACCCTGCTCCGAAAGTTGCGCTGCCGCGCGTACCGCCGACCCGACCTGCGAACCCAGCGCCAACAGCCCGATGTCAAAACCTTCCGACAAGACTTCGGCGCGCCCCGACGACAGCGGTGCGGCCTCTGCGACCGCCGTCTCGATCATGCCGCCGGCGCTCGGCAGTTTGATCGCGACCGGCCCCTCGCACTCGCGCGACCAAGCGAGCGCCCGCCGCAATTCCGATGCATCGCGCGGGACCAGAATCGTCATGTTGGGAAGCAGCCGCAACAGCGCCACGTCAGACGACGATGGCGACCCGCCGTGGTCTCGGGATTCGTCGTTGCTGTTGACGACGAACGTGACCGGGAGCCGCGGCCGGCGCGTCTCCCCGGCCAGAGTTCCCAGCGAACGTCTGAGCAGGCCGCTGGACATGACCACAAACGGCCGACAGCCCCCCAGTGCCAGTCCGCTGGCTTCAGCCAGCAGGTCGCCACACGTGCCGTGAAATGCGCTTCGGAAATCGGCCTGCGCACTTCCCGTGGCAAAGGCCTCGCCGAGGGCAGGGTCGACGACAGCGACCACGCGACCGTCAATCTGCGCCAGACGGTTGAGCTCGTCAAAAACGACGGCCGTCAACTTCCCGGCGGGGTCGGCAGAAGCGGCCCCCCCACTGGCGACCGCGACCTGACGTGTCGCGGGCTGAGCGGCATCGCCGCACACGGCGCGCGCATCGATCAGGCCGCGCATCGAGAGGTGCAACAGAGCCGGGCGCTCTGCCTGCACAATTCGCCGCAACAGCACCTGCACCGACGCCATGTTGCGACCATCGACAGGCCCGTGGTAGGCGACCCCCAGTTCGGCCAGCCAGCGCGAGTCGAGCACGTCGAACTGACCGACGCGCTTCGATGGGGCGGCGCCGTTCACGGCGGGCACGCAATCGTCGAACACGACCAAAGCCAGCCGTTTGTCCACCCCCTGCAACTGCTCGATCACCGCGTGCGACAGCGTTTTCAGCAGCGAATCGGCCGAGGCGACCGCGAGGATCCAGTTTTGCCCGTTCAGGCGGCCGCGCGCCGCAGAGAGCCCCAGCGCCACTCGAATGGCCGTACCATTCGCGGTACGAATCAACGCGCGGCCGTCGCGAGCCCCGGAGCTGCCGGTCGCACCGGCCGGCTCGTCGCATTCCCAGATCAGGCGCAGCCCCGACCCGAACCAACTGGCCGACAACAGCCGGCGCAGCTCCTGATGTTCGTCAGGAGAGTACCCGCCGCGCTCTGGAATTGCCGCCGCTTTGCGACCGACGGAAGCGGAATGGGAAGTTCCATTCGCACCCGCAGACGCCAGGATGGCGGATTGTGTTTCGCGCTCTGTGGCAGACAACGGACCCGGGGCCAGCATGGGAGTCGCCGATCGCAGAAATCACTGCGGCCTCCCTCCATAGCGGACGCATGGCCCGAATGAGATTAGACGCCAGGTTCGAGGGATCCCCACTTGAACCGTTGCAGGCGATAACGCACGGACGTAACTTAGGCAGGACCGACGCAGAATTGCAATTCACAACCGGCTGAATTTTTTCGTGGAGGCAACTGCCTCACGTCGACCCGCCGCCCTGTGACTCTTCCGAAAACTCTGCGGGTCGACCCATTACACAGGCACCCTGGCGCTGTCGGCGCGACCGGCATAGCTTCACAATTGCTGCGCCATGCCCACTCGATTTGTCATCCTTTCGCCCGGAGATCCCCGGCCTGATTCGAGCCGGATTATCTTCTGCGACGGCTCGGGCGGGCGGTTGTATCGCCCGAAAGACGACCTCGAACTGAGCCATTGGCGGCCCAATCAGACGCCGCGCGAGTATCGCGCCGACACGTCGACCGAGATCTGCTTTCGATTCATTGAATCGCACCTCGCCGGCGATTGGACACTGGCCGTCAACAATCATCTCGACGTCGATGGCATTCTGTCGGTGTACGTGTTGATGCAACCCGAGCAGGCCTTGCTCCATCGCCGCACAATTATCGACGCCGCGGAAATCGGCGATTTCTGGGGGTGGGGCGGCCCCACGGCGCAGAGGCTGTTTCAAGGGCTTACGCGGCTGATCGACTCGGGCACGGCCCGCCAGATTGACTCTCAAATCATCTATGAACAGGCTTTCGCCCTCGTGCCAGCCCTGATTTCAGGGGAGGGGTCAGAATCCGCTCTCGCCCAGGAATCGCTGGAGCCTCTGCGTCGCGGTGTGGCGCTCATCGAACAGGGAGCGATCTGGCGAGCTCAACTCGGCCCGCGCTTTTCACGATACGCGATTCCTCGTGCAATCTTCGGCGACGAGCTCGAATCGGCGCTGTACGTTCCCGGATTCAACGAAGTCATCTCGGATA
Source organism: Planctomycetaceae bacterium (assembly GCA_052388175.1). GTDB lineage: Bacteria > Planctomycetota > Planctomycetia > Planctomycetales > Planctomycetaceae > SIAF01. The sequence continues at coordinate 13,197 of JBQTIL010000035.1, read as the reverse complement.
AAGCTCTCGTCTGGCCGCAAGCTCGCGCCCGGTGGGATGCCGAACGCATTTGTCTGGTTTCTGTCGAAGCTCGCGACGGATGGTTCCATAACCTGTGGTTCCCGGGCTACCTGTGGGCCGATACCGAGAACCGCTGGACTGTCCCTGGAATGCGATACCGGGACGGGATGGAATCATACGAGCTCGATCACCCGGCTCTGACAGAGGCTGTACACCGCCTGCAGAACTCTGAGACGGCCGACGGAACCTGGGCTTTGGGCGACGGCGCGTCGCCGTTCAACAAGCAACTTGCGGGGATTTTTCCAGTTGTTCTGCGGTTCTCTGGCGCGGAGGGAAGACCAGCGGCCAGTCGGCTCGATCCCGCGCAGGTGGCCGCGGAATTGCAGCCGGCGTTTGCAGACCCCTGATCTCAATGACAGCTCTCCCGGCTTTGTTGCGCCAGAAAGTTGGTCTTGATCCGGCTGCTCTCAGTCAGGTAGTCTCCGCCCCTTCGCAGAGGAAATTCGGCGAAAGCGCGGCGTGCGATACCGGCAGTGTGGCGATGCGCCGCGCGACATGATTCGATTTGGCAATCGCGCGGGGCAAGACCTTGTGCAACCCGACTCACTGGCATGGGTCGCCGCCTGAAAGCGCACGGCGCCCCATGCCCACTTCCCGCCGGACTCTGCTCGTCGCGCTCCTTTTGGCAGTCTGGTTCGGTGGCGTGGCGCTCTTGTCGTACAACCACACCGGAGCCACGGGCGACCTTGCGGAATACGTCAATAACCCGGTGCGGCTCCTGTATGGGGAATGGCCCTACCGCGACTTCTGGCTGTTGCATCCGCCCGGCGAAGTCCTGCTGCCAGCAGCCATCTATCGGTTGGGCCTGGGTGTCAACGGCGTGCTGCTGGCAACGGCCGGCCTGAACGTGCTGGCCGGCCTCGCGGCGTTCTCGGTTGCCCGCAACGTCACCGGGGCTGATGCCGACGGCGCGCTGGCAGGGTTCCTGGTGTTCTTCGTCGGGGTCCCCGCGCTGTATTGGAGCTACGTTTCGTTGCAGGCCGATTTTCTTTGTGCGCTCGCCGCCGCCGCGATGTTCGTCGAGTTTTTGCGTCGCGGGCAACGCCGCTGGTTGCTGGCGGCAGGCATTGCGATCGGCCTGGCGGCCTGCTTCAAGTTCTATCTCGCGGGGGCGGCCGGCGCGGCGATGTTTGCCGCCCTGATTTGCGACGCGCGCAAGCGCCGGCGCAGCCTGGGCGACGCTGCGAAAGACCTCGGGGTGTACGTCGGCGGGGGGCTGCTGGCGCCGACCGCATTGGCCGCTTGTCTCGCGGACTTGTGGCCGCAGATGTGGCGGGCAGTGCTGCTCGACAGTGTTGTTCATGCCACCAGCGTCCCCAGGTTCTACGGATACAAACTGGCCGAGTTCTGGAACGACACCCTGCAAGCCGCCCGCGATTTCAGGCAGCAACCGTGGCCTGTGCAACCCGGTTGGATCACTTCGCCCAGTCGGCTGCTCGCGATGACTGCGCTGCATGCCCTCCCCTTCGCTGCCGCCGGCCTGTGGCTGGTCGCTCGAAAACGAGGCGCCTTGGCCGACACGGTCGGCGGCGGAACGACCTGTTTTTTTCTGTTATGGGGCGGGTTCGGCTTTGTGCGCGGGTATTCGAGCGGCGGAAACACGTGCCAGTTGATTCAAGCCACGACCCCGCTGTACTTCGTGCTCGTCTTCCTGTTGCGACCTTTGTTGGAGAGGGCCCGCACTTCGAAGCGACTCAACGCCCGACTGGCGGCCCTCACCGCTGTGACGCTCGTGGCGACCCTGGCACAAGTTGCTCCCGCAGAAACACTCGCTCATCTGGCAAAGCTGAAAACCGGCAGACATCCGATCGTCGCCCCGCACGGCACGCTGATGGCGGCCGCGGCCGACTACGCCTCCGACATGCAGGGCTTGATCGATGAAGTGCTGCGGCGCACCGAGCCGGGAGAGCGAATTTTCGTCACCGCCTGGAGCGCCCCGCCCCTGTACGCTCTGACGGGCCGGCGCAACCCGACCTACTACGATTCGCTGGTTGACCTGTGCCACCGTCCTTCCGACGAGAAGCAACGGCGCGTCTGCCGCGAACTGCTCTCGAGCCCCACGCAACTGGTCGTACATCGAGCGGGGTGGCAGTTCTCGTCGCAGCGATTTGAAAAGGCCTGCCCGTTGATCGACGCCTGCCTGCGGGAACACTTCGAGCCGGTCGCGCAATGCGGCCCCCACTGCATCTTGCAACGCCGACAGATCACGGCAGGTCTTCAGGTCGACAACCCGCGGTAATGGTCGCCGCGCGGTAGCCAGTGGCCTCGTATTGGCGACAAAGCGCCGCGCTAGAACAAGATCGGCCTGGGAAAGTATTGTCGCACGAGCGCCTCGCACTCGGCCAAATCGACTGTGGGAACCCACATGACAGACTTCGAGCCTGCGTCGAAGGTGCGAAAGACCTTCAGGTACTTTTCGGCAAACACTCGATCACGCTGGTTCATATAGGGTGCCGCGTCTGTCACGTCGATGTTGTGGTACCGCACCGTCCAGGCGATATGCTCGGGAACGTGGTCTTTGATGCGCGAATAGATCAGCTCGCCGTGCCCGAACTGGTACACAAGGCCGTCAAGCCCGGCCTCCGACGCGACATCGCTCAATCGGCCTGAGCGCCCCAGAACATTTTCAGGGACCTCTCCGGTCAGCAGAAACACTTTACCCAGGTCATGAATCAGGGCGATCAACAGCAAGTCGGGGTCTTCTATGCGGTGCCGTCGCATCGCAGCGTACGCCTGCAGCACGTGCATGAGCTGGCTGATCGCCCCCAAACGGCCATCAGTCACATCAATGCACTGCCCGAGGCGCAACACCTGCTCCCACACGTCGAGCCGGCCCATTACCGGATGCTCGTACCTGGCTTTCAGGCCAGCGACGGTTTCTCGCGTCTGCTGTGCGTGCCGATCAAGAATCCCGCGCTGCCGCTCGCCGAACAGTCGTTTGACTTCCGCTTCGTCAACCACCGGGGCTCCGGCAAGCAATCCTTCAGACCCCATCGCGAGTCGCTGAGCCGCATTCAACCGCAATTGCCGGCGAACGGCCCAAGCTGAACTCACGCCGGCCGCGCCTGCGAGTGTGCCAGCCAGAAATGCGCGGCGACTGCCTGAAGCGGGGCGATTTGACGTTTGGCTGGTGCCCAGCGAGTCGGTGGACATGATGGCAATTCTCCTGCCCGCAGCGTGCGTCGATCGGCCTTCCCCCGTCAGCGGCGCGCCGGAGGGACAAACCGATCTATATTCCAAGTTACCGGAACTCCGTGGGCGCTACCAAGTGCAATTTCGCGGGCGCGCTGCGGCGGGAGAGCCGTTTTTCCGGTGAACTTGCACGTCTGAAGGGGTGGTGTGCGACGCGGCAGGCACCCATCAGCCAGCCTGCTAACGCAACTTCAAGACCAACAGCGTCCGATCGTCGGGTAACTGCCCCGGGGAAAGGTGCCGGTCGACGCGGTTCCAGACGGCATCGAGAATCTGCTGGGCCGACCAATCGGCGGTCTGATTGACGGCGGCGATGATTCCCGAAGCGCGAAACAGGTTGTGCTCGTCGCGGCGCGCCTCGCTGATGCCGTCGCTGTACAGCACCAGCACGTCGCCCCGGTCGAGCTGCAGCGCCGAATGGTCGTACGCGGCGTCAGGCAGCACCCCCAGCAAGAGGCCGTGCGAGTCGAGCATTCGCGCCTGGCCGTCGCGGACGAGCACCGGGGCGGGGTGCCCGGCGTTGCAGTAGTCGAACGTCCGCGTTTGTGGATCGAAGACGCCGTAGCACAGGCTCATGAACTGATGCGAGTGGGTGATCTGGCAGAGCGCCTGGTTGATTTCGACGGTGCGGGCCGCGACGTCGTCGGCCCCCGCGGGGTGGGCGCGCAGCGCCCCGCGCACGGCCGACATGATCATCGCCGCGGGCACGCTGTTTCCCGAGGCGTCGCCGACCGCCAGGCCCACGCGGCCCCCCGGCAATCTCAGAACTTCACACAGATCGCCCCCCAGTTCGTAGCAGCTTGTGCAGCGCCCGGCGATTTCGAACCGGGGATCTTCGGGCACGTCGCGCGGGTCGATATCGCACTGGGCCCGCGACGCGGCTCGCAGGTCGCGACTGATGCGCTCCTGTTGCTCGCTGCCGCGCAACAACGCCGAGCGTTCGAGCACGGCGGCCAGTTGTGCGGCGATCGATTGCAACACGTGCCGGTCTCGCTGGCTGAACTGCTTGTCGCGACGGTCGTAGACCCACAGCGTTCCGAAGGGGGCTTGTTCTGATTGCACGCCAGTCACCAGGGCGACCTGCATCGTGGCCGGCAGCCAGGGGAGCCCGCCGGGGCGATCGGCCCGCAGGGCCGTCGGTTGGTCGAGCAGGGCCCGCAGATCGGGTGACCCTGCGCACAGCTCGCGCTCGGCCCGGGGTATCTCGTTGCGCGCCAGTTGGTAGACGCCGCGCAGGTTCAGCCGGGTGGCTGACGAGTCGAGCAGAAAGAACGCCGCGCCGCGGGCATTGGTCAGGTGGGTCGCGGCCTTGAACAATTGCGAGAGGGCGAACGACAGATCGTCCTGCGCGGGAATCTTGAGGCCCAGGTCGAGCAGCATCGAGACGTCTTTGTTGCGCAGCGCCAGTTGCGCTGCCGCTGCCGCCAATCGCTCGAACAGTTTCGCGACGGCCTCAGCCAGCCGGCAGGCATCGAACTGGGTGATCGCGGGCTCGGTGTCTTTCGGGCGGTCGAGCCACAAGAATGCCGCCGGGCGATGCCCGTCGCTGATGACGGTCGACCAGCAGCAACCCGGGTCGCGTTCGAGGGCCTGCTGCCGTTCTTCATAGGGGCCATCGAGGGCTCGAAAGTGCAGCCGCCAGCCGGTCGCTTCTTCAAACCGCCCGAAAAGTTCGGGCAGCAGGTCGTGGGTAGCGGCGGCAATGGCGGTCATGATGGGCCCGGCCTTTTCAGGAAAGCATCGGTTGTCGCGCCGGGGGGGTTTGAGTGGGATCGTCGCGGCACTCGCCGAAAGCGGCATCGTCGAGCACACCGCGCCTGCCCCCGATGCGGAGAGGGGGCCGCGGTCGGCGGAACCCGCAAAAGCGGCCCGCTGGGCGTAACCCGCTCTTGGTGCAGGTCGCGGACCGCCGCTATAATCCGCCCCCCTTTGGCCCGAGGCCCGCATGTTCGCGCGAGACACCCTGCGCCGCACACCCTGGACGCTCATCGCCCCGGCCCTGGCGCTGGTCGCCCTGGGGCTGGCGGGAATCACACGCGGCGACGAGCTGGCGCACGCCGGCACGTTTCTCGACAAACAATCGGTTTGGATTGTGCTGGCGGTCGTGGCCCTCGTTGCCGCCACGTGCGTTCCGTATCGGGCGATCAGGCACCAGGCTTACGCCTGCTTCGCCGTGAGTATTCTGTTGCTGGCGGCGGTGTATTTCTTTCCGGCCCGCTGGGGGTCGCGCCGCTGGATTCCCCTGGGGCTGATGCAATTCCAGCCGTCGGAGTTTGCCAAGCTGGCCTGCATCGTCGCACTGGCGCGGTACCTGATGTATCGCGAGAACTATCGCCGGCTGCGAGGCTTGTTCGTGCCGTTTGCCCTGGCGCTCATGCCTTTGGTGCTGATTCTGCGCGAACCCGATCTGGGAACGGCTCTGTTGTTTCTGCCGGTGCTGTTTGCGATGCTGTTTGCCGCCGGGGCCCGCTTGAGACACCTGGCGCTGATTACGTCTTGCGGATGCCTGTGCGCGCCTTTGTTCTGGCTGTCACTCAGCGCCGAACAGCAGTCGCGAATCACAACCGTGTTCTTGCAGCGCGACGGGGGGGCGACGCCGCGCGGCGACGGTTACCATCTGCACCAGTCGAAACAGGTGCTGGCGCTCGGCGGCGTTTACGGCAGTTGCTGGTCGGGAACGGCCGTCGACGACCCTCTCGCCTATCATCTGCCGGCCTGCCGCACCGACTTTGTGCTGTGCATGGTGGGTGAGCGTTTCGGCCTGGTAGGCACCCTCGCGGCCCTGACACTGTACCTCGTGGTTTTCGCCCGCGGCCTCTTGATTGCTGCCGGAACAAAAGAGCCTTTCGGCCGGTTGCTGGCCGTCGGCATCGTCACGCTGCTCGCGGCACAAACGATCATCAACGCCGGCATGACCGTCGGGCTGCTGCCGATTACAGGAATCACGCTTCCCCTGATGAGCTACGGCGGCTCGAGCCTCTTGTTCACCTCTGTCGCTCTGGGGCTGCTCGTGAACATCGCCCAGCGCCCCGGTTTCGAAATGGGGGCCGACCCGTTTTCGTTCGGCAAGACGGCGCGCGAGCTGTCGCTGTAGTCGCGCGGGGCAAATCTCGCTTGCGCAGCTTCCTTTTCGCGCTTCCCCGCGGGCGTTAGAGTGAACGCATCGAGATCTTTCAATGGACGGCCCGCCTGCAGGTGGCGCACGAGTGCAGAAAGCGAAAGGGTAACCGCAACGTGAACAGGTTCGCCATTCTCACAGGCACGCTGGTGGTCATTGCGTTCGGGCGCGACGCGCTTCCCGCCGACGGCTGGACGCAGTTTCGCGGGCCGAACGCATCGGGCCTGCCGACGGCAGACCGGCCGCTGCCCGATGTGCTGAGCCCGGGCGAGAACGTCGTCTGGCGGGCCGAACTGCCCCCCGGCCATTCGTCCCCCATCGTCTCGGGCGGTCGGGTGTATGTGACGGCCGTGCGCGACGATCGGCTCTTGACGATCGCCCTCGACACCCGCGACGGCAAGACGATCTGGGAGACCGAGGCCCCCTACCAGAAGCTCGAAGTGATTCACAATATCGGCAGTTTCGCCCAGTCGAGCCCGGCCACCGACGGCGAGCGCGTCGTCAGTCTGTTCGGTTCGTGCGGCCTGTTCTGCTACGACATCAACGGCCGGCCGCTGTGGAGCCTGCCGCTGGGGCCCTTCAAGAACGAATTCGGCGTCGGCAGCTCGCCCATTATCGTCGACGACCGCGTGATTCTCTCACAGGATCACGACGTCGACTCGTTTCTGATGGCGATCGACAAGCGCACCGGCGACATTCTCTGGAAGATCAGCCGCGCCGAATTCCCTCGCAATTACTGCACCCCCGTCATCTGGGAGTCGAGCGGCCGCAAGTTGATCGTGGTGGCCGCGACGCTGAAAGTCATGGCGTACGACCTGCAGTCGGGCGCCATTGTCTGGACGATCAACGGCGTCGCGCGAATCGTCAACATGACGCCCGTGGTTGGAGACGACGGCATGCTCTATGTGGCCACCTGGACCTCGGGCGCCGACGTCGAAGACCGCATCACCCCTCCACCCTTTGACGAAGTCGCCGGCAATCTCGACGCGAACAACAACGGCACATTCGAACTGACTGAGGTCAGCGATCCGCAGTTCAAATCGCGGTTCAACCAGTTCGACCGCGACAAAGACGGGCGCATCACGCGGCAGGAATACGAAGCCATGCGGCGAATTTTCGAAGAGGCCCGCAACGTGGTGCTGGCCGTCAGGCCCGGCGGCGAGGGAGACATCACTGACACGCACGTCGTCTGGCGCTACAACAGGCAGATGCCCTACGTTCCCTCTCCGTTGTACTACCTGGGCAAGCTGTTTCTGATCAAAAACGGCGGCATTCTCGTCGTGCTCGACGCGAAAACAGGCCTGCCGCTCAAGCAGGGGCGTGTCGCGGCCACGGGAGACTATTACAGTTCGCCCGTGGCGGGCGACGGCAAGGTGTATCTGCTCAGTCAACGGGGCGGGCTGACCGTATTGGCGGCTGACGACGGCCGCGAACTTTCCTCGACCGATTTTCAGGAAGACTCCTACGCGACTCCCGCGATCGTCGACGGGCGAATCTACCTCCGCACGAAAAACCATCTGTACTGCTTCGGGCTCGAATCCGGCCCCGGTGATCGATAGGACGCGAGTAATCGCGGATTGACGATTGAATTTCCTCGTGCCCGAGCCTGATCGTGGCCACGAGGAATTACGGATAAAGCGGATTCCACCGATCGGACGAATACCTGTCATCTACGCACAAGTGGATGGGTTTTCGAACCGGGCCTGAAGGCGATTCGCGCGCCCGCGCAGCCCGGAATCTGCATCCGGGCTCGGTGCTGTTGCCAGCCCAGGCAGGGCTAACTGCGACACCGGCTCTGCCATCACTCGTCCTACCATTGACGCCGATCCGTCTCGTCTGTTGCATCCGTTGATTCCGCAGTTCGTTCTGACCGTAAGGTGCACGAAACTCTGGTCACCCTCAGCCTGGTGCGCCCGCGCGCGCATGTTGACATTCCCCCCTGCGCCACTACCATACCCAGAAGTGACGTTGCCACAAGAGGATGCGCACCATGACCCAGATTGAAATTGCCCGCCGGGGAGAAATCACCCCCGAAGTGGAATTCGTCGCCCGCCGCGAAGATCTCGCGCCCGAGCTGATCCGTAACGAGGTCGCCGCGGGTCGCCTGGTCATTCCTGCCAACAAGGTACACCTGCAGAAGCGGCTCGAGCCGATGGGCATCGGCATCGCCGCCAAGTGCAAGATCAACGCCAACATCGGCAATAGCGCCGTCACCAGCGACATCGAGGGGGAGCTCGAAAAGCTTCACACCGCCGTTCACTTCGGCGCCGACACGGTGATGGACCTCTCGACCGGCGGCAACATCGACGCCATTCGCCAGGCGATCATCGATGCCTCGCCCGTGCCGATCGGCACCGTGCCCATCTATCAGGTCACCCAGCAACTGAAAGAATTTCTCGACCTCAAGCCCCAGAATATGCTCGATATGGTCGAGCATCAGGCGCGGCAGGGGGTCGATTACATGACGCTGCACGCCGGCGTTCTGCTCGAACACCTCTCCAAAACCATGGGCCGCATCACGGGGATCGTGAGCCGCGGCGGGTCGCTTCTGGCCGGCTGGATGATGGCCCATCGCCAGCAGAACCCGCTGTATACGCATTTTGAAGACCTGTGCGACATCATGTACCAGTACGACGTCACGTGGAGCCTGGGAGACGGCCTGCGCCCGGGGTGCCTCGCCGACGCGTCTGACGAAGCCCAGTTCGCCGAGCTCGAAACGCTGGGGGAACTGACCGAGCGCGCGTGGGCCAAAAACAACCAGGTGATGATCGAGGGGCCCGGCCATGTGCCGATGGACCAGATTCCCATGAACATCGAGCGGCAGATCGAAGTCTGCAAAGGCGCGCCGTTCTATGTGCTGGGGCCTCTGGTGATCGACATCTCGCCCGGCTACGACCACATTTCGAGCGCCATCGGCGCCGCCATCGCCGGGCAGCACGGCGCCGCGATGCTCTGTTACGTCACGCCCAAAGAACACCTCGGGTTGCCCGATGCCGAAGACGTCAGGCAGGGTGTGATCGCGTACAAGATCGCGGCGCACGCCGCCGACGTGGCCCGGCACCGCCGAGGCGCCCGCGACCGCGACGATGCCCTGTCGAAGGCGCGTTACGAGTTCGACTGGAACGAACAGTTCCGCTTGTCGCTCGACCCCGAACGGGCCCAGAGCATGCACGACGAAACGCTTCCCCAGGAAACGTTCAAGAGCGCCAAGTTCTGCTCGATGTGCGGCCCCAAGTTCTGCTCGATGCGCATCAACGAAGACATGCGCAAGCTGGCCCGCGAAGAGCCGACGCCGCTCGAGCTGGTGAAATAGGCTCGGGCACGACGTTTTGCCGCGCGTCGCACTGTACCGTTCACAGTTCGACAGCCTGCGAGTAGATCCTCGAGCAAGTTCCCCGCTTGAGCACGGGCACGTCTGGAAGTTCTCGCGTCCAGTTCTTTCTGCATGATCCTCGTGTCGAAGCTCCGGCTGGGACACGAGCGGGCGTGGAAGCTCCCGCTTCCGGTTATCTGCGGCGACTTTCGGCCCTGGGGCCATCGTCGGCCGGGACCGCAGGCCCGCGCCCGCCCTTTGGAGCGGCGCCGAGCCTCATTTTCCGCGGGTATTCACGAAGATCCCCGAAGATTCCCACGAAGATCTTCGCAAAAACGGCCGAAATCGCCCGAAGATCTCCGAAGATTTGCACGCGACGTTTGTGTGTGGGCCTGCCTCCTCGTGCCAGAGCTCCGCTCGGGCACGGCCGAGTAAAACCCCCGCTTCCCGTTTACTGCGGCCAGCCCATCAATTTTCGCGGTTTTTCACGAAGGGGCTCGAAGGCGCTCGAAGGGGCGGGCGCGCCCCTTCGCAAAAACCCGGGATATCACTCGAAGGCGCTCGAAGAGGCGCGTCGCGACGTTCCTGCGTGTGAGCATCACACTGGCGATTCCGGGAGCCTTGCGCATACGGATTTTGAAAACGTTGACTTGCCGCACCCGTGACTGAACAAACCACAGGGAACACAGGGGTCACAGAGGGGGCGAGTCGGATGCCACAAGCCTGGGCGCAGTGGCAAGCGCATGGGACGTCGCTCGAACGGTGCGTCTGCGCTACGCTGGACGACACCCTACGAGTTGTGGCACCCGCCGCAAGACGCACACGCTTCGCGCGGCGGCATCCACGCCAGGCCCTATTTTACCGCACCCGCTTCCGGGCGGGCAGACGAACCCCGCGCGCATTTGGAAACGACGGGACGAAAAGTTCTGAGGCGCCTTTGAAGAGACCGTGGAAGTCCGCAGCCGCATCAGTGACGATAAGTGCCGATTGATCGGGAAACATTGATCGACGCTGATCAAATTGCGTAGCACCCTGAATGGCACTGGTACGAAACGGCGCCATCGGGACGAGGCCAATCTGCACACGGCGCGACTCGCTTTGCTCGGCTTGGCAAGCTGCTTGGCTGCATCGACGTCTTTCGCGGCCAGGCACACGGTGCCGATGCCCGCGAGACTGGATCATGCACATAGCGCCGCCAGGAGCCGTCAACTGAACTCGGAAATTCCAGAAGTTCCTCGCCTGTCCATTCGGGCGGGGACGGCCGCAGCATTGACGGCATGTACGTCGGTACATTATACCTCTGGCGGCGTCGTTGGCAACAGGGACCCAGAAAGGGCTGTTCGACTAGGCGAACGCGCGAATGATACTTATAATCATCATGCCGACGGTTTGCTGCAATTGCGAAGGGACCAGACCGGTGGCTGGCCGCGCGGGTCAACGATGACAGCGACGCTGATCAAATCGCACGGAATTCAGTACACGCCGCCGGAACTGGCGAAATTCCTGGCCAGTGTGACTTGGAATGAATTGCCGCGAGCGGCAAGTACGATAGATGTCCTCGATCCGGCATGCGGCGACGGCATCTTGTTGGAGGCGTTTGCCACGAAGGTTCCACGGGACCTGCGGCAAAGATTGAATCTGTTCGGGTATGAGACGGACGGCAGCGCGATCGAGGTTGCTCGGAAGCGGCTGTTGCGACTCGGCACCCGTTCCGTCACGCTTGTCAACGGAGATTTTCTTTCAACTGACGGCGTCGCAGGGCGCGATCGGCGCCAACTGGGATTGTTTGGCGACGCCGCAGGTCAGCCGCGCTTCGACGTCGTGATTGCCAATCCGCCCTATGTTCGGACGCAGGTGCTCGGAGCGGCGCGCGCGAAGGAACTCGCCCGGCGCTTCGGATTAGCGGGCCGCATCGACCTCTATCACGCCTTCATCCGGGCAATAACCGGGGTCCTTAAGCCCGCGGGGACGCTGGGTCTGCTCACCTCGAATCGGCTTCTGACAATACGATCGGGCACGACGATTCGCCAACTTCTTCGGAGCGAGTTCCATCTGCACTGTATTTTCGATCTGGGCGATACAAAGCTGTTCGAGGCAGCAGTGCTGCCGGTGATCGTCGTCGGGACGAGAAAGGCCTATGACCCAAATGGCACCCCTTGCCGTTTCGATCGTGTCTACGAGTACCGTCAGGAGCGATCGGCTGCCGCAACACAACGCGAGTCGTTGCTGGACGCACTACTTGAATCGGATGTGCATGGCGTCGTAAATTCGGCGGGGGGCACGTTCCGCATCGAGCGCGGCGTGCTGTCGCATGGGGAGCGCGATTACGTCTGGTCGCTAACGAATGCCGATTACCTGTCGTGGATGAATGCAGTCCGGGCCAGTCAGGCGTGCCGTTTCGAAGATGTCGCCAAGGTGCGGGTCGGGATCAAGACGACGGCCGACGAGGTATTCATTCGCCGCGACTGGTCTGGAATCGAGATCGAGGCCGGGATTCTACGGCCTCTGTTGACGCACGCAGATTCCGGGCGCTGGAAGGCGACCAAACCCTGCGGCTCGGCGAAGGTCCTTTATCCCCATGTCGAAAGGAACGGACGCCGACGAGCGATCGCGTTGGGCGAGTTTCCGGGGGCGGCAGCGTATCTTCGAGCGCACGAAAAGCGATTGAGGCAACGCAGATACGTGACCGATTCGGGACGCGAATGGTATGAAATCTGGGTCCCCCACCAACCAGGCGAGTGGGCGAAGCCGAAAATCGTGTTTCCTGACATTTCCGAGCATCCGCGGTTTTTCCTGGACACGACGGGTGCCCTGGTCAGCGGCGAATGTTATTGGATGGTCGTCAGTCGGAGCGCCAGCGATGATTGGCTGTTGCTGATGCTGGCGGTCGCGAATTCGACATTTGCCGCCCGCTTCTACGACATTGCCTTTCATAACAAGCTTTACGCCGGCAGGCGGCGGTTCCAGACTCAGTATGTCGGGAAATTTCCGTTGCCGTCTCTGGAAACGCCGGTGTCCCGCGAAATCGTCAAGCGTGCGCGTGCGCTGGTCGCCGGTGGTCCGGACCAAGAACGAGAAGAGTCGCTGGACGAGCTTGTTTGGCGGGCGTTCGGCCTAACGAAAGAAATCGTGCGGTAAACGAATCTGCAATTTCTTATTTGTCACCCGCCCCTCGAAACGGCGGAAGTACGTGAAAAAGTCTGCGCCGGTCGTCAGCACGAGATGGCTGAGCTCGACATTATCGGCAGCCGCAATGCCATAGAAAATGGCGTAACGAACGTCACAGTGCCGGAGCGCGGGCAAATCCGAGATCGAGTTTCGGTCGTCCGGGCTAACCAGGCCGAGATCGATTGTTGGTGACGTTTGCAGTTTGATCTCGACTAACTGCCTAAGGCACCTCGTCAGAATAAGTTGCCCAAGTTTATCACTACGACGGGCGAATCGAGTAGTTCCAGTCGCCGTGGAATTTGTGGCGTTTGATTTTCACGGTAGCAAGTTCGTCATCGGTGACTTT
>JBQTIL010000034.1:0-42939 GCA_052388175.1 Planctomycetaceae bacterium | reverse complement strand
CCGCTCTGCTCAGCGACGACGACCGCCTTGCCGAGCACATCCGCGACCGCCCGGGACGAGCCACCCGGAGACGTTCTCAGCCCGCAGCAGCCCGTCGATAACCCTCAAAGCCGGTTATGGACCCGTCGGTATGCCGCCAGCCTTCTACGCCGATCGCTGCCGCCGCGACACTGCTTGACACTTTTTCGAGAGACTGCTACGTTCCAATTTCAACGCGGTACGCGAGCGTTCAGGCGCGAACCACCGCATGATACCCGGCGTCAAAGGTTGAGTGCCTTTGTCAGCCTGAACAGGCTGACGTAACCCGGGGGGTTAGCTCAGTTGGGAGAGCGACAGGCTGGCAGTCTGTAGGTCACCGGTTCGAGCCCGGTACCCTCCACTTGTACCAATTCGCGGGTTTGCAGTTTGTGGGTCCCTGCCTGACAGGCAGCGCAGCGGAAAAGTGGGGCCTACCGCTTTTCTACTACCTTTCCTAACTTTGTCTTAGGGGTGCTGCGATGCGGCGGGTTGCTTGACGACCGCGTTACATTTCTTCTTCGTCCCACTGGGCAGGCCCGTTGTCGGATCCGCGGTGGCCCTGAGGCAGATCGCGACCTTCCAACTGTGCTGGCACACGCGCATCTCTACCCGCCGCTGTCGGCCGACCCGCCGCCGGTACAGTAGCGACTGCCAAACCGCCACCCGGTACAGATACGGTTCGACCCGTGCAACGGGCCGCTGTTTGTCTAATTGTTTCGACACAGCGAGCGCCAGCTCCTGAAACACGTCATCGACCGCCATCGGCGGTTCATATCCGGGAACGCGGCCTGCAATGACTGTGAACGGTGCCGATGACTGGCGCTGGGTATGATCCGCCACGGTGACGCGTCCGCCTCGCTTCACCCGCCGGCCGCTGTTGTTATCGCCTCGTCATCAGCCATGCAACTGTCAGGCTCAACAGACAGCTTCCCAAGAGTGCGCCGGCAAACGCGGGCGGCCATATGGAGCTGGCAAACCGCCGAAGTTCCAAGACGCCAAGCCATTCCCCTGAGACGGCACCAACCGCACCAGCGATCGCCACGAGAGCTCGCTGCACGCCTCTCAAATCTGCCACGACGACTCCCACAACAATGCCGATCAGCAAGCACGGAAGGGAGCAGAAGGCGTAGATATACCAGGGAATGATGTTCACGGCAGGTACCCTATACCAGATTCGTCACGCCGACCATCCATCGCCTTCGGCCAAACAGTTGAACACGGACACGTACAAACGGCATACGAAGCGCTGAATGGTCCCCAATTCCAGCTGACAGCGGTCTCTTGGTTTGCTCAGAAATAATTCGGGAGACTCGGAAATTACCCGGTCGTCGTGGTGGCCCGGCCTCGGCGCGCTGCCAGCCGCAAGGCGCTCTGGAGATCGTCGATGGAACGCGCGCGAGCGAGCGCATAGACCCGCGTGCTGTTCAATTGCGACTGAACGTCATTGACCTCGATCCCGCCGGGCCCGTCTGCGCCGGCGAAGAACGGCGCCCAACGGACGGCGCTCGCCAGCCCCGCCACAGCCGATACTTTCAGAAGCTCACGACGTGACGGCATGAATCAACTCCCTATCGACTGGCTGATTCCGACTTAATGGGCGTCGAACCTATCGACATGCAACGCGCTAATTTGCGTAATTCATACCCAGGACCGAAGGAATGGCCATAGGATTTATGACGCTGCAAACGCCTGAATGACATGCGCCAAGGCGTTGCGGAAAAACAACTGAGGCGATGCCAATTTGCCATGAACTAAGCGAGCGAGGAAATCAGAGACGGTACCATTCCCGCCGCTCGACCTTGCTGCCTTTCTGCCGCCTGGCATAACGCCCGCCTGAGCGCCTTTGGCACTCAATCCGAGACCTCTGGTGGCTTTAGCGACTGGTGACCACCCTACTCGCAAACCACCCCCTCAATTGCGCTTACGCCAGTTTGCCAGTGAACCTGCTGCCTCGTCGGGGGCGTGCCCGCGGCGCAGCGCGAAGCCCGTCTGATAGCTGCCTACGAGGCTTCGAGCAATTGTTGCATTTCGACGCGGGTCTCGGCTCCATCCGATCGCAACAGTATCGAAATGTCCGTGTCGGCCTCACCTTTTGAGGACCATCGATTCGCGACCTAGTCGAAGCGGACTGTTTCCAAAGTACGCCCGCCATGCCTAACTGCTTGGCGTCTAAGTGGTTAATGCTGCACCCGGAGCCGGCTCGTCGAGAATCCGCGGAAGTGGATGCTTTGGCCCGTCCTTTGCCAATGAACGGCAGGGGTTCAGTGCGCGCCGAATCAGCTTGCTCTTCTCGGGGAGGTGTCTTGTGAAGCGAACGTCGCTGTTTCTTGCGGCTTTATTCTGCTGTTCGGTAGCTCAAGCCGAATTCGTGTTTCAGACCGGGAACAATCCCCAGCCGGACGAGGAAAACATTCTGTTTACTTCCGGGCAAACCGGTGCAACGGTCTTCGGCCAGGCAAATCTATCAGGAATTCTCGTGGCGTTTTCCTCCACGACCGACGTCCTTGTCACATCGAGCAGCGGCCAGGCGCGTGTCGAGGCCGAAGACGGCGTCCTCAATAACATTTCGATCACTGTGCCGGGTGGGTTCTTCATCGACTTCATCGGAAACCCGCTGAACGGCGAGGGCGATGCCACGATCACAGCCATCGCCAACGAACCGTTGGGCGGCACAACGGAACACATTTTCAATTTGCCGCTGGGGAACGGGCAGAATTTCTTTACGTTGATTGCGATCAACGGCGAGACGATCGCCAAGATCACAATTGACGCCCCAGACGGATTCAGCGATTTGCGTCAGCCCCGTATCTCGGGCGCTGCGGCCGTCCCCGAGCCGGCATCAATCGTGCTCCTGCTGAGTGGGGCTGCCACTCTGTTCGTGCGACGAAAGTGGTTCGTCAAGTAAAAGTCCCGTTCGCAGGATGTGTTCGGGCATCATCGAGTCAGCTTGGCGCCTACTGGGCTCCCCCGAGCAGCGGGGAACAGCGGTGGTCCGTGCCTCTCCGATCGTGAAGTGGCTGGGATCCAGCGCAACGATCAGAGGCCGACAGCCTCCCAGGTTTTTGCTCACTCACGGGGCGTGGTTGCTCCCAAATGGACTGCGTGGCAAAATGCCCCGGATCGCAATCGTCACGATGAGAGCTTCGGGCGACTCGCTGTTTTGCCGGTCGTTTGAGCTGCTGGCGATCTGTAAGTCACCCGTTCGAGCCCGGCAGAGAAAAAGCGAACGCAAAGCGCAGTTCGCACCAGAAAACGCCCACAGCCCGCACGGATTGGTGCGGGCTGTGGGCGTTTTGTCCGAATCCGACGACGGAAGGGCGCAGCCGTGATAAAGCCGCGTCCTTCCGGGTCGTCGGAAATTTCCGTTATTTGAAGCCGTAGGTCTGATTGCGGGTGTCGAAGTCGATATCCGACAGCGTCACGTCGGTTTTGACGTCGGTGTATACGTATTCTTCGAGCAGCGCGCCCTCGTCGCCTGCCCGTGCCGGAAACCCGTACTGTTCGATGCGAATCGGCAGGTTGCTCTGTTTGTCGATATACAGGCGGGTCTTCTGAAACCGCACGGTCGGCCTTTCTTTGTCGCGCGCGATCTCGAACATCTTGCACTCGACCGCCCCGACTTTGGCCTGCGGGTACACCGTCAGGCGCGATTCCTGTCGGGTCATTTCGCCTTCAAACTGCTCGACCAGGGCATCCAGCATTTTTTCCATGCCGATCATCGTGATGGGGTAGCGGCTTTCCTTGAGGGCCTGATCTCCGGTGGGAGACAGCGAGATGGTGCCGGCGAGCGAGACGATTCCCGAGGCTTCGTGCACCAGCAACTTTCCCTTGTTCTGCCCCTCAACGAACAGCACCTCTCGGCCGGGATGCGGGTCGATGAATTTCAAATAGACGCTGAACGGCTCACGGCGGAATTTGAGCTGCATCACCTGTTTGACCGGTTCTTTCTTCAGCCGCTCCTGGCGGATCAACGTCGTCGTATAGCCGGGGATGCGCTGCAGCGTCTCGCGGCTGCTTTTGACCGCCTCGACCGCGGAAACCAGCACATGGCGTTCGGTCGCCTTTTCGCTTCCCAGGCGGCTGCGTTCGTCTACCTTACGGGCGACCGTAGCCGCCTCGTCAGACCTGGCGGGCCGATCTTTGGCCAAGAGCATTGCCGCGGGGGCCACCGCCAGCAGCAGCCCACAGGCCAGTCGGCTGCGAGCGCGGATGACCCGTATCGCAGTCGCGCGTTCGAACTTCATAGCTGACTCCCACCTCGCGAACATCCGTGGCGGCGCCACGCGGTAATCTCCATCGCAACTTTGGTTGCCCCGCAGGCCCACAGCCAACCGCCAAGGGCGCGCGATCAAACCTCTCGCACCCGGCGACCGGCCGCTTCCTGACTATCGGTCGCCCTAAAGCCGCGGAATCAGAAGTCGCTTGCAGCGGCCAACTATCTTCGCAAGCCGCGCCGTCTGGAACAACCCGCCGCCCTTGCAAGATTTACAAATTTTGGCCTGTTTTGCGAGGTATTTCGGGCGACTGGCCTTGTCGCCTGAATTGCGATCGATTATCTCACCGCTCCCACTCCCGCCTGTCCGGCGCCCGGAACGCCCGACACTTCACAACGGGCGGAAAAATCGACCCGGTTGATCCCATCCTCAGGAATCCCGCATGAAATCGCTTCTCACTCTCGCATTCGGCCTGTTGCTGGTGGCGCTCGCCGGCGGCTGCTGCTGTACCCCGTGCTGTAACCCGTGCAGCCCTTGTGGCGCCGGCTACGGCGGTTGCGGCCCCGCTGGTTGCCCCGCCCCCACTTACCCTGCCGGCGGAATTCCCGCAGGCGCGTACTACACCCCGCCGTGCAATGGCGCATGTGCGTACTGAGCTGACGTCAAGCGGCTACGCCTGCAGCCCCTGCGCGAACTCGCGGCACAGCCGCGCGTACGTGCCCCCCTGCGCCAAAAGCGACGCGTGCGTGCCCCGCTCGACGATTCGGCCCTGGTCCATCACGAGCACCAGGTCGGCATGACGAATCGTGCTGAGGCGATGGGCGACGACAAAGCTGGTGCGCCCCGCCAGGAGCCGCTTGAGCGCCTGCTGCACGCGAAGTTCGGTCAAGGCGTCGACCGAGCTGGT
The DNA here is from genome assembly GCA_052388175.1 of Planctomycetaceae bacterium. Classification (GTDB taxonomy): domain Bacteria; phylum Planctomycetota; class Planctomycetia; order Planctomycetales; family Planctomycetaceae; genus SIAF01. The sequence goes on along the minus strand of JBQTIL010000034.1, from coordinate 37,800 downwards.
TGCCTCGTCGAGAATCAGGATCCGTGGGTCAGCCAGTATCGCACGAGCGAAGCAGACCAGTTGCCTCTGCCCCAGCGACAAGCGGCCTCCCCGCTCGCCCACCTCCGATTCGAGCCCGTCGGGCAACGCCTCGATCACATCGAGGCAATCGAGCTTTCTGACCGCCTCCTGCACCTCGTCTGCGGTCGCCCCGGGCCTGCCCACCCGAATGTTCTCGAGCACCGTGCCGGTGAACAGAAAATTGTGCTGCAGCACGATGCCCATCTGGCGGTGCAGCGACGCCGACTGCATTTCGCGAGAGTCGACGCCGTCGACAAGCACGCGGCCGGCCGACGGCAGGTAGAAGCGGGCGATCAGATTGACGATCGACGTCTTGCCGCTTCCCGTATGCCCCACCAGCGCCACCGTCTGCCCCGGTAGGGCGACGTAGTTGATGTCGTGCAGCACAGGTCGGTCGGGAAGGTATCCGAACGTGACGCGCTCGAACTCGACGCGCCCCCTCAATGGGGGTAGTACGATGGCGTCGGGTCGGTCGTGCCAGTCGGGGGGCGTATCGAGCAGCCGAAAGACGCGCTCTGCGCCAGCCATCGCCGTCAGCGCCTGATTGTACTGGTTGCCCAGCATCTGAATCGGGTTGAAGAAGATGTTCGCCAGAAAGAAGAACTGAATCAAGGCGCCCGACGTCATGCCGCTCTCAGGATGCATCACCCGATAGCCGCCCACCAGCAAGAGTGCGGCAATGAAGGCCTGGGCGTTGAACTCGAGCAGCGGCAGAAAGATCCCGGCGGTGCGGGTCGCGCGCATGTTGTAGCCGGCGTGATCGCGCACCAGATCGTGAAACAGCCCCGCATTGACCTCTTCCCGCACAAATGCCTGCGTCACGCGGATACCCACGACCGATTCGGCCAGCGTGCCAGTCACGCGGCTGAAGCTCTCCTGAACCTCGCGATAAGCCTGGCTGAGCAGCCGCCGAAAATACCGGTTCAACCCCCACATCACAGGCGTCATCGCGGCGACGACGGCGAACATCACCCGGTCGTAGTACAGCATGAACGCCGCCGAAACGATCATCTGCCCCAGCCCCACCAGCGTCACGAACAAGACGTCCTGCACCCCCACCCGCATGGCTTCGCAGTCAGACGTGACGCGGCTGATGATGCGGCCGATCTTCGTCCGACCGAAAAAGCTCATGGGCATGCGCTGCAGATGCGCGAAGATCTCGCGCTGCAGGTCGTGCACGACGGCCTCCCCCAGTTCGAGGGCCAGCCGCTGGCGGAAATGAAAGTTCACTTGCGTAAAGGCCGCAAGTGCGAGCAGGCCCGAGGCGCCTCGCAGCACCTGCGAAAACGACTCGTGATGCGCGATGGGGCCGTTGATCACCGCGCCGATCACCCAGGCCACGCACGGTAACTGAATCGCACGCACGACCACTGTGAACAAAAGCCAGTTGCGTTTGGCGGCGTAAGGCGCCATGTACGAAAGGAGCCGGCCGATCAGGCCGAAGTCGAGCGGGCGCGCGTCGGCTTCGCGCTCGCGATCGCGACGGGCGTAGGTCAGCGAAACGGGGATCGGGGAAAGGGGACCGGGTACCCGGGAACGGGGAAAGGGGAAAGGGGAAAGGGGACCAGGGATCGGGGACCGGGAGCCCGGGACCGGGGAGTGGGGATCGGGAACCTGAGGGGCGGGAGCAGGGGTCACGGGACGTTCCAAAAGAAGTTTCAAGACGAGGTCTTTGCCGCCCGACGCTGAATCGCGCGAATCAGGCCGGCGAGCAGTTTGCTGACGCTTTCCAACTGAACTTCGAGTTCCATCGCCGCACTGCCTGAAAAATACTGAAGATCTCTCGCGAGCAACACAAAATAGCGCAGTTCGTTCAGCGAACCGCGCGCAATGTACAGGAACTTAAGGTATTCCTTCGACGACCCCCGGCCGTTCCCTTCGGCGATATTCGCTGGGACGGATGCCGCGGCACGCCTCAGTTGACTGGTCAGCCCGAACTGTTCGTCGCGTGGGAATCGTTGCGTCATTTGATAGATTTTCAGCACCAGGCGATGCGCGTCCTGCCAGACGTTGAGATCACGATAATCCGCCATCGGTTCCCTCGCCCCTTTTGAAATAATTCCTGGTCCCTGGTCCCCTTTCCCTTTTCCCATTTTCCCTTTTCCGCTCTCGCCGGTCCCCGGTCCCCTTTCTCACGACTGCAATTGCACGTGCGCGGCTTTGCGATAGTGTCCGGGGTTCGCCAGCAGCTCGGCATGAGTTCCCGCCTGCACGATACGGCCGTCCTCGAGTACAACCACAGTCTCGGCCATCCGAATCGTGCTCAGGCGATGCGCCACGATAAACGTCGCGCGGCCGCGCATTGCCTGCTCGATCGCGGCCAGAATCTCGGCTTCGGTGGCCGGGTCGATCGAGGCGGCCGGGTCGTCGAGCAACAGAATCGCGGGGTCGGGCAGCACGGCCCGCGCGATCGCCAGTCGCTGCCGTTGCCCGCCCGACAGGTCCATTCCGCCTTCCCCCAGCACCGTCTCGTATCCGTTGGGCAGCCGCATGATGAACTCGTGGGCGCAGGCGACTTTCGCCGCCCGCTCGATCTCGTCGCGCGTCGCCTGGGGGCGGCCGTAGGCGATGTTCGCTGCGACCGTGTGACTGAACAAAAAACTCTCCTGGAAGACCAACCCCACGTGTCGTCGCAGGTCGTCGAGATCGAAGCGCCTGAGGTCGATGCCGTCGATCAGCACGCGACCGCGCCTCGGATCGTAAAACCGCGCTATGAGGCTCAGCAGCGTGCTCTTGCCGGCCCCTGTCGCGCCCACAATCGCGACGCACTCCCCGGCGGTCACCTCGAGGTTGACATCGGTCAGCACCTGTTGGCCCGGTTCGTAGCCGAAGCAGACATCTTCAAATCGAATTTCACGCAAGGGCCGGGGAAGCCGCACGGCATCGGGCAGGCTCTGTATTTCGACGGGCGAATCGAGCACGTCGAAGACGCGCCGCGCGCCGCTGAGGCTCTGCTGAATGCTGTTGGTGATATTGGTCAGGTTGGCGACTTGTGTGGCGAATTGCGTCAGCAGCCCGGAGAAGACGACGAGGCCCGTTCCCAGCGGCAGGCGATTCTGCGTCACCAGGTAGCCTCCATAGGCCAAAAGCACCACGACGTTCAATTGCGTCAAGAACCCGATGGCAGGGGTGAACAGGCTGACTTTCCAGAAAATGCCGTGTTGCTCGCGGGCCACCGCGCCGACTGCCGCAGCGAACCGGTCAATTTCCTCAGGCTCGCGCCCGAACCCCTTGACCACGTGCACCCCGAGTACGTTCTCGGCGAGCCGCAACACCACGCGGTCTGAGAGTTCGCGCGTGCGATCGTACGCCGGGCGCACGAGGCGCGAAAACACGATTGCCATGATCCACAGCACGGGGGTCGTCGCCAGGCATGCGAGCGTCAAGAGGCCGTTGATCCGCAGCATGTACGCGAGGTAGCAGACGAGCGACAGTGCGAGGATGACCAGTTGAATCAGCACGCCGTCGACGAAAGCTCTCACCGCCTGCACGTCGCTGGTGACACGATTGATGATGGAGCCGGTCGAATTCGCGTCGAAGAATCGAAAGCTCAGCCGCTGCAGCTTTTCGTAGCACTCGGCCCGCATGTCGACGACGATGCGTTCATACACCAGCTTGCCCGATTCAACCGCATAGATGTAGTTGAGCCAGCCGCGCAGAAGCGCCAACCCGAGGATCGCCCCCGCGATCAACGCCACTTCGTGCATGGGGTCCCAATCTGACGGCGGCGCCAAGCCCCACGGATAGGCGGGCCGGCGCGTCACTTCCCCGACCCGAAACAACACCACGTCGATCCCCAGGCCGGTCAGCCCCAGCCCACCCAGGTTGGTCGCGAGCAACAACCCCTGCAGCGCGAGCAGTTCGACGCAGCCCCAGCGATACCGCCAACTCAGCTCCAACAGCCGCCATATGATCGACCAGTTGGACCGGTTGTCGGTTGATGAGCCGGTGGGATGTTCAGAGGCAGGCACAGACTGAAGATCAGAACTCGTTCCCTGGCGCAACACAATGGTCCTGACACGCGCGGGCCAGTCTAGTTCATCGGGTTGACGCAGGGAACGGCGCGAAACGTGACGATTCAGGCGTTGTCGAACGGACGTAGTGCAAACTCAGCCTGTCAGCGATCCGTTCTGCCTCCCGAATGCCACCTGGCGGCCTTCTCGTCTTCACGCGCTATCGCCAGTGATTGACAATGTGAAACTCATTGGTCACTGCGATGCCGGACGCTTCGAGATTCCTTATCGCTGTCGCGATTCCGCGAGGCGTCAAATCGCGTCGAGGGTCGTTGTCTCGACGCACGACGAGTATCCCGCTGTGCCGACCGTGCGCTGCCTGAATCGGGTAGTGCAGGTCTTCAAAGTCGTCGTAGTTGCCCGTCAACAAGGCACGCTGATCGCGGATCGCCTGGGTAAGATGAACGGCGTCAGCGCTGCCCGACGTAGCGGCCTCTTCGGGAACCAAGACGTCGTGTCCCCCCTGTCGCAGCAGGCGCACAAGCAGTGTCCCGACACTGTCGTCGTCGAGGTAGAACCTCATTGGAAGCGACGCTTGATGCGTTCGCGCTCTTCGGGCGAGAGCGCCTTTGGCGTGCCATGCAGCTTGTAGTCGGGGTCGTTCATTCCGGAGGCTTCCATCAGCGCTTCCTCACGCGCGTAGTCCTGCAGCAACTCCGGCGGGTTCGACTCGCAGTACGCGATCGCCTCTTTGACGGCTTCAACGGGCAGCTTGTAGTCGGCGGCGATTTCCTCGGCCGACATCGGTTCGCTGTTGGCGTGCCACCCGTACAAGACGCGAGCGCGAATGCGCGTCCCCTTGACGAATAACTGCCGATACGATGACTTCGGGTTCGGGGCGAGGTAGTGGTACTGCGTGGTGGTGCTCATACCGCCATTTTACCACAGAGTAGTGGCGCACGTCAGGCTCCGTCCGCAGGCGAAAAAAAAGACTGCGACAGGCACCCTCGCAATTTGCGCTCTTCGCGAGATTTCAGCACTGCCCGGGAGCCCGTCCACGTCGTTCCATCGGCCTGGCAGAGCTTGCACTGCGCCGTTGCGCCCCGAGCGCTCGAACGGCGTCCCTCCGCCCGGCCTGCACAAACGCCTCTCGCACCAGAGCGTAATCGAACAGCGCCTCGCGGCACTTCCCCAGCGGCAGTTGCCGGGCCGAGTGATGGTGCGGGGGCGGGCACAACGTGTGGGCACAGAGATCGTTCATCGTCGCGGCGCCGAAAACAACCGCGGGCGCCGGCAGGCCCTCGCGAGCTTAGTCAATTCGGGCGATTCACGAAACAGGTCGCGGGGCGCATTCGCGAGTGACACGGCCGGGTCAGCAATCGAGGGTCAAGGCCCGATTGGTCCGGAAGTGCGCAATTGCCGAAGCGTCAGCGACGCAGCGCACTTTGCAGACATTGGATGGGCGCGATGCTATCTTACAACTGTCCGGTAGAGTTGCGGCCGCTGTTGTGTGAATTCGCGGGAGCGGGCGATGAAAGCATTCATTTCTTACCGTCGGGGCTCTGAAACGATTCACGTCGCAGGACGAATCTTCGATCGGCTGGTGGAGGAATACGGCAAGCAAAACATCTTCAAGGACGTCGATTCGATTCCGCCAGGCGTTGACTTTCGCGACCACCTGGCCAGCGCTGTCATGCAGTGTGACGTGTTGCTGGCGATCCTTGGCAAAGAGTGGTGCGACATGAAAGACGCCAGCGAACGCCGTCGATTGGACGACGAGCGCGACTTTGTGCGAATTGAAATCGAAGAGGCGCTGCGCCGTGATATCCCGGTGATACCGGTTCTGGTGGACGGCGCGCGGATCCCGCTTCCCGAGGAACTGCCGGAAAGCCTGAGAGAGTTCGCGTACCGCCAGGCGGCCATTGTACGGCGCGACCCCGATTTTCATCGCGACATGGACGCGCTGGTGGAAGGGCTGCAGCGGGCTCGGCGCGAAACGCGGCTGCATAACCAACAGCCCCCGGTCGCGACTTCGCCCGGCACGAAGTGGATATTGGCCGCCGGCGCATTGGTCGTCGTGGCGGCCGTTAGCGCGGCGGTTGTGACTTTCGCGCGCCGGCCGCCGGCCGCGCAGGATGCTGGCGCTGAGAAGGGTACGATCGCCTTGCCGTCGACTTCGGCAACGGCGACCGATGCGACGAAAACGCCGGGTTCATTGCCGCCTCCGGCTGACGAGCCCTCCCCACCTGGAACGCCTGCACTGGTCGCAAAGAGCGTCGTGCCGGCGGCCCCGGCGCATTCCGGCCCAAGTGACAGTGATCAGAACCCGGTCGCGTCACCTTCTCCGGAACGGGCGACGTCGCTCGCGATTCCGCCGCCCGCCAAGCTCGACCCTGTTGCGCCTCCCCTGAAGCCCGATGCCTACGGCTCGGTCACGCCTGCCATTGCTGTCGCGCGCAAGGCGGTTGAGGATCAGGAAAAGCTTGTCGAAGCCAACCCGGGAATCGCCCAGTACCGCCACGAACTGGCGACCGCCTGGGACAACCTCAGCCGCCGTATCGCAGATTCCGGGCGGTGGCGCGACGCTGCCGAGGCAAGCCGGAAATGTGTTGAGATCCGCGAGAAGCTGGTTCAGGATGAACCGTTATCGATCACATACCGCGGAGATCTTGCCGGCTGCTACATCAACTACGGCTACCAGCAAACGAATGGAGGGCAGGCCGAAGAGGGAATGGCGTCTTATCAGAAGGCGATCAAGCTGGGGGAAGCGCTGGTCGGCGAGAACCCCGCCGTGGCTCGCTACCGGGATGATCTGGCAATTGCGTACAACAACATTGGCTGGGGAAAGCGCGATAGCGGACAGCCGGCGCAGGCGGTCGCCGCGCACAAGAAGGCGGTCGAACTCCGCGAGGAGCTTGTCAGCCAACAGCCGTCGACTTCCCGATATCGAGCTATCTTAGCACAGAGCCTCGAGGCGCTCGGCAAAGCGTACGGCGACCAGGCTCAGCGCGATGAGGCAATTCGGTCGTATCAGAAATCCGTCGAGGTCCGCAAGGAATTGGTCGCGCTCGAGCCAACTGTCGCAGCGCATCGCGGAGACCTGGCTGCCTGCCACATCGATCTCGGCTTTCAGCAAGCGAGTGCCGGGAAGTTTTTGGAGGCCGTCGCGTCCTGCGAAAAGTCGATCGAACTCGGCGAAAAACTGGTTCTCGACAACCCGGGCGTCATTCGCTATCGGGAGAATCTCGGGCTGGCACTTAGCAATGCCGGGGTCTGGCAGCGAAACGGAGGCCAGTCGGAATCGGCGGTGAAATCGCACCGGCGGGCCATCGAGGTCCGTGAGAAGTTGGTCGATCTGCAGCCCACCGTTTCCCGCTACGCCTCTCTGGTGGGGTTAAGTCAGCACCAGCTCGGTTTGGCGCTGGGAGATCTCGGGAAGCGCGATGAGGCGATCTCGTCTTTCAACAAAGCCATCGAGATTCGCGAAGGACTGGCGCGGAAAGAGCCCTCGATCGCCGACTACCGGGGCGATTTGGCCGCGAGCCATATCAGCGTCGGACACAGCCAGGGTAACAACGGTCAGGTGCCTAAAGCCATCGAATCCACCCAGCAGGCCGTCCGCATTGGCGAGGAGCTCGTGCGCGACAACCCGACGATCGCGCGATATCGCGACGACCTGGCGCTGGCGTACAACAACATTGGGATCTGGCAGCGCAATTCATCGCTGTATGCGGACGCGATTGCTTCGTATCAAAAGGCCATCGAGCATCGCCAGGTTCTGGTGCGTGAATTTCCTGCGGCGAGCGGCTACCAGGTGGTTCTGGCAGAAAGTTATGACGGACTCGGCGCCGCGCAGGAGGCCATCAGCCAGCGGACCGAGGCGATCGCATCGTTTCAGAAAGAAGTGGAGATTCGAGAGAAGCTCGTCCAGTCCATCCCCGCGGATCGGGCGAATGTCCGCTCGTTGGGTATCGCGTACTACAGTCTCGGTCACTGGCAATACCGCGTGGGGCACCCGTCTGAAGCGGTTGAATCTCTCCGGAAGTCCATCGACATCCTGGAAAAACTCGCCCCAACCAACCCGAGTGACACCATTCTGAAGAGTCGCTTGATCAGCAGCCGGTACGACGCCGCGTGTGGGCTGGCCCTGCGCGCGCAACTCATCGGCAGCGGAAAGGATCCACTCTCGCCTGCCGATCTCGCTGAGCAGCGGAAATGTGGGGACGAAGCCGTCGAAATGCTGCGCCTGGCGATCGCCGACGGCTACCAGAACTTTGCAGAGATGAAAGGCGACCCGTATCTCTCTGGCATTCAAGACCATCCCGGCTATCAGGAATTGCTCTCTCGATACGCGACGAAGTGAGGTGACAGACTTCGTGAACCTCGCCTGGCACCCTGCGCGGCCCTTTGACGAACAACTGCCGATACGATGACTTGGGGTTCGGCGCGAGGTAACGGTACTGCGTGGTCGTTTTCATCGCGCGATTCTCCACAACATAGCGGCGCACGTCAGGCTCTGTCTGTCAGCGCTGCGTTCCATCCAAGATCTGCGGTCGCGGGCGCTTGCTCGCCACTGCCCTTCGATCCGCCGGTAACCTTACCGCCCATTTCCGGCAGGTAGCAGCGAAAAAAACGGAGACAGGCACCCTCGCGAATTGCGCTTTTTTTGCGATCTTTCAGCAGCGTCCGGGAGCCAGTCCTCGTTTTTCAACGAGCTGGTAGTGCCTGCACCGCGCCGTTGCGCCCCGCGCGCTCGAGCGGCCTGCCCTCCGCCCGGCCCGCGGCCCAGCCGCGCAATCGTTCCAGAGTCTGTCGGCCGCGCTCGAAATACAGGGGCGGAAGTTCCGCGAAATGACGGTCGAACAGCTCGCGGCGACGCTCGTCTGAGTCGTCAGGCGGTGCGACCAGTTTTCGACGAAACATTTCGTCAAACAGCATCTCTGCAATGAGCTGGTGCCCGGTGAACGACGGGTGTACGTGGTCGACCAGAAAGTCGTTCCCCAGAATGCCGGTAGTCGTCCGTGATTCGAGCAGGGCGTGTGCGTCGAGCAGCGTTGTGCCGGTTTCGGCGGCGACCTCGCGCAGCGACTCTTCGAGCGGCGTGATCATTCGCAATGGGCAGACGTCGAGATCGCGCGCCCGCACAAACGCCTCGCGCGCCAGGGCGTTGTCGAACGCTGCCTCGCGGCACTTTCCCAGCTCGTACCACCCCAGGGCATGCTGATCGTCGAGGGCCACTGCTTCGCAAAGCAACTGGCAGGCGCCCGACCGATCGACCCGATACCGCGCCCGCGCCTCGTCCAGCAGCCGGCGCCAGGCCGCCTGGTCTGATTCTGACAAACCGTCGCGAGGCTGCGACTTGAACGGGGGACAGTCGGCCAGGTTCGACGGCTCGCGCATCAGAATCAGGGGAACGTTCGCAGCATTCGCGAGCCGTACCATGCCTCGCACGCTGCGCCCGAAATCTTCAACCACGGCGTCGTGCCAGGCGGTGTCACGGTGGTATTCGGCCAGCGCCCCGGCGTGGTCGAGCAGCGCATCGACCTCGGCCGGCAGTGCGGGTTTTGCCGCAGGAGGGTCGTTCAGGCGCCTGAGTTTTGCGAGGCCGGCGCGCACCAACGTGACCGTTCGCAGCCGTACGGCCAGCCTTTGGGCAGTCGCCAATACCGGCCCGGCCTGCTTCTGGCGGCCGTACGTGCGGTCTTCGAGAAATTCGTTGTGCCCCAGCGAGACGATCAGCAGGTCGGGCTGGTACCCCAGGCACTCGCGCACGATGGGAACCAGGCGATAGCTGGCATACGAGATGCCCCCACAGTTGACGACGTTCCAGTCGCGCTCGGGGTCGGCAGCCTGCAGGGCCAGCTCGAGCCAGGTCGTGAACGCGGTTGCCGTGGCGTACGGTTCGCCGGCGACCGTTGACCCCCCCAGCACAAAGATGCGGAACTCGTGGGAACCTTTGACGGCCGGAAACGACTCCGGCCGAAAAAATCGACTTCGCCCAGATGTTATCTCGTAACGCTCCCCCGTCGTGTCCGTCACAAACAGCGCTTGCGTCTCCGCAAACCCGACGAACGGGACGTCGAAATCAGCCGAGTTCCCCCAGCCGCACCAGATGCAAATCACCTCGGCCGCGACGCCCACCGACAGCCCGCCGGCGACCGCCGCGAGCCGGAACAGCCACACGGGTCCCTTCCGGCCGACTGAGAGAGACGAATGGCTGCCCATGACCCACCTGCGACGCACTGCTCGTGCCGACACAAATGCCAGAATAGCTCATCGCCGCAACCGACGAAAAGCCTCGCCGCGGCGCTGGTCCCACACAGAACGCTCGTGGTCCGTGCAGAGTCGCGGCCGCTGCCGAGCGGCCGTGACTCTTGAAGCGCGCTACGGCCCGCTGGCGGCGACGGCGGCCGCCGGATAAAGTCTGCATTTCTGCCTGTCTGCTGGTTTGTATCAGGTGAAATTGCCTCGACAACAGGTTACCCGCCCCGATTCCTTCGGACCCACTTCATGCCCGAGAAATTCCCACCCTCGGGGCGCAAGCCCCTCTCAACCGTCCAGTGGCTGATCTGCACGATCGCCGCGATCGGTTTTGCGTTCGACATCTACGAACTGCTGATGCTGCCTTTGATCGTGCGGCCGGCGCTTCTGGAACTGACCGGCGCCGCGCCGGGAACGCCCGAGTTTCTCACCTGGGTGGGGCGGTTGTTCTATATTCCCGCGTTCGCCGGCGGAATCTTCGGCCTGTTCGGGGGCTATCTGACCGACCTGCTGGGGCGCCGCCGCGTTCTGACCGGCAGCATTCTGTTGTACGCCTTCTCGGCCTTCGCGGCCGGGTTTTCGACGTCGGTGCAGATGCTGCTGGTCTTGCGTTGCACGACTTTCATCGGCGTGTGTGTCGAATTCGTGGCGGCAGTCGCTTGGCTGGCCGAACTGTTTTCAGACCCGAAGCAGCGCGAAAGCGTGCTGGGTTACACGCAGGCCTTTTCGTCGATCGGCGGCCTGCTCGTCGCCGCCGCCCACGGCCTGGCGATCGCCTGGGCCGCCGACCTGCCCGCGATTTTGCTTCCTGAGTCGCTGAATTTCTTCGGCGGCACAATCAAAGACCCGCACGCCGCGTGGCGCTACACCTTGATGTCGGGCCTGATTCCCGCCATTCCGTTGATCGTCATCCGCCCGTTCCTTCCCGAATCGCCGGCGTGGGCCGAAAAGAAGGCCGCCGGCACGTTGAAGCGCCCCAGCCTGATCGAACTTTTTGAGCCGCGGCTGCGCCGCACAACACTCGTCACGACTCTCATGTTTGCGTGCAGTTACGGGGCAGCGTTCGGGGCGATTCAGCAGATTCCCCAGATTGTGCCCGGCCTGCCCGAGGTCAAAGCGCAGGCGAGCGTGCAAATTGAGGCCGAGGCTCAGGGCGGGAAGCTGCCCGTTCCCGAGCAAAAGAAGATCGAAGGCCAGGTTAATCAGAAAGTGGCGTCCGACGTGACCAAAGTGCAGGAGATCGGCGGTCTGTGCGGCCGGTTTCTGCTGGCGTTTCTGGCGGTACGCATGATCAGCCGCCGCGCCTTGTTGCGCATCTTTCAGATCCCCGGGCTGTTTCTGATGCCCATCGTCTTCGCCTGGGCCGCGGTGACCGGCCTCAACCAGCTCTACGTCGGAATTTTCCTCGCGGGCCTGGTGACCGTCGCGCAATTCAGCTTCTGGGGTAACTACCTGCCGCTGGTCTACCCGTTGCACCTGCGCGGCACTGGCGAAAGCTTCGCCGCGAATATTGGCGGGCGGATGATCGGCACTTCGTTCGCCTGGGTCACTGCAACGCTGGTCGGCATTCTGCCCGATTCGCTGGGGCCGGTGCCGCATAAGTTCGCCTACACCTCGGCCGCCGTGGCGTTCTTCGTGTATCTGGTGGGCAGCATCGCATGCTTCTTCCTGCCCGAGCCGAGGCACGAAGAATTGTCGGAATAGGGTCTGGCACGATCGGAAACGTCGCGGGGAAGATTCTCATTCAGCACGATTGGGGCCGCGAAGGTGCTCAAGAGGCGCAGCAGCCGGTAGCTGCTAAGCTTGAATCCATCACAGCCAGGCGACGACACCAGGCTTCTCTGGCCATCCGCCCTGAATAACGGTTCGCGTAAATGCCGGTTCCGTCACGCCCCAAACTGCTTTCCCCCGCCGGCGACCGCGACGCGCTGCGCGCCGCCGTGGCCAATGGGGCTGACGCCGTGTATTTCGGGCTGGCCGATTTCAACGCCCGGCACCGCGCGACCAATTTCACGCTGGCTGAGCTGCCCGAGGTCATGCAGTACTTGCATGAGCATGGCGTGCGAGGCTACGTGACCTTCAACACGCTCATTTTCTCCGACGAATTGCCAGAGGCCGCCAGGCAGCTCGCCGCGATCGTCGAAGCCGGGGCCGATGCCGTGATTATGCAGGACCTGGGCGCGGTCGAGCTCTTGCGCCGGCTGGCGCCCGGGTTTCCGATTCATGGCTCGACGCAGATGACTTTGACCGAACCGCGCGGCATCGAATTCGTGCGGCGGCTGGGCGTCGAGCGCGTGATTCTGGCGCGCGAGTTGTCGCTGGCGGAAATCGGCCGCATCGCGCGGGCGACGCCGACGCCCGTCGAAGTGTTCGTACACGGGGCGTTGTGTATCGCCTACAGCGGTCAGTGCCTGACAAGCGAAGCGATCGGCGGGCGCAGCGCGAACCGGGGGCAATGTGCCCAGGCGTGCCGACAGCCTTATGAATTGATCGTCGATGGCCAATGCCGCGACCTGGGCGACAAAGCCTACCTGCTGAGCCCTCAAGACCTGGCGGCCTACGATCGTATCGCGGAACTTGCCGGGTTGGGCGTCGCCTGCCTCAAGATCGAAGGCCGGCTGAAAAGCGCGCACTACGTGGCCGCGACGACGCAGACCTACCGCGCGGCGCTCGACGCCGCCGGCGCGGGCCTCTCGTTTGTTGCGACCCCGCAGCAGGAGCTTGACCTGGCGCAAAGCTTTTCGCGCGGCTTCACGCACGGCTTTCTCGATGGCGTCAACCATCAGCGGCTGGTCGAGGGGCGATTTCCCAAGAACCGCGGAGTCCGCGTGGGAACCGTCGTCGACGTGCGCGGGTCGGGCGTGCTCGTGGCGCTCGACGAGAAGCTCGCGCGTGCGCAGCGGGCTGCGAAGGGGCAGCCCGAAGCCCTGCCGATCAGGGCCGGCGACGGCATCGTGTTCGACGAAGGGCGGCCCGAACAGGATGAACAGGGGGGGCGGTTATTCGGCGTGCGACTCGTTCCCCCCGAAGCGCCGTCGTTGGAAACGATCGCCCCCCGGCGAGCGCGGTTCTCCCGGGTCGGCGACCCGGGCTACCATCCCGACGTGCCGTCGTTCGGAACAAATCCCGGTCGGCGGGCGGCGGGCGTCAGCCCGTCGGTATCGACGCCCGAAATCGACTCTCCTCTGATCGAGCTCGAATTCGGCCGCGGTGACATCAACTTCAAGGCGGTCTCGATCGGCGCCATCGTCTGGAAGACCGACGACCCGGCCCTGCGACGGCGCCTCGAACGATCCTTCGAGAACAATAAACCGCAACAACGCGTGCCGCTCAATTTTGAAGCCCGGGCCGTCGCGGGGCAGCCCTTGCGATTGACCGTTCGGGATGACCAGGGAATGGCAGTCGACGTATTCTCCGACGCGCCGCTGGCGACCGCTGTCAAACACCCCCTCACTCTCGACCTTTTGCGCGAACAGCTCGACCGGCTCGGGGGCACTCCCTACCGCCTCGCGTCGCTGCGTCTGCTGGACGGCGACCGCGAAACCGAAGCGCTCCCCGTTATGGTTCCCAAAAGCGTGCTCAATGCGCTCCGCCGCCGCGCCGTGGCCCATTTGACGAGCCGGCGTCAGGGGGCCGCGCAAGTCCGCCCGGTGAATGCGAACGCGCTTGACGAACTGCGGGCCGAACTCGATGAGCGGCGCCGCGCAGGCGCAGGCGGATTGCGAGACGCGTTCAAGCCAGATGCGCCCGCCGCGGCCCGGCTTTCGGTATTGTGCCGGACAGTTGAACAGCTTGAAGGCCTGGTCGAATGGTCACCGCCAGAGGGTGGCCCCGCGCTCGAGCTGGTCTATTGCGACTTCGAAGACGTGCGGCGTTCGAAAGCCGCCGTCGCGCGCTGCCGCGCGGCCGGGCTACCTGTCGTGCTGGCGACGCCGCGTATCGTCAAGCCGCGCGAAGACGGGCTGCTGTTGCAGATCGCCCGCTGTCGGCCCGACGGCGTGCTGGTGCGCAATCTGGCGGCGATCGGCTTTTATCGTGAGCGGTTTCCCGAGTTGCCCCTCTACGGCGATTACGCGCTCAACATCACCAACGAGCTGACGGCCGATCTCTTTTCGCGCACCGGCCTCGTGCGGCTGACACCAGGCTATGACCTGAATTTCTCTCAGCTTGAGACGCTTCTGGCCCGGTTCTGCGCAGTTCCGTTCGAAGTCGTGCTGCACCAGCACATGCCGATGTTTCACATGGAGCATTGCGTGTTCTCGCACGTGCTTTCGAACGGCAAAGATTTTCACGATTGCGGGCGCCCCTGTGACCGGCATCAGGTGGAATTGCGCGATCACGTCGGTGAAGCCCATCCGCTGGTGGCCGACGTCGGTTGCCGCAACACGGTTTTCAACGCGCGAGCGCAATCGGCCGCGACGTTCGTGCCGCGGCTGATCGAAGAGGGCGTGCGACACTTTCGTGTCGAACTCTTGCGCGAAGATGGCCGCGGCTCGCAGACGCTGGTCACGGCGTATTCGCGCTGCCTCGCCGGCCTCGAACCGCCCCCGCGCATCGCGAGCGAATTGCGCGTGTTGACCGGCGTCGGTGTGACGTGCGGCACGCTGGCATTCGAGTAGCGCCTTGGGTGGCACGCCCTGAGTCGAAGGAAGGGCGTGGGCAAATTTCCGAGCCTCCTCCTTCTTAACGTCGAGTGCAGGCGCACCGTGACGCTTGCCACGCCCTTCGCTCGTGCCTCGGTCAGGGCGTGCCACCCTGCTGCGTGCCGTCAGAACAATCGCTACGACCAGCGCGGTCGCCCATGCCTGCCGCCCGCAGCCCGCGCATTTCTGATCTATAGTTGGTTTCGAAGTCTCTGCCCACCCACTTGAACCGGCCTTGGGGCCCTGGCCCCGCCGGCGACCTTCCTACGCACTCGGAACCGCGCCATGTCTGCCTCGGCGACGCTGCCCAACCCCGAAGTCGAAGTCTCCGAGAACGACAAGCGTTCGCCGCCGGTCGCTGCCGAACTTGCGGCTGCCGCTCAGGCAACAGGCAAACCAGCTGACGGCGAGCCGTGCCCGAAATGCGGGGCCGTCGAATCGTGGGGAACGGCGTCGTGGTGCCCCCACTGCGGTTACTATCCGCGGTTGAATGTCTGCACGAGCCCCGAGGGAAGGGCCAAGCTCCACGGCGAAGTACACAACGCGCCGAGCAACCATTGGGAAGCGCTTTCGAGGCTGCCGCAATGGGCCTACGTTCTGGCCGGCGGTGTGCTCGCGATTTTTGTGTTGAGTGTCTTCGTCCGGGCGGCCACACCCGACGACAGCTTCGCGCGCAGCGCCTGGTCGGTCACGCAGCTCTTCCTGGGCGGCCTGACCTTCATCGTAATTCACTGCTACGCCTTCATCCGCGCCAGCATGAAGAGCGACGGCCACAGCTACTGGGACGTGATCGTACACCCGCTCGAAGTCTGGCGGCCGACGTTCCGCGAGTTGCCCGCGACGGCCAAACGCGTGTGGGCCGGTTTGTGGGGCTTTACCGCAGCGGCCTGCGCGATACTCATCATCGGCGGCATCGATTACGAAGTACTGACCCGCGACTGGGGCTTCAAAGAGCGCCCCAAGCAGAACCTGATGAAGCAGATCAAAGACCAGATGATGGCCAACGCCCGTGACGTCGAAAAGGGAGCCGACGACCTGGGCGACGCCGTCAAAGATTTCGCCGGTGACGACTCGGCCATGAACAAGGCCAAAGACAAGAAAGAGGCCGACCTCGAAATTCTCTCGGCCGAATGCGTTGTCGTCGGCTTCAACGTCAATAAGGAGACGGGCAAGGTTTCGGAACTTCTCTTGGCCTCGATCGTCGACGGAAAGCTGGTTTACGTGGGGACGATTGCCAAGGGCATCCCGCCCGACGTCGAAGAGCAGCTCACCGCTCGCTTGCCGCAGTTGCAGCAGGACAGGCCGTTCGTGAAGTGCAATTACCTGGCGACGTGGGTCAAACCCACAGTCACCTGTCGCGCCGCGTTCCAGGCGTGGACGGAAAACAAGCTGATGGAACGCCCCGTCTTTAAGGGGCTGCTCGCCGAGGTAGACGAAAAGTAACAGACGCAACTTCTGGCGAACGAGGGGCGTCGGCCCCCCGGTAGGTCCCGCCCACATAGAATCTTGGTGTTCGTTCGATGCTGATCTGCCTCATCTATTGCACGGGCCTCGTGATCTGGTCGCTCGTTCGGCGCATCGTCTCGCGCCGCCAGTCACGGGCCGATGATCGTGCAATCGGGCAGTGCCGCGCGAAGCCGGCTGACTCCCGCCGGTGTGACGGGGCAGGGATGCGCTACCGTCCCGTCGTGGAAAAGCCTGCTCATCACGTTCCCGCGCAGCGACAGCGTGTATCAATGAGCGGGCCCGCGTGACGCATCTGAGCCGGGTGGCGCGATTAGAAATTCGACCGTGCGCGCCGTATGGATGAACACCGTCACCTGCAGCGAGCTCACGCCTGCCGCAGGATCAACCAGCAGAAAATACCGCTCCATTTGAGGTGCCGTCACCAGGCGATGTGGTACTTCGCGGCCGAAGTCGTCGCGGACGAGGAATCGTCGCCGGTGTTTCGTCGATTGCGTCGGAATGCTCACAACGAGATGCACCAAATCGCCGGTCAGGTCGATCTGGCCCGAACAGGAACCGTCGCGCCCTGTTCGTGTGCTTGCCGAGACGCCAAATGGCTTTTCCGCGGCCCTGTTGCCATCGTGTGTATACATGTTTCCATTGCCGAAGACCGGGCCGCTGTAGCTTGCCGAACCGTGCCCGACGGCTACCAACGATATATTGAGGCCGTTGCTCGATGCGATCTCGTTTAGCGACCGTGACGAATCGCGACCAGGTAGCGCAATCGGGGCGAAGCTCCATTGCTCAGAGGCTTCAAACGACGCTAGATCGTCACGCGCCAACGTCATCGCCAGCTTCCAGGCCGACTCGCGATCACTCAGCCGGCAATCCGATGCCCAATAGCCGTTTCCGAGGGCGTCCGTCAACTCGACCGTTTCGGGCTTCCAGGCGGAGCTTGGTTGGCCGTTCCAGACTACAGAGTAGACCGGCATCACAGCCCAGCGCCGCCGGGGATGACTCAGTTGCAGGTTCGAATCCCATGATGCCGGCTGTTCGCGCCTGTCCACGCTGGTCAGTGTCACAGTAACGTCTTCGTCCTGCCTGACGGCCGGTAGCGAATCGGCCGGCCACTCTGGCGCCGAGCTCGTATTCGGAACATTCGCGTCAAACTCGGCGACGACCGCACCGCTGCGATCGTAAATGCGTAACTTTCGCATGCCTGCACGAGCCCGCAAGATCGGAAACTGGCTCGCAGCGAGAATCAGGTCGTGCCCACCGGAAGTGACCGGGGCCCACGGTCGCGAACCGATCAAAGTATTCGACCCGCTCCCCCCTCCGCTACAGCACCGGCGGGGGTTCTCGTCTTCGATTTCTTCGCCCGATTCGTCAACAAGCACCGTCGCCTGCCACCAATCGAAGTCGAGAGGTTGACCCGTTGTTCGGTCCCAACGGGTGAGCCAGATCATTAGAACATCGTGTAGTGTGTCGAGTTGATAACCATAGCCACGGGCGCCGCCGCGCCTGAAAAGATCGTTGACAACCGACCCGCCGAACCTCCCCGACGCGAATTTGTGGGCCGTCCCGAATGTGACCTGCTCCAGCACGAGCGAGGTGCCATCGGACATGGTGGTTTGGGCCAGCGCATTGCGACCGGAGGGGCTGCGGGGCAGTGTGTAAAGCTTCCAGCCCGCCAGGAGCACAAGCAGCAGGCACGCCGAGATGACGGCTATCAGCAGAACTTTCCAGCCGAAAGCAAGTGGCGACGTTGGAAACCTGCGAGACGCTTGCGATGGCCAATCTTGTTCATTCTGCGACATGTGATCACTTGCGAATTCGCTCAACCGTGCGAACGCAAAGGGTGTGGCGACGTTGTCGACCAGCGACGCCTCAGGCCGCTTGCGCCCCCCTCGCCGGTGGCCGCTACGCCAGCAGCTCACGCACGATGTTGCCGTGGACGTCGGTCAGGCGGAAGTCGCGGCCCGCGTAGCGATACGTCAGCCGCGTGTGGTCGAAGCCCAGAAGGTGCAGAATGGTGGCGTGCAGGTCATGCACCGCCACCTTGTTTTCGACCGCCTGGAACCCGAATTCGTCGGTGGCGCCGTACACGGTGCCCCCCCTGACCCCGCCGCCGGCCAGCCAGACGGTGAAGCCGTAGTGGTTGTGGTCGCGGCCGTTGATTTTGCCGGCGTTGGCGCCGGCCTGCGGCAGCTCGACGGTTGGCGTACGGCCGAACTCGCCGCCCCACAGCACCAGGGTCTCGTCGAACAGGCCCCGCTGTTTCAGGTCGGTCAGGAGCGCGGCGATTGCCCGATCGCACTGGCCGGCGAGCTTGCGATGATTGACTTCGATGTCGTCGTGGTTGTCCCAAGGCTGGCCGGCGCCGTGCCAGAGCTGCACGTAACGCACGCCGCGCTCGATCAACCGGCGGGCAATCAGTATCTGCCGGGCATGCGTCCCGTCACCGTACATCTCGAGAATGTGCTTTGGCTCCTGGCTGACGTCGAAGGCGTCGGTCGCCTCGATCTGCATGCGGTAGGCCAGTTCGAGCGAATGGATGCGGGCTTCGAGCGGGGCGTCGCTCTGCCGCGCTTCGGCGTGCCGGCGGTTCAATTCTTGCACCAGGTCAAGCTGCCGGCGCTGCTGGGCCGGCGTCAGCGTCGAATTGCGGATGTTGGCGATCAGTTTGTCGATGTCGGTGTGGCTGGAATCGATGTAGGTGCCTTGATAGGCGCCCGGCAGAAACGCGGCCTGCCAGTTTTCGGTTTCTTTGATGGGGTAGCCGCCGGGGCACATCGCGAGAAACCCGGGCAGGTTCTGGTTCTCGGTCCCCAGTCCATACGTGACCCACGACCCGACGCTGGGGCGCACCAGGGTTTGATCGCCGCAGTTCATGAGCATCAGCGACGGCTCGTGGTTGGGCACATTCGCGTGCATCGAGCGGACGACGCAGATATCGTCGATCAGGCCGCCGACGTGCGAAAACAGCTCGCTCACCTCGATGCCGCTTTCGCCGTACTTCTGGAACTTGAACGGCGACGGAAACGCGGCCCCCGTCTTACGCTCGGTTCGCAGGTTTTCGACGGGCAGGTTCTGGCCCGTGAATTTCTCGAGGGCCGGCTTGGGGTCGAACGTATCGACGTGCGACGGCCCGCCATTCATGAACAGATGAATGACGTGTTTCGCCCGGGCGGCGAAATGCGGTGCGCGAGGCAGCATCGGGTTGACGTAACCCGGGGCCGCGGCCGCTCGCGAGGAATACCCGTTGTCGGCGAGCAGCCCGGCCAGCCCCAGCGCGGCGAGTCCTGTGCCCGAGCGGCACAAGAGCTCGCGGCGGGTCAATGGCGGATGGCTGTCTAACATCTGGTCGAGCAGCATGTGTCGGCTTTCCCGAATCTCAATGAGCTGGAACGCCTCGTGATCTCTATCTCTCTCTGCGAGTTCAATCTACAAACACAAACTCATTCGCCAGCAGCAGCCCCTGGGCGTACTGTTCGAGCGTACTCAGCCCGGCCGCCGGTGGCCCGCCGCGCTCTTTGCCCGAATTCGCGGACGATTCTCCCGAATCCTCAGACGCCTCGACCGACGCTTGCTCGCCCGCCTCAGATTCGGTCAGAAAGCGCGCACCCAAAGCGACTTCATCAGCCGCGGGGGCGCGCGCGAACGTCTGCCGGTACAGCCAGCGCACCGTCTCTTCAGCACTTGAAGAGCCCTGCGCCACGGCCTGCGCCGCCAGATGCCGCGCCTGCTCGATCACAAAGGGCGAATTCATTCCGAACAGCGCCTGCTGCGGAATGATGGTTTGTGGGCGCTGCGGGGTGCTCACATCGGGGCTGGCGAAATCGAAGGCGCGAAACGTTCCCGGCAGGTCCTGGCGGTCAATGAACCCGTACACGGCGCGGCGCTGTGAGAAGGGTGATGCGAACAGATCGACCGGCCGGCCACCGAGTGTCAGGTCCAGCCGGCCCGCGGCCGCCAGCAGCGCGTCGCGCATCGGTTCGAAATCGAGCCGCCGGCGATTCATGCGCCACAACAGCCGATTCTCGGGGTCGATGGCGGCCGCTGCGGGCCGCACCTCGCTCGCCTGCTGGTAAACCGCCGAAAGCATGATCCGGCGATGCAGGTTCTTGAGCGACCAGCCCTCGTCGATCAACGAGCGGGCCAGGTAATCGAGCAGTTCGGCGTGGCTGGGCGGGGCGCCGCGGTATCCGAAATCGCTGGAAGTCGCCACCAATCCGCTGCCGAAATGGTGCTGCCAGACCCGATTGACGATGACTCTGGCCGTCAACGGATTGCCCGGGCTGGCGACGGCCCGAGCGAGTTCCAGCCGCCCGCTCCCTTGCTGAAAAGCCGCGGCGCCGGGGGACGAAAGCACCTGCAGGAAGCGTCGTGCGACCTCTTTACCCGGGCGGCCGGGGTTGCCACGAATAAACACCTTCCCGGGCACTGGCTGCGGCGCGTCGCGCATGACCATCGCCCGTGGCGGGGCCGCGGGGGAATTCGCTTTCCACGTTTCGACTTCCTTCTTCAGGGCCGAAACCCTGTCGCGCGTCTCGCGATCGAAAATCCGAGGTGTGGCCTCGTGATCGACCACCACCGGACTTCCCTCGCCGTACAAGACCTGTCGCACCTCCTCGACGACGGCATCGGGCAAGGCGGCAGGCAGCGCGGCCCCGAAAGCCTCGTGGTCCGACCGAAACCCGACCCATTGCCGGTGAACTTCAACCAGCAGCTTGCCGTAGGCCACCGCCACGTCGCGCATCGAGGCGGGCGCAGCGGCCACTAGCGCCCGTTTCACCAGCGCATTCGTCCGGGAGTTGGCCTGCGGATCGTCGTTGAGCGCGGCGATCAGCGACCCGGCCGATGCGGCGAATTCCTCTTCAGGCAGTTGCGACAAGTCGCGCCACGCAGAAAAGACCGGGTGCGGCTGTCTGCCGGTCGCCGCCAGAAATTCCTTCCAGCGGCGGATCATTTCCGGCCGCAACTCTTCCGGAGAATTCGCAATCGCCCCAGTTTCGCCCAGCTTCTTCCCCGCGGCCTGCACCTGCGCCAGCAGATAGTCGCCTGTTTTTTCCCGCAGGCCATCGATGAGCGCGGCGTATTTGGGTTCGAAATACTCGCGTAGCGCCGCCTCGCGCTTCTGCAACTCGACTTCGTATTCGGCATACGCATGAGCGTCAGACGGCTGGCCGATCAACGGCAATTCGGCAGGCTCGATCGAGCTGGCGAAGACGCCATACAAGGCGTAGTAGTCTTCGGTCGGCACGGGGTCGTATTTGTGATCGTGGCAGCGGGCGCAGGTTACGGTCAGGCCCAGTAAGCCGCGCGACAGCACGTCGATGCGGTCGTCGATGATGTCGGGCTGGTTGTTGCCGAAGCGGCGACCCACGGTCAGAAAGCCCATGGCCGCCAGATGCGCCGGCTCGCCGGCATCGGGCAACTGATCTCCGGCCAGTTGCTCCACAATGAAACGATCAAAGGGCAGATCGTCATTGAACGCCCGTATGACGTAGTCGCGGTAGGTATAGGCGTAGGGATACTTTCGCTCTTCGGTGAAAACGTAGCCCTTGGTGTCGGCGTAGCGAGCGACGTCCAGCCAGTGCCTGCCCCAGCGCTCGCCGTAGCGCGTTGACGCGAGCAGCCGGTCGACCACACGCGCGAAGGCGCCCGGGCTCAGGTCGGCCTCAAACTCGGCGACTTCGTCCGCCGTCGGCGGCAAGCCGTGCAGATCGAATGTTGCACGACGCAACAGTGTTCTGCGGTCGGCGGCGGGGCCGGGCTTCAATCCGGCGGCGGCCAGGCGCTCGCTGATGAAGGCGTCGATCGGAGTCTGCGGCCATTCGTCGGCGGCGGATGCCGGTGGCCGCGGATACCCGATCGGTTGAAACGCCCAGTGCGAGGCGCGGGCTTCGACAATGCCATCGGCCGTCGCCATGTGCCCCAGCGGCGTCACCGTTTTTTCGGCGACCGCGGGGAAGGGGGCCCCCATTCTGACCCATTCTGTCAGCGAGGCGATCTCGGCTTCGGGCAGCTTCCCTTTGGGGGGCATGCGGATCGCGCCCGAATAGTCGATCACGTCGATCAGCCGGCTTTCATCGGGCTTGCCCGGCACAATCGCCGGGTCGCCCGCATCGCCTTCGGTGATCAGCCCCTCACGCGAGTCGAGCCTGATGCCCCCTTCCTGCTTCAGCGCGCTATGACATTCAAAGCAACGCGCGGCGAGCAACGGGCGAATCGTGCTCTCGAAAAACGCTTCGCTCGAAACCGACGTTTCCGGTTTCCGGCCGTCGGGCTCGCGGGCCTCAACCGCCGCGAACGCAATCGGCAGCAGCAACACAGGCAATGCCCGAAGCGCTCGGAATAACATGACGGCAGGAACCGTACTGAGGGGGCGGGGAGCCCCAGGGGGGAGGGAAGCCGATCACTATTACTTTGATCGGTGCCGGCGCGGTCGTCAATACACGTCGCGCCCTGCAATCGTCACATTCGCGTCACCGGCGGTTTTTATCTTGCAGTGCCGCAGTAGTGCGCGTAACGTGAGTGGGGGCAGGCTGCGGGCCGTGACGCGAGTTCTCAGGTGGAAGGAGCGCTCCCGTGGATACTCTTCGCACGCGTCGAACGTTTCTGCAAACGGCCGCCACGGGCGCACTTCTGGGCCTGCCAGACTGGCCCGCCTTGTCGACCCTGCCCGCGGTCGCGGCCGACGAGGCGCGGTTGAAACCCGATCTCGTCACCTTGCGGCCCGAAATCGAGCCGCTCGTAAGGTTTCTCGAAGAGACGCCCCGCGAACGGCTGGTCGACGAAACAGTCTTCAAGGTCAAGCAGGGCCTGTCGTACAACGAATTGCTGGCGGCGCTGTTGCTCGCGGGCGTACGCAACGTCGAACCGCGCCCGACACCGGGCTTCAAATTCCACGCGGTGCTGGTCGTTAATTCGGCGCATCTGGCCAGCCTGGCCGCGCCCGATCGCGAGCGCTGGCTGCCGATCCTGTGGGCTGTCGATTACTTCAAGAGCGCTCAGGCGAGCAGCGCGAGAGAACGCAACGGCTGGCGGATGCCCGCGGTGAAAGAGTCTGGCGTGCCTCCGGCGCACCGCGCGCGACAGGCCTTTATCGAGGCCCTCGAGCGCTGGGACGCGCCCGCGGCCGATGCCGCCACGGCCGGCCTGGTGCGTTCGGCCGGCGCCGACGAGGTTTTCGAGCTGTTCTGCCGGTTTGCGCCGCGCGACTTTCGTTCAATCGGCCACAAGGCGATCTTTCTGGCCAACTCGCGACGGACTCTCGATTGCATCGGCTGGCGACACGCCGAACCCGTCTTGCGGTCGCTTGCCGACGCCATTCTGGCCGACGACGGAACGAACCCTGCCTCGGCCGATCTCGAACCCGACCGGGCGGGCCGCCAGAATCGGCAGCTTGTCAGAAGCATTCGACCCGACTGGCGTGAAGGGCGAGACGATTCGCGCGCCAGCAGTGAATTGCTGGCGACTTTCCGTTCGGCTTCCGACCTTGAGGCCTCGCGCGCGGCGGTCGAACTTTTGAATCGGGGCGTCGCGCCCAAGTCGCTCTGGGACGCGATGTTCTGCGGCGCGGGCGAAATTCTGATGCGCCGGCCCGGCATCGTGGGCCTGCATGCCGTCACGACGGCCAATGCGCTGCGTTTTCTCTTCGAGACCTCGGGCGACGACGAAACCCGGCGCTGGGTGCTGCTGCAATGCGCGTCGTTTCTACCCCTGTTCCGCGATGCCTCGGCCCGCCGTAACGACCTGACGCACGACGTCGCGGTCGATCGCCTCGAGCCCCTGCCTCTGTCATCGCCGGGCAAGGCGGTGGCCGAAATCTGCGCCGACATCAGCGGCGACCGCCTGGCTGCCGCTCGCAAAGTGCTGACCTACGTGCGCGAGAACCCCAACCCGCAGCCATTGATCGACGCGACGCGGCTGTTGATCTTTTCCAAGGGAGACGACGCGCACGACTACAAATTCAGCTCGGCCGTATTCGAAGATTTCTACCAGGTGTCTCCCGAGTGGCGCGCGAAGTATCTGGCGGCGAGCGTGTTCAATCTCACCGGCTCAGAAGCGCCCGATAACGACCTGATACGCCGCGCGAGGTCTGCGCTGGGATAGTGCAACTGCCACTCGACAGAAGAATCGCGAAACTCTCCGTCCGCGTACCCGCCCGGTCCCCGATCCCTGGTCCCCCCATCCCCCACTCCGGTCGATGGCGTTTGGCCCCTCAAAGCGTCGCGTTCGCGCCTCGCGAACCGCAGAAAGCGCATGGAGTTCCGACGAGGTCTGGAGTAGAATTCCCGCGGACTCCCGCACTCAAGGGGTTTTGCAAATGGTCATGCTGGTGGCTGAACCCTATCTTGAAGAGCAATTGATCGCCGAGCGGCAGGCCGCCGGCATCGATCAGCACGACGAGGTCTGGGATGGGGTCTATATCGTGTCGCCGATTGCCGACAATGAACATCAGTTATTGGCATTCCGACTGGCCGTCGTTTTGCAACAGGTTCTGGATCAAAGCGGTGACGGGACGGCTTATCCCGGCGTGAACGTCACTGATCGGAAGACCAACTGGCGAAAGAATTTTAGAGTCCCTGACGTCGCCGTTTTTCTGAAAGACAACCCGGCGGTCGATCGCGGAACGCACTGGCTGGGGGGCCCCGATTTCGCCGTCGAGATCGTCAGCGCCGGCGACCGTTCGCGCGAAAAGCTCGATTTTTACGCGAAAGTCGGCGTTCGTGAACTGCTGCTCGTCGATCGCGCTCCGTGGTCGCTGGAGCTTTTTCGGCTCCGCCGGCGGAAGCTGGTTTTGGTCGGCCGCTCGACACTTCCCAAGCCCGCCGAGATCACGAGCCACGTTTTGCCGCTCACATTGAAGCTGGTTGCAGGAAAGAAGCGGCCCCAGATCGAGGTTGCGGCCGACGGCGGCCGATGGAACAAGGTTATCTAGCGGTCAGACGCAGAGGCATCAGCCGATCAACATGGCGAACGTCAAAATCGACATCGTCGGTCCCGGGGAAATCCCGCTGATCACCGAGTTGTACAACCAGATGTTCCGGCCGGCGCGCGACGCGGCGTTTTTCCGCCGCCGGTTTCAGGGACGCTGCAACGTGCTGATGCTCGTCGCCAGCCAGCAGGCGGAACCGATGGGTTTCTACATCGGCTTCGAATTGAAACCCACCGTTTATTTTTCCTGGTTCTACGGCGTGTTGCCGCCGTATCGGCGGTCAGGCATCGCCTCGCAGTTGATGGATGCGGTTCACGCCTGGGCCGCCGAGCAGGGGTATGAGTCGATTCGGTTCGAGTGCCACAATCAGCACCGCCCGATGCTGCATCTGGCGATTGCCCGGATGTACGACATCGTGGGCATTCGCTGGGACCCCGATCGCGGCGACAACCTGGTGATCTTCGAAAAGTCGCTGGCGCAACCAGCGTGAAACGCTCGGCTGCGAACTCCGGGCGACGTGGCCTTACGTCAAGAATCGTTTGCCCCGGCACGGCGGTCATTTCTATGCCGCCCGGCGATGCCGCTCGCGGGCCTCCTGGAACGCCGCGCCGCGGCGGACGACGGCCACCGCCGCGATCGTGTGGAGGGCGTCGCGATGACGACCGAGCGCCAGCGAGACGAATCTCAAGAGCGCGAGATCAGCCAACACCCGCACCACGCGCGACAGCCCGTATTTCGAGCGCCCGAAGAGCCGCGGGTGATGTCGCGCCGTCACCTCAATGCACCGGGCCCCCTGAGCGTGGGCCACGGCCGGAATGAACCGGTGCATTCCCCCGAACAAAGGCAGCGCGCGGGCCGTCTTGCGGCGCATCACCTTCAACGTGCAGCCGGTGTCGTGCACGCGATAGCCGGTGACCCACGAAATGAGGTGGTTTGCCGCCTGCGACGGCAGCCTGCGGTCGAACAGCCGATCGCGGCGATCGCGCCGCCAGCCGTGCGCCAGATCGTATCCCTGACGCAACAGGGCCAGCATGTAGGGTATATCGCGCGGGTCGTTCTGCAGGTCGGCGTCGAGCAGCGCCACCACGTCTCCGCGCGCCTCGCGGATGCCGGCCAGAAGCGCCAGCGCCTGTCCGCAATTCTTGCCCAGCGTCAGCACGGTGACCCGCGGGTCTAGTGCGGCGAGGCGGGCCAGTTCGTGTGCCGAACCGTCGCGCGAGCCGTCGTCAACGAAAATCAGCTCGCCCGGCATCTCGAGCCGTTCGACCAATCTCGACAATTCCGCATGCAGCCGCGCGAGGCTTTCGACTTCGTCATTGACCGGTACGACAATCGAGAGGCTGCGCAGTTCGTCCCCCGCGGCGATCTTTCTCTGGTCAGGCCCGTTTCCGGGCGCCTTGGTGTTGTCGACACGAATTCCGGTATTGAGTGCGGGGGCCGGCTCGTCGGCTGAAACGTCGAGCACGTCGCGAGTCTGCAAAAAGGCTCTTTCAGGCGGGCGACCAGTGGCCGGCCCATCGGTCGCCTCCAAACGCTCGAGAGTATTGCTCGGCAAATGCACGGATTGCAGCAGGAAATGCATCGCCCAGGCAATCGACGCCCCCCACAGCGTGTCGCTGACGAAATGCGCACCGGCCTCGATGCGCTGCAGCGCCACCGCGGCCGCGGCCGCCAGAAACAGCGGCTTGCCCGCGGGAAACAGCCCCGACAGCGAAATGGCAAACCCCACTGCCACCGCGGTGTGGGCCGACGGACAGCTTTGCATGCCATAATCGCCCAGGCCGGGCAACAGGCCGCGGAAGGTGTCGGCCGACGACCGGGCCAGATCGAAATGATTCGGTCGTGCGCGGGCCACCAAGACTTTCACCACATCGGCCGCCAGCCCCGAACCGAGAGAGAGCGCCAGAATTCTCGGCGCCGCATATCGACCGCCAGCGGCGCACAACCAGACGGCCGCCGCCACGAACAACACGGCAGTCGGCTGGCCGAAGGGTTCGAGCGACTCGAGCAGGCCGTGCAGCGGCTTTAGCGCACCGTCTCGAACGAGCCAGCGCGCGACCGGAATGTCGATGGCCAGCGCCATGAGCGCAGCCGCATTGAGCGCCGCAAAGACGTAGAGCGCTGTACGGTCCCGCAGACGGCGCGGCGGCTTTTCGTCGCCTGATCGATCGAATTCGCCGGGCGGGCGAATGGGGTCGCAGGCAATTGTCGCGCGGCGCTGATCGGTCGGCATTGGGGCTCCCGCGTTTCACCGCAGCGCATTGACCAACGGGGGGTGGGATATCGCATTGCTCGCGAGGGGTCAAGGTGAACCAAACTCGGCTTACCGCAGCAGCTTGTGCCGAGCGCGGGCCCTGAAAAACCCGGCCCATCGCGCCCGCCAAACTGCCATTGCCGCAAACTGAAGTGAGCCCTAAACTTCGGCCCCCTTTCCATGCGGCATTCGGCCCGCATCAGCTCCCCCCGCATTTCGGCAACACCCGCCACGGTGCCTGCGATACTCCTTTCCATCGAGGTCAACTGGATGCGCCGATGCGCCGCTCAATGCCTCAATCGGCCGGCGCTGCGCGAGGCGGCCGTGGTTCTTGCCGTGGCCACACTCGTCTTCTTTACCCGGCTCGGTAGCCCCGCCCTGTGGGACGAAGACGAACCGAAAAACGCGGCCTGCGCCCGGGAGATGCTCGACCGCGGCGACTGGCTCGTTCCCACTTTCAACGACGAGCTGCGCACCGACAAACCGATTCTGATCTACTGGCTGACGCAGTTTGCATACCGTGTGTTCGGTGTGAATGAGTTTGGCGCCCGATTCTGGTCGGCCGCACTCAGCGTCGCGACCTGTCTGTTGACCTGGCGCCTCGGCCGCCGACTTTATGGCCCTGGCGTTGGCTTATGCGCGGGCGCGATTCTGGCGACAAGTCTCTTGTTCGGTGTCTCGGCGCGCGCGGCAACCACCGATGCCACGCTGATCTTCTGCACGACGCTGGCGTTGACGACGTTTGCGTCGGCGGCAATCCGGCCGGCCGCGGTCGCTGCACCATTTCCGCAATTTGAGCCGGGTGATCGTCGCGTCTTCGGCCTGTTCAACATCAGCGTTCCCAAAGCGGCCTTCGTTTATGCCGCGTTGGGCCTGGCGGTGCTGGCCAAGGGGCCCACCGGCTATCTGCTGCCGGCAGGTATCATGCTGCTGACGATGTGGCGGCCAGTGCCGGGGTCACAAACAGCGCTCACGTTGATCGCTCCCAACCCCTGCCTGCGGCAACGCCTGTGGCATTTCGCGGGCGCCGCGCTCGCGCGCTGCAGGTCGGCGCTGGCAGCTCCGGCGACGGTCATCGGTTCGCTGCTGCGCGGAATTCGCGACTCGCGACTCGTCATGGGCACTGCCGTCACGCTGCTGGTCGCCGTTCCGTGGTACGTTCTCGTGGGGATCGCCACGAATGGGAAGTGGCCCCTCGGGTTTCTCCTGCGGCACAACGTCGAGCGGTACTTGAGCCCGATGGAGGGGCACGGCGGACCGCTGATCTACTACCCGGCGGCGCTTTTGATCGGAATCCTGCCCTGGTCGTGGCCGGGGCTGGTGGGGTTGATCGAGGCGGTGCGCCGGCGCATGCAGACGGTGGTTGGCGGCGAGGCCGATCGGTTTCTGCTCGTGTGGGTCGGCGCCTATCTGGCGTTCTTTTCGTTCTCACGCACGAAGCTCCCCAGCTACGTGCTCCCCTGCTTTCCGGCGGTCGCGATTCTGGCGGGGCGATCGCTTTCCGCCTGGCTGCAGCCGGGGGCGACTGTTTCTCTGAGAACCAGGCGGTTTACACTGGGAGGCATCACGCTCGTCGGCCTGGCGATTCTCGTCGCGACCCCCATCGCGGCGCGCCGTGCATTTCCCGATGCCGTTAGCCTGGCGTGGGTTGGCCTCGTGCCGCTGCTCGGCGGACTGGCCGCGACCTGGCTTTCGGAAAGAGGGAACCTCCGCGGGGCGCTTGCCGCTTACGGCGCCACGGCCGCCCTCTTTCTGACGACGTTGTTCGCGTTCGTCGCCGACCGTATCGCGGCAGGGCAGGTCAGCCGACCGGCAGTGGCCGCGCTACAGAGCCGCGGATTGAACTCCGGCCCCATCGGCGAGTTTGGGCATTTCAAACCCGGGCTGGTCTTCTACGCCGCCAAGCGGGTCGAGGTCTTGTGGCACCCGCTGTTCGTCGGGCAGTTTCTGCGTCGTTTTCCTGACGCCCGCCTGATGACGCGAATCGATCTGCTGCCCGACCTGGCCGGCGAATTGCCGCCCCAATTCGTGGTGCTCGATCGCCGCCCCGCCTTTCTGCGGCCCGACCGCGAGATCGTGGTGCTGGGCCGGGCGCCGACAGTCAACCCGGCGACACGGTCTGAGATTCAGCCTCAGGTTCGCTTCGCCGACCGCGCATCCAGTACGGCGAGCTCAGACACAGCGCAATGACCAGCGCATAGAACAGCCACGCGAGATAGTGGTGCTGATGGCCTTTGATCAGTCGCCAGTCGTCGGCCGGCCACTTGCGCTGAAACCACTGTTCCGCGACGCCGCGAAATCGCTCGGGCACCCAATCGGGCACCGGCTGGCGGCGCGTCTGTTCGTACAGGGTGGCGATCGCGGCCGCATCACGCGAATCGGCAACCCTCTCTTGAATCGCGGCGCGCTGCGCTTCGTCCATCTGACCGATAAACGTGAGGCGCCGGCCGTCGAACTGCACCAGGTCGCGCCATTCGTCGGGCAGCGTTTCGATCGAGTCTAACCCGGTGAGATTGGCTCGTGAAAACAGGAAATTCTCTTCCCAGTGGCTGTTCAGCGAGACGTGGTGCCGGTGCACGATGAAGCTGGCCACCTCGCGGTCTCCCAGCATCATCTCAGCAGCCGTAAGCGCCAGAATCGCCGCCCCGACGTAAACGATCCATTTGAAACGATTCATCAGCCGCGCGATAAAGGCGCTGCACGTCATGATGATGGCGATCGACACCATCAGCCCGAACAAGAGTCGCGGCCAATCGCCCTCGCTGGCCCCTGCCACCGCCAGCATGTTGTCGAGGCTCATCACGAAATCGGCGACGAAAATCGTGCGAATGGCCGCCAGCGCGCTGCGGTCGGCGTCGTCGGGCGTCACCATGTGCTCTTCTTCTTCGATGAGCAGTTTGCAGGCGATCCAGGTGAGCACCACACCGCCCACCAGCCGCACTCCCGGAATCATCAGCAGAAACGCCATGACCAGGGTGAACGCGATCCGCAGGAAGATGGCGATGCCGCCCCCCCACATGATGGCCCGCCGCCGCTGATACGCAGGCAGCTTGTGAGCCGCCATCGCGATCACCACCGCATTGTCGCCCGAGAGCACAATGTCGATGGCGATGATTTGGAGAATGGAGACCAGGTACTCCAGCGACATGGGCGGCGGTAAGTGTGCGGTATTCAGCGAGAGTGACGATGGCGCGCTGTTCGCAGGTGAAGGCCTAAAAACGTGTTGAAAAAGGTGTCTGAAACTTTCTGAACATGCAGATTCCGAGGGGGTATTCGCGGGTGCGGAGAGTTCCAGACACCTTTTTCAACAGACTGCAATCGCGCCAATCAGGAAAGCGAAGCGTCGGCACCGGTCGGCCGGGCGAGCGGTTAGCATAGCGATGCCGTCGGCACGAAACAAACCTCGCCTCACCGCCCCACCAACGCGCCCGGCGGCGCGAGTCGATCGCCTCGCTGGAAGTTAATCGGAGCACTTCAGTAAAGCGCCGCCTAATGCTCGTTTCCTGCACGTCGCGCTTCCGATTGAAG
Source organism: Planctomycetaceae bacterium (assembly GCA_052388175.1). GTDB lineage: Bacteria > Planctomycetota > Planctomycetia > Planctomycetales > Planctomycetaceae > SIAF01. The sequence goes on along the minus strand of JBQTIL010000034.1, from coordinate 6,711 downwards.
GCGCCCGAGAGTTTCCGCCGAACTGCATTGCTGCCGGCCCACACCTCAACCAGCCGCGCACCCGACCAAGCCCGTGGTTTGACATTTTCCGAACAGTCACTCTATCATCAAGCCGCCAAATGAGTTGAGTCGGGGCTGTGGCAGCCGAATTCATGCAACAGCAGACCTTGAAAATCGCCGGGCATCGCTTGGCGGCCATTTGTTCGACTGAGGGCTCTTTGGGCCCGCCAGTGGTCTTCATTCCCGGAATAACCGCCTCGGTCGATTTCTGGCCCCCCGTGCTTCCCCCGGCCGTGCGGAACGAGCGACCGTGGGTTTCTCTCAGCCTGCCGGGCCACTTCCCCTCTCAGGGCCCTCCGGGTTTCACGTCGGCCCAGGTAACCGCTGAAGAGCTCGCCGGATTGCACTCGGCCGCGATCGAGCAGCTTGTCGGAAACCAGAAAATCGCCCTCGTCGGTTGGTCGACCGGGGGGTTCTCGGCGTTGAACCTGGCGGCGCGGCACCCTGAGCAGGTTGGCAGCGTGTTTAGCATTTCGGGTTTTTCGAACGGCTGCTGGACGGGCGTCATCCGACAGGTTCAACGGTTGCTCCGAACAGGCCGGCTCGGCAGGCGCCTGTTCGACTCGATCTGGACCGTCCTGGGCCGGCGGCGCAGGCTGTTCGAGTTTGCGATGAGCCGCGCGGCCGCCAATCGCCGCGCATTCCGCGAATCGCCCCTGACGCCTCAGGTCTTGAGTGACTGGCGGGGGGCCATCCAAGGGCACGACCGCGAGGTGCTGGCGGCGCTGTTCGACCGCCTCGCGGAGCTCGACATCGACCGCGACCTCTCGCGCATCGCCGTGCCGACGCTGATCGCCGGGGGCGACCGTGACCCGTTTATCCCCGCGTCGCACACAAAACATCTCGCGCAGCAGGTTCCCGGGGCGAAGCTGCACCTGTTTTCAGGGGTGGGGCATATGTTTTTTGCGGAGGCAACCGAAGAATTCCAGCATCTGCTGACAGACTGGCTCGCGCGCTGCGACGAACGAGAGCCGGCGCCTGCGGCGAGGCCCGTCGCCTGCTGTCACTGACGAAAGCCTTCGTGCGACGCCGCCCGGGCGAGTTTGCTGCCGATAGCCGAAAGTCGAGACCCATGCACACACACGTTCAATTCAGCAATTCGACGCTGCCGGCCTGCATTATCGGGGCCGGCTCGTCGGGTATCGCCTGCGCCAAGATCTTCCACGAACGGCGCATTCCCTTCGACTGCTTCGAAAAAGGCTCAGGGATAGGTGGCATGTGGCGCTACAACAACGACAGCGGCTTGTCGAGCGCCTATCGGTCGCTGCACATCAACACGTCGCGCGACGTGATGCAGTATTCCGATTTCCCGATGCCCGCAAACTATCCCCCTTTCCCCGATCACGGACTGATCCTCAGGTACTTCGAAAATTACGTCGACCATTTCGGCGTTCGCGACAAGATCACGTTTCGCACCTCAGTCGAGTCGGTGCGGCCCGCCGAAGCCGGCGGCTGGCAGGTGACGGTTCGCGACGCCGACGGAGAAGCGAGCACGAAGCGTTATGGGGCGGTGTGCGTCGCCAATGGTCATCACTGGAACCCGCGTCACCCGAAATTTCCCGGCCAGTTTTCGGGCCGCACCCTGCACTCGCACGATTACCGCACGCCGACGGGGTTTGAAGACAAGCGGGTGCTGGTCGTGGGGCTGGGCAATTCGGCCTGCGACATCGCCTGCGAAGTCTCACGAGTCGCCCGTGCGACGTACATGTCGGTCCGCCGGGGCGCCCATGTCATTCCCAAATACCTGTTCGGCTGGCCGATGGATACTCTGCTGCCAGCTTTCGTCTGGCGCACCGTCCCGTATTGGATCATTCGTCCCGTGATTCAGTCGGTGTTGTGGCTGGCCCGCGGCAAGCATTCGTGGTACGGGCTGCCCGAGCCCAGGCATCGCTTCTTCGAAGAGCATCCCACAATCTCGGCAGATCTCCTGAATTGCCTGGGGCACGGAAACATCAAAATCAAGCCCAATATCAAAGAGCTCGCCGGCGACAAAGTGCGCTTCGACGACGGTAGCGCAGAAGATATCGACGTCATCATCTACTGCACCGGCTACAGCATCACATTCCCCTTCTTCGACCGGTCGATCATCGAGCCGCTCGACAACCGCGTGGATTTGTACAAGTACGTCGTGCATCCCGACCGAAAGCACCTGTACTTCGTGGGCCTCGTCCAGCCTTGGGGGGCGATTATGCCCCTCGCCGAATTGCAGTCGAAATGGGTCGCCGATATCCTGACGGGCCTTGCCGGGCTTCCGGGGCGCGATGAAATGCTCGCTGACATCGGGCGTTCGCGGGCCGTCATGGCCCGGCGGTACACCGAGTCGGCCCGGCACACCATCCAGGTAGATTTTCACCCGTACTTCAAAGAAATCGAGCGCGAGCGCAAGCGGGGCCGAAGTCGGCCCCGGTCTCCGCTCTCCTCTGCACTAGAAAGCTCATGCAGCGCATCGCCATCACCGGAAGCTCCGGCTATTACGGTCGCAAGCTGATCGGTTACATACGATCGCGGGCCCCCCACGCGACCATCATGGGGTGCGACAAGGCCCTGCCCCGCGGCGATGCGCCCGACTTGTTTCATCAACTCGATGTGCGTGACGGGCGGCTGGTCGAGCAGTTCGAGTCGTTCCGCCCCGATACCGTTATCCATCTGGCATTCATTGTCAACCCGATCCACGACGACCGGCTGATGCGGTCGATCAATATCGACGGCAGCCGCAACGTCATGAACGCCGTCCGCCGCGTGCGACCCGAACGGTTTCAACTGGCTTCGAGCGCGACGGTCTACGGCCCGTTTCCCGATAACCCGGTCCCGGTCGACGAAACCTGGCCGCTGCGAAGCCGCGCGAATTTTCGCTACGCCGTCGACAAGACCGATCTCGAGGCGATGATTGCCGAGTTGTCGCGCGAGCTGCCGGGCACCGCCGTCAGTTGGACTCGACCGGCCATCATCTACGGGCCGGGGGTCGACAATTACCTCAGCCGGTTTTTGTTCCTGCTGCCCATCGTCGTTTTCATGGATGGCCACGACTCGGTGCTGCAGTTCGTGCACGAAGACGACGTGGTCGCCGCGACCTGGCGGATTCTCGAATGCAACGCCCGCGGCCCGTTCAATGTCGGCCCGCCTGACTGGGTCAGGTTCTCTGACATCGCCGCCGACACCGGTCGTCCGCTCGTCAGCCTGCCGTTCTGGATGATTCGCATGATCACCACCTGCTGGTGGGGCCTGCGGCTGCCCGGCTTCACCTTCCCCACCGGCCTGCTCTATTTTCTGCGCCACCCCTGGGTTGTGGCCCCGCGCCGCCTCGAGCGCGAACTCGGGTTTCGCTTTCAGTATTCCAGCCGCGACGCGTTGCGCGAGCTGTTGACGCTGCAAGGAAAGCTGGCCCGCCACGTCACCTACGTTCCGCCGCGGCCGCAGCCGGCCGTGGTCGATCGCGCCGGCTGAGTCGGGCTGCTTTAAACGGCACGCTGCACGCCATTGCGCCCGTTGTCGCATCGGTATCTGCATGATCCGACGTCGGGCCCGAAGGCGCCGATCATTCACCGTAGCGTGCCGGCACCTCATCCGGCAGCTCAACCTTGCAGCCTGCGCGACGCCTTTCGACAATCAGCGATGCAGGCTCGTCACCAAGCTTCCCTATTTCGACCGATTGGCGCCCGCTACCCATGTTGCTCCACGATTTGATGCGACAGCTTCACGTCAAAAACTCGACCAGGCTCGTCCTCTTGGTCGCTGATGGATTAGGCGGCCTGCCCCTTTCGCCCGGCGGCCAGACCGAGCTCGAAACGGCGCGCACCCCGAACCTCGATGCGCTCGCGACAACCGGCGTTCTGGGCCTCAGCACGCCTGTACTGCCCGGCATCACCCCCGGCAGCGGCCCGGGGCACCTCGGGTTGTTTGGTTACGACCCGCTCGAATTCCGTATCGGCCGCGGTGTGCTCGAAGCGCTCGGAATCGACTTCGACCTGGGCCCGCGCGACGTCGCGATCCGCGGCAACTTCTGCACGCTCGACGCCTCGGGAAAGATCACCGACCGCCGCGCCGGCCGGATCGCCAGCGAACTCGGCGCGAAGCTCTGCGAGAAACTCGGCCGCATCACCATCCCCGGGGTCGAATGCTTCGTGCGCCCCGTCAAGGAGTATCGGCTGGTCGTCGTCTTTCGCGGCGAAGCGCTCGGTGGCAGCGTCGAAGACACCGATCCGCAGCAAACCGGTGTTCCGCCGCTGGAACCCGTCGCCCGCGACGCCGGCTCGCAGAAAACGGCTGAAATTGCGCGACAGTTTCTGGCACAGGCCCGCGAAATTCTGAAGAACGACGCGCCCGCGAACTTCTTCACGATGCGCGGCATAGACAAAAAGCCCGCGATTCCGACGTTCGAAGAAGTGTACGGCCTGAAGGCCGGCGCGATCGCGGTGTACCCCATGTACCGCGGGCTCGCGCGGCTGGTCGCCATGCAGGTGCTCGACGCGGGCCAGACCCTCGACGACCAGTGCCGCCGGCTCGAGCAGGCCTGGAACGACTATGACTTCTTCTTCATGCACTACAAGTACACCGATTCGACCGGCGAAGATGGCGATTTCGCTGCCAAGGTCGCGCGCATCGAACAGCTCGACGCGGCCATACCCCGAATCACCGCCCTGAAACCCGATGTGCTGGTGGTGACGGGCGACCACAGCACGCCCAGCAAGCTCAAGTCGCACAGTTGGCACCCCGTTCCGGTGCTGCTGTCGGCCGCCAGTTGCCGGCCCGATGAATCGGCGCGGTTCGGCGAGCGCGACTGCCTGCGCGGCGGTTTGGGGCAGTTCGAGGCGAAGCACCTGATGGCGCTTGCGCTGGCGCATGCCGGTCGCCTGGAAAAATACGGCGCTTGAGTTTCTAAGGCCCCCTAGCGCATGCTCGTTTCTGATTTCGCCCGCCGAATTCTGCTCTCGCCCGAAATGGCCGAGAAGCTCTCGCCCGTCGCCGGCCCGCTCGACGATGCGATTCGCCCGCCGGCCCTGCGGGTGACAAGCCCCGCTCGCCCGCCCAACCTGCAGATCTGCGGCCGGCGCGAGGCCCCCGCGATGCCGCCGCCGGGCTCGTTCGGCGACCCGGGGCGCCGCGCCATCGCCCACCATATCATGGCCAACCACGAACTGCAGGCGCTCGAAGTGATGGCGTTCGTGCTGCTGGCTTTTCCCGAAGCGCCCGGCGAATTCCGTCAGGGGCTCGTGCGGGTCATGCACGACGAGCAACGCCACACGCAAATGCATATCGACCGCCTGGCCGGTCTGGGAATGCGTTTCGGCGACCTGCGCGTGAACGGCTATTTCTGGAAAAAAGCGCAACAATTCACGTCGCTGCTCGACTACGTTGCGGGCATGTCGCTGACGTTCGAAGGGCGCAACCTCGATCACACGCTCGAGTTCGCCGAGTGGTTTCGACAGGCGGGCGACGAACAGAGCGCGGGGGTCATGCGGGCCATTCATCGCGACGAAATCCGCCACGTTGCTTTCGGCATGCACTGGCTGCGAGCGCTCAAACCCGCAAACCAGACCGAATGGGACGCGTACGAATCGCATCTCAAATGGCCCTTGCGCCCCGAAAAATCACGCGGCCAGAGCTTTCATCGCGAGCCCCGGCTCGAGGCGGGCATGACGGCCGAGTTCGTCGACCGCTTGCAGGGCCTGGGGTGAGGCCCATTTCACGATTTGCTACATTCTGGTCGCACCGCCCTCGCGTCAACAGTTTCCCATGCCATCCGCCGAACGAGACGCCCGCCTCGAAGCCGCCCTGCAAGGGGCCCGCGCCGCGGGCGACCTCATTCTCGCGCACTACCAGTCGGCCAACCTGGCAGTCGACCGCAAGCGCGACAGCTCGCCCGTGACGATCGCCGACCGAAGCGCGGAAGAATTTCTGCGAGAAAAAATCCGCAACCGGTTTCCGGCAGACGCCGTTCTCGGCGAAGAATTCGGCGAGACCTCGGGAACCTCGGGGTTCCGCTGGATTCTCGACCCGGTCGACGGCACCAAGTCGTTCATTCACGGCGTCCCCCTGTTCGGTACGCTGGTGGGGGTCGAAGAACAGGGGCGCTGCGTTGTGGGTGTTTGCCATTTTCCTGCATTGCGCGAAACGATCTGGGCCGCAAAGGGGAAGGGCGCCTGGTGGCAGACCGGCGACAGCCCCCCCCGGCCGGCGCGCGTTTCGAACGTCGGCCGACTGTCAGAAGCCCTGTTCTGTTTCACCACCGTGCAGGGGTTCGCGCGCATCGGGCGCCGCGATGCTTTTGAAGCGCTCGTCGCGCAAACGGGTATCTCGCGAGGCTGGAGCGACTGCTACGGACATGCGCTCGTCGCCACCGGGCGGGCCGATGTGATGGTCGACCCCCTGATGAACGTCTGGGATTGCGCGGCCCTCGTTCCCATCATGGAAGAGGCCGGCGGCTGTTTTCTCGACTGGAATGGCAATTCCCGCATCGATTCGGGCAACGGCATCTCGGTCAACGCCGCGCTGCGAGACGAAGTGCTGCGAATCACGCGGCGCTAGCCCAACTTCCGCAGTCCGGGGACAAAATTCGCCAATTTCGGCGGCCGGCTGCGCGCAAGTCATTGCGCCGCTTGGCGGGGATCGGCGGAACCGCGATGTAGTGCCAACCTTTGGTCTTGAGCCACC
>JBQTIL010000033.1:115000-176758 GCA_052388175.1 Planctomycetaceae bacterium | reverse complement strand
TGTGTCCTGCACAGCACCCGTGGCCATCTCACGCTCCTCCTTGAGCTTGCGATCTCGAAGTCGCTCGACTTCGTCCACCGATGGTCTAACCCATCGCGTCCGGCGCGCAAAGCCCGTTATGGACCCTCAGGCTGCACAGGGCCAATTTCCGATTGACAGCGCCGCGACAATCGGCCACCATTCGCCCCCCCCGGAAGGTTCGGGAGGTTCAATTTGAGTCAGGGAGCGACTCTTTATGCGTGCCAACCTGCACGTTCACTACTCCGCCGCGAAATACGACGAATACACCGCCACCTCGGTCGCAGCGTACGATCAGGGAATGATCCGCAGAATTCGGCTCGAAGACAGCTTTCTGCGTCGCGAGCCGCGCACGCTGATCGACATCGGCACAGGCACCGCGCAACTGCTGGTCAAGATCGCGGCGCTGCCTGAGCTGGCGCACTATCAACTGATCGGCACCGACTACTTTGAAGACATGGTCGAACAGGCGCGCGACACAATCGCCCGCGGCGAGCTCGGCCATCGCATCCGCATCGAACAGTGCGACGTACACGACCTGCCCTATTCCACCGACTCGGCCGACCTCGTCATCAGCCGCTCGACCATCCATCACTGGGCCGACCCGGCCCGGGCGTTTCGCGAAATCTACCGCATTTTGAAACCCGGCGGGGTGGCGATCATTCACGAACCGCGCCGCGACCCGCACCCCGCGGCCCTCGAAGAATTCAACCGCCTGCGTCAGGAAATGGGGGTGGAACCGGCCCGCATGGACGAGAAATACACGCCGGGTGAAGCCCGCGAGTTTCTGGAAGCAGCCGGCCTGCGCAACCAGTACCTCATTGCCGCGCCTCGCCGGGGCCCCAGTTCGCTGGGGTTTGAAGTACGCATCAGCAAGTGCCACGCGGCCAAAGTCTGGGTGGCCTCATGGATGGCGCGAGCGGCCTGCCTGCTGGGGCTGTTCTAAGTGCGCGGCGGCACCGGCTTATGCGGCGGTTGCCACGCCTGGTCGCCGGTCACTTTCACCTTCCGCTTGTACACCCGCTCGCCGCACATCGCGTACAGCGTGTCGAACTTCTCGCCGCCGAAGCCCATGTTCATAATGACGCCATTAGGCGTCGGGATAATGCAACTGACGATTCCCGGCACCAGGCAAACCTGAATGCCCATTCGCGTCGCGACGTAAAGCCTGCCGTTGCGGTCGCAGCGCAGGCCGTCGGCCGCGCTGTCATCGGCGCTGTCGGGCACGTGCAGATGAAAATACCGCTGCTTGTGCTTAAGCGATCCGTCGGGCTGAATCTGATAGCTGTACACCCAGTGCGTGCGGCTGTCGGCCACGTACAACAGCGACTGGTCGGGCGACACGGTGATGCCGTTCGAGAACTTCAGCCCCTCGTCAACCACCTTCTTCTCGCCCCGCGCGCTGATGTGCCAGACCTGGCTGGGCCCACCCGTCCAGCCGGGGTTCGTGGCGTACATCCCGCCGTCGTGGAGCACAACGATGTCGTTGCCGCGAAACCCTTCGGCAATTAATGTCGGCCTGCCGTCGGGGTCGTACGCAATGATCTGATTCGCTGCGCTGGCAACGGCATACAGCCGCCCATCGGGACCGAATGCCTGACCATCTCCCCCCTGGTTATCCTCCAGGAACACGCTCAAGGCGCCATCCAGGCCGATCTTGTGCGTCTTTTTCGCGAACACTTCGTTGAAGAAAACTTCTCCCCTGGCGTTGACCGCGGGGCCTTCGGTGAATTTGTAACCTTCACCCACCAATTGCCACGCTTCGCCCGGAATCAGAATTTCCTGCACTTGCAGTGAGCCGCTGCCCGCCTTCACCGGCGCCGGCCAGCCTTTCCACAACCAGCGCATTGCGTCGGGAAAGATTTCCGTGGCATGTTTCGAGTCGTGCCCGCCCTCGCCCCAGGCGTGATTGACCTCATAACCGGCCAGGGTCAGCGCCCGCTCCAGCTCTTGATTGGCCAGCCACCAGTCGCCGATGAAGTTCAGCGAATCATGGCTGCCATCCTGCAAGAAAACGCGAATCGGCTTGGGCTCATACTTACGAACAAGGCTCGCATAGTTGTGGCCGCCGCGCACGCTCACGTAAGTTCCAATCGAACTGAACACGCGGCGGAACGCATCGGGCCGCTCCCATGCCGCCGTGAACGCGCAAATCGCCCCGGAGCTGCCCCCCGCGATGCAGCGGTCGTTACCGTCGTGCGAGAATCTGATCGGCCTGCCATCCGGCGCGGTTTTCTTTTCGACGTCGGGCAGCAGCTCTTCCAGCAGGAAACGCACGTACCCGTCCCCCAAGCCGTCGTATTCGAAACTTCGGTTGGGCCGATCGAGCGCCTGGTCCGACAGCGCCGGCACCTTGCCCGGCGCCACAAACACCCCGATCGTCACCGGCATCTCGTTGTTTGCAATCAACTCGTCGAACACCTCGGGCGCCTTGAAACCGACCCCGTCCTGACTCACGTACAAACAGGCGGGCTTCGCCGGGTCGTACTGTCGCGGCACATACACCACATAATCGCGCACCGTGCCCGGGAAGATCCGGCTTTGGGAGAACGAGTATTTCGTAATATCCCCTTTCGGCACATCGGCGGCGACGGCGGCGGAGCTGGTGGTGATGGGAACCAGCAGTACAACAAGGGCCCATTGCGCGCGTCGGGGCAACATCATGGCAGAATTCTCCGTGGCGTTTTCATTGCCAGCCTGGAAGCATCGCGGAATCAGTCATCCAGTTTGAACGGCTCACCAAGCATTTCCTGCCACCCTTTCTTCTGCGCGTCGTTCAGGACGGCTAGAACTTTGCCATCGTATTCCTTGCGGATCTTCGCCATCCTGGGCCCGATCTCCTGCGGATTCCCCCCGGACTGGGCCTCTTTGCGCAAAGGCTCGGTCGTTTTGTGCATTTCCTGCATCAGATTCATGATCTGCTGCTTCTGGTCGTCTGTGATATTCAGCTCTGACATGACCTGGGGCCGAGCCAGCGCAGTAAGTAGCCCGTCGCGCTGCAACACAATCTGTCGCAACCGTCTGACCTGCTGTTCGCTCAGTGTCTCCTTGAGGAAGATGGATATTTTCTCCTGGGCCTGTTTCTGATAGGCGGCGAACTCCTTCTGCCGGTCTTCGTCTTTCAGGCCTTCTATTTTCTGGTGCCACTCCATGTGCTCATGCATGATGCCCTGGAGCCGTTCCTCCAATTTCTGTTTCTGCTCATTCGACAGCTTGAGCTGCGCCTGTACCGCGTCGCGGAAGACAACGAACTGCGGCCCCAAACCTTGAAACATCCGCGCGGGCTCCTGGGCCGCTGCGGAACTGGCGAAAGCGCAGACCAAAGCTGTCAGCAGCAAGCACGCCGCCGTTTTTTGTGAAGCTCTGCTCATGAAACGTTCTCCATGCAGGGTTAAGGGAATTTGGGCCAAGGCGCGGGTTGGCAGCGCTCCTCAATCGACAAACATCAACTCGTTGGACATCAGCAAGATCTGGGCGAACTGCTCCCAGGGAGTAAGCTGTTCCACTCTTGTGGGCGTTTCGCCCTCGGCTGCGGCGGCTCCTTCGGCCGCTGGGCCGTCGTCAGCCTTGGGCCCCGCAGTCGCGGCCCCACTTTCGGCGGCGGCCTGTTCTGCGATCAGGGCTGATTGGGCTTCGATAATGAAATCGAGCCCCATTTCAATTTCCTCCGGCTGGGGATTGCGCTGGTAGACGATCTGATAAAGCCGCCGGATTCGCGGCGCCGCCGACTTCTGCTGTATCAACTCCGAATGCGCAAGCAGCGTTCTGACCTGTTCCCGAACGAAGGCGCTATTCAGGAAAAACAGCGCCTGCTGCGGAACCGTGGTTTCTGTGCGCTGGGCCGTCGACGTATCCGGGTCGGCGAAGTCGAACATCCGGAACAGATTAGGAAGGCTCTCGCGATCGACGGCCCCGTAGATGCTGCGGCGCGTACTGAACTGCGGCTTATTCGCAGACGGCTCGCGCTGGGCCTTTGCGCCACGCCGGTTTCTTCCCGCCGCGGGGGGAATGAGCTGCACCGGCCGACCGCCCGATGCCGAATCGAGGTTTCCGGCCACTGCCAGAAGCGTGTCGCGCATCGCTTCGAAATCAAGCCGGCGGCGGTTCATCTTCGACAGCAATCGGTTTTCCGGGTCCTGTTTCCGGTAGCGATGGTCGTTGTCGCTTTGCTGTTGGTACACGCTGGAGAGCATCACCAACCGATGCAGCTTCTTGACTGACCAACCCTCTTCCATGAACCGCCAGGCGAGGTAATCGAGCAGCTCCGGATGCGTGGGTGGCTCTGAGCGCAGGCCGAAATCGCCCGAGGGGCTCACCAGACCCGCGCCAAAGTGATGCATCCAGGCGCGGTTGACGAGCAGCCGGGAGGTCAGCGGATTGTCGCGGCTGGCGATCGCCTGCGCCAGTTCCAGCCGCCCGCTCCCCTTCTGAAAGGGCTTCCTGTCTGCCCCCACCAGGATTCCCAGGAATTGTCGCGGCGCTTCCTGCCCGAGATTGCTGGGGTTGCCGCGAATGAAAACGCGGCTGTTGGCCGGCGTGGGGCTGTCGGCCAGAACCATGGCCCGCGGCGGAGAATCAGGATGACCGCCATCCAGCTTCTGGACTTCCGACCGAAGCTGCTGTAGTTGCATCCGCGCTTTGGGACCGAACTGCTTCCGGGCCAGCGTTGCCGGCAGGTTGCCCGGGGCATCCTCCCCATACAGAACCTGGCGCAGCGCCTCTCCGTGCGAGTCGGGCAACGCCGTCGGGGGCTCTGGTTTCGCATCGCCTTCCGGCACGGTGAGCTGGGCGTGCGCTTCCAGCATCTCCTCCCAGCGTTTTTCGACATCCTGAAACAGACGGCCGTACCGTTCGGATACTTCCTTTAGCGACGTGGGTGGCGTGCCGGCAACGGCCTGGGCGACCAACGGATTGACGGGATGTTCGGCGTCGGCATTGGCGACGATGGAGGCCGCAACCGACTCGGCCGCCGTTACAAATTCTTCTTCCGGCAGGACGCCGAAGGCGAACCAGGGGGCGAAGATGGAATGAGGTGCCTGTTGCCATTTTTCCAAGGCGGCCTTCCAGCGCGCGGCACTCCCCATATGCAAACCCTGCTCGCCGACCAGCATGGTCTCAGGGTCGGGCGTGGGCTGGTTTCGCAGTTGCCACGCCATCAGAAGATACTCACCTGATTGCATGCGATGTTCGCGCTGCGCCTCGGCGATTTTCTCCGCCAGTATCTCGTTCAACTTCTTTTCGAGCGGATCGCGTTTCGTCAGGTATTCGGCATGGCGGCTCGGTTCGGAAGTGACTTCCAGCACGGGCAGTTCATCCGGTTCGGTCGAACTGGAAAAGACCCCGTAGAGCGAGTAGTAGTCTTCGGTCGGAATCGGGTCGTACTTGTGGTCGTGACAACGGGCGCACGTTACGGTCAGCCCCATCAGCCCGCGGGTGATCACGTCGATTCGGTCGTCGATCGTGTCGTGAATGTTGTCCATGAATCGCCGGCCGACGGTGAGGAACCCGAGGGCCGCCAAAGCACGCTTGTCTTTTCCGGGCTCCAACTGGTCGGCGGCAATCTGCTCGAGGATGAATCGATCGTAGGGCAGATCGTCGTTGAAGGCGCGAATGACGTAATCGCGATACGTAAAGGCAAACTGGCTGGCGTTCGCATAGCGGGCGACGTCCAACCAGTGCCGTCCCCAGCGCTCGCCGTACCGCGGAGAATCCAGCAGCCGATTTACCACCTGAGAAAATGCCCCGGGTGAATCGTCCGCCAGAAACGCGGCCACTTCCTCCAGTGTCGGGGGAAGCCCGATCAGGTCATAAGTGGCCCGGCGAATCAACGTGCGCTTGTCGGCCGGCGGCGACGGCTGCATGCCCCGGGATTCCAGCGCTGCGAGAATAAAGGCATCGACGGGGGTCTCTACCCAGCCCTGATCTTCGACCACCGGAATGTCCGGCCGCTTGATGGGCTGGAACGCCCAGTGATTTCTGGCCGCTGCGGCCCGCGCTTCCATTTTGCCGGGGCCGGATTTTGCTCCCTCCGGCTGGGGCGCCCCCATTCTCACCCAGGCTTCCAGATCGGCGATCTGGCCGGCCGACAGTTTCTTGCCGGGCGGCATCCGTAGACCTTCGTCCGAGTGACGCACTGCCGTCACCAGCAGACTGGCGTCGGGGTCACCCGGCACGATCGCGGGACCGGAATCTCCCCCCTTACGCACCCCCTCCCGCGTGTCCAGGAGCAGATCCCCCTTCAGTTTCTCGGCTTGCTGGCTGTGGCAGCGATAACAGTGATCCACGAAGATCGGACGGATCTGCTTTTCAAAAAATTCCACTCCCTCGGCGTCGCTCTCAGGGGCCGCGGCGAGAAGCGGGCATGCAAAGGGAATTCCCAGCACAAGCCAGAGCGATCCGAATGTCGTCAGGCGGGTTACGGACGAAGTACGCATATCGCTGAGTGGACCCGTGGAAGTAATGGACGCGCAGAAGACACTGTGCGGCCGCAATTGCCAAAAACCACCGTTCAGGGGGCTGACAGACCGTTGAAAAACTTCCCTCTTCGTTTGGGATTGGTATCTACACAACTCACGAACTTAGGGCGAACACGCGCGTTTCCGCTCCCTTCCCCCCTCGCGGGGGAAGGGCTGGGGATGGGGGGGCGAGCCCGGCGCGCCGGGATTCGATGCTGGAGAACACCCCCACCCCCGGACCCCTCCCCCGTCCAGGGGGAGGGGAGAAGTGCATGTGTCGCGAGCGATGGGTCACAGGCACCCGGATGATGTCCAATCTGCATGAGGCACTACATTACGCAGACGGCCGCTTCAGGCAATCAGGTCGGTAACGACATGGCCGTGCACATCGGTGAGACGAAAATCACGGCTGGCGTGACGGAAGGTCAATTTCTCATGATTCAAACCGAGCAGGTGTAAGATCGTGGCGTGCAGGTCGTGGACGTGCACCGGCTTCTCCACCGCCTTGAAGCCGAACTCGTCGGTGGCGCCATGCACGTACCCGCCCTTGACGCCGCCGCCAGCCAGCCACATGGTGAAACCGTGATGATTGTGGTCGCGGCCGTTACCCGTCTTGTTATTGGGGATGCCCATCACCAATTCCACGGTGGGGGTACGACCAAACTCCCCCCCCCAGATGACCAGCGTCTCGTCGAGCATCCCGCGTTGCTTCAGGTCTTTGAGTAATGCGCCGATCGCCTGATCGCATTTCCCCGCCAGACGACGATGGCCTTTCTCCAGCTCATCGTGATGGTCCCAGGATGCGCTGTTGGGGTGCCAGGCCTGCACAAAGCGAACGCCGCGCTCCAGCAACCGCCGGGCAATCAGTAACTGCCGGGCCTGCTCACCTTCCCCGTACAACTTGCGGATCGATTCCGGCTCGCGGCCGATGTCGAACGCCTCCGTCGCCTCCAACTGCATTCGGGCCGCCAGCTCGAACGACTGGACACGGGCCTCGGCCCGCGCATCCCAGTCGCGCTCTCTCTGGTGGCGCTGGTTCAATCGCTCAAGCAGATCGAGCTGCCGGCGCTGGGCCGGCAGCGAAACCGCGTCGTTACGGATGTTTTCCACCAGCCGTTCGACGTCTGTCTGCCCGCTGTCGATGTACGTTCCCTGATAGGCGCCCGGCAGGAACGCGGCCCCCCAGCTTTGCGCTCCGGCATTGGGAAAGCCCCCCGGGCAGAGGGCGACGAAGGCGGGCAGGTTCTGGTTTTCCGCCCCCAGCCCATACGTGACCCACGAACCGACACTGGGGCGGACCAGCCGCCCGTCGCCCGTGTTCATCAGCCAGATCGACGGCTCATGATTGGGGACGTCGCCGTGCATCGAGCGAATGACGGCGATGTCGTCGATGTTCTCCGCCACGTGCGGGAAGATTTCACTCACCTCAATCCCGCTTTGGCCGTGGCGGCCGAATGTATATGGCGAGGGAAAGGCCGTGCCGGTCCGCCGTTCCGTCACCAGCCTGAATCGCTCGGGAAGCTCTCGGCCCGCGTATTCCGCGAGGGCCGGTTTGGGGTCGAACGTATCAAGGTGCGACGGGCCGCCGTTCATGAACAAGTGAATCACCCGCTTCGCCCTGGCCGGAAAGTGCGGCGCCCTCGGGCTGAACGGCGAGTTGACGCTGCTGGCCGCCTGAACCGGGTCGCCGAGCTGATCGCCCAGCAGCCCCGCCAGGGTTAATGCGCCCATCCCCATGCCTGACTGGCAGAGAAGCTGTCGGCGGGTCAGGTGGCAATCCCGGAATGCTGGCTGTCGATTGGATGACGTCATCATGTGATCGATCGCTCTGTCGTGCGGAAGAACGGGGCTGTGCGGGCCATGCCGATTTGTGAACACCCGCCCAGCCGATCAAGTCCCCAATGGCCGGCGGGGCGCTCCAAGGTTATTTGGGCTTGTCGTTCGGGTATTGTTCCAAGGCCTTGAGTGCGCGGTCGAGCAACGCCTCGGCCTCTTTCAACTTGCCCTCCTTCATCAGCGGCTCAAAGTTCTCAACGATGGCGCCGACGGCAGAGGGGTCGCGGCCTGTTGCCAGCAACTTTTCGGCGCCGGCCTGTATGCGCTTGAGTTTGTCTTCGAGGCGCGACACCAGATTCTCTCTTGAATCGCCGGTAGCGGCCGCTTTGGTTTCCTGGACAAGCTCGCGGTCTTTGACCTCGCGCGCCTTGACCACCTGCTCAGGCGTCAATTTCATGCGCATGGCCAACAAGGCCCTGCCCTGGAGCACCTTCATTTCGGCCTCAACCGCGAGCACCGCCCGCAGTTTGGCTTCAAAGTCATCGAAGTCAGGCTGTGACACCTTGATCGTCTCACCCAGAGCGCCCATGCGGTCGTCGAGTTGGCGCCTGAGCACGGCAAATGCAGGCGACGCCCTATCCGCAATCCCATGAATCTCGTTCACCTGTTCATCGCTCAGGTCCAGGGTGTCGGTGTGCGAAAGCAACAATTCGGGCCCGAAAAACTCCGACTCGAACGGGTGCCTTTCCGAGACGGCGCCGAGCGCAGCCGCTGCGACAACGGTCAATGCAAATAAGGTCGCTTTCATGGTGCCTCAAAACGGGTCGAGTTCAGCAGAGCATCGGTTGGTGGCTGCCAGGAGAAGACCTGTTCAGCCGAGACATGACGGTTAAGTGAGGCGAGTGCGTTGTCGATTTGTCGCGCCACCGCATCGTGCGACGCAACCGGTTCGACGTGCGCCGGCCTGTCAGCGGTAGGCAGGAGATGCCGCCACAGGATCGCGACCGCAACAAGCGCGATGGCCGCGACGGCGGCCACCCCTCGGGGCCAATTCCACACCGACCGCTGCGTTGCCAACGGGGCATTCTGTTCGCCAATCGCGCGGGCCCACGCTGCGCGAAAGTTCGGCTCTCGCCTGCCATCTGCATCGCGCTGGCGGGCGAAGATCATCTTCAACTCGTCGACATTCTCGCCATCAATATCCTTCTCGCGATCAATCATCGCCTGTCGTCTCCACTCGCAAAAGCTTCCGAAGCCGGCACTTTGCCCGGGCATAATACCGGCGCGCCGAACCTAACGAGACGCCCATGACGGCCGCTGCCTCCCTGAGGCTGAGTTGCTGGTAAAATGTCAGGTGCAGAACCTGCCGCTGCCGCGGGGAAAGCTCAGTCAAGGCTGCCTCCACGACGGCCTGCTTCCCATCGTATCGGCTCGCCTCGGGTTCCGAAGCGCATCCATACTCGCTCGTGCGTCCCTCGCTGTAATGCCTGAGCAGGTTGGCCCGCCGGCGGACGCGACGCGCCTCCTCGAATGCCGTGAGCCGCACCACGCCGAGCCACCACGTCGTAAAACCCGACTCTGCGCGAAACGTCGCGGACCCACGCAGGACCCTCACATAAGCTTCCTGCACAATATCCGCACCCCGATCCCAGGCACCTCCGCTGCAAACCGCCGCCCAGCGGATGGCGCGGGAGTGCATGGACTCAAGCCGGCGCATCAGGGACTCGTCTACCATGCGTCCATTTGCATGTGAGTGACCGCAGGCCCACACGGTATATGTCAGTTCCGCACTCGACTTCTTGTTTTCTCGCGTTTTCTTTGCCGCCGGTGTCATATGCCGGCGTTCTACGATCACTAACCTCTATCCGAATCTATCGATTCTCGTCTTGCTCTGCGCGCTCCCATGGGCACCCGCAGCGTCGCTAACTCCGGACGCCGACGCCCGGGCGCCTCGCGCGATATCGGAAACCCGTGCTGCCCTTGTACTTCGTTGGCGGGCGTCTCTTCGTGCTAACGTGTCGTGTCGTCCCAATTCTCTGTTCTTTCGTCGGGAGGCATTCATGAGCCGTCACAGGCGAGGCTTTACGCTGATCGAGCTCCTGGTCGTTATTGCCATCATCGCCGTGTTGATTGCACTGTTGTTGCCAGCCGTGCAGCAGGCGCGCGAGGCGGCGCGTCGCACGCAGTGCAAAAACAATCTCAAGCAGATCGGGCTGGCCCTGCACAATTATGTCGACACGCACGGCGTCCTGCCGAATGCGAACCTCATTCCGACTGCCACTCTGCCCCAGACCTGGGGCTGGATGACGATGATCCTGCCGTTCGTCGACCAAGCGCCCTTGTTCAGTTCACTCAATCCGGGCCCGGTGACCTTGCCCCAAGCCGCGTCGACCGCAGCCGGTGTCGCCCTGCTCCAGACGAGCCTGGCGGTCTACCAGTGTCCCACCGACATCGGCCCGAATCCGAATACCACCAGGCCGTTCACTAACATCCTGGACCCCGTGTCGGGCCAACCCGTGTCGATGGGAAAATCGAACTACGTGGGGAACGCGGGAAACAGAGGTTTTGAAAGAAACGGGTTGATCGAAGAAGAAACCAGCGCGCCGGGTTGCGCGCGGTTTCGGGACTGCACCGACGGCCTGAGCAATACCTTCCTGGCCGGAGAGAAAGCGCACTACGTGAATAAGATAAATCTCACCCCGGCTCCGCCAGGCTTTGGCAACAGACCGGTTCCTGTGGGCGCGGGTATCTGGCCGGGATATTCCGATCTGGTTCCTGGATTTCCTGGTTTCACCCCCCCGGCATTCGCTGCAGGCGTAGGCCGAACATGGTGGAGAATGCAGGATGGCTGGGGTGGGGGAGTCTTCGGACCTGCCCCCATTCTTACAGGGGCCCCGTTCTTTGTGTTCTCCAGCCATCACACGGGAGGCGCCCAGTTTGTGATGGGAGACGGCGCGGTACGGTTTGTGAGCGAGAACATTCAGTACTTCTTTACACCCGTGCCGCAAAATACGATTGGCTTAGCCTGGGCCGCTGGGAACGCACCAGGCGCCGCTGCCACTGCTCCCGTGACCGCGGCCAATATGGGCGTGTACAACCGGCTGGGCGACAGGGCCGACGGGTTTCCCGTCGGCGACTTCTAGGAGACCATTCAACCTCACCCGACGGTTGAGCAGCGACGACGCGAATCGGCCGTGCCAACGGCCCGGCCGATTAGCGGCGCGGCCTCTCGATAGCACCCAACGTGGCGACAGCCCGCTCTTTCGGGGCGAGCCGGAATGCGAACTGGCCCTATCTTGTCCGTGAAGCATCCGGGCCAGAATTGTTGTGACTCGATTTCCATGAGGGAGGAGCGCTTCCATGACGCCCAACGTGCGCTGTGACCACTGGGCAGGTGGGCGGCTGATCCGGCTGATCGTCCCCTTGTTCCTGGCGGCGCTCTCTGGCTGCCACGATTCTGCTGAGACGATCATCAATGACATGGTCAAGAACGAAGCCACTCTAAAACAGACTCAAGAAGCCCTTGCCGCGCATGGCGCCAAGATTTCTACGCAGACAGATCCCTTCCTCCGCCTCGAATCGTTTACCGTGGATCTCAGCGGGGTGCAGGACATCACCGAGGAGACGCTGGCGCTGCTTAAGCGGTTCCAGGCGGCTGGAATACCGGCAGTGAAGTCGGTCACGAAAATCAACCTGAGCGGCACAAACGTCACCGACGAGCAGATCGCCCAATTGAACGACAAAGAGCTGTCAATGCAGTTCAGGCAACTCAACCTCCGAAACACCGGGATTTCGGACAAGGGTCTGCAAGAGATTACCAATATGCCCGCATTGACCGAGCTGGATCTCAGGAACACGAAAGTGACGGCAGAGGGTGTCCAGTCGTTTCTGAAGGCCCGTGCCGACAACCCCGAGATCACATTCAAGAAACCGAAAATCAATCGTTGATCGTGGGGGGGGGTGACTTGAAGGTTCCACCCTTCTCACGCAGACCCGCCAAGGAGCGCTCGCGGCGTGAGTTGGTCGCGCTGCCGATGTCAGCCGCCGTCGCCTGCCGAGCGCCGAAGCTTGCGGCCATGAAACAAACCGACTAATCTGTTTTAGGCAATCGGGGCCGGATGCGCAGCCCGACGCATACTTTGCCGCCCGCGAACTGACGTCCCCATCCATGAAAGGCAGCCGATGATGAAGCTCGTAATCCCCGGATTGATGGCGCTGCTGTTTGTCGGTTCGGCGTCGGGGTACGACCCGGCGCCGGCGAATTCAGAAGCCGCGAACGAGCAGGCAGGATCGTTTGAAAAGGTCGCCACCGGGTTCAAGATGGCGGAGGGGCCGGTCTGGGACGGCGAGCGGCTCTACTTCACCGACGTTCCGCCGGAGAAAGTGCTCACGCTTGGTTCCGACGGAACGGCGAGCGAGATTCGATCGAACACGCGCTGGGGTGCGGGCCTCGCCTTCGACTCGAAACGCCGCCTGATCATCTGCGAAGTGATGGGACGGCGCGTCACCCGCGTCGAAAAAGACGGAACCGAGACCACCCTCGCCGAAACCTACGAAGGCAAGAAGCTCAACGGGCCCAACGATCTGGTGGTGGACGCGAAGGATGGGATCTATTTCACCGACCCGCTCTTTCTGAACCGAGACAAGCGGGAACAAGACAAAGAGGCGGTGTACTACATCACTCCTGCGGGCAAGCTCCTCCGCGTGGCAGGCGACATGGAGCGCCCCAACGGAATTGCGCTGGCCCTCGACGGCAAAACGCTGTTCGTGGCAGACACCGCGAAGTCGAGGCTTCGGGCCTATCCGGTGAAAGAGGACGGCGCCTTGGGCGAGGGCCGCGATTTCGGCTCGGTCGATGAGCCGGACGGGGTGCGGGTCGACCTCGACGGAAAAGTCTACGCGGCCGGTCGAAACGGAATTGCGGTCTGGGACGCATCCGGAAAAAGTCTCGGAACGCTCAAGACCCCGGCACGCCCGAGCAGCCTGGCGTTCGGCGATAAAGACCGGCGCACTATGTATATCACGACCAAAGACTCCCTGCACAAGATCCGCATTGATCAGGCGCTCAAGTTGCTGACCGCCGACAAGCCGGCAGAATCCCCTGAAGTTGTGCAAAAGCGGGTCGTCGCGAAGATCGAACGTATCAAAGAGGGGGTCCAAAAATGGGCGGCCAGCGGGCGCGATCCGTCGGCGATCCTCACGACGATGAATGAGAAAGTCAGGCCCCGGCTCGAGGCAGGCAAGGTTGCCGAGGTGGAGGCGGAGCTGGATCGTGTGCTCGAACAACTCAACAAAGACGAGAAGTGAACGCTGTCGATCCTATTCCCTGGCATGACATTCATAACCATGGCTCAACTTCATCGCCTTGTGCTGTTGGCTGCCGTCGCGTTTGCGCACATTGCCGCGGCCGGTTCGGCGGTGGCACAGCCGCCTTTTCCCGTGCCGGCAACCGACGACGACGCGGGCTTCGAGTCGATCTTCGACGGCAAGACCCTCAACGGCTGGGAGGGCGACCCGAAGTACTGGCGCGTCGAAGACGGTTGCCTCGTCGGAGTGGTGACCCCCGAAACAGTTATGAAACAGAATTCGTTCATCATCTGGCGCGGCGGCGTGACGCGCGATTTCGAGCTGAAGGTGCAGTACCGCGTGTCGTCCAGGGGAAACAGCGGCATCAACTATCGCAGCGTCGAAATTCCCGGTCAGCCCTGGGCCATGCGCGGGTATCAGTGCGACATCGACGGCGAAGACAAATGGACCGGGCACAACTACGACGAGAAGGCGCCCGGCGGCCGCGGCATTTTGGCGCTGCGGGGGCAGGTCACCCGGGTATTGGAGGGCAAGAGGCCGCAGATTATCGGCACAGTCGGCGAGAAAGAGGCCCTTGAGATGTTCCTCAGAAAAGAAGACTGGAACGATTGCCATATCATTGCTCGCGGAAACATCATGGTCCACATGGTGAACGGCCACGTGACAAGCGTGGTCATTGACGACGACGTCAAGAACCGGCGAATGGAGGGGCAATTGGGGGTGCAGGTGCACGTGGGGCCGCCGATGAAGATCGAATACCGCAACTTTCGGATCAAACACCTGGCCTCTGTGGACGCCGGCAAACCGTAAAGAGGGCGATCGTGTGAGGCGGCTCGTGTAGTGATGTAGAAATACGATTCCTTAAGGCGAGTCGGCTTCTCACGGAATACTCCGAGACGCTCGCACGGCCGATTTCCACTGATCGCTGACCATTGGTCTCGTCACAATTCACGAACTTCGGGACGCGCGTTTTCGCTCCCTTCCCCCCTCGCGGGGGAAGGGAGCGGAAGATGTGTCGATAGGCCGCTGGCACCCAGATGAGGTCCCATCTCCATGAGGGCACTACACTAGCGTGTCAACGTGACCGGGTCTGCAAGCCGTCGTCCACCGGTCGAATCTACCCTTCTCGCGGAGAGCCATCATGACCCAGCGCTCGCGGCGTGAATTTCTCGAACAGTCGCTGTGGGCGGCGGCCGCCGTCGCCGGCGGATCGCTGACGCTTCCGGTGCAGGCCGACGAGCGCCATAGCGGGCCAAACGATCGGTTGCGCCTGGCGGTGCTGGGTGTCAACAGCCGCGGGCGGTTCCATTTGAAGGATTTCGCAAAACTGCCTGACGTCGAGATCGCGATGATCTGCGACCCCGACGAAGCCGTCGGGCAACAGAGGTGCGACGACGTCGAGAAACAGACGCAAAAGCGACCCGCGTTCGTGCGTGACCCGCGGCGCGTCAGGGACGACAAATCGATCGACATCGTTTCCATCGCGACCCCCAACCACTGGCACGCCCTGGCGGCCATCTGGATGATTCAGGCGGGCAAAGACGTTTACGTCGAGAAACCTGTCAGCCACAACGTGAGCGAGGGACGGCGGCTCGTCGAAGCGGCCCGCAAGCACAAGCGCATCTGCCAGGCCGGCACTCACTACCGCTCGATGCCCGCCGTTCGAGAAATGATGCAATTCATTCACGACGGCCGCCTCGGCGAGGTCAAACTGGCACGCGGCGTGTGCTACAAGTCGCGTCGGTCGATCGGACCGCGCGGCGAATATCAGGTTCCAGCCAGTGTGGACTATGATCTGTGGTGCGGCCCGGCCCCCCTGCGGCCCCTCACCCGCCAGCAATTTCACTACGACTGGCACTGGCAGTGGGACTACGGCAATGGCGATCTGGGCAATCAAGGGATCCACCAGATGGATATCGCCCGCTGGGGCCTGGGCCTTTCGGACGTTGGGCGGGGTGTGCTCAGTTACGGTGGACGGCTGGGCTACGAAGATGCCGGCGAAACGGCCAACTCGCAGGTAACGATCTACGATTACGAAGACAAAACGATTGTCTTCGAGGTCCGCGGCCTGACGACCGATCCGTTGAAAGGCGTGGGCATTGGCGTGATTTTCTATGGGAGCCAAGGGTACGTCGCGGCCTTGATGCCCCAGGGCGTGAGCAAGGCGTTTGACCTCGATGGAAACGAAATCCGCGCGTTTCCCCCTTCCGAGGAGGTGGCCCACTACGCCAACTTCATCAAGGCGGTGCGCAGCCGCAACCCTGACGACCTGCACGCCGACGTTCTCGAAGGCCACCTGTCGAGCGCGCTGTGCCATCTGGGAAACATCTCGTACCGGCTCGGCGACGTTCTGCCGGTAAGTGAGATTCAACGGCGGCTCGGCGGTGACTCGCGGCTGAAGGATGAGTGCCTGGCGACGTTCGACCGATTCGCCGAGCACCTGAGATCGAACGACGTCGACCTCGACGCGACGAACCTTCGGTTCGGAGCGCCGCTGCCGATCGAAACCGGCTCAGAAACGTTCACCGGCGCAGACAGCGCCCGCGCGAATGCCCTGTTGACCCGTGAATATCGAAAGGGGTTCGAGGTGCCCGCATCGGCCGAACGGGTGTGACTTGCGCCGTCGCGCATTGCAGATCGTACGGAATCCAGATTCCCGGCCGCGGTTTAGGTCGCGAATCGTCAGGAAGCGGCCTTGATCGGGCAAATCAACCAGTCGTCGCCGTCGTCACAGCTTCTTGCCAATGATCGAGCTGAAGGGAATCGGCCCGAAGTAGCGGCTGTCGCGGGCGCCGAATCGATTGTCGCCCATGACGAAGAAGTGGTCGGGGGGAACTGTCAGCGTCGCAGCGGGCGGCAATTGCGCTGGCAAAGAACCGAGGGCAATCTCATACGATGCGTCGGCGATCCGTTCGCGGTAAATCGTCGCACGATCGGCTTCGCGAAGGTGCTCTCGCAGTGCCGTGGCGCCATCGACAGTGAGCGATTCGCCCGACGCTTCGATGGTTTCGTCAGGCAGCGCAATGACGCGCCAGATGTAGTTGTAGCGCTGGCCGTTTTCCTCGCGAACGAAAACAACAATGTCTCCGCGCCGGACATCAGCCGGTCCGGCGTAAGCTCGTTTGGACGCGAACAGATGGCTCCCTGCAGGGAGCGTCGGATACATGCCGTCTTGGGGAATACGGTAGTGGTCGATGAAGAACGTCTTGAGAGTGACCAGCGCCAACAGCATTGCGGCGCCGGTCGCGGTAAGGAACTTCGTTAATCTCGATGATCTCATCGGGATGACGTTTGGCGCGTTCCAATTCCCAAGTCCGAGCGGCCTCCGGCGGGTCTGTTGACCAATCCGCGCGCGCCCGGATTGGAAATCCGGGCTACAGAGCCAGACGTTGTTGTCGCTGTTTCGAGAAACGTGAACACCGGTCGGGGCGCGAGGCCCATCGCCACGACGAGCACAGCACTTAAGGCGGCGGCGGCAAAGGCGGGGCGACCGCCGCCCGGGCGCGGGGCTGAGACCGGGTCGTTCAGGAACATGATGGCCACCAGCCGCAAATAATACACGGCGCCGATGGCGGCGTTCAACATCCCCACGATCGCCAGCACGACAAACGCCGGGTGCATGGCGTACGAACCGGGCGTCAGCTCCTGCCGCACCGACAGTGCGGCCGAAAACACCGACAGCTTGGCCCAGAAGCCCGGCAGAGGAGGAATGCCGGCCAGGCTGAACAGAAACAGGGCTGTGATGCCGGCGGCCAGAGGGTGCGAAATTCCCAGGCCGGTCAGCTCTTCAAGATAGTCGATCTGCTGACCGGGGCGGGCCAGCCAGATCAGGACGGCGAACAGGCCCACCGTCGTCAGGCTGTAGGCGAGCAGGTAAAGCAGGCTGGCGCCAATGCCGCCGGGCAGGCCCATCGCATGGCTGGCAGTGGCGGCATCGAGGGTGAACTGCGGGTTCCACCGGTCCCAAAAACCCACGGCGAGGCCCACCAGCATGTAGCCGGCGTGCGCGATGCTCGAATAAGCCAGCAGCCGGCGAATGTTGGTCTGCAAGAGCGCGAGGCAGTTGCCACCCGTCATGGTGATCGCGGCGAGAATCAGAAGCAATTGCTGGCCGGTCGTTTCGAAGCCGACCAGCGTCTCGGCGCCCACGCGAATCAAGGCCACAAGCCCCGCGGCCTTGGGAACGACCGACAACAGCCCGGCGTTGAAGGCCGACGTGCCTTCGTAGACGTCGGGGGCGTAAAAATGAAACGGGACGGCGGCCATCTTGAACCCCAGCCCGGCGACGATCAGCACCAGGGCCAGCACCCCCAGGGCCGAGCCGCCGGACGGTGGCAGACCAGCGTCGGGCGGCTGGTACGTCTCCGACAGAATCACCTGAATCGCGTCCAGCCGCGTGCTGCCTGTCAGACCGTAGACGAATGCGAAGCCGTACAACAGAATCGCGCCCGAGAGGACGCTGAGCAGAAAATATTTGATGGCGGCCTCTTGCGAAGCGTAGTCACGCCGGCCCAGGTACAGAATCACGTACGTGGGTATGCTGATCAGCTCGAGCGAGAGGAACAACAGCACCAGGTCGTCGGCGACGCCGACCAGCGTCAGGCCGGCCAGCATCAACAGCAGCAGGCCGTAAAACTCGCCTGCGGTGGGCGAATCGGCCTGCGCGCCGAGCGACGCGACGACGAACAAGGCCCCGATCACCAGGCACGACCATTGAAAGCCGATCGCCAGCGCCGACTGGGCGACTGCCAGCGACGAGGTGTCTGCCGGCGGGCGGGAACTCGACCAGATGAGCGCGACGCCGGCCAGGCCCAGCGCGACGAGTGCCACGGGGCCCCAGCGACGCGACGCGACCGGAAGTGCCCCCCCGACGATCAGCAGGCAGCCGAGCGTCGCCAGGACGATCTGAGGCAAAAGGATTTCAAACGTCTGCCACACGGCGCGTCAGTCTCCTTCGCCCGGCGGGGGGCAATCGGGCGCCACATCAGGCTGAAATGCAACATTCGTAGGGACCGCCTGCGAATCGGTGCGCGCCACACGTGGCGTGAGATCGGCCGGACGCCTGGTGACACCCGTTTGGCCAGAGCCACCTTCGAGCAATTGCACGACCTGCTGCACCGAGGGCTCCATGCGGCGGATGAAAAACTGCGGATGCACGCCGATCCAGACGATCAGCGCCAGTACCGGCGCTAGAGCAAACAGCTCGCGCGAGTTGAGATCTGCCAGTGGGGCATGCCCGGCGTGGGGCGCTGGGTGGGCGTGTTGATCGCCGTGGGGGGCGTGGTCTTCAAGCGGCGGCTCGCGCAGCTTGCCGAAGAACGTGCGCTGCACCAGCCACAACATGTACCAGGCGCCGAGAATGATTCCCGAGAGAGACAAAACCGCGTACAAGGGCGCGACGCGGAACATGCCCATCAGCGACAGAATTTCGCCGGTGAAGCCGTTGAGCCCCGGCAGGCCGATGCTGGAAAAAACCACGACCAGCAGGCAAAAGGTCAGCACGGGATACTTGGCCGCCAGCCCCTGATACGAGGCGATGTCGCGGGTGTGGTACCGCTCATACAGCATTCCCACGAGAGCGAACAGGGCCCCGGTCGAGAGACCGTGATTGATCATCTGCAAGAGGCCCCCCGTAATTCCCACGGCGTTCAGCGAGAACAAGCCCAGCACACAGAAACCCATGTGGCTCACCGACGAGTAGGCGACCAGCTTCTTGACGTCGTCCTGCGCGAGCGCAAGCAAAGCGCCATAGATCACCCCGATGACCGACAGCACAGCGATCCAGTCGAAATAGTGCCAGCAGGCGTGTGGCACCAGAGGCAGGGCGAATCGCAGAAATCCGTAGGTGCCGATCTTCAGCAATACGCCGGCCAACAGCACGCTGCCGGCTGTCGGCGCTTCGACGTGGGCGAGGGGCAGCCAGGTGTGAAAGGGAAACAAAGGCACCTTGATGGCGAAACCGGCGAACAGCGCGAGGAAGATCCAGGGGCCGACGTCCAGCCAGTAGGCCCTGGCCTGGGCGTTGTTCGCGACAAGCGTCGCCATTCCGTTGGTCAGCATGGGAATCGAAAACGTCAACTGACGATCGTCGGAGAGCCAGGCATACGACAGAACGATTGCCAGGAGCCCCAGAAACGTCAGGACCGAGCCAGCGAGGGTGTAGATGAAAAACTTGCGTGCCGCCCAGCGGCGGTCGTTCCCGCCCCAGATGCCGATCATGAAGAACAAAGGAATCAGCGTGAACTCGAAGAACACATAGAACAAGATGATGTCTTGCGCCGCAAACACGCCGATCAGCCCGGCTTCGAGCAGCAGCATGAGCGCGTAGAACGCCGGGGCCCGTTCTTGCACCGCCTCCCAGCTTACGAGCACTGCTGGCAGCATCAAGAGGGCCGAAAGGGCGATGAGCCACAGGCTGAGGCCGTCGACCGCCAGCGCGAACCTGATGTTCGGCCCGACTTCGAACTGTGTTTCGGCCCGACTGTCAATCGCGACGCCGCGAACCCAGGGAATGCTGACGCCCATCTGCATTGTCTGCGGCCGGCCTTCGCTATCGGCGCGGTCGGGGTCGTAGCGGGCGACCATCAACAGGGCCAGACCACAGGTGACAAGCACGTTGACGAGCGCCCAGCGGCGCGCGTGTTCGCGACCAAGCCGCGACGTCAGGGCCCCGTAGAGGGCACCGACGAGCGGCACGGCAACCATCAGCAGCAGCAGGTACAACATCAATCAGACCCGTTATTGCCTCGACAACAGCGCCCACAACAGCACGGCCATGGCCAGCGTCATCGCCAGGGCGTAGAACTGCACCAGGCCGTTTTGAATCGGCCGCGGCATGCGACCGACTGCCGCCGGCAGCCGGCTGACCCCCCCCACCAGCAGCACGTCGATGACGATCCAATCGACCAGCCGCGAAAGCTCGGCCAACCCGCGTAAGGGCCACACGAACACGGTCTGGTAGACTTCGTCGAGATAGAACTTGTGGCGGCTGAGATCGGTCAAAGGCCCCAGCGCCCGCGCCAGTTTATCGGGGAGACTCGAGGGGGCGCCGTAGAGCAGGTAGGCCGCGGCAACCCCCGCGCCGGCCGCCAGCGTGCTGACCCCCATCACCAGCCAGTCGGCTCCGTGGTGCTCGGCCGCCGCGCGAATTCCGGGAATCGTCCGATCGAGAAACGTGTCGAACAAGCCGGTGAAATGCCCCAGCAGGCCGCCCAAAAGAATCGCGCCGGCCGCGAGCACGAACAGCGGCCGGCACATGACCGGCGGCGATTCGTGCGCGTGATGCCCCGCTTCGTGCGGAATGCGCTCGGGGCCATGAAACGTCATGAAGAACGCGCGGAACGTGTAGAACGCGGTGAGCAGAGCCGTGAACGTTCCCATCCAGTACAAGAGGCCGTACATCGTGGGGTACGAGACCCCCAGAAACCGTGCGGGCGGGGCGTCAGCGTGCGGCGTTTCGGGCGAGCCGGGGGCGTCAGCCCCCGGGTTGCTTGCGCGACCATGCGGCGCACCCTGTTCGCCAGCGTGCGACGCCTCGCGGACGGCCGACAGAATCGTGTCTTTGCTGAAAAAACCCGACAAAGGGGGCAGGCCCGCGAGGGTCAGCGAGCTGATTAGAAACGTGATGTAGGTCTGCGGCATGACCTTTCGCAATCCGCCGAACTTGCGCATGTCGATCACGCCGCCCATCGCATGCATGACGCTCCCCGCGCCCAAAAACAACAGCGCCTTGAAAAAGGCGTGCGTCACCAGGTGAAACATGCCGCCGGCGATTCCCACCAGTGACCCGGTCCCCAGCCCCAGAAACATGTAACCCAACTGGCTGACGGTGGAATACGCCAGCACGCGCTTGAGATCGTACTGGGTCAGGGCGATGAGGGCCGCCAGCAAGGCCGTGAAGCCCCCGATGAAGGCCACGAGAATCTGCGCTTCCGGCGCCGCCTGAAACAACGGCGTGCAACGGGCGACCATGTACACGCCGGCGGTTACCATCGTGGCGGCGTGAATCAGGGCGCTGACCGGCGTGGGGCCTTCCATCGCGTCGGGAAGCCACACGTGCAGGGGAAACT
The DNA here is from genome assembly GCA_052388175.1 of Planctomycetaceae bacterium. Taxonomy (GTDB): domain Bacteria; phylum Planctomycetota; class Planctomycetia; order Planctomycetales; family Planctomycetaceae; genus SIAF01. Next base: position 155,133 of record JBQTIL010000033.1, on the reverse strand, counting down.
GAGCGCTTTTGCCGATCGCACCGGCGAACAGGCACAGGCAGATCGCCCCGACGATCTTCGGATCGACCGCCGCGATTTTCGAGGGGACGAGAACCTCGGCGAAATTAAACGTCGCAAAGGTTCGCCAGATCAAAAAGATGCCGATGCAGAACCCGAAGTCGCCGATGCGATTGACGAGAAACGCCTTCTTGCCCGCGGCCGCGGCTTCAGGCTTCTCGTACCAGAAGCCGATCAGCAGGTAGCTGCATAGCCCGACTGCTTCCCAGAACATGAACAGTTGCAGGAAGTTGGCCGAGAGCACCAGCATGATCATCGAAAACACGAACAACGAGACCTCGGTGAAGAAGCGCCAATAGCCGGGGTCGCCGTGCATGTAGCCCGAGGCGTAGATCGCCACCAGCGTGGCGACGAAAGTCAGCATGGCCAGCATGGTCGCCGACAGCGAGTCGACGTGCAGGGCGATCGTCACGTCGAAGAGCGGGGTGGCCGCAGGTTCGGGCGCGGCGATTTCGGCCCATGTGTAGAGGGGAATCGTGCGGGCGGCGTCGGACGCCTGCGAGCCGGCCACACAGGCGACCAGGGCCAGCGAGCAAATGGCCGAGAGGGCGCAGCCGATGATGGCCGGCCAATGGCTCTTTTCGCGCAGCACCCGGGCGCCCAGCACCAGCGTGACGAGACAGGCGACCAGCGGAAACAGCGGAATGAGGCAGGCGAGCCAGCCGATCATGACGGCCCTCCGTGGGCCTCGCCGGCCGATAGCATTTGCCTCGCCGCCACCCGCGCCTGAGGCGCCGGCCGGCCGTCGTCGCGCACAGCGCGGGTCGGCAAGCGACCGGCGGGTGGCAGGTGCGGCCAGCGCGGCTGTTCGACCGGCTCGTCGGGCAGCGATTCATCGACCACGGCCGGCTGGTCGGCTTCCCGCAGGTCGTGCCAGATCGACACATCGAGCGAGTCGGCCCGGCGAAACAGCACGACGAACAGGGCCAGCCCCACGCCGGCCTCGGCCGCTGCCAGCGCGAGGCTGAAAACTGCGAGGACCTGCCCGCCCCACGTGCCGTGAAACCCGCTGAACCCGACCAGCGTCACCGAGACCCCCTGCAGCATCAGTTCGGCGCAGAGAAAAATGATGATCAGGTTGCGGCGGGTGAGAAAGCCGACCAGGCCCAGCGTGAAAAGCAAGGCTCCTACGACAAGGTAGTTGTTCAGGGCTGGTTCGCTGCCGGGCATTTCAATCTCTGGGCGTCAACCGCGCGCGGCCGACAGCCCGTCAGGCAAATAGAAAGGCTTCAGTTTCGAGTCGGATGTTCCAAACGATGTCCTGCAATCAACACGGCGCCCACGACGGCGGCCAACAGCAACAGGCCGATCACTTCGACGCTGACGACTTGATCGACGAACAAGGCCCGCCCCAGACCGGCGACGTGCCGGTCGGGGCCCGAGTCGAGCGTCGTTTCCGCCGCGGCCGCCTCGGCGAAAATCAGCGCCGGGTCAGGCAATAAGGCCCCCGCGGGCTGCGCCCCGCGGAACTCGGCACGGCCCGAATGATGCAGCGTGCCCACGAGGGCCGACGCGAGAATCAGGCCCGTGAGGCTCGACAGCAAAGGCTCGCGGGTCACGCGGTCGTAATTCGCCGCGCCGGTCGGCTGCGCCAGCATGATCACGAACAGAAACGTCACCACGATGGCCCCGGCATAGACGATAATCGTGGCCGCCGACAGAAACTCGGCGCCTTGCAGCAGATACAGCCCTGAATTGGCCAAAAGCACCAGGGCGAACCAGAGGGCCGAATAGACCGGGTTGCGGCTGGTGATCATCATCACCGCCGATGCGAGGCTGAGAAACGCGAGCACGTAGAACGTGTAACCGGCAACCGACGACTGACCGGCCAACGGCCAAAAGGCCCGTGCGTCGCTTCCGGGGCGCGGGGTGGCCTGGTCAGGGGCGATCGGCGCCGTCACCAGCAGCACGAGCGACACGGTCGCGAGCAGCGCGCCCAGGTGGCGTTCGATCCGTCGATCGCGGGTCTGCCCGCGCGGCAACATGAGATAGAGGCCACCGGCCCCGGCCGCCAGAATGACGCCGACGTGCAGCAAGACGCCACTGAAAGGCTGATTCCACAGTTCGCGCAGCCGATCAGAGAGCGCCCCGATGCGGCCGCCGAGATCGCCTGCCGCCAGCACGACGGCGCAGGGGGCCATCGGGTTACCCATCCTTTCCTGCGGGCCGGTCAGGCGGCGCTTGGTCGCCCCGGCTCTGCACCGGCTCCTGCTGGTGCGTCTGGTCGTAGACCGAGAGGAGCTTTTCTTTGTCGAAAATCATTTCTTCGCGGCTGGCGCCGGTCAAGTCGAAGAGGCTGGTCAGCTCGATGGCGTCGACGGGGCAGGCCTCTTCGCACATGCCGCAGTAGATGCAGCGCAACTCGTCGATCACGAAGCTCTGCGGATACTTTTCGCGATCGGGCCAGGGTGCTGCGGCCCCCCTGATGTCGATGCAGTGGGCGGGGCAGGCGGTCGCGCACAGAAAACAGGCCACGCACTTCACCCGCCCCTGGTCATCCTTGTTCAGACGGTGTACGCCGCGATAGATCAGCGGGTTGCCGAATTCCGGCCGCTCTTCCGGAAACTGCCGCGTCATTTCTTCGCCGGCAACCGTCTTGAAAAAGTGCTTCGCGGTGGTCGACAGACCGTCGATCAGCGGGGTGAGATACATGCGGCCGGCCAGCCCCAATTGCGGCTCGCGCACCCATTTGATGGATTTGTCGGCGGGTTGCATGAATGCTCGATGAGGGTTCGGGCTTTAATCGCGCGGTCTGCCGCCAGAGATCGATCGCGCACCCGCGGCGGCTCACGGCATGCGGTTGTTTTGCTATGGGTCAGGTCGTCCGCGGAACGTTGATTCGAGCGCCCGACGAACCGGTCGACAACGCGGCATAGACGATGCAACCAGCGGCCGCCAGCCAGCCCAGCACCGCCCGGGTCGCGTAGTCGTCGGGCCGCAGAAATTCCTGACAGACCGCGCTGACAATCAGGTTCAAAACGCCCAGCGGGATCATCACCTTCCAGGCGATATTCATCAACTGGTCGTAGCGAAAACGGGGCCAACTCCAGCGGACCCACATGAACACCAGAATCACCCCCAGCGCCTTCAGGTTGAGTATTAAGACCCGCACGACGGCGCCCAGCCAGCCCACGTCGTTGGCCGGCGTAGCCGGCGCGAGGCCCCACAAGTGCCAGCCTCCGAAAAACAGAATCACCGTCAGATAGGCGATCGTGACCATGTGCAAGTACTCGGCAAACGCGAACATGCCGAATTTCATGGCGGTGTATTCGGTGTGGTAGCCCCCCACCAGTTCCTGCTCGGCCTCGGGCAGGTCGAAGGGCAGCCGGGCCGCTTCGGCACAACCGCTCACCATAAACACCACGAACGCCAAAGGCTGCACCGCGAACCACCACCAGCCCGATTCAGCCTGGGCCGTGATGACGGTTTCCATTTTCATCGAACCGCTGAATAGAAAGACGCCGATCACCGACAGGCCCAGCGGAATTTCGTAGCTGATCAACTGCGCGCTCGATCGCAGCCCGCCCAGAAAACTGTATTTGCTGTTCGAGGCCCAGCCCCCGAGAATGACGCCGTAGACCCCCAGGCTGCCGATCGCGAACACCAGCAGCACGCCGATGTCGAGATTGGGGGCGATCGTGAGCGCAATGGGTGCGGCGCCTGGCCAGGGGACGACGTATCCGAACGGGATCGTTGCGAAGGCGAGCGTGGCGGCGGCGAGAATCGAAACCGGCGCCAACAGAAACAACACGCGATCGGCGCCCGCCGGCACGATCTCTTCCTTGAAAATGAACTTGGCGCCGTCGGCCAAAGGCTGCAACAGGCCCCAGGGCCCCACCCGATTGGGGCCCAGCCGGTCTTGCATGTACGCGCACACCTTGCGCTCGACCAGCACCAGGTACGCCACCGCGGCCTGAGAGGCGGCGACCACCAGTACGATTTTGACCAACGGTTCGAGCCAGGCTTGCATCAATCGGGTTTCTGAATTCAGGTTTCCGGGAACCGCTCGCCTCTTATAAGGGCACCCGGCAAGGCTTTTGGTTGAAAAAGGTGTCTGGAACTTTGTGAATATGCAGATTCCAAGGGGTTTTTGTGCGTGCGGAGAGTTCCAGACACCTTTTTCGACACCAGACACCTTTTTCAACACGTTGCTACGTGGTCGTCTCGACCTCGATCATCTCCGATTGCAAACTGCGAAATGTCGGCAGCGGATGGGTCACCGTCCCCAGGGCCGTCGTGCGCGGCTGTTTTTCTGTTCCCGTTACGAGATTCAGCCCGGCGGGTGGCACGCCATCAGCCGCGCGGGCGAAAAACGGCACGGCCGCGACCAATTCGGCGAGGGCGGCGGGCGCCTGATACAAGCCTCGGCGGCCGAGCAGGTCGCAAAACGTGTGCCCGTCGACATGAGCCCCCTCGACGGGGCGCAAGCCCCACTCGCCCGACTGCAGCAGCCCCGCGTGGTTCACCAAGCTGCCGTCTTTTTCGGCGAACGTCGCCCCAGGTACGACGTACTGTGCCTGCCGCGCCAGGGCCGAGGGGAGAATATCGTGCACGATCAGGGGCTGCAACCGCGCGAGCCGGGCGGCTTCTGCGTCGTCGATCCACGGAGCGGGGTAATTTGCCGTGATGTAGGCCGCAATGAATTCTCCGGCAGAAACCTTCTGCACAAATTCGGGCCAGGTGCAGACTGACTGCTGAAAGTGCTTGAGGATCTCTTCAACGCCCCGGCGGTTGGGGCAGCGCTCGGCACGAATCGTGAAGCCCGACTTGAACGTCTTGTCGCTGCCCGCACGCGGCACATGACCGAGCGCCAAGGCTGTTTCAGGGTGGAGCGTGCGGGCATAGGTGGCCAAAAGCCAGGCCTCTTCGCAGGTGAGGTACGGCGAGAGCACAAACGCCACTTTTTGGCCGCCGGAACTTGAGACCGCATCGGCCAGCGCCTTGTGAACGGCCGCCAGGCCTTCCGACCAGAGCAGGTCGTCGAACTTTTCGCCCGCGCGGCGCTTGATCGAATTCAGCCGTTCGGGCGCCTGGATGTACTGGTTTTCAAACCGCCCGATGTCGCACATCCACCAGTCGTTGACGTTGGGATTGTAGCGCGGCTGGATGCGGTACAGCCGGTTCTCGCTGGGGTTCACCTGCAACTGCACGCTACACCCTGTGCTGCACCGGGTGCACACCGAATCGTGCGGCTCGAGAAACCAGACCCGCTGCTCGTAGAGAAAATCTTTCGAGCACAGTGCGCCCACCGGGCAGATATCGTTGACGTTGCCCGACATCTCATTGTCGATCGGGTAGCCCGGAAACACGTCGATCTCGGCATGGCTGCCCCGGTCGATCACCTGCAGTTCGCCGCCGCCCGAGATTTCGCGCGTGAACCGCACGCACCGGCTGCACATCACACACCGGTCGGCGAACAAGGTGACGTGCCGGCCCAGGTCGCGGCGCTGGCTGCTGAAGGGTCGAATGTCGGCCCGCCGCTCCTGGTGGCCGTATTGAAAGTAGTAGTCTTGCAGCCAGCATTCACCGGCCTGATCGCAGATGGGGCAATCGATGGGGTGGTCGAGCAGCAGCCCTTCCTGCACGAAATTCTGGTTCGCGCGCACCTTGGCGCTATTGGTCACGACGACGGTGCCATCCTTGGCCGGCGTCTGGCAGGCCGGCACCAGTTTGGGCAGCATGGCGATTTCGCCGGTCTCTTTATTCCGGGTGCCGGTCTCGACCAGGCACATCCGGCAACTGGCGACGACCGACAGGCCGGGGTGCCAGCAATAGAAGGGAATCGCGACTCCCGCCCGGTCGGCGGCTTGAATGAGATTCAGCCGTTCTTCGTCGGGGACAATGATGTCCTGGCCGTCAATCGTGATGGTTGCCATGAGCTCGTCGTGATCTGTTGCATGCGCACGGTGCAAGATAGGCGCTTGATCGCGAATTCACAAGGTTCCGCGCTGGTCGTGAGGCGTCATCACGAGCCGGCAGATCGAGACGCCGCACCGCCACTGGCAATTACCGCGCTGGCCCCTCGCGCCGGCACCGCCCGCCAAGCCTGAATGGATGAATTTCCTCTGCGCGTTCTGAGGGATTTTCGCGGCTCAACTTTTCCCGGGGTGCCGATCGAGCCGCCGGCGTTGGGCGCTGACGGCCCGCAGATGCCGCGGGCAGATAACAGCAGGCACGAGGCAGCGCGCGCGCCACGCTCGCCGACGCGGACAGCGCCTGGACACGCCCAACCTATGAAAATGAATATCTATATTCATTTTGACTTTCATTTTGTTAAAGTTATGTTACATTATACTTATGAGCAGGCCTCGCTGGATCGACTGGCTCGACGAGGAAGACGTGGCGTTCCTGAAGCGATTTGTAATGGCTTCGGGCTCGTTGAAAGAACTCGCGGCCGCCTACGGCATTTCGTATCCCACGGTCAGGCTCCGCCTCGACCGCCTCATCGCCAAGGTTCAGCTCTTCGAGCGGCAGCACCCGCTCGACGAGTTCGAGCGAACGGTCCGCGCGCTCTGCGTGGATGGAAAAATTGATCGCGACACCATGCGTCACTTGTTGGCCGTTCATTCTCGCGACCCCATTCAATCTCCCGACAAGGAGACCAGGCATGACCCGTCTGAACTGTCTCGCACTCGTGATGCTGGCGCAAGCAGCCACCGCACGCGCCGCGCCTGAGGCGACCGCGCTTCCGTTTGCGGCGCCCGAGCCGCAGCACGATCGCTATTCATTCGTCGAACGAGACGAGGCGGGAAATAACGCTCCTCAGGCCGTGCAGATTCGCGGGGCCGACGGACCGTCGCTGACAACGGTCGTTGTGGCCGATCGTCCCCCAGTGGAATCCGAACGGTACGTCGTCCGCGGTCGGGTTCGCTACGAAAACGTCGCAGGGACCGCCTACCTCGAGATGTGGAACGACTTCGGACAGGCCGGGGCGTATTTCACCCGTTCCCTGGCAGAGGTCGGCCCCATGCGGTCGATCACCGGTTCGAGCGGTTGGCGCGAGCTGGAATTACCGTTTCAGGCCCAAAGCGGCATGCGCCCCGAAAGATTGAAGATCAACGTAGTGATGCCCGGCGGAGGGACGATTTTCCTGGGGCCTTTGCGCCTCGAGAGTTCGCCAGCCAGCAGCGCCTGGTGGGATGAGCGGCAGGCCGGCCGCGTCGGGGGGCTCGCAGGAACCCTCATCGGTTGCGTCGGAGCGCTGATCGGGGCACTGGCGGGTTTCCGCCGCGCCAGGCCGGTTGTCGTAGCGCTCTGTGTGGCGACGATCGTGGGGGGCGCGGGCCTGCTGACCGCAGGGGTCTTGGCGCTGGCGCTCGGGCAGCCGTGGCCTGTTTACTATCCCCTGCTGCTGCTCGGCGCGATCTCTTCGATCGTACCGGGGACGCTTCTGCCCGTGATCTTGCGCCGCTACCGGACAGACGAGTTCCGCCGCATTGCCGCGCTGGATGCATAGGCCACCGACTTTCACGCTTGTCTCAACTCACCTGCTCTTTGTATCGCCGACGACTTTTGCCCGGCGTGCTGCCGTCTGCATGCCCCTGGCGATCTTGACGAACAGCCGCAGCGCATCATTGACGGACCTTGGCGTCGGAAATGCCGAGGCCACATCCGGGTCGAGCAGCACGAGGTTCGTGCCGGCCGCGTACCGTTTGGCGTACCTGCCTCTGATACCGCGGCGGATCAGGTCGGGCGAATACTCGCGTCGCAACTCATTCATCGGCATGGATTTACCCTTCTTCTTCATAGGTTTTCCTCTCACGTCTCGTCGCCAAGCGAGCGCTGATGATTCGAGTTCGATTTTCTCGGTCAACGTGCGAGACGATCAACACTCGATTTCGATTTGACAATCCAATTGTAATCCGGCGCTGTTCATCATCGGAATGATCAGGATCTTGAAACGTGGACGATAACGGATCTGCGAAAATTGTAGTGGCCTCGGCGAATCCCACGCCGTGTTTCTTCCGATTCCCGGCAGCTTTGCGTTCGTCCCATTCGAATTCCATTGCGACACTTGCGGGAAAACCATGTCTCGTGCGCCGCCAAACCGTCAGTGCGTCAGCGAGACCAGTTCAAGCGCTTCGGCCGGCTCTTCCTGCATGTGCCCGGTGGGGTTCGTCCGCCTGATATACTCTTCGAACTCGCCGCGGAACTTGTTGATCGCGTTCTTGATCGGCCAGGCTGCGCCGTCGGCCAGGCCGCAGATGGTTGTGCCCGGTATGATGCCGATCGAATTGCCGATGCTCAACAGGATCTCGAGGTCTTTGAGCCGCCCCTGGCCGTGTTTCATGCGCACCAGAATGCGCTCGGCCCAGCTCGTCCCTTCGCGACAGGGGGTGCATTGGCCGCACGATTCGTGGGCGAAAAACCGGCAGCAGTTGTGCAGGTAGTCGACCATCGACACGGTTTCATCCATCACAGTCACCGCGGCCGTGCCTAACCCGAGGCAGCCGACTTTGCCCGGCCCGGCGAAATCGAGCGGCGTATCCCACTCGCTCTCGGTCAATAACCCCATACTGATGCCGCCCGGAACGGCGGCCTTCCCCTGGCGCCCTTTCCAGACGCCTTCGCCGTAGCGCTCGATCAGCTCACGGCAGGTGACACCCATGGGCATCTCGTAACAACCGGGCTTGTTGACGTGCCCGCTGATGCAGTACAGCTTCGGGCCATAGCTGCCAGGGTCTTTGGGGCCGGTCGAGGGCACCCCCATCGACTTGAACCACTCGGCCCCGCGATTGACGATGTGCGGGACGTTAGCCAGCGTTTCGACGTTGTTGACGACGGTCGGCTTGCGAAACGCCCCTTCGATCGCCGGAAAGGGGGGCTTGATGCGCGGCCAGGCGCGTTTGCCTTCGAGGCTTTCAATGAGCCCCGTCTCTTCGCCGCAGATATAGGCCGCCGCCCCGCGATGCAGATAGATGTCGAGCGAAAATTCGCTGCCCTGGATGTTCTTGCCCAACAGCTCCGCGGCGTAACATTCGTCGATCGCCTGCTGCAACCACAGGAACGACATGGGGTATTCGTAGCGAACGTAAATGTAAGCCGTCATCGCCCGGGTCGCGAAGCAGCCGATCATGATCCCTTCGATGACCTGATGCGGGTCCTGCTCCATGAGAATGCGGTTGTTGAACGTCGCCGGCTCGCTCTCGTCGGCGTTCACGCACATATAGATCGGGCCGGGGTGATCTTTGGGCAGAAAGCTCCATTTCATGCCGCAGGGGAACCCGGCCCCGCCGCGGCCGCGCAGGTTCGAAGCCTTGACCACCTCGACCACGTCGGCCGGCGACATCCCGCCCAGGACCTTTTTGATGGCCGAGTAGCCGCCCGAGGCCTGATACACGCGCAGGGTGTGGCTGTCGGGCTTGTTGACGTTGGCGAGCAGGACGGGTTCAAATTCGGGCACGATGACCTTTCCCGGTCTTGCGTTCAGCAATCCTCATCAGGAGCTTGAGCGCCTCATTAACGGATTCGGAGTCAGGAAAGGCCCTGGCAACGTCCGGAGTAAGAACAACGATATTCGCGCCGGCGTTAAAGCGCTTTACATGTTTTCCGCGAACACCCTGTGAGAAGTCGTATTCCGTCAGCATGTCAGGAACAGCTTCTGGCTTAGATTTCCTCATACTGCTTCCTTTCATTTCGCGAGGCCAGCCGAGCGCTGATGATTCGAATGGTGTCGTTTCGCTCAACGTAGCACACCACCAGCAACCGGCGCCGGTTCGACTCTCCAAGCGTTACAAACCGGTCTTCATGATCTGAGTGTACTGGATCGGATATCGTAAGCGCCAGCGGGTCTGCCAGGACGGTCGTTGCCTCTTCAAATGAGACACCATGCTTGCGGCTGTTTGTGCGTGCCTTGTCGCGATCCCATTCAAAGTTCAGGCCCATTTCAGATCGGCCGAATTGTCTCAGGATTGCTCAGCCTGCCGCTTCAGCTCGGCGGCGATTTCGCCGGATCGCTCGGGCGACAGGTTCTTGTAGACTTTCATTCCCGCGAGCATCGCCGGGGCGAAATCGCACAGCCCCAGGCATTCGCCGAATTCGAGCGTGATCTTTCCATCCGCCGTCGTTTCGCCGGGGGCGACGCCCAACGTGTCTGAGAGGGCCGCCAGCACCTCTTCGCCGCCGCGGAGCGCGCAACTGATCGAGCGGCAGACCCAGGCCCGCACCTTGCCGCACGGCGTGGCTTTGAAAAAACCGTAAAACGAGAGGGTATCGTAGACCTCGGCTGGAGAAAGCTCCAGGAGCGCGGCCAGCTCGGGGATGGCCTCGATCGGCACGCAGCGCAAATGCTCGTTGATGACGTGCAGCGCCGGCAGCGTCACCGCCTGTTTGGTGGGGTACCGCGGGAAAAACGCTTCGATCTCGGCCCGCATCTGCGGCGTGAGCACCGGAACCGATGCGGTCGCTGTGGTCATCGTCGCTGCCGCCTTTTCTTTCGATTCAAACTTACCGCCGTTTCGCCGGCGGGTTTGCCCGCCGCGCCACGGCATTATCTGTCGAGCTCCGCCGCGATGATGTTCAAGCTTCCCAGCACCGCCACGATGTCGCTGACCAGGTGCCCCTTGATGAGCTCGGGAAATAGCGCGAAATGGATGTAGCTGGGCGGCCGGCAGCGTGCCCGGTAGGCGATGTCGCTAGAGTCGCTGACCAGATAAAAGCCCAGTTCGCCATTGGGCGCCTCGACGGCCGCATAGCATTCGTCGCGCGGGGCCCGGAACCCGCGATTGGTCATCACGACTTCAAAGTGGGCGATCAGGCCCTCGATCGTGTTGTAAACCCGCGACTTGTCGGGCAGCACCGTGCGCTCGCCCATGTCGACATTGACCGGGCCGGCCGGCAGGTTTTCCAGCGCCTGATTCACGATCTTCAGGCTTTCGAGCATCTCGTCCATCCGCACGAGGTACCGGTGGAAGCAGTCGCCCGCGGCGGAACAGACCATCTGAAAATCGAAGTCGCCGTAGGACAGATAGGGCTCGTCTTTCCGCAGGTCGCGCGTCACGCCGCTGGCGCGTGCGATGGGCCCTGTGGCGCTGCGGTTGATCGCCTGCTCTTTCGACAGCACCCCGATGCCTTTGGTGCGCTCGACGAAAATGCGGTTGCGGTTCAGCAGCCGGCAGATTTCGCCGTGCACTTTCGGAAACTCGCGCACGAACTGCCGCACCTGTTCGATGAACGTCGGGGTCGCGTCGTACATCAGGCCGCCGACGCGGGTGTAGCTGGTGGTGAATCTCGCCCCGCACAGCGTCTCAAAAATGCTGTACAGAATTTCGCGCTGGTTGAAGGCGTACAGAAAGGCCGTGAAGGCGCCGGTATCGAGCGCCGCGGCCCCGTTGCACAACAAATGGTCGCTGATGCGGGCGAGTTCGGCGAGAATCACGCGGATGTACTGGCACCGCTTGGGCGTTTCGATCTCCAACAGCGTCTCGACCGCGTGGTGCCAGGCGATGTTGTTCGCCAGGGGCGAAATGTAGTTCATCCGGTCGGTGACCGCGACGTACTGGTTGTAATTCAGGTGCTCGCCGATCTTCTCGAACCCGCTGTGCAGGTACCCGATATCGGGCTCGGCGTGCAGAACCTTCTCGCCTTCAATCTGCAGCACGAGGCGCAGCGTGGTGTGGGTGGCGGGGTGCTGGGGCCCGAAATTAAGGGTCCAGCGGTATTCCTGTTCGATGGCGGCTTGTGGGTCCAGCGTGGTCGTCATGGGGCACTAACTATGGTCCCGGGTGAGTCTTTCAAAGTTGTGCCGCTCGCCCCGGCCCCGCAGCGGGTAGTCTTTCCGCAAGGGATGCCCGGCGAATTCTTCGGGCAAAAGAATTCGCCGCAGGTCGGGATGCCCTTCGAACACAATCCCGAACATGTCGTATACCTCGCGCTCCAACCAGTTCGCACCTTCCCAGAGAGAGACGACCGAACGAACCGCGAGATCGGGCTCGTTCAGGAAACATTGCACGATCAGGCGGTCGTTGGTTGCGGTGTTTGTCAGACAGTAGACCAGGGCAAAGCGGTCTTTCGCGCCGCGATAGTGCAGGTAGTCGACGCAGGTGACGTCGACCAGCAGGTCGAATCCGCACTCGTTTTTGAGAAATTCGAGGTACGCATACACCTGCCCGGCGGGCACGACGATGCGAAAGTTTCTGGTCCTGGCGTTTGCAGAATACGACCAGGCCCGTTCGCCGAACCGGGCTTTGAGCTTTTCAAGGACTTCGGTGTTTGCGCTCGTAGACACAATCTTTGCCGCGGCCATCTTGTAAGCCCGTAACGCCCTACCCGGACGATCAACGACTCGCCACAATCTCCAACGGCATCGGGCGCGGCGCCGCCTGAGGCGTGATGATTTCCAGCAGGGCCCGCTTCGGCCGCTGCCGTTCTTTCACGGAGAATTCCCTGCCCAAGAGCGTTCCCTCGCGCTGAATTTTGTCCTGCAGGTCGATCACCGCCTGAATGAGCTGCTCGGGCCTCGGCGGACACCCCGGCACGTACATGTCGACCGGGATAAACCGGTCGATCCCCTGCACGACGCAGTACGTGTCGAAAATTCCCCCGGTTGAGGCGCAGGCCCCCATCGAAATGCACCATTTGGGCTCGGGCATTTGCAACCAGATGCGCTGCAGCACCGGCAGCATTTTCATCACGACGCGGCCGGCGACAATCATCAGGTCGCACTGCCGCGGCGAAAACCGGAACACCTCGGCCCCGAACCGGGCGATGTCGTGCCGGCTCGCCCCCGTCGCCATCAATTCGATGCCGCAGCAGGCCGTAGCAAACGGCATGGGCCACAGGCTGTTTTTGCGGCACCAACTCGCCAGCGCGTCGAGCCGGCTGACGGCGACGTTTTCGGGCACGCTCAGCTCCATTTGAAAACGCCCTTCTTCCACGTATAGACGAACCCGGCCAAGAGCACCGCGAGAAAGCCCATCACGGCGAAAAACACCGCGTGCCCTTCGCCGAATGCGCCGCGCTCGTGCGCCGCGACGGCCCAGGGGTACAGAAACAGCAACTCGACGTCGAACACCAGAAACTCGATCGCCAGCAGGTAGAACCCGATGTTGAACCGCTGCCGCGCCGAATGTACGGGGTCCATGCCCGATTCGTAGGGCATTTCCTTGATGGCGCTTTTTCGACTCGGGCCCACCACTTGGGCGACGATCAGAATCGACAGCGCCATGAACGTCGCAATGGCGGCGAACAGAAACAGCGGCAGGGCATGCATGGGAGGGATATTGGCAGACGCCGCACGCTTTCGCCAGCCCGCGGTCGCTCGATTATAACGCCCTTTCGCAGATTGTTGTACGCTCGCGGCAAAGGCTGCTAAGAGCGTTCGCGCGGGCCTTCCCCGGCCGTCGCGGGCGATTTAGAATTGCGCCCGTCAGAACCGTCTCATCAGTTTGCAATGAAAGGCACTCGGCCCATGGCCAAACCGCATCGACTGCTCAAGAAAGCCAATCACGGCGCCCGCCCTGCGAATGCCAAGGCCCGCCGCGCCAAGCGCCGCAAAGTGAAAACCTGAAGCGCCGGCCGCGGCCATTCGCGGCACAGTTCTCGGTTGCCGCGCGACTCGTGCCGCGCGCCGGGTTTGGCACGCCATACCGGAACTCGCCGCCAGAATCTGCCCGTTCCGCGCGGCTCGCGCGCTGGCGGCCGTTGCACGAGGTCTACGAGTTATTGATTGACGCCAGTCACGCCCGTCACGAAGCCGCGCGCGCCGCCGCCACCACCCGTCGCCGCGCCCCCCCGTCCTCCCGTCGGGTTGCCCCCGGAGTTGATAAAGCTGAACGTCTGCACGTCGGTGATCGCTGAGAAAATCGGCAGAATGCTCATCCGCACGTACCGGCGATCTCCTGAAACGACCGCCAGGGCGCTCGTGGTGACGCCTTCGGAGATCAGGTCGATCACCGGTTGAAAACCGACGGCCCCCTGCCGCAATGGCGCCTGCCGAAACGCCACCCGCTCGCGACGCCCGCCCCCGCCCGCTCCGGGCCCGCCCCGCCCGGCGAATACCCGCTCGGCTTCGCCGGCGCGCAACAACGGCAGGGCCGACAGTTCCTGCAGCCGACCGTGGTTCAGGCTGATGCGCACGACCTTGTCGTGTTCTGCCAGTTCGACCGTAAACCGGTCTTCGACCTCGCGCGGGGTTCCCTGATAGCGGATAACGCGCAGCACGGCCCTTTTGCCGACGACGTCTCCCGATACGTGCCGCACAACGGCCCGGTACTCTCCTGATTGCCCGCGCGGACAGACGTATTTGTCGAAGGTGTCGTGGGGCAGACCGCCGAAGCCGTCATGCACAAAAATGCCGCCCCCTGCGGTCGTCGGGCTCGTGCTCGAGCAAACCGCCCCCGCAGGTTCTTCGACGTACAAATCGATGTCGGCCTTGCCGCTCCATGAAAGTTCGATCGACAGGTCGCGGACAAGCGCTTGCGCGAGGGCGTCTACCAGTCGCTGGGCTTCGTCGATGCGCCCCTGGCGGCGGAGCTCGACTGACAGGTCGCCCAAGGCGGCTTCCGCCTCGCGGTGGTGGGTTTCGAAGTCTTTCGTCCAGCAGCGCGTGAGAATGCCGGTTGCGGCCCACGCGACGGCATCGACGTCGGCCGCCTCACGCGCCAGCTTCAACCCCAAAAGGTATGGCTCCAGACGCGTCGCGTCGACACGCGAGGCCTGCCGATACAGCGCCAACGCCTGTTCTTTGGCGCCGAAGCGGGCCAGAAACGCGGCTGAATACATCAGATTGGCGACGTTGACGGCGCTGAAGTCGACGTTCGACAACAGCACCCGCTCGACCTCTTCGCGCGGGCGTGAGGCCTTCTCCATCTCGAGCGCCAGAATCGTGTACATCCAGGGTTGCGATTGCCCGTGCAGCAGGGCGGCTTCGAGACAGGCAATGGCATGCTCGGTCTTGCCCGCCTTGTGCAATTGCAAGACTGTGTTGCAGATGGCGCGCGGGTCGGGCTGATGCGCCCGGAAGTATTCGTCCCACACTTCTGCGGCCGCGCCTTGCACCGACAGATCGGGGATCGGTTGCGGCTCGCCGCGCGGCGCCTGCGAGACGGGCGCTGCGGGAGAAGAAGCGGCCGCGGCGGAATCAGGGCGTTGATTCCGCTGCGGCCGAGGCGACTTCTTAGTTTCCGCAGGCTGGGTGGTTTCGGCAGGTTCGCTCAGTTCGCGAGCGCGAGTTTTTTTTTCCGGGCCGCAGCGGCATCGGCATCAGGGGGCGCGGCGTCAGCGGCAATCGGTTCATCGGCAACATTCATCATCCCCATCCCCATGCCACCCATACCGCCACCCATACCGCCACCCATACCGCCACCCATACCCATGCCGCCGCCCATCATGCCGCCGCCCATGCCCATACCACCAGGGACGCGAATCGGCACGACCAGGTCGCCGACCGGGTACACGCGGATCGTCAGCTTTTCACCGGCCTTCGTCGCGGTCGTGATCTTCATCACCTCATCTTCGATCACGTACGTCAACCCCAGGGGCTCAAGCAGCAGCTTCAGCACGCTCTTGAACGTCACGCCCTGCAGGCTCAGCGTCACGGGCTGGTCGGTGGCCACCGCCTCGTCAATCAGCGTCGGCGTATCAACCAGAATGTTGATGCCGTGGTATTCCTTCAGGTAATTGATGGCCGTATCCAATGCCGTGTCGACGAAGTCGACGTCGGTCGGATTGCCGAGGCTCGCCCGAATCTTCAGCTCGGCCTTGTTGAAGCCCGCGAGATCGACCGTCGCCCATTTGCGGCGGCGCTCGGTCAGGTTGCGCCAGACTTCAGCCGGCGGGTAGTAAATCGGCGGCTCATCAGGCACGGGCACGTGCGCCAGTTCGACCGAATACAATGTGGCCAGGAACCGATCGTTTCGCAGGTTGCGCAGGCGAACGTAAACCTTGTCGAGCTGGCCGGCGGCTTCGGTGTTGAAAATTGCCGCCGACGTCACTCCTTTGTACGGGGCCAACTCCCAGGCCGCGCGGGCGACCGCCTCGGCCTCTTCAAAGGCCTCTTCGCGACCGCTGTACCCTTCGTACAACAGCGTGCGCACCTGATCGATCAGGCGTTCGAGCTGGTCTTCTTTCTGGGTCAGCTCGTCAATGGCGAATTGCCGGGCCTGAAGCGCCGCGCGCCGTTCAAGAAAACGGATCCTGTCTTGCTCGACCCGCATCTGCACCGCCTGCACTTCGTCGATCACCTTCTGGACCTGCTTTCGCAGTTTCTCTCGCGCGACGGGGTCGACGTCGGTCGAAGACGTGACCGTGTTCATCAGCCGTTTCAGCGCCGAGAGCGATGCGTCGGCCTCGTTCCGCGCGGCGCGGCGCGCGGCTTCAATCGTGCGCCGCACCTCTTTTGTCAGCCGCTCGGTGCGAATCTGCATTTCGGCCTCGACCTGCGCCGTCAGCTCGTCGCCTTTGACGGTGCCTGGGTCTCCCGGGGCCGGCGGTTCGTCGGCCGCAAAATTGCCTCGGGCGAAGCGGGCGATTGTTTGCACGCGTTGCGCAGCCGCGAGAATCGTCTCAGCCTCGACATTGGCCGGGTCGACGCGGCGAATCGCCCAGGCGATCTGTTCGGCCTGCCTCGTGTCGCGGGCGGCGACCGCCTGGCGACCGGCCACTGCCATCTGCTCGACCTGGCCGTCGAATTCCATGTGGGCCGCATCGAGCAGATCGGTGCCGGCAAGACAAACCGATAACCCGGTATCGGCTTCGGCCAGCGACCACAACGTCGCCAGAAACGCCTGACCGGGTTGTTCCTCTTCGGTCGAAACAGTCCACTCGGTGCGGCGTCCGGCGCCCGACGCGGTGACTTTGAGCGACGCAGCCGGCGTCCCCTTGCCCAGAACGATCGTGTCGCGATCAGCCCGGAACGGGGGCACCGCTGATGGCAGAATGGCTTCGACCGCCGGTTCGATGCGCAGCTGGTCGGCATAGAAAACCGGCGCTCCGGCCGCGGCCGCCAGCCGCCGACCGAGTTCCGCCGCAGGCTGCCGCGCGTCGTCAATCTTTTCATCGAGCAGCACGGCGCCGCCGGTGTGTGCCGCCAGCACGCCGGCCAGTTGCAGGTCGGTTTGCGGCCCCAGGCAATAACTGTGAACGGCCACACGGCGCCCTCGCAGATCATCCAGAACAGGGCGCAGGTCCGCAGCCGCAATCAGAGCGCCCGTGCTCATTCCGTCGCCGATGTAGACAATCGAACCCGCGCGACCCGATTCAAGCTGTTTCGCCGCCGTTTGCAGGGCGGGCAACAGCCGGGTGGCCCCCAGCGGAACCCGACGCCGCAATTGCGCCAGCCCCTGGTTGATGGCCTCGCCGCGCGGCGCGATCAGGCCGTTGGTCAGCGGCTGCACGGTCGTATCGATGGCGTACAGCGCGACGCGATCAGTCTCGGGCAGCGACGCCAGAAACCCTTCCAGCACCGCCAGGGCCTGATCGCGATAGCCGCCAGTCTGACTCGCCGAAGTGTCGACGAGCAGCACGTGGTCGTGCGGCGTGCGTTCGCCCCCCACCGGCGCTCTCAGCGCCAGCGCGAAATACGTTTCGCCCCCAGGCTGATTGTAGCGGAACATTCGGGCGGTCGGTTCCGTCGCGGCGGGTCGGCTGTCGCTCGCAACCCCCCACGCGCCAATCGCCCCACATGCCAAAACCAACCCAGTGCGAACGGCCAGACTGATGCGCAGATGCATCTCGCAACTCCGTCAAGTCGTGATAGGTCGAACTGTCAATCCCAATGCGCCGATCAGGCCGATTGGGGCGCGCCTCGCGTACCCGGCGCGCGAACTGGCGGCAACGCCGTTCATTGTATATTGGGTCTCGACCCCGGTAGAAGGAAATTATTCCTATTTTTCCTGAATTCGCGCATTCTCGGCTAAGTGCCGTCGGGGCTGGCGCGAGGGTTGGCGAAACCCGCTTTCCCGCGCGCGGCGGTCGCGCCGGTTGCTACGATCGCAGCGGTTTCGCGGCCCCCGGGGTCAACGGGCACGGTCCCTTATGAACCGACCGCTGGCAACTTCCCCTGCCGGATTTCCCCGCCCTGGTTCGTTTGCAAGTACTCGTTACTGCCGACGTCGAGGGCCGTTAGCCAGCCGCCCCCCCAGACGAACGTATCGATGCCGACCCAACCGGGCAGAACCACAGGCACCCCCTCTTTTTGTGGGGTGTGGCCACAGATCACTCGCTTGCCCGACGAATGGGGCCTTTCATGGCCGCTCAGGTGGGTCCAGCGGAGCCATTCGGGCGATTGTTCATCGAGGGGTACGCCGGGCTCGAGATTCGCGTGCACGAACAATTCGGTGTCGGTTTCAAAGTAGTCGAGACCCGAATCAAGAAACTCCAGATGTGCCGGTGGCACGTCGGCGTCGGCCCCGCCATACGAGCTTAAGGTCGCGGCGCCGCCGAATCGCAGCCAGTCGTCGGTCCACGTGTCGACCGCTACAACCAGCGCCTCGAGCATCATTTCTTCGTGATTCCCCAGAATCAGCACCAGCCGGCATCTCTCGCGATACTCGAGCAACAGCTCAATGGCGCGCCGCGAATCGGGGCCGCGATCGACGATGTCGCCCAGAACCACCAATGTGTCCGCCGGCGTCGGCGCAAGGGCGCGCAAGAGCGTCTCGAGCGCCGTGTCGCAACCGTGAATATCGCCGATCGCCAGGGTGCGCCCTGCCACCGCAGATTCCTCGTGTGCCGCCACAATCGATAAGGTCGCCGCAAGTCTAGTACTTGCGCGGGGTGATGCGGGCCTGGACCCTGGCCGGCAGCCCGACAATTCTCAGGAACCCCTCGGCGTCGGTCTGGTTGTAGGCTCCGCCCCCTTCCATCGTCGCAATCGCCTCGTCATACAGGCTGTTGGGGCTGCGCCGACTGAGTGTGGTCAGGTTCCCCTTGTACAGCCCGAGCGTGACTTCACCGGTGACGGGGGCCTGCGTCTGCCGGATAAATGCCAGCAGCGCGTCCATTTTGGCGGCATACCAGAAGCCGTAATAGACCATTTCGGCAACCTCGGGCGACAACCGGTCGCGCAGGTGCATCAGGTCGCGGTCGAGCGTGAGTTGTTCGAGGGCCCGGTGCGCGGCGTACAAGGTGGTCATACCGGGGGCCTCGTAGACCCCTCGGCTTTTCATTCCCACGAACCGGTTTTCGATGATGTCGATGCGCCCGACGCCGTTGCGACCGGCGATCTCATTCAGGCGGGTGACCATTTCGAGGGCCGACAGGGCCTTTCCGTTGAGTTCCTTCGGAAGGCCCGCCTCGAAGCCAATCGTGACCGATTCCACCCGATCAGGCGCCTGCTGGGGTGAGACAGACATTCCAAACTCGACCAGGTCGACGCCGCTGACGCAGGGGTCTTCCAGCCGGCCCGCCTCGTAGCTGATGTGCAGGCAGTTTTCATCAGAGCTGTAGGGTTTGGCAACCGACGCCTTGACCGGGATTTTTCTCTGTTCGCAGTAGGCGATCATGTCGCTGCGGCCGGGGAACAGCCGGCGAAAGTTCTCGTCGCGCCAGGGCGCGATAATTCTGATCGCCGGGTCGAGCGCCTCGGCGGCCAGTTGAAAGCGGCATTGGTCGTTTCCCTTGCCCGTGGCGCCATGCGCATAAACCCGGGCCCCCACGTCGCGGGCCACCTGCAGACAGACTTTCGAGATCAGCGGTCGAGCGATCGAAGTCCCCAGCAGGTAGACGTTTTCGTATTTCGCCTGCCACTGCAAGACGGGAAATGCGAAGTCGCGGCACAGTTCTTCGCGGGCATCGATCAGGCAGGCCGACCTGGCGCCGATCTCGCGGGCCTTTTTCAGAATCGCTTCGCGATCTTCGCAGGGCTGCCCCAGATCGACGTACACGGCATGCACGTCGTACCCGCCGTCGATGAGCCAGCCCAGAATGACTGACGTATCCAGCCCGCCGCTGTAGGCGAGCACGACCTGTTCGCGTGTCACGTATTTCTCCTGAGCCTCTGAATTGTGCGCCCTGCCGCGTCAGACACCAGCGAAGTATCGCGGGTTCCGTCGCGGTTTGCCAGTTGGTAGCACCGCGTTCAGGCGGAACAACCGACGCGCGACTTAACGTTCCGAAAGCGGAGCGGATCACCGGCGGAAGCCGGTTCTACGAACCCAGCCTGTCGAGCACGATCTCGACCATCAGCGGATGCAGCCCTAAGGGCGGGCACAGCTCGAACGTCACAGGCGGAAACCGCTGCTCAAGCTCCTGACGATGCCGCTCGAGGTCTTCTGTCACGTGCGCGCCGGCCGAGAGGAAATAAGGCAGCAGCTTGACGTGCCGGGCGCCTGCCGCGACGCACGCGGCGCCCGCAGTCGCGATGTCGGGCGAGGCCAGTTCGAGATACGCCGTTTCAACCATCAGGTCGTTCCGTCGCGCGCGAATGATCTCGGCGAGGCGCCACAGATCGTCATTCGCCTGGGGCACGCGGCTGCCGTGTGCGATGAGCAGTACGGCGGTGGACACTCGGGGCCACGCCTCCGTCGATGGGGCCGGTTTGGCGAATCAGAAACAACGCGGGGCGAAGCCCTTCTCCGGCGCCCGTTAGGCAGGCGGCGGAAGAGCTTCGCCCCGGTCGAGATTCTAAGTCGAGATCTATAGGCTTATGCGCTTCAGGATTCTGCCCCGATGCGGGCCGCAGCCCTACTTGACCATGTCTTTGAGCGCCTTGAGCGGCAACACGCGCACCTTGCGGCTCGCGGGTTTCGCGGGAAGGTCGCGGAGCTGCCCCAGCACCATCACCCCTTTGCGCGCCGGCTGCGCTGGCTTGTTGACGACCTTGATCTTGACCAGCCCAGGCAGGGCAATTACCCCCGGGCCCTTCTTGCCGATGTTTTTGCCAACCAGCGACGCCAGCGATTCCAGAACGCTGGAGACCTGCTTCTTGCTCAGGCCGCTTTCTTCCGACAGCGTCTTGAGGATTTCCGACTTGCTGATTGACCTTGGTTTCGCGACTGCGGCCATCTTCACCTCCTGATTTCCTGGGGACTGCTGACCTTGATATCCGTGCCCGCCCACTGGCGACCGTGACGGTAGTAAACTCGCGGCGTTCCGGCTTGTCAATGACCTGACCCCTGAATTTCCGCAGAAATTTCAGCTTTTTCCGTTGCAATTCGTTGAGCCACAGCCGATGCTCACGTTCAGATCTTACAGGTGCGCGGCGGTTGGGGAGCCGCTCGCCGCCGCTTTTCAAGGAGGCGTTCGATGCGGCTTCGCCCATTACTTCCCACTGCGCTATTCCTCAGTCTGGCGGCCCTCGGTCTCTTATCTCTCGACGAGCGGCCCGCCGCCGCGCAAGACAAGCCCCCTTCGCAATCTGACGATCAGTTGCGCGCGCGACTCGAGGCAGGCGAGTTCGGCCCCGCGCTCGACGCCGCCGAAAAACTCGACGACCTCACCGAACAGGTCCGGCAACTTTCGGAAATCGCCGGGGCGCAAAGCGCTGCGGGCGATTTTGGCGGGGCGGCCCAAACGGCCCGAAAAATTCCGGCGCGCCCCGAACGCAGCCGCGCCGGGGGCCAGATCATTCGCGACCGCACCCGCGCCGGCGGGGGCACCCAGGCCAACTTCGGGCCGCTGATGAATCTGATCGAAACGACGGTCGAACCCGATTCGTGGGAGGCCATCGGTGGCCAGGGAACGATGACCCCCTTCGTCACGGGGGTCTACGTTGATCCCCAGGGGCTTTTGCGCACGCTGACCCGCCAGGAACGCTCCGGAAGACTCGAACGCATTTCCCGCCGCGGCCGCGCGGCCGACCTCAACGACGATCTCGCCCGTCCCTCACCCTTGCGATTCGTCTCGCTGACACGCCTCGAGCGGGCCGTGGCCGAACGGCTGGCAACCGGGCAACCCGCGCTCGAAACGATGCGGCGCCTCGCCGGTCTCACGCGCCTGCGATATGTCCTTGCCGATCAGGCGTCGCGAGAGATTCTGATTGCCGGCCCGGCGGAAGGATGGAAGTACGACGTCGACGGCCGCCCGTTGGGCCTCGTTTCGGGCGAGCCCCTTTTGGATCTTGACGACCTCGTCGTCGCCTTCCGGGCGTTTGCGCCGGGGGGCCAACGGGTCTTCGGCTGTTCGATCAATACGCGTGACGAAAACCTGAAGCAGGTGAAAGAGTTTGTCGAAGCGTCGAATCGCGCGGGGCCCTTGCGCCCCGGCCAACTGCAGCCGTGGCTGGCCGAGTTGCAGCGGTTATTGGGCCTGCAAGATATCGTGGTGCATGGCGTCGCGCCCGAGACTCACGTCGCTCAGGTGCTGGTCGAAGCCGACTACCGGATGAAACTGATCGGCGTTGCGAAGCTGGACGGCGGGCCCGATATTCCCAGCTATTTCAATCTGCTGCGCGAATTCCGCCAGACGAGCGGCACACCGCTCGAAGCGCTGCGCTGGTGGCTCACAATGAATTACGACGCCGTCGTTCACAGCCCCGATCGCACCGTCTTCGAGCTGCAGGGAGATTCGGTGCGGCTGCAATCGGAAAACCAGTTCGTGAGCGCCCAGGGGCAGCACGTCCCCACCGGCGTCGCGGAACCGGTCAATCGGGCGTTCGCGCAGAACTTCACCCGGCACTACGGCGAGCTCGCGAAGCGGGAACCGGTGTTTGCCGACCTGCGCAACATTTTCGACATGGCGCTGGCGGCGGCGCTCGTGCGTCAGGAAGGGCTGCACGAACGGGTCGGTTGGAACCTGGGCGCCTTCTCGCCCACCGGCGCCTACCGGCCCGCCACGGTGGCGACGCCGAAAGTCGTCGAATCGGTGATCAACCACCGGGTCTACGGCGGGCGCGACATCGTGGTGCAGGTGGCCGGCGGAGTGCAGGCGGAAGTCGCGACGCTCGCTGGCGACGCGAAGCTGGCGCACGAATCGGCCGAGTTGGAGAAACTGGCGGCGCGCGGCGCGCCACGGCCGGTCGACTCGGGCCGCTGGTGGTGGGACGCGGGCGAGTGATCGCCTCGCGTTGCATCACAAGCAGGGGCCTCGCAGCGCGAGCGCCATCAGAATCGAGCGCCGCAAAAGAGGCCCCCAGGGGGACAAGAAGTCGCTTTGGAGCAGGCGGCTGTCGTGAGAATCTCAGTTGCCTCTGTTTTCTCCTGTTCCGGTTCTTACTGCCGTCGCCCGGATGACAACGGACGATTTGAGAACCTGGAGCTGGAGCCAACCGAGGGAACAGCGGCCATTGCCCCTGTTGCGGCCCAATTGCTACACTCGCGGAAACCCTTGGCATTCCGGGCCTCAAACGCCGCATGTCGCAGCTCACCCAACATGATCTGGCCGCGCTCAATGCGACCATGGAGAGCCGCACTCCGGTCGAATTGCTGAAGTGGGCCCGCACGATTTTCGGCGAGCGGGTCGCGATTCTCTCGGCCATGCAGCGGGCGGGGTCGGTGGTGTGTCATCTGGCATCCTCCAACGGGCACCGCCTTCCGGTGCTGTTCGTCGATACGGGCGTCATGTTCCAGGAGACGCTCGACACCCGCGACCGCATCGCGCGCGAATACGGCCTTGAAGTCGTCACCCTTTCGCCCGAATTGACGATGACCGAGCAGACCGAGCAATACGGGGTACTCTACCTGACGGTCGAGGGGCAGTTGCAATGCTGTGAGATGCGCAAATCGCAGCCGCTGATGAAGGTGAAGGGCAGATACGACGCGCTGATCGGCAGCCTGCGGCGCGGCGACGGCGAGAAACGCAGCAAAGTGCCCATTCTGGCCGTCGACCCGCTCTTGAACTGCCTGCGGGTCAATATTCTCGCCAACATGACCGACCACGAAATGCAGGAATACGTCGCGACCCACAACGTCATCATCAATCCGCTGCATTTCCAAGGCTACTCGACCATCGGCTGCAACCGCTGCACGACACCCGTGCTGCCTGACGAACCGAAGCGGGCCGGCCGCTGGCGGCACCTGGGTCCCTGGGCCATGTACTGCGGCATCAACCCGACCGATCTCGACCGGGGTGACAGCCAGGCGGTCGACTTTCCCGACGATCTGATCGACCGCATTCTGGGCCGCAAGGTCGACTACGCGATCTGAACGGGCGGGCTCGCGAGGCCTGACGGCATCGAGCAGGCACGACTGATGAAACGGATTCGACGGATCGAATCGATAAGCAATCCCCTTCGCGCTGGGGCGCCCTCGTATCGATCGAATGGAAAGACCGGGTCCAATGATGCTTGAAGCAGAACGCGATTTTGCTCTCGAAACAGTCCGCGCGGCAGTGCGAATCGGCCGGATGGTGCAAAGCGAAATTGCGCCCGGAAGGTGGGATAAGGAAGATCGCACGCCGGTGACCGTGGCCGATCTGGCCGTGCAGGCGGTGGTGAGCGGCGCTCTCGCCGAACGGTTTCCCGATGATCCGTTGATGGGCGAAGAAGAGAGCAAAGAGCTGCGCGAACCGAAATGGGCCGACCTGCTGCAGAAGGTTGCCGAGCACGTGCACGTCGTGCGCACCGAAAAACCTGCGGCCGCGACGATTCTCGACTGGATCGAACGGGGCCAGCAACCGATCGACGCCCACAAACGCTACTGGGTGCTCGACCCTGTCGATGGCACCAAGGGGTTTTTGCGGAAAGAGCAGTACGCGATTGCGCTGGCGCTGGTCGAACGCGGCACGGTTCTTTTGGGGGTGCTGGCGTGCCCGAATCTGCCCGCCGATTTCGACCCGCAGGCGTCGCGAACTGGCGCGGCCGGGCAGTTGTATCTGGCCGTCAAGGGCCACGGGGCGACTCGGTATGACTTGGGGCCGAATGATGCGATTGTCGGACAGGGCCCATTGCACGTCAGCCCGGTGGATGACCCGGCGGTAGCTCAATGGTGCGAGCGGGTCGAGTCGAGCGACAAGAACCACGACGTGACGGCACAGGTCGTCGAGCGGGTGGGAATTGTCGCCTCCCCGCGAAGGCTCGACAGCCAGGCCAAATACGCCGTCGTGGCGCGCGGCGATGCGGCGCTCTACCTGCGGCACAGCTTGAGTGATTACCGCGAAAAGGTCTGGGACCATGCGGCCGGCGTCTTGATCACCGAAGAGGCCGGGGGCAAAGTGACCGACGTGCGCGGCCGGCCCCTCGATTTCTTGGCCGGCCGACAGCTCGACCGAAACGTGGGCATTGTGGCGACGAATGGCAAGCTGCACGACCGTGTTCTGGCGGCGGCGCGCGAGGTTCTGGGGGCAAAGTAGACCGGGGATCGGAAAATGTAGGGTGCGACAAGCAAAGCGCTGTCGCACCGCTTGAAAATGGCGTCCTGTGCACGGCGCGTCTACGCTGCGCTTGACGCACCCTACACCCCCCAAGCCTCACGCCTCAGGGGCCAAGTGTCACGCCTCGCCTTTCGCATTGATCGGATTTCTCGCGCGAGTTACCATTCCGCCGCACACACTTTTCTGACGCAGAAATGTAGGGTGCGACAAGCAAAGCGCCGTCGCACCGTTTGAAGTTGGCGTCCTGTACACGGTGCGTCTACGCTGCGCTTGACGCACCCTACGCCTCTGCGCCTGTCCACGGATGGACGATAGATGTCGCTGGTCGCTCGCGAGCTCTGCAAAAGCTTTGGCCCCGTTCGTGCCGTGGCCGGCATCAGCTTTGAGCTTGCGCCGGGAGAAATCGTGGGGCTGATCGGCCCGAACGGTTCGGGCAAGTCGACCGTCCTGCGGATGCTGGCGACCTTTCTGCGTCCCACCCGCGGTAGCGCCGCCGTCGCCGGGTTCGATTGCGTCGTACAGGGGGGACTTGCCCGGCAATGCCTGGGTTATCTTCCCGAAGCGCTGCCGGGCTATGTCGATGCGCGCGTCGACGAATATCTGGCGTATCGTGCGGCGCTCAAAGGTGTGCCGCGGTGCAGGCGGCGCACCGAATGCGATCGCTGCCTGGATGCGTGCCAGTTGCAGGGGGTGCGGTGGCGCTTGCTGCGAACCCTGTCGCAGGGGTATCGCCGGCGCGTGGGGCTCGCAGACGCGCTCTTGGGGTCGCCCGCCGTGCTCTTGCTTGACGAGCCGACGATCGGGCTCGACCCGCTGCAGGTGCGTGCCACGCGCGAGCTGCTGCGGGCGCTCGCGCCACAGACGACCATTCTGCTGTCGACGCACCTCTTGACCGAGGCTGAGGCTCTGTGCACTCGCGCGCTCATGCTGTTGCGCGGCCGGTTGATCTCTGACGTGTCACTGGCGGATTTGGGCAGCGAGTCGGGTTTCGAAATTGAGCTGACGGGCCAGGTGTCACAGGCCGAGACGGCTTTGCGCGGGGTCGCCGGCGTGCGATCGGTGGCCGTACAGAAGGCGGCCGCAGAGTCGTGTACCTTGCGCATTGCGGGAAATTCGCACGACCTGCGCGAGCGCGTGGTCAGCGCGTGCGTGACGCAAGGTTGGGGAGTGCGGCGCCTCGAAGGCCTGCCGGGGTCGCTCGAAGACCATTTTGTGCGGATGTCGCTCGCTCCGCCGCGGGAGGCCGCCTGAATGACGCCCACGAATTCGCCGCGAGAAGCGTGTGTTCCCTCCCTTCCGCCCTGGCGCGGAAAGGTCTCAGGATGGAGGGGGTGGGGATTTCGGATTTTCGATTTCGGATTGCGGAGCTTCTTTCTGGAGGGGAGCAGAAGATTTGAAGATAGCAAAGCTCGGGAACCGCTGGGGTTCACCCGCCGAGAGGCAATCGCCCAACTGCGATCGTTCACGCGCGGGGCGCTCGCCGTCTGCCACTGGGAATTGACTTCGTTTTTCCGCCGACCCGCTTCGTACCTGCTGTTGCTGGCGGCCCTGGGCGTCGCGGCGTGGGCCTTCACATGGTTGATCGCCCTTTTGGCGCGCGGCGGCGTGGCCCTTTCGCAGGCCGACGACCCGATCCGGCAGTTCCTGGGGCCCAACGTGTTTCTGATCGGCCTCTGCACCCTTCTCGTGCCGCTTTTCACCATGAATCTCGTGGCCGAAGAACGCCGCCGCGCCACGTGGGAATACCTGCTCACCGCCCCCGTCTCGACGGGCAGCGTCGTGGTTGGAAAATTTGCCGCAGCGTGGACGCTCTGGATGACCTGCCTCGCTCCGTGGCTGCTCTATGTGCTTTTGTTGCGCACGTGGAACGGCGGCACGCGCTGGCTTTGGGGCGTCATTCCCTGGTTCGATACCCCTGGGCTGCCGTTCGATCTGGGGCCGGTCGTGTCCGCGGTGATCGGCCTGGGCGTCATCGGCGGCAGCTTCGTCGCGCTGGGCCTCTTGTGCTCCAGCCTTTGCGGGCGGCCCGTTTCGGCGGCGCTGCTTTCCTCGTTGGTGATGGGGCTGTGCCTCGTACTCGGCCTGCTGCCACGACTGCTCGAGCACTGGCAGTTCTCCGAATCGGTGGTCGAGCTGGCGCACGCATTTTCCTCTTGGGGACAGCTCGAATGGTTCAGCCGCGGAACGATATTTCCTCGCGTCATTGCCGCGCATCTCTCGCTATGGATCGTGATCTTGTGGGGCGCGACGCGCGTGTCGCGGCTGGTTGATGACGGGTGACGCAGGCGGCCGGGCTCGAACTTCGTCAGCAGCTTTCAAAGGCCGGAACCTCGGGAATCTCATGTCACAGAACACTCGGCAGCGGCAGGCTCGCTGGGGCCGGCTCGCGCAATACGGGCTGATCGCGACGGCGCTCGCGGCGCTCAACGGTGGGGCGTGGGTCTTGCCGCGCCAGATCGACCTGACTGCTTCCGGAAGCTTCACGCTGGCGCCGCAAACCCGCAACCTGCTCGCCGGTCTCGAGCGCCCGCTGTCAGTGACAATTCTGGCGCCGCGTACCCCCCGAACCGTCGCCGAACGCGAATTCAGCCAGGCGGCCGCTATGCTGGACGAATCGCTGGGGTTGTTCCGCAGCGTGCAGCCGGCGGTGCAGGTCGCCGCGCATGACCCGGAAAGTTCGGCCGAGGGACGGGCGCTGTTGGCGAAGTATTCCGAAGCGACTGCGCCTTGTGTGATCATTGAGCTGGCAGGCGGGCACGAAATTCTGCAGGCAGGCGACCTGGCGGCGTTTCATGCGCGCGGCGCCGGCCGGCCGCCGGCCGTCGAATTCTTCGGAGAATCGGCACTCGCGGGGGCCATCACTCGGCTCTCATCAGGGAGTCGACAATGCATCGTCTACGCCTTGCAGAACCACGGCGAACTGCGATGCGACGATTCCAACCGACTCAGCCGCCGGGGCATGGGGCTTTATGTCGAACGGCTGCGAGAGCTTGATTTCGATGTCAGGCCGCTGGACCTGCGCGCCACGGCGCGCGTTCCCGACGACATCGGGCTCTTGCTGATCGCCGGCAACGAGGCGCCTTTGGTGGCCGAAGAAATCGAAACGGTCAAACGCTACCTGGCCCACGGCGGGCGCGCGCTCTTGTTGTGCGACGCGAATTACGATCCCGTCGAAGGGCGTTACGTCGAGTGCGCCTGGCAGCCGCTGTTGACCGATCTGGGAGTGCTGCTGGGGCAGGATCGAATTGTGACCCGGGGTTTCACGGGCCAATTTGAGGCGGCCTCTCCCGCATCGTCGGCCGGCGGCGACCACTCGCTGGTTCGCACGCTTCCCGCGGCGCCCGTGGTGCTTTACGAATGCCGCAGCGTGCGGCGAATGAACGACGTCGAGACGTCGAACTGGGTCGTCGACCCGGTTCTGGTCTCGCACGCGTTTCCGCAGGCGTGGGCCGAGCGCGGCGCGCCCGAAACGGTCGCGCCCGAGTTCAACCAGGAACACGACCTGCCGGGCCCGGTGGGCATGGCCGTCGCCGTTTCGCGCAGGCGCGGGGCTGTGCTCGCACCCGCTCTGGTGGTCGTGGGTGACGCCGAGTTTTTGTCGAACGACGCCCTGTCGCAACCGGCGGGGCGAAGCGGGTTCGCGTTTGCCCTGTCGTCGCTCAACTGGTTGCGCGGCCGGCCCGACCTGCTGGGAGATATTCCGGCCCGAAAAAACGAAGCGTACCTGCTGACAGGTACGGCAACGCAACAGCGGGGGCTGGTCTGGAAGCCGACGCTGTTTCTCTCGGCCCTCATTCTGGCGGCCGGTGCGACAACGTGGGTATCGCGGCGGTAACCGACACGAGGGTTACCGTCGCGCCGCGATTGAGGGGCGTGGCGATCGTCAGGTCACAGTCGTGCCAGGTCGCATCGGCAGACAGGTCGGCAACCAGTTTTCGCGCTGCGTCGTCGCCGGGGCATAAGACAAACAGCGTCGGCCCCCACGACGTCTGGCTGACGCCACGGTACCCCATCTGGCGCACGCGCGCCACCAGCGCGATCATCCGGGCATGGGCGTAAATTCCCCCCTGCACCGGCGCGAAGTATTCCCCCACCGTGCGGCCGATTTCGTAGAGCGCATCGCTGGCTTCGCCGAATTGTTCGGCCGCGAACGCGGGGAGCAGCGAACGCAACGTCAGTTGGCAGAGGCGGTCGGTCGTGGCGGCAGACATCGTTGGAAGTTGGGAAAAACTGGCGACCTCATCGGTGCCCGAGAGGCCCGTTGCACCTTGGGGGCAAGCCAGAACGAATCGCCACGATTCCGGAATCGCCACGCGGGCAATCAAGGGGCTGATTTCATCGGGCGATGATTTGCCCCCTTCGACCAACAGGCCGCCGTGGGCGAACCCGTGCAGGCCGACCGCCGAACGCGCGCCGCGGCCGGCGCGACGCGCCAATTCGACGGCCGGAACGACAGATTCGCCCGCCAGAGCCGCGAGCGCGCAGGCCACCGCCAACCCGAATTGCGTCCCTGAACCCAGTCCGGCGTGGGCCGGCAGCGCCTCGACCACGTCCAACCGGCACGGTGGCGGGCGGTACTCGCGGGGCGAGCTGTCGCGATAGCGCATCACGAGCGCCCCGGCCCGCGACTTCCAGGGTTCACAAGCAACGATTTCGTCGCGGTCGCCGGCCGTCGCACGCACGACGAAACCGGGCGGGCTGACCATCAACCCCAGTCCGCCGTACCGCCGCCCCGGCCCCGCGCCCGGGGCGAACAGGCCGCAATGCAGCCGGGCGCCGGTCGTCACCGTCGCCTGCTGAGGCGGTTGTTGAGTGTGTGCAGGGCAGGGAGCCTGCACGTGCTCCTGCAACAGCGCAAACGCCTCGCGCTCGCGCGGGCCGGCCGTCTTCTCGACGGGTATTCGCAGGCGCGCGAACTCAGCCAGAATTTCCTCCCGCGGCAGGATGTGCACGCGCGTCGCCAGAATCGCGGCCTCGAGCACCGCGTGCCGCGCACGGTGAAAACCGAAGAAATCGCGCAGCCGCCCCTGGTGCACGACGCGGGCCTGCATCTCGACCCGTTCCTGCGAATCGTCGCACGAGACGACTTCGAATTCATACCACCGGCAGGCGGCCGCAATGACTCGGCCCGCGACCTGCTGCGCCGGAAACGTTTCGGGGGCCGGGTCGAGCCGGCCGATCGCCGCGCGCGCCAACAGCAGCACGTCGTCGACGACGTGAAACACGCCGTAAGGGCGCTGTTTCAGGTTGGCATAGGTCTGCGACGACCGAAACGGCCGCAAGCGCAACAGCGAGAGCGACTCGTCGACGATCGGCCCCATCGGTGCGATATTGAGCCGGCCTTCCGCGTCGAGACTGGTGACGATGCCTTCGAGAATCATCCGGGCATTGTAGCCGCCGGCTCGGCGACAGGTCTAACTTCGCCCGCGGCGCCAGATCGGCAAGCCTGGCCGTCTACGGCGACCAGTGCCGCAGGTCGTCGACCACGCGCAGCACCTCCTGCCGCTTCTTTTCGAACAACGCGAACGTGGCCAGAATCAAAATTCCCGCAATCACGACAGTCAGCCAGACCAGCCAGGTGTGGTGCAGGTCGACCGCGGCGTGCCAGATGATCGTCAACATCGCCAGCGTCAGAAACGCCGTTCCCAAAAACAGAAACGCTCGCACACGCAGCAATATTCCCGCGAAGATCCCGACGATCGACCAGCCGGCCAGCACCACCGGCAGCCAGGGCGCCTGCGCGACGCCATTGAGAAAGATATCGGCGGTCGACGAAACGTAGATGGTGATCGACGCCAGATAACGGATGTTCGTCATCTGCCGGTCGGAAAGCTGGTCGCGATGCAGGTACGCGGCCCCCACCACGCACAGGGCGAAGGGAATCAACCAGAGCTGCGGGTGCTCGAGGAACCGATAGCCCTCTGCGTCGTGCAGAAAATGCCACAGGCCGCCGTTGGCCGCGAGCGCCGCCACCAGTGCAAAACCGAACGATTCTCGAAAGATCGACAACACGGCATAGATGATCGCGGCGGTCAGCAGCACGAATGTGAGATTGCTCTCTGGCGGAAGGGCTGAAAAGGCCACAACCGGCAATACGGGCAAGAGCGCCCCGGTCCGTTCGAGAGGCTCGGCCAGCACGAACCGTTTCTGCCGTCGAAACAACTCGCTGAACCCCACTCCGGCAAATGCCACCAGCATGACGATAAACGGCCAGTAGCGCAGAAAGAAGCCGTGAAAGAGCCACGGCATGGTGATTCGCACGTGCAGAAACAATATCCCGAGCAGCGCCTCGGCCGCGTACACGTAAACCGTGCGGCCGCGCTCGCTGAGCGCGAGCGGGTCGCGCCCCGGAATGAGGGCGGCCGCGAGCGCGAGCCCGCACAGCCCCAGAATCGTGAGCGACATGACGACGATTGCAGGCCAGGCCATGTCGACCTCGCGCCCGCCCACGAAATGCGACGTCTCATAGCCGACGACGAGCAGCACCGAGCCGACGATCAGCCCGCAGTGAACTGGCAGAATGCGCACAACCGCTCGCGACCAGGCGTTGTCGGCGGCGAGCCGCTTGATAAGCCCCAGGCCCACGACGGCTGTCGCCGCGAGCGCCGCCGTCAGCACCACGAGTCGATACAGAGCATCGACCGACAGCGGGTCGAGCCAGGCCCAGGCCAGCACGATCGTCGCCACAATCCCGATTGCGAGCGACGTCATGCGCAGGGCATCGTCGCGGCCCGGTCGCGCCAGCAAGCCAATCGCCAGCGCGGGCCAGAGCGACGCAACACCGGTTGCCAGCCGCAGCGATCGTTCGGCAAACCGCAGATCGATCGCGAGCCCTGCCACGAGCACGACAATCGCCAACAGCACCGTCGCCGGCACGAGCCAGTCGTGTACCCGGTCCTCAGCCGAGGCCCCCTCACAGGCAATTCGCAATCGCGCTGCGAAATCGAGCAGCCCCTTCCGCACGCGCCACAAAAGCGAAGTGGCGAGCGCGTATGCCGCCAGAATCAGCGTTCCGCGCCAAAAGATCTGGCGGGCCGTAAGGTCGCAGGCGTCGAGCGCAACGGCTGAGGCCACCAGGCCCAGCACATAGAGGCTGAGCACGGGCGCCATGCTGTGCGCATCCCACAAACACAAAACCACGATTCCCGCGGCCGCCGCCAGAGCCGTCCAGCGCCAGGCGCCGTCGAGCAAAAAAGTCGCGCCGTGCGCATCGGCGGCCAGCCCGAGCAGTGATACCCACGCCAGGCACACCAGCGCCGCCACCCCGGCCACGCGATGAAACCCGAGGCCGCCCGGCAGTCGGCTCAGGCCCGGCGCCGCAGCCCGATCTTCGGCGGGCGAGATGAGCCAGCGTTCAATCAGAAGCGAGATCGCCGCAGGCACGAACCATGCCGCGACATTCACACAGACCAGCGCGGGCCAGTCGTCTGGAATTCGGGGGCGCGTCGACGTTCCCTTGAGCCACCAGATCGTCTCGGCCAGACTGGCGAGCGCCCCGGTGACGTAGAGAAACCCGCGCCGTCGCGTCCACGCCCCCAGCGCCGCCGCCAGCAGGCTGATGCTGCTGATCGCCGCCAGGCCGGCCCAGGGGCGATCGGCCGCCGCCACATCACGCACGGCCAACAGCACCGTGAGCAGCCCCAGCCACGAGGTCCACAGCGACACCCCGGGGCGCCGCGGGGAATCGGTGAACAGCGCCGAATCCATTCCCGCAAAAATCGCCAACAGCAGCCACGCCGCAGCGGCGTGCGCCGTCAGCATCGTGCGGAAACCCAGCGCGTTCCCCTGCTCGAAGCCGCACGCCAGAAACGTGGCCATCATCGCCAGCGACCACAGGGCGGCGCAGGCGGCGCCGGGAGTGAATCGCATTCCCGAGAGCCGGCCGAGCACGACCACGGCCGTGAGCGTCAGAAACCACGCCCCGCGCCCCAGAGGAGCGGCCATCTCGACCAGGGCCGGGGTCGATTCGCGCCACGCCGCCAGTGTCAGGAACCCGGGAACCATCCAGAGCGCGGTGAGCGCCACCCCGATCAACGCCTGCGCGACCAGCAAGCCGGGAATCGGCATTCCCGCCGGTTGCAGCAGAGGTTGACCGGTTTCATCGGCCAGCCGCGTCTGGGCCACGCGCCGGCGGTTGTCGGCCAACCGGGCCGCCGCCATCCAGCACAACGCGTAAACCGCCGAAACGATCGCGTTCAAGTGCGCGAGCCTGACCCACATGCTCGCATCGAGTTTGAGTCCACCTCGGGCCGCGACCAGCAGATAGGCCGCCGTCGCGCTGACGTTGAACAGCAACCCCGCCGCGAACCCGAAACCCGCCGAGCCCTCGCGAAGCGCATAGCCCACCAGCACAAGCGCGCAAAGCGTCACGGGTGTGGCATTCGACGCGGCCCGGCCGATGGAATGAAAGAACGTCGCCGGCTCGGGCCCGACAATCGGGTTCCCCCGCAACGCCGCGCTGACGATATAGAACACCGTCGCGAGCACAGGCGCAATCCCCAGAATCCACAGTAAGAGCCCCGCCTGTCGCAATCCGCCGGCGGTTTGGCGGCGCGACGCGGCGGCCGTCGCCGCGACAGTTTCGAGAGGCAGACGACTGAGCCACCAGCCTGACATTCCGCGCAGCATCATTCCGATCGGCACGGCAATCAGGCCGACGGCCAACAGCGCGTAAAAGGTCGTCCGCACCGCGGCGTCGATCGTCGAATTCCACACCGCAGCGGTCCCCACGAACAGTGCCATCGCCGCCACAGGGGCCGCCGCCACCACGAGCACGAGGGCCGTCAGCCGACTCGCCGCCTCGGCAGGCCACCCCTGACAGCCTGCTGAAAAAGGTGTCTGGAACTCTCCGCCCCCGCGAAACCCCCTCGGAATCTGCCTGTTCACAAAGTTCCAGACACCTTTTTCAATAGTTTGCTGAGCGGCCGCCGCCAGGCGCCCCGAAAGCGGGATGTACTTCCGCAGCCAGATACCGGCAGACACGAGCGCCAGGAAGATCGCCGAAACCCAGCGCAGCGCCGAAGCGCATGCGACGTCGGCTTCCCAGCGCCCCGCCACGAGCAGACAGCCGGTCGCCAGTGCGATCAGTGCGCCCCCCAGGTACCTGACCTTGAAGCGTTCGTGCTGCCACGACAAGAACAGCAGCACGACCAGCGCAAGCAGGGCCCACGAGCCCCATTCCAGGGCATGCGCGTGCGGCAACCCGGCCAGTTCAAAGTGACCGAGCGCCGGGACGACGCGGCCGGTCGCCGGAACCGCCACCCCACGCGATTGTTCGAGCGCCACCGCCAGCGACCGCGGCGAAAGTTCTTGCGCCACGCCGGGCAAGGCGCCGTACGTTGTGACCGCCAGCAAACCTGCCAGCACGCCCCACCCCACGAGCCGGTCGAACGACAAACCGGGGGCCAACACGAATTCGCGAAACGCGGCCAACCCGAACTGCGGCGAATCACCTGCAGGCCGGGGCAGCTCAGGGCCAGGCCCTTCGCGCGCGACGGTTTCACGTTTTTGCCAAATGAGCCGCAACAACACCCAACCCAGACCGACGAGACACAGAGCGATCCCCTGAATTTGCCAGCTCCAGGGATCGAGCCAAAGGCTGCGCTGGCTGCCGGCCCACGGTCGCGTGGCGATTCCGGCCGCCACCCCGAACACCACGCTACCCGTCAGCGCCGCCTGAAACGCCGTGAAAAGAAAGTGCGAGCGCAGCAGGCACAGAAGCGAGAACCAGATCATCGACAGCCACAACGCCTGCACCGCAACGAAGGTCGGTGCTTCGGTGGGCGCGAGCCACACCAGACGGGCGGCCGCCGCCAGCGACGTAACGACGGCCGCGTTCGCGAAGACCCTGGCAACCCGGCTGGAATCGCCGCTGCGGGCCTCCATCCCCCCGCGACGTGCCGCCGCGTTGCAGTCCGTTGAAAAAAACCCCTCTCCCTCTGGGAGAGGGTCAGGGTGAGGGCCGTCCGGCAAAAGCGCGTTTTCGCTCCCTTCCCCCCTCGCGGGGGAAGGGCTGGGGATGGGGGGGGTAAGCGTGATTTGGCCCGGAAAAGCACCCCCACCCCCGACCCCTCTCCCGTCCAGGGGCGCTTTCGCCGCGAGTTCGTGAGTTGCGTAGACAACCACGGCCGTCAACGTCAGCGACGTCGCGTGTGCCAGACACGCGAACAGCCACGGATGGCTGATCCGCGACTCGCCCGCAAGCCGGAACACAAACCCCTGCACGAACGCCACCAGCAAGAGCACGGCTCCCCACCACGCCGCATTGCGGGCCCATCGTTCGCGCCTCACCAGGCGAGCGCGCGTCGTCGCGGGTGAATCGCCTATGTCTTCGGCTGAAGCACCAGTCATTCCCAACCCATGCCGCTCGATGAAAACCGCCGCCGCAATGAGCGCAATCGCGTAGGCCCCAAAGACCACCGTCGCGCCCCCCGGGTCGCCGGGCCGTCCGAGGCCGAAGAAGGCGGCCAGGGCGAGGCTGACGAGCGACGTGATGCCCGCGGCGAGAGCGTAAAACCGGCCGTCGTCGCGGCGGCGCTGCACGAGCCACGCCGCCGCCCCGGCAAAGAACGCGGCCAAGGGCATGAGCGCCGTGCCGCTCGCTGCCGACAGTAACGCGGCCGTCACTCGCTCGGGTGTTTCGAGAGCCCAGCCCAGTTCGTGCCGCGCAATGTGGACCGCGATCAGGTACGCCAGCCCCAGGCAGGGCAGCGCCAGCAAGTGGGCGACCGGCAGCGATTGAGTCAGGGCCACCGCGGTCAGAACTCCAAAATTCACGAGGCAAACGATCAGCATGACGGTGGGATGCGGCCACGCCAGCACGATACCCGCGAGCAGCAGAAACAGGGCGGCCAGCGCGATCGCGCTCGCCACCGTTCTCGTTCCTGCACGCTCGGGCGATGCGACGCGTTTCGAGATCATCAAGCCCCCGGCCAGCCCCGGCAGGGCCGCGAGACTCACCAGCGGCGCCAACAGCCGCAGCGTCGCCGCGACTGTTTCTGTCCGAACGGCCAGCACGCCGATCGGCACGAGTGCGGCGAACGTCGTCGCCCCCAACAGCCGCCACTGCGCATACACCTCCGACTCGGCCGGTTCATCGCCCGAGCGCAGCCGCCACAGCGAACTTCCTGCCGAAATCAGATACAGCGCCAGGGGCATCAGACTCAGCACATAGATCGAAACGACTTCGGAGTCGGGGCTGATGCACCGTCGGACAAGGAGCGCCACAATCGAGGGCCCCACGACCCCCAGCGCCAAAAGCCGCGGCCCCTGGGGGGTAATCGTCTGGCCGGCGCGAAACGTGAG
The DNA here is from genome assembly GCA_052388175.1 of Planctomycetaceae bacterium. Taxonomy (GTDB): domain Bacteria; phylum Planctomycetota; class Planctomycetia; order Planctomycetales; family Planctomycetaceae; genus SIAF01. The sequence continues at coordinate 118,587 of JBQTIL010000033.1, read as the reverse complement.
GAACGCGAACAGCGCCACCGACGCGACCTCGCCGGCAATCGTCACCGCGCTTTCGCCCGTGGCGTCGCGCGAGAAGGCCGCCAGCGCCAGAAAGTTCAGCGGCACGAGCAGCGTGGCAATCGAAAAGAACCCGCGGCTGGTCGTGGGCAGCCGCAACCGCTGGTCGGCGTAAGCGCCGAGCGCGAACAGCCCGGCCGTGAACCCGTTGAAGACGAAGAACTTCAGAAACGGCCGTTGGGCAATCTGCGCCCAGAAGCTGAGCACGAGCGCAATCGACCCGCAGACGATCAACAGGCCGCCGACCAGTTCGCCCCACCGCAGGTTGTGCTCTTCCATGAAGCCCGCCAGCATCTCGGCCCACGAATGAGGCGCCGATTCTGCCGTCACGGGTTGAGACGAAGGAACTGCCGCGCGAGGCTCGTCTTCAAATTCGACGATCTCCGTCGCCAGCTCGACTTCTTCGGGCGCCTCGCGTCGCGGACTGGCTTGAGCGCTTTCGACGCCCGCTCCGACCGGTTGCGCGACCGGGCGTGCCGGTTCGACCGCTCCCACGACGCCGCCGGCCTCCTTCCGCTGGGGCGCCGCGCCCGCCTTCGCCTGCGCGGCCCATTGGCGCAAGCGGGTTAATTCCGACTGCAACACGTCGTTTAGCCGCTCGAAGGCAACCGCGTCGACGGCGCCGACGCGGCGCAGTCGTTCAAGCTGCCCTTCGAGCCGCTCGAGCGCTCGAACGGGCGACGGCCGCGCGAGCTCAGGCACCCATCCGCAGACCGGGCAGGCTGTGGCGCCATAACGAATCGGCGCACCGCAGATCTCGCAACCTCGCGGCTCGCGCCCCTGAGACTGACCCGTCAGCGCTCGAAAAATCGCGGCAGCGCCCGCCCAGAGGGCGTGCCCCACAACGGCCAGCACCCCCAGAACGACGCACAGACCCATCAGGCCGAACAGAATCTCGACCATAGAATCTCCGCCCGGCCGCAGGAGAGAGCCATTGACGCGGTCCCGTGTCGCCAGTCAAGGCGCGGTGGAGCCCGCGATATAACGGCACAATGTGCCGGAATGCGGGGCCGTTCGCAAGTGGCGTTCTGGCTGAGGCTTGTGGGCGGGCCCGAACTGGCGATCGACAGATTCGGCGGATTCACGCAGGTGGGAGAGCCTTGACCCGGAACACACGGAAACGAATTTGGAGAATGATTCATCTCCTTCTGCCTTGTTTCTGCGTGTTTCGTGTGTTCCGTGGTCTTTTCCTATCCTTGGTTGCGGCTTGGTCGCGCTGCGTCCTCGTCGCCGGCCCGTCGTTCTACGCGCGCAGCCGCGAAGCGGCGACATGGCCTGTTTATTTTGAGTCCGTTGGTGACGCCAGCGCGCTCACGTCCCAGAGCATGACCGACTCCGAATCGCAAATCGCGACCAGCTTGCCGCCGCGACGGCCCGGCGCCTGGCCAGGTGCTCAACCCGCAGCCAGCCGGCAATGTGCCAGCGTGAGAGCATGAGGACGCCGGCCAGCCACAATCGTGCCGTCAGCGGTGTGTACGTCTGCAACAGCAATGCGAGTCGCTGAAACAGCCGGTCCCCGCGCTCTGAAACCGGGGCGACTTCGAACGCCGGCGGGCGACCCGCGACTGCTGCCGGTGCTTCGGCGCCACCCTCTCCGGCAATTGCTGTCGGAAGTTCGATGGTTGGCCCCAATTGACCTGACGCTTCCGCATCGTCGACGGGAACAACTTGATCGTGCGGCGCCCAATCGGTCGCCGTCATCCGGCACAATGTGACTGCGGGCCAGATCAGAACCAGCGCCAGTGCGCCGCAGCAGACGAGGTAGCGCAGATTGGCCGAACAGTGCCTGAGCAATCGCAGAGCGACCACGAGGCAGAGGGCCACGAGGGTTCCCTGCCAGAGGCTGTGCAGAAGAGACCAGCCCAGCCGGTCCAGAAGATCTGGCCCGGCCATTGCGAACAGGTTGCTCATCGTTCACCCCCACCCCCTTCGAGCTCGTCGATGGCCTTGCGGATTTCCGCCAGCTCCGCGCGGCTGGTCTTGCCTCCGCCGAGCAATTGCAGCACCAGCTTGCGTGCCGAACCGTCGAACGCGCGGTCGAGCAGATCACGGAGCAACCCTCCCAGCACGCGCTGTTCCGTGGAAGTGGCCCGATACCGCTGCGGCCGCGAATTGGCCTCGCGCACGAGCAACCCTTTTGCGACCATGAGCTGCATCATTTTCAGAGTGGTCGTCAGCCGCGTGCCGCGCTGCGACCCCAGCGCCTCGTGCACCTGACGAACCGTGGCAGGCCCCAATCTCCAGACGGTGCGCAAGATGGCCAATTCGACGTCGCCGGGGCGCAGGTTCTTTTTGGGGATCACGAAAGGAGGGCCTTCGGGAGACAGCGGAATACTGATTTCCGACGAGTATGCTCGTACACGATATACGAGCATACTCGTAATTTCAAGCATTCGGATTGTCATCCGGGGGCGCTGATACCCCCCGGTCGCCTTTTGGGCCCCGAGTGCCCGATTCCCGGTGTTTACCCCCGGTTGGTTCGTTGCGGCCCGCGCTCAATGCCGGTACTATGGCCGATTATCCGAAGGGCTTCTTCGGATGGGCACCCTACATACTCGTTTGAGAAGCGGATCACATGCCTGAAGGAACTATCAAGAAACTGACCGAAAAGGGTTTTGGCTTCATCGCCACGGGGACCGGCGCCGACCTGTTCTTCCACATGTCCAACGTCGAGGGGGTGCGCTACGAAGAGCTGCATGAAGGCCAGCGCGTCTCGTTCACCGAAGGGCGGGGCCCCAAAGGCCCGCGGGCCGAGAACGTCCGGCCCATCTGAGCTGGCCCGCCAAAGGCCGACCGGTGTCACTGGCGAAGGTTCCAGGCGCGCTGCGCTGTCGCGACCGGGGTCGTGGCGCGCTGCGCCCTTGACCGTTTGCTGACCCGAACCGGGCGCGCGCCGGCGTTTGATGGCCGGCGCGCCTGCGACCGACGCTGATACCAGCCCCGCGCGTGGCAACGAGGGGAGGGACGCGACCATGGTCATGCCGTTGGGCGACGACAATTCCGACTTGCGGATTGTCCCCGTCGTCAACTACGTGATGATCGCGCTCAACGTGTTCGTCTTCGTGTTCTTCCAGGGCCTGGGGGGAAACGAAAAATTCACGTACCGGTTCGCCACGGTCCCCGAGGAAATCGCGACGGGCAAAGACCTGGTGACCGAAGACCGGGTGGTCGTCGACCCCGCGACCCGGCGCGAAATCACCGTGCCGGGGCTGCAGCCGACCCCCGTTTCGGTCTACCTGACCCTCTTGACCTCGATGTTTATGCACGGGGGGATCGCCCACTTGCTGGGGAACATGTGGTTCCTGTGGATCTTCGGCGACAACGTCGAAGACCGGCTGGGGCACCCGCGGTACGCGTCGTTTTATCTGCTGACCGGCCTGATCGCGTCGCTGAGCCACGTGGTGATGAACCTGAGCGGCCCGGCGAGCCAGATTCCCAGTTTGGGGGCGTCGGGCGCCATCTCAGGCGTGATGGGGGCGTATCTCGTTTTGTGCCCGGGGCGTCAGGTGCGGGTGCTGATGATGCGCATG
>JBQTIL010000033.1:0-110000 GCA_052388175.1 Planctomycetaceae bacterium | reverse complement strand
TTTCTGGCCGATCGCTTCGTCAAAGGAACGTGCCCCAAGTGCGGCGCGCCCGACCAGTATGGCGACAGTTGCGACAAATGCGGTTCGACGTACAGCCCCGGCGACCTGAAAGACCCCGTCAGCACGCTTTCAGGAACCAAACCCGAATTGCGCAGCGCCCCGCACCTGTTCGTGCGGATCGAAAGCCTGCACAAGTTCCTGGCCGATTGGACGCAGGCGGGCGAGCATTTGCAGCCCGAAGTCGCCAATTACCTGAAGGGGCATTTTCTCGGCGAGCCTTTGCACGATTGGGACGTCTCGCGCCCCGCGCCGTACTTCGGCTTCGAGATTCCCGACAGCCCGGGGAACTACTGGTACGTCTGGTTCGATGCGCCGATCGGCTACATGGCGTCGCTGGAAGAATGGTGCCGGAAGTCGGGCGAGAAATTTGCCGACTGGTGGCCGCGCGGCGACGACGCCGAAGAAACGGGCCCTGAAATCCACCATTTCATCGGCAAAGACATCACTTATTTTCACGCGCTGTTCTGGCCGGCGATGCTGCACTCGGCACGGTTCAAGCTGCCGACGAAGGTGCGCATTCACGGTTTTCTGACCGTGGGCGGCGAGAAGATGTCGAAATCGAAGGGAACGTTTGTTCGCGCGGCAACGTACCTCGAACACCTCGACCCGACGTTCCTGCGCTACTACTACGCCTCGAAGCTCACGCCGAAGCTCGACGACCTCGATCTGACCCTCGAAGAGTTCGTGGCGAAGGTGAACTCCGACCTGGTGGGCAAGGTGGTGAATCTGGCCAGCCGCACGGCCCGATTCGTGCAGGATGAGGGGCTCTCGCCGCGGCGCGTGTTCGAGATGGCGGCCAAGCACGCCGACTCGGCCAGCTCGCACCAGTTGGTGAGTTTCATTCCTGCGTATGGCGAGGCGGCCGATCTGTTCAACGAGAACTGCACGGCGGGCGAACAGATCGCTCGCGCCTATGAGACGGGCGACTACGCCGCCGCGATCCGCCAGATCATGCAGATTGCCGACAAGGCCAACCGGTTTCTCGACGCGCACCCGCCGTGGGACAAGTCGCTCACCCCGGGCATGAAGCAGGATTTCTGTACGATCGCCCTCAATTTCTTCCGGCAGATTGCCGTGTATCTCGCGCCGATGGTGCCGCGGCTGGCCGACCAGGCCGCGAAGCTCTTGAACCTGAAGCCCGCGGCGCAATGGCGCTTTGAGGATGCACGGATGGCCCTCGAACCCGGCGCGCGCGTGAACAAGTTCGAACACATGCTGAAGCGCGTCGAACCGGCCCAGGTGCAGGCGATTGTCGAGGCCAGCCGCGAGCCCGTCGCGGGAGAGGCGCCCAAGGCGCCGGTGCCTGCGCCTGAGTACGACAGCAACGCGGCGCTCGAGGCCGAGCCGCTTGCGCCCGAATGCACGTTCGACGAGTTCGCGAAGGTCGATCTGCGCGTGGCGCGCATCGTCGAGGCCGAAGAGGTGAAAGATTCGAACAAGCTCTTGCGGCTGACGGTAAGCCTGGGGGGCGACGTGCGGCGAAATGTGTTCGCGGGAATCAAGTCGGCCTACAAGCCTGAGGCGCTCGTGGGCCGGCTGGTGATCGTGTGCGCCAACCTGGCCCCGCGGAAGATGAAATTCGGTGTCAGCGAAGGGATGGTGCTGGCGTCAGGCCCCGGGGGGAAAGACATCTTCGTCTTGTCGCCCGACAGCGGCGCGGAGCCCGGGCAGAGGGTGCATTGAGGGCAGCGGCTGCGAACTGTCGTCTGTTCTGACGTGCCCTGGCCGGATAAACTTCAGAAGGGCTGACTCGTAATCAAGTTTGCCAGTCATCACGAGTGAAGAGGTCTATATGACGATTCCCGTGCTAGTTGAAAAAGTTGAGGGGGCGGGGTACGTCGCAAAATCCGGCGAGCCTTTTGCGTCTTCTGCGACTGGCACAACGCCAGAAGAGGCCCTGCGCAAATTGCAGAAGTCAATTCGCGCGCGTTGCGAATCGGGCGCCCAGATCGTGCAACTGGACGTTTCGAAGGAAGGGAATCCTTGGCTCGAAATGGCAGGAATGCTGAAAGATGACCCGCTGTTCGACGAATGGCAAGCACTGATCGCAGAGCGCCGCCGCGAGATCGACGCTGATCCTGACGCGATATGATTCATTACATTCTCGACACCGACATCCTGTCGTTGCTTCAAGGTGGTCACGTCGGAGTGCGGCGCAAGGTTGCGAGCGTGGATCCCGAAGAGATTGCGGTAACCGTCATAACGGTCGAAGAACACCTCGGTGGCTGGTACGCGGCCCTGCGGAGGGCGCGCAAACCCCGACAACTGGCCCGCGTCTATCAACGGATTGTCGACGCCGTTCACGCACACTGCCGCGTTCAAGTCGTCACCTTTTCCGAGGCGGCCATGGGGCGGTACGAGTCCTTGAAATCCCAGAAGTTGAATGTCGGGCACATGGACCTGCGAATCGCGGCCATCGTTCTTGAGCACGACGCCTGCCTGGTGACGCGCAACGTGCGCGATTTTCAGCGAATCACCGGACTTCAAATCGAAGACTGGACCGCGTGACTCGCTCGTCAACGGACATATTGCACTTCAAGGCCCGCGGACGGTATGTCCACGAGGATCTCATCTCCTCGACATGGGGTGAATTCGTTCGATACCTCGAAATTGCCGTTGATCAACGACCGTCGCGTCAAATTGATGTCTTTCGAAATGGGAAGACTCTGCGCTACGATCGCAAGCACTGGTGCGATGAGTTCGGGATGCTCCTTTGCGGTCGCTTCAGTCGAAAGGCAAAATGGGCACGTGGATTTGAAGACTTGGAAGTTCTCACCGCAGCGCAGTTCGAAGCAGCTTGGAGTATTGCTGTCGCATCTACGCTCTGGGGAGAGCAGCTTCGCCGCTCCCGTGAAGCAATATGGGGCAAGTGGATGTAGCGTCGCGACTACTGGCGCCTGAACAACCCCCGCAACCCGCCGTTGAGCAGGCCATCGAGCAGGCTGCCCCCGATGTCTTCGGCCAGCCGGCCGATGCCGCTGGCGTCGACGTCGGGGTCGCGCAGCGTGCCGCCGATGGCGATTTCCAGCGGCCGCCCGGTGAGGCGCGCCAACAGCGGTGCGCGCTGCGCCCATTCCGCAGGGAATTCGATCTCGGCGACGAGGTCGAGCGTCTGATCGAGGCCGACCGAACCGCGCGTGCGAACGGGAATATTGCGCATCTGAAACGCCAGCGGGCTGTTGTGAATTCGCCCGCCGCGCAGCGCGAAGTCGATCTGCTGGTCGTCGATGCGCACCAGAGGCCGTTCGAGCCCGATCAGGTCGTGCGGGTTGAGCCCCACGCTCGACTGCACCTGTGCGATGATTTCGGCAATGCGCCCGAACAAGGCGCCGGGCAGCGCCTGCGCCGCGTGAATGCTGAGCCGCCCGCCCAGGTCGCCCGTTTCGGGTTCGCCGACGGGCAGCCGCGATTGTTTCAGGTCGACCGAAAAGGTCCCTTCGACGCGGGTCGCGTCGGCAAATACCGGCGCCACGAATTTCAGCCACGCGTCGCAAAGCTCCTGCGACAACTGCACGTTTTCGACCAACCGCCCTGCCGGAATGACGATCGTCGCGGGTTGATCTGACAATTCCACGCGCGGCGCCAGGTGCAGTTTGCCGCCGCTGAGCGTCATCTCGAGGGGCCGCATGGCCAGCACCTGATCGGCCAGCCGCCACTCGATGTCGGCCGGCCCGGCGGCCAGGCCGAACAGGTTCCCCTGCCGCCAGCCCAGGCCGGCCTGCGCCGTCAGCTCGGCGGGCACCAGCGGGCGCGCCGCGGCCTGCGCCACCACTTGCGCGGGCCCACCCGCCCCGCTGCCTGCAATGCGAGAATCTTCGACCGCCAGCGCATGCCCGACGGCGCCTTCCGGCTGCGCCGAGGGCGGCCGCTTTTCGGCAGCGAATCGCAATGGTCCGCTGACCGAAAATTTCCGACGCTCCTGCCCTTCCAACTGTATGTAACGCGCGATTGCGCCCGGCAACCGGGCCACAAGCCGTGACAGGTCGTAATCGACTTCGCCGGCAAGCTCGATATCGGCCTGCCGCGAGAGGTCGAAGACGTTGCCCGCGGCGTTCAAGCGCAGGCCGCCCGATTCGACGGCCAGCCGCGGAAGTTCGAGTCGCTGGCCGTCGCGGTCGATTCGCGTTTCGGCCGAAACCACCAACCGTTCGTCTTCCCACAGAGTCTGCCAGCCCAGTTGGGGTACCAGCACCGTCTGATCGGCCAGTTTGCGGGCCTCTTTGTCACGACGTTTCTGCTCGCGCTCGGCTTCGCGCTGCGTCTTGCGCATTTCGCGCCGCGCCCGGCCCTGCAATCGTTCGCCCGGTAAAGGCTGTGGCGCCGCGACGGCCGGAGCTTCAATCGCTTCGATATCTCCCCTGCGGCGCTCGACCAGCGTCTCGATCTGCCGGCGGACCAGCAACCGATCGATCTGCGTGCGACCGGCGACGATGTACTGCCTTTGGGGAGTTCGTTCGAGATCGAGATCGAGATCGACCTGGCCTGCAATCTGCCAGTCGGAGAGATCAAAAAACTGACCCAGCCGCGCCGTAATCTGCGACAGATCAGCTGTGCCTGCGATGTGCCCTTTGTGCTCTTCGCCGCGGCCCGTCAGGTGAATGACGTCCGACTCACAGGTCAGCGAATCGAGGGCAAGACCTTCGCGCCCCTGCCTTACGTCAAACGCCAGTTGGATGGGTTGATCCCAGACCATCGGCTCTCCCCCGACGGCCGCCGCCAGCTTCGAGGTCGCCAGCCGACCGCTCCACACCGGCCCAACGTCAGAGGTCGTCGTCGCCAGCAAAACCAAGGCCTTCCCTTCGGTGAGCCGTACGTCGTCTCGCAATCTCAGCGTTTGCGGCACCAGCGACGCCAGCCTGGCGAGGTCGAGGTTGCCTTCGATCTTGAATTCAGCATTATTTCCCTTGTTGGTCGGATCCGGGGAAGGCTCGTCGAATCGCGGCATGGGGATCCGTCCACCCGCCTCGAAATGCCCCAATTCCGATCGGAGCAGAAAGCGACTGACCCGGCAGGCCCTCCCATCGGCTGCCGCCTGCACGCGACACATCAGCTCGGGCAGGGCCGGACGGTCGTCGCCAAGCCGGCTGGGCCACGAGACTTCAAGGTTGCCCGCCGTCACGTCGACATCCAGGTCAAACACGATGCTCGGCATAGGCGCCGTCACCGCGAATTCGGTGCGCAGATTACTGGTCAACTCGCCTTGCAGCTCGAGATCGGGTGATAAGGCGCGATGCACCAGCGGATTGAGCACAGACAGCGGCAGACGCTGGGTGTTGACCGTCGCCAGCGTGCGACCAAACATGAAAATCCCGTCGCCTGCCGGAAACGAGATATCGACGGTCAGCGGCCCGGCTTCCGGGGCGCCCGTCAGCCGCATCTCGAGGTGGGCGCTGCCGGTTTTTTTGGGGTCGAGCGTCGATTTCAGCCCTAACGCCACGTCGCGCCATTCCCATGATTTTCCCGAATGCGGCTCGCTCACTTTGACCTGCCCCTCGACCACCTCGGCCTGGCGTTCGCGCGGCCTGCTGCGCCGCTGCTCGAGCACCGGCCGCAAGAGATCCTCGGCATTGCTGCCGTCGTCGCGCAGCACCACGTTGACAACCGGCCGACTGACTGTCAGCCGCGGCGGATCGTCGCGATCGAACAACAATGTCCATACCGTGCGCTCTTCGTTGTATCTCTCGACCGTGATGAACGAGTTTCCCTGCAGATCAAACAGTTCCACGTCGCGTAGCTCAATAGGAGACCACCACGCCAGCGACGCGCTGCCGACGCGAATTTTGCCCGGGTAACCCTTCAGCCGTACCCGCGGAACGTCGTGCCGCAAAGGCGACCAGGCCACCAGCGTCGGGGCCAACAGCAGCAACAGGCACAACAGGCCGCAGATTCCGCCGATTAGAACCTTCCAACCGCGGGATGGCCGGGCGCGCTTCCGGCTCGGCCCCGGCGTTTTAGCTCGCGAACTCGTCGGACGTTGCTCTTCAGTCGACTGCATCACAAAGGCCCTCAGGTACGATCGCCCCAGGTATGGTCGCACCATTGTACGGAGCGTGGCCTCGATGCGACAGCAGACCGCCCGACACGGCCCCATTGCGTCGGCCCCTGACCGCCAGATAGAATTCGGGCGCGATCATCTTCCAAGGCGGTGCGGGCCACGGTTCCGGCGATTCACGTCAGAATGCAGCAGGAGAGGGCCAGTGCCCGACGCTCCCAAACCGTCTCGACCTGCAGGCCAGCCAGCGGCCAAATCGAAACGGCCCGCCGCGTCAGGGTCGCCGTCGTTGAAGCCGGGCGTACGCCGCCCGGCGGCGCAACCCGTCGATCAGGCGCAGCGCACGCTGCCGCCGAAGGTCGTTAAAAAGAAGAAAGCCGCCCAAATCGTCGACGGCACGCCGCGGCCCGTTCAGCCGGGCACGCCCGCCTCTGAGTTCTTGGCGCCGCTGGTTCTGGTGATTGCCGGGCTGGCGATCACCGTCGGCACGTCGTTGCTCTTGAAGCCTGATGGAATCTCAACCGGCGCGTGGCTGGCGGTTCGCATGGGAATGATTGTCGCGTCGCTCGTCATTACCTATGGGGCGCTGTTCGTCGCGGCGGCCGTCGTCGAGACCGACTATGGGTACATCACCACCGGCCTGCTGAAGGTCGCGGCTATCGTGCTGACGCAAGACTGGGTCGGTGATCTCGCCGGCAAGATTCCTATTCCGTTCGTCGGCGGCATCGTGGCGTTTCTTACGACCTACGCCATGTTCAAATACTTCTTCGGCCTCGACGACGCCGAGGCGATTGCGTCGATGTTTGTCGTCCGCATTGTCAATTTTCTGGTCATGGTGGTTCTGCTGGCCGCCGTGATTGGCGCCTTGTTCTCTGGTGTCGAGCTTCCCGACGTCTGGAGCTGGGGTAATGACGCGGCCGCCGTCGATATCGAGGGTGCTGACGAGGATGCCGACGGCTGGGAAATGAAGGAAATCGAGATCGACCCGGGCGGTGGCATGCCGAACCTGATGGAGTGAGGGCCGCTGGCCCCGTCAATCAGAGCGCCCCAAAATGCAGCGCTCGGCCTGTGCCCGTAGTTCTTCGCCCTGCGCAGCCAGCAGGATCGACCGGGGTTCGCCGGCCTCCGCCGGCTCCGGTGATGTCCACAGCACAGCGACGCATTCGCCGTCCAGGCCTTCGGCCGCGAGACGTTTCCTGACCTGCTCCACCCGTTCCGCCGCCAACCACAGCCAGCTTCCACACCACCCGGCGGGCAGAAACCGGCCAAAGCCGAGAGCCAGTCGGCCCAGTGTGAATCGTGCGTTGAGGTCCTGTAACGGCCGGATCCTCACCTGTCCCGCTACGTCGCGATACATCGCCGCGTCGATTCCCAACGGGCCGAAATACCCCAGTGCTTGCAAACGCAGGGCGACGCGCAGCGCCACTTCGACGGCCGGTTGCCAGAGCGAGTTTCCGGCGGTGGGTGGCACGCCCTGATGGCGGGACGCCGGAAGGGCGTGGCGCGCGTCTCGAATCGCCTCGTGCGAAGTCGTACCTACGGCGGTCTCATGACCCTTGCCACGCCCTTCGTTCGTGCCTCGCTCAGGGCGTGCCACCACACAGGCCGTGCTACGACGATCTTTCGTTGCGCCGAACCGGCTGCCCCGATACGCGCCGCCTGAATCCACGATCTGCTCGGCAACCCCCACAAGCTGCGGCGGGCCACCCTGTGGAACCTCGACCTGCACGCCCGCTTCGGCGACGAGATCCAACCGCGGCTCGACAACGACCGCACCGGTTCGCTCGAGACGCCGCGCGGCCCACCGCGCGGCCGATTCCGACAGGCTGTCTCCTGAGCCGCGCAGGCTTTCGCGGCCGGACATCCCGAAATTCGCCTTCAGAATCCATCCGCGCGACCAGTCGCCGCACCGGGCAACGAGCGCCCTCAGCTCGCTCACCGATCGCGCCGTACCGGAGCCAGAGGGCGCAACCCCCAGCTCCTGCTCGAGCTGCCAGCGGAACTCGCGGCTGTTCACCCGCCGGACGACTTCGAGGGGAGGCGCCGAGACGACCCAGCCAGCACCTTTAGCCGCGGCAAGCGCTCCAGCAGACCAGCCCCAGGGAACCAGTTCGACGTCGCACGACGCCGGAACTTCGTCGAGCCTCGTGACGAACTGCGGCAACGCGACGCCGATTCGCGTCAGGTCCGGAAAATCTTCCTCGCTGAATGGTCGCGTCGCCAGAACGTAATCGCCGGGGTCGGCAAACCCGATCCAGGCAGAGGCCAGCGCCGCGCTCATCGCGCGTACGGCCTTGGGAACCTGCTGCCGTACCCCGCCTGCGGCCGCCAGCTCGTACTCGAACTCGAAGTTTCCCAAAAAGAACCGCGGCATGGCAGCACGTCGGTACGAACGGGCGTAGGCTCCGATTGATTCCGCCAGTTTGCGATCCTTAGCCATCGCGGCGGTGCAAAGCGGCCGGAGGCGCCTACGGCGCCTTCCCGATCTGCCCGCGCAGGTACGATTCGACGAACGGCTTGATGTCGCCATCAAGAACCTTGCCGGGGTTGTTCGACACCGTCAGCGTGCGATGGTCTTTCACGCGCTGCGTGGGGTTCAGCTCGTAGGTGCGAATCGTCCCCCCGCCGAAGCCGATCTTGGTTTTCTCGCCGCGCTTGGCCGCCAGCTCGGCGTCGCGTTTCTCCTGCTCGGCCTGATACAGCTTGGCCGTCAACATCTTTCGCGCCATCGCGCGGTTCTTATGCTGACTGCGTTCATTCTGGCACTGGACGACGGTATTCGTGGGCAAGTGCGTCAGACGGATGGCCGACGAGGTCTTGTTGACGTGCTGCCCGCCGGCGCCCGACGCGCGAAACACGTCTTCACGAACGTCTTTGTCCCAGTCGATTTCGATCTTCACGTCTTCGTTCAACTCGGGCACGAGGTCGATGGCGGCGAATGACGTTTGCCGGCGGCCCGCCGCATCGAACGGGCTGATGCGGATCAGCCGGTGCACCCCCATTTCCCCCTTGAGATACCCGAAGGCGTAGTCGCCGCGAATGGCGAGCGTGGCGCTGCGAATACCCGCCTCTTCGGCTTCCGACATGTCGAGCAATTCGGTGGCGAACCCACGGTCTTCGGCCCACCGCTGGTACATCCGCAAGAGCATTGCGGCCCAGTCGGAAGCGTCGGTGCCCCCTTCCCCCGCCTGCACGCTGAGATACGCTCCGCAGGCGTCTTCAGGCTTTGAGAGCATCGCCTGCAGCTCGACGCCCGCGACTTTCTGCTCGAGCGCCTCGGCCGCCTGCGCCAGGTCTTTGGCGCTCGATGCGTCCTGCTCGGCGAACTCAATCAGCACCTGCAGATCGTCGCCGGCGGCCTGCAACTCTTTGAGCGGCTTGATTTCCAGCGTGAGCCGGCGCAATTCGGCCACCTGCTCCTGGGCCCGGGGGGGGTTGTCCCAGAAGCCGGCCGACGCCATCAGGTCGTTGATCTCGGCTGCGCGCCGTTGTTTGCCGGCGAGGTCAAAGAGAGTCCTGCAGATGCTTGATCCGCTTCAGCAGCCCAACGCAGTTTTCATGCAACACATGATCCATCGCAGACTCTCCAATTGCATCACAGCCCCGACGCGCGCCCTTGAACAGCGCGTGGCGCCCTGCCCGCTTGCAGCCTTCATTTGAACAAGGTGCGGAATTATAGAGATTCGCGACTCGAGAGACTACTGTCTTCGACTCGGCCGCTCGCCACCGGTTTTTCGCTCGTTTCCTTGCAAGATGCGGCCCGCTGCGGTTAGGGTAACCTCCGGCGGTTGGTTCGTATCGATCAGAATGACGAGGAAAGACGATGTCCAGCAAACTGTTCAGCCTGAACGGGCGCGTCGCGCTCGTAACCGGCGGAAGCAAGGGGTTAGGCGCCGCCATGGCCCGCGGGTTCGCCGAGGCCGGTGCGAATGTGTATATCTCCAGCCGGCACGCCGACGAGCTGAAAGCTTCCGCCGCAGAGATCGCCCGCGGTACCGAGGCGCGGGTCGCGTGGTCGGCCGCCGATATGACCAACCGCAACGACGTTCAGCAATTGGCCGAAAAGGCCCTCAAGGAATTCGGCCGCGTCGATGTGCTGGTCAACAATGCCGGCGGCAACGTTCCTCAGGCGATCGACCAGATTACCGACGAGACGTGGGACCAATTCATCGAATTGAACCTGACCAGTTGCATGATTCTGACGCGGGCGCTGGTGCCTCAAATGAAAGAGCGCCGCTGGGGTCGCATCATTCACATCTCGTCGATCATGGGGCTGGCGTCGAAAACGGGGCGGAACGTGTATTCGGCGACCAAATCGGGCCTGATCGGGATGGCGCGGGCCAGCGCCCTCGACCTGGGCCACTTCGGAATCACCGTCAATTGTATCGCTCCGGGCCCCTTTCTCACCGACCTGCCCACTTCGCTGCTGTCGAAGGCGGAACAACAGGTCTTCGCCGACCGGACGGCCCTCGGTCGCTGGGGCGACCCGAAAGAGCTGATCGGCCCCGCGCTGCTCCTGGCAACCGACGCCGGCAGCTACATCACGGGAACCGTTCTGACCGTCGACGGCGGTACCCTGGCCGGCACGTTCTGATACGTGATGCTCGACAACAGGAAAAAACAGAGGCACCAGAGGAAGCAACAGGGGCTCAGATTAGCCACGTGGCTTCGCTGGCGCTTCTAAGGGGTGCTTCACAATTCAACATGACTGCCCCGCCAGGGGGATGAGCATGCCGTTTTCGCTGGATATCGGGTACGTGAGGCGAACGGAAGCGAAGTTGGGGCGACAATTGCCGCCGAACTACGTGGTTCTGATGTGTCGGAGCAACGGCGGTGGCTTCGAGGCGCACGGTGATGATTGGACTTTGCATCCGATCTTCGATGACAGCGACCGACAGCGCCTCAGGCGCACTTGCAACGACATCGTGCGCGAGACAGACGCAGCGCGCCAATGGCCGAACTTCCCGCCCAATGCCTTGTCGATCGGCTCAAATGGCAGCGGCGATCACCTGCTGCTCCTGGCTGATCCGTCGTCAGACCATTACGACGCCGTGGTGTATATCTGGGACCATGAAACAGGCGAACTGCTCAGGGCCGCCAACGACATTTCAGACCTTTCGACGGACGAATGATCGGGGTTCATACCGTGTTTTACGGCAGGCAGCGCCGTGCGCTGGGTGCACACTGCGGTTATTGACCCGTCATCGAAGATTCAAGTAGTCCTGTGCCGACGGCCCGCCGCCGCCCGGCGACGAAACATTCTCGGCGATAAACTTTCTCGCCGACAGCCCCACGACCGCACCGACAACGACGGTCGAGAGCGCGATCGCGATCGCCCCACGAGCCCACGGTCGCCACCGCCGCATGGGGGGCAATTCGCATAGCCACCCCAGATGCGGCGCGCTGAACAGCAGCAGGGCCAGCCCGGTCGGCAGTTCGCCGAAAAACCGGCCAATAACGAGTAGCGCCGCCAGAAGCCCCACGCCAACCCGCATCGCACCTGCCAGAGGCAGCGGCCGCGAATGCGATATTGCGGCGCTGAGTGTGGCGCCAGCGAGCGCCCCCGCCAGCGTTACGCCCAGGAGCCCCCCTGAAAAATATCCCGAGAAGAAGATCGTCAGCCCGCTGCCCACGGCCGCGACGCATGCGACGATTGCCAGTGACAATTCGGCGCTGCGCCGCTCAATCGCCGCGAGAGACACCCATGCCGCGAACAGCAAGGTCCCGATTCCTGAACAGGTCGCCAGTGTCTTCCCCGACGACCATTCGCGAGTTCCGGGGCCTGCCAGATCGGAAATATAGATCGTGCCATGGAGCAGTACCCGAGTCATCGCCGCAGCGAATGCCAGTCGCAACAACCATAGGGCCCAGCGCGGAACCTGGGGAACCGCTCCCAGCCATTCGACCAGCAAGAGGGCCGGCAGCACAATCAGCAGCAGCCGCTCTTGATCTTCGGCCGGCGGCCAGCGGAGCCGCGCTCCGAGCACCAGGGCGCCCAGAAGAAACCCCAGCCCGACCGCGACCGCCCCGCCGGCCGAAAGCAATTCTGCGCGAGCGCCGCGCCAGGGGCGCCGAAACAGCAGCGGCGCCAGCGCCGCCACAATGGCCGCCGCCGCCAGCGCCTTCACGACCTGAATCGGATCGGGCATCGCCCTCGCGCTCCGGGGGAACCAGCGGGGGCGGCCGCGCGAGATCAGCCCCGTCGCGGCGCCCCCACGTCAGATTCGCTGATGCAACGCAATTGCGTCACTTCTTCTGGGGCGGCTCCTTCATCCCCTCGAAGCTGATCGACAGATGCACGTCGTCTCCGATCCCGTCGAGCATCTTCGACATCCCGAAATCGGAGCGCTTGATGTCGAGCGTCGTCGAGTAGCCGGTGCGTTTGATCCCCGGGGGAAACTCGCCCGTCTTGCCCCCACGCAGCGCCAACGTGATCGGCTTTGTCGTGCCGTGCATGGTCAGGTCGCCGGTGACGTCGTACCCCCCGTCGGCCGCCTTGACCGCGGTGCTCTTGAACGTAATCAGCGGATACTGCTTCTCATTGAAAAAGTCGGGCTTCAGGAGATGTTCGTCTCGCGTCTTGTTGCCCGTGTCAACCGATTTCACCTTGATCGTCATATCAAACGCGACTTTGGCCGGGTCGGGGTCGATGGTGAATTTTCCTGCCATGTCGTTGAAGCGACCGTGCGTGTCGCTGTACCCGAAATGCGACACTTTGAAATAGAGTGCCGTGTGGGCCGGATCAATGTCATATTCCTGCGCTGCACGGGCAGGAGCGACAGAGAGGGCGCACAGCGACGCGACAGCAAACAACAGGCGAACACGCAGGGTCATTGGCAGGCTCCTTCAGGCCAGGGGAGGGTGGGGTCCGTAGTGAACGCTCCGAGCGCGACCCCCGTATTATTGCCTGAGGAGAGGGCAGGGCAACTCCGCCGGAAAAGAGCGGCGATTCCAGCCTGCCGGGCAGAAGGCCTGCCAGGCGCGAAACGGGCTGCGGCAGGCGACCGGTGCGGCCCGGGCCTGCGCCTTGAGTAACGGTCGTTGTCCGGGGATCTGGCCTCGCGCCTCAATCCTCGTCAACCGGCCTTCGGCACGACGGGCAGCGACGGAGCGGCGTTTTCAGATGCCGCATGGGGCGCTTCGCGCGCCGAAAGAATTCGCTCTTTGGCGAGCGGCAGCTTGAGGATGAACGTCGTCCCCTGCCCGACGGCGCTCTCCACGCGAATTCGCCCCTGGTGCGCTTCGATCACTTCGCGCGCCAGCGACAGCCCCAGCCCCGTGCCCCCCTGCCCCTGCGCATCGGCCGTCTTGGTGGTGAAGTACGGGTCAAAGATTTTGCGCAGCGTTTCGGCGGGAATTCCGTGCCCGGTATCGCGCACGGCGATCTCGGCGGTTGCCGTTTCTTCGTTGCTGCGCACCGCCACGGTCAACTGGCCGCCGTTGGGCATCGCCTGCCGGGCGTTCACCACCAGGTTCAACAGCACCTGCTGCAATTGCCCCGCGTTGACGCTGGCGATGACCGGCCGTCCCTCGAATTGGGTCTGCAACCGCGCGCGATGCATCTGCAGGTCTTTTTCCGCCAGAACCAGCACTTCTTGCGTCAGCGAAACGAGGTCGGTTGGTTCGCGGCGATTTCCCCCGCGCCGGGCGTACGACAACAGGCCCGTGGTGATGCGGCTCGCCCGCTGGCCGGCCGCCAGAATCTTGTCGAGCGCTTTCTCGCGGGTCGCGTTGTCTTTGTGCCGCAGACCCAGCTTCGCGTAGTTGATGATCGTCGTCAGGATATTGTTGAACTCGTGCGTCATCGACGAGGCCAGCGAACCGATCGTGCTCAGCTTCTGGGCCTGCATCAACTGCTGCTGCAAGTCTTGCAATCGGCGTTCGAGTTCGGCACTTTCCTGGGGCGCGGTCATCGCGAAGAAAGCCCTCCGGTCCTTGGGGGGTGGGTCGAGGCGCAACGGCTATCTGTGAGATGGTATCGTCGCTCTCTGCTGCGGCGCTCCAGACCGCATATCTCCTTCAGGTGCGCTGAACGGCAGCAGCCGCCGGGCTTGTGTTCTTTGCCGCCGGCGCAAATTCGCCAGACCTGGTAAATTGCGTTGAGATTGAGGCGCGCACGAATGGGGCCGCACTTTTGGTAGCGGAATTCTCCCGAATTCCGCCGGCGCGAGGCTTTCACGGAAGTCCGGCGATGCTACTACGGCTGAATTTTTCCGGGCTAATCGCTGGCAATCCTTTCGGGTTGCGGGGTCTGATCGCCCGCTGAGGGACCATTCCGCACCCTCAAATGGCTGATCGTCGGGAAGCTGGTCTCTGCGTTGCGCTGTCAATGTAGCCCCGGTCGGCCCCCCGGCACGCTCGCCCGCGAACCGCCGATTGTCTACTCTCGCAGTTCCGCACAGCCCGCCCGGCAAGAACCGAGCGGCCAAAGGAGCCAGCGACATGCTCGATTACGGCGCAAAATTCAACGTCGGCCTGGGGTATCACGAGTTTCTGGCGAAGTACGGAACCGAAGAGCAGCGCCGCCGGTGGGAGGCCGTGCACGAAAAGGTTGCGCTCTCTGAAGCGCAGCGGGCGCTTTTGGCGAGCTTCGTGCGCGAGATGAAGGTGCTGTGCCTGGCGGGCGCCTGGTGCGGCGATTGCGTCAATCAGTGCCCCATTCTCGACCACTTCGCCATCGCCGGCCCGCGAATCGCCCTGCGGTTTTTCGATCGTGATGCGCACCCCGATCTGGGAGAGGCCCTGTCGGTCTGCGGAGGTGCGCGAGTCCCCGTCGTACTGTTTCTCAGCGAAGACAACTACCAGGTCGCGTGGTATGGCGACCGCACGCTCTCGAAGTACCGCCGGATGGCGCAGGAGCAGCTTGGCGCCGCGTGCCCCACCGGCATCGCGCCCGATGAAACGTCGCTCTTGGCCGCCGTCACGCAGGATTGGCTGAACGAATTCGAGCGCGTGCAATTGATCTTGCGGACTTCCGCCCGCCTGCGGAAGCTGCACGGCGATTAGACGCCGGCCAGTCGCCGAACGAGCCGCACCCGAAGCCACGAGAGTTCGCAGAAAAAAGATTCCCGTCCGCCGCGGCCCAGCACGCCACAGACCCGTCTCATCCCCAGCGAACCGTTGGCATGCACCCGAGCCCCGAGAACTCCGAACTGCCGGCGGAATTTTCGCTCGTTTTGGGCGGGCCGCTCTATCAAACCTGGCGCCGCACCCGCATGCTGCGGCCGCCGCTGGAACTTCTGCATCGGCGGCTGCTCGGCTCCGTCGCCATCACCTGGCTTCCGCTCACGGTGCTGACTGTGATCGGCGGCAACGCCACGGGGGGTGTACGGGTGCCCTTTCTGTTCGACCTCGACGTCCACGCCAAGTTGCTGGTGGTACTGCCGCTATTGATCGCCGCCGAAGTGCTCGTACATCGCCTGTTGCGCGTCATCGTGCGGCAATTCATCGAGCAGGGGCTGATCGAGCCCGCGGAGGAGGCCCGCTTCGGCGGGGCGGTCGCCGCCGCCGTGCGCTTGAGAAATTCGACGATCGTTGAACTCCTGATGTTGGCGCTGGCCTTCTTCGGAGGTTACTGGTTGTGGAAGGAGCGCGTCGCCCTGCACGTCGCCACCTGGTACGGGCAGGTCACGGGCGAATCGATCAGGCTCACCCCGGCCGGCTACTGGTACGTCTTCGTCAGCATGCCCTTGGCGCGCTTCGTCCTCTTGCGCTGGTATTTTCGCCTGACCGTCTGGTACCGGTTTCTGTGGACCGTTTCGCGCATTCCGCTGCGCCTCAACCCGCTGCACCCCGACCGGGCGGGAGGTTTGGGCTTTCTGGGACAGAGCGTATTTGCCTTCGCCCCCCTGTTGCTCGCCCACACGCTGCTGCTGGCGGCGATCATTGCCGAGCGCATCTGGCACGAAGACGCCCGGTTGCCCGACTTCCAACTCGAGATCGCAGGCTTGTTCGGGCTGTTGATGCTGATGGTTCTCGCGCCTTTGACCTTCTTCTTCTTTCAACTGACTCGCGCCAAACGGTCGGGCCTGTACGAGTACGGGGCCCTGGCGGCTGCCTATGTGGCTGACTTTCGGCGCAAATGGATTACCGGCGCCGGCCCGGAGGCCGCAGCCGAGCCCCTGCTGGGCACCGCCGACCTGCAGTCTCTGGCCGACCTCGCCAACAGCTACGACGTGATTCGCGAAATGCGGGTGGTGCCCATCAACCGCTTCTCTGTGCTGCGGCTGGCCATTCTGATCGCCCTGCCCCTCGCGCCACTGGTGCTGACCGTCATTCCGCTGGAACAAGTTCTCACGCGGCTCGTTCAGGTGGTGCTCTGACGTCGTCGAGCAGCGAGTTTTCGGCCGGCGTGAACTTCAGCACCAGCAGAGTTGCGGCCCGGGCGAACGACGACAGGCCGAATAACAAGAGATACGCTTCACGCGACGAGTCGCACAATTTCAGCAGCCCGCCTCCGGCCAAGGCCCCCACGACCAGTGCGACGGCATTGGCCAGATTGAAGACTGTCAGAATGCCCGTGCGCTCTTCGCGCTTGACCGTCTCGAAGAACAACAGAAACATCGCCAGCTCGTAGGCCGCCCACACTGTCCCCGCGATGAACTGCACCAGCACGAGTTGCAAAAACGTATCGGCGTACAACCACAGGCCCGAAACGGGAATGATTCCGATGCCCCCGATCCACAACAACTTCCGCGCGCCGAGCCTGGCAGCCAACCTGCCGAACGCCGGCAACGTCACGATTTTCGCCACGAACGTCGTCGCCAGAAGCGCCATATAGGCGACGTACGACAGCCCCAGTTGTTTGAGCATGTAGGGCGAAAAGTACGGCCCCGACAACTGCACCGCCACCTGCACCGCCAGAAAGTACAGCAGGGTCCGCTCGCTTTTTCCCGCGCGAATTCGCACCCACAGCTCGCGCAGACTGACGTGCCGCTGTGTTTCGTGTGTCGGCACCGGCTCGGTCTGCCGCCACAGGTACCGGCCCGACAGAAACCGGCACAGGGCGGCCACGCTGAAGATCGCGGCGAACGCCGGCAGCAATCTCCCGCTGTGTTCTCCGTATTGCAGCGCCAGCCCGCCGACGAGAAACCCCAGCAGCACCCCGGCCTGGCCCAGCCGCGTGCGCATCGCGAAAAACGGCGCCCGCACGCGGAAAGGAACGACCGTTTCCATCCACGTGTTCCAGGCCGGCCCCCCGGCCAGCCCCGCGCCCCAGTACAGCGATACGGCCGCAAATACGCCGGTTACCGGCATCCGCCCGAAAAGGGCACCGGCCACCAGGGGCAGAAAACTGGTCGCCTGCAGAGCAACCGACAGCACGACCCAGCGGCGGTTCGAACCCACCCGCGCCACGCCCCACGGAGAGATCAGTTGCAGTATCGCCCCGACCAAAAGGGGAATCGATGCGATCAGGCCCGATGCAATCTCGCCCAGCCCCAGCGCCAGTACGAATGCCGGAAAATACGTCTCCCCCAGCCCCACCATCATGCTGAACGCGGCCCCATCGGCGACGCTTGATCGCAGGTTCTTGCGCAGCTTTCGCCGCCGCGCGCGGCGCGTGGGTGACCCGGTTAAGGAGGCATTGTGTGTGGAAACGCGGGGAGGCGCGAGAGCGCCGTCTCCGAGCACATCACCACCGCCCGCAAGACGGTGAGGCGCAACGGTCTTCATGAACGATCAGCGTAACGCGCGAAGGCGATTCACGAATAGAAACAACTGGGGGGGCGAGGCGGGATGCTAGCACAGCCGGTTAAACGCCGAAAGGTCGAAAAAACAGCCGCGCCAGGCACCAGACGGGACCCGACGAAGGACACAACCCGAGCCCGCTATCGAACAGCAGCGTTTGACACCACGCTCGGCAAACAGGTTCGGCCCCCAGGCGGGTCGAGTCAGAACGCCCCCACCGGAATCGGGTCGTGCCGATCGCGCGTCACCAGCGAATCATAGACGAGGCCATTGATATTCTCAGACAGAAACCTGGCCCCGCCGTCGCCAAAGAGGTGCTGCACCCCGCCCGCGTGCTGGCTCGACGGCCCGAACCGTGCGTCGATTCCCTGCCCGTTCGCGACGAAGTAGGGTTCGAAATTGAGGGCGCATTTCGGCCCCGCAAAGCTCGGGGCGTTCGATTCGAGATACGGCCGCGACACCATGGTCGCCGTGCCGCCGTCGATCCAGACGGCCGCCCCTGATTCGCGCGTCTCGGCGACAAACAGCGTGTTCGACGTGCCGTCGGGAATGTCGGCGATGCGCGTTCGCGAACGGGCATAGAACACGCCGTCGGGCTGCTGCCACAGTCTTCCGACGGTAGTCGCCCCCAGAGTGGCGTAGTTTCGAAGCGCGTAGTCGGGCGAGTGCAGTTGATACAGCGTCGACTGGCTCACATCAGGCCCGTTGTACGACGGGCAGCGATAAACCGAAACGATTTGCGAGCCCGGTGCGACATTCACCGCCGCCAGCGCCGACACGTTGAAATCCACGCGATCGTACAACGCCGCCTGCTCCAGAAACGGTAACAGCATCGTCGCCCAACTGTGCAGATGATACAGCGTCGGCCGCGGGTTCCACACGCCGAAGTCGATCTGGCTTGTGCTGCTGGGGGGCAGCGTGCCGTGCGCACCGGCGTAATTGTGCAACGCCAGCCCCATCTGCTTGAGGTTGTTGCGACACTGGCTGCGCCGCGCCGCCTCACGCGCGTACTGCACGGCCGGCAGCAGAATGGCCGCCAGAATCGAAATGATGACGATCACCACCATGAGTTCGATCAACGTGAAGCCCCGGCGAGCGGGAAGCGAATCGGGCACCAGAGATCGCGAGCCGGGTGAGGGACAGACGGCGACTTGGGTCAGCGACCTGGCCAGACAAAGACGGAAACTATTCCAGGGGCAATTGCGGATCGGGCCCAAGCTGCTCATGGAAACCGCTCCTGGCCCGATGGGCCCCTCTGGCGCGCTTCGGGCCCTGTTGCCTCGAAGGGTCGATCGCGCCCTGGCGACGACCCGCAGCACTCATTCTACGTTCGGCCGAGACGGAAAGCGAAACGGAGACGTTGAGACGCTGAGATGAGACACAGTACCCACAGAATCTCGGCGCCTCCTTGCACCGATCCTGGCGAACTTTGAATTGCAGATGAGCACTTCACCCGAGGCGCAGAGTTTTCCGCCGTCTGCTACGATTCATTCCCTCACCACCGATTCCGCAGAACCCTTGAGGTGACTTTTATGCCTGCCGCAACCTCTGCCGACGCCGAACCCGGCGTGCTGCGCGTGCTGACTTCCAAGGCCGAAACCAAAGCGTTCTACGACAAGATCGCCCGCGTTTACGATTTGATGTCAGAGCATACCGAAGGGCCGCTCAAGCAGCAGGGGCTCGCACGGCTGGCCGTGCAACCGGGCGAGCGCATTCTTGAGATCGGCTTCGGCACCGGCCACTGCCTGAAGGCCCTTGCCGAGGCCGTCGGCAAATGCGGCCGCGTGTACGGCATCGACCTGTCAGAGAAGATGGTCGAGCTGGCCCGCGAAATGCTCGCACAGCAGAACCTCTCCGACCGCATCGAGCTGTTCTGCGGTGATGCGACGAAGCTGCCCCTTGCCGATGCGGTGCTCGACGGCGTGTTCATGAGTTTCACGCTCGAGCTGTTCGACAACCCCGAGATGCCGATGTTGCTGGCCGAATGTCGGCGGGTGCTGAAACCCGGCGGGCGGTTGGCGGTCGTCAGCGTGTCGAAAGAGGGAAAAGAAAGCCTGCTCGTCGAGGCCTACGAATGGACCCACAAGCACTTTCCCAACCTCATGGATTGCCGGCCGATCTTCGCCCGGCGGGCGATTGAAGCGGCCGGGTTCGCGGTCGCCGATTCGAATATCGGCCATATGTGGGTGCCGGTCGAAATTGTGCTGGCGAAGAAACGGTGAACGCGTCTCCCCGGCAACCGCCGCCCGAGAATCGGTCGGCCCCCGCGAGCGTGTGGGCCTGGCTGCGGCTCGTGGCCGCATGCGCGATCACCCTGGTCGCACTCCCCTACCTGTGGGGCAGGACGCTCGTTTTGGGAATGCTCGAGCGCAAACTGCGCTTCGACGATATCGGCAAGCTGGTTGTCGCGATCGCGCTTGTGGCGCTACTGACGCGCGGCCTCTCGCGCCGTTTCGCCTCGCTTCCGTTCGACCGCCGGCTGAATCGCCTCTTGATCGGTCTGTGGCTCGCCATCACCGGCGGGCTGATCGCCGCGTTTGCAGGCGACACGATGTCGCGGCTGCCGGTCGTGACCTTGGTCGTGCCCGCGACGCTCTGGGTGCTGTGGCTGGCGTGGATGTTTTACCCCCCGTGGGGTTGGAAAAAGCGCTTCGGGGTGCTCGCGGCGCTCGTCGCGCTCGCGTTTCCGTTTCCGCTGTTGCTTCGCGTCGCGGGCCTCACCGGCAACGCCCGGATCAATTTCGCCTGGAGAGACGCCGCGCCCCACTCGCCTGCCCAGCTTCCGGCCGGCGCCGTTTCGGCAAGCGATTCGACGGCAGCCGCCGACCTGACGTCCGTCGGGCCCAACGACTATCCGCAGTATCTGGGGCCTGATCGCACCGGGGTGGTGCGCGACATCCGGTTATCGGCCGACTGGGCCACCCGGCCTCCGCGCGAGTTGTGGCGCAAAGCGGTGGGAGAGGGATGGGGCTCGTTCGCCGTCGTCGGAGACTTTGCCTGCACGCAGGAACAGCACGGTGCATCGGAAGCGGTTCGCTGCCTGCGCGTCGCCGACGGCGAGACCATGTGGGTGCTCGAGTATCCGGCGCGGTTCGGCGTCGAATCAGGCGGTTCGAACCTGGGGGGAACCGGCCCGCGCGCGACTCCCACAATTGCCGCCGGGCGGGTCTACGCGATCGGCGCGACGGGCAAACTGCATTGCCTCGACGGCCGAACCGGCAACCCCCTTTGGGCCGCCGATGTGTTGGCCGACAACGACGGCGCCCCGATCTCGCATGGGGTGTGCGCGTCTCCCCTGCTTGTCGACGGGCTGGTCGTCGTTTGCCCCACCGGCAACGACGCAGCGTGCCTCGCGGCCTACGACCAGTCGAGCGGCAGGTGCGTGTGGCGCGCCGGTCGGCACAAAGCCAGTTACGGCTCGCCGGCGCTCGTCGATTTGGCAGGCCACCGGCAGTTGCTGGTCGCCACGGCCGAAGGTCTGGCTTCGCACGCGGCCTCGAGCGGCGGGTCGCTCTGGCACTTCCCCTGGGCCAACAACGTCACCACCAACTGCTCTCAGCCCTTGGTCATCGACGGGCCGGCGGGGCGAATCTTCTTCTCGACCGGCTACGGCACTGGGGCCGTGCTGTTGCAGGTCGCACCGGGCGATGCCGGTTGGAATGTGACCGAACTTTGGAAAGCCCCGAACGAGATGAAAACCAAATTCACGACTCCGGTACGGCTGCGAGACGGCATTTACGGTCTCGACGACGGCATTCTCGCCTGCCTCGATCTTTCGACGGGCAAGCGCCGCTGGAAGGGTGGCCGCTACCAGCACGGCCAGATTCTGCTGGCAGGCGAGCTGCTGATCGTGCAGGCGGAAAACGGCGACCTGGCGCTCGTGCGGCCTGACCCGGGGCGATTTGTCGAGCTGGCGCGCATCCCCGCGCTCGACGGAAAAACCTGGAATAACCCTGCCCTCGACGGCCGGCGGCTGCTGGTGCGCAACGACCATGAGGCGGCCTGTTACGAGCTGCCCTTGCAGGAAGATTGACGCCGCCACCTCGCCACGATCGGCTTACGGTTCGGCAAGCTCGATCGAACAGTTAGAATTCGAGAATTCGAATTTCGGGTGGCGCCGCGGCCGTATTCAGGTTCAAGGTCGCCGCGTATGATTAGGCAAGGGAATTTCACCGGCGACGCAAGTTGCAATGGCGCGCCATGAAAGCAACAGAGACATCGCGGCGGGTCGTGATCGTCGGAGGGGGCATCGCCGGCCTCTCGGCCGCCGTGCGTCTGGCGCAGGCCGGCCTGCCCGTCACGCTGCTCGAAGCGTCGCAACTGGGTAGCGCCGCGTCGACACGAAACCAGGGCTGGCTTTATAGCGGCGCGATCTACGCGCCCGAAGCGCCCGACTACGCGCGCGCCTGCCACGAATCGCTGCAACAGACGCTCGCCCTCTGCCCCGAGTGCGTTGAGCCGCACGTTCCCCCGATGGCCTTCTTTCTTTCGCGCCCCGACACGCTGGCGAAAAGCTGGACCGACGCCTGGCGCGCGTGTGGAATTCCGTTTCAGCCGTTGCCGATCGAAAAGCTGCTGGCCGAGCTCCCCGGTCTCGATCGCCTTCACGTACAGCATGTCTTTGAACTGCCCGACCGGGCGATCCGCCACGAGATTCTGTTGGCGCATCTGGCCGCCTGCGCCCAGAACGCCGGCGCCGAGATCCGCACCGAAACGCCCGCCCGCGCGATGCGCCGCGAGGGCCGGCACGTGCGGGCCGTTGTGACCGCTACCGGAGAAGAGATTGCGGCGCGGCTGGTCGTTTTGGCCGGCGGCGCGAGCGGGCACGCGCTGTGGGCCGAATATCATCAAGACCGCGCCGGCCGTCAGACCGACACCGAGCTCGTGACGCTCAAAACGCATCTGCTGGCCATTGACCCTCATATCGGCTGGC
This sequence comes from Planctomycetaceae bacterium, assembly GCA_052388175.1. GTDB lineage: Bacteria > Planctomycetota > Planctomycetia > Planctomycetales > Planctomycetaceae > SIAF01. Next base: position 87,327 of record JBQTIL010000033.1, on the reverse strand, counting down.
GCCCGTTTTGCGTCGCCGATGCCGACGGATTCAATCACGTGCCCCACCCCCCCAGCTCGATCTTCGGCACAAACTGCTGGAAGCGCGCGGCGAGCCTTGAAGACAACCTGATCGAGGCTGATGCGGTCTCGTCGCTGTGCCAAACCATTCAGCGGTTCTTTCCGCAGGTGCCTCTCGACGAGCCGCACATTCATGCCTGGTCGGGTACGATCGTGCAGGCGATGCAGCTCGATCAGATCGAGCCGGGCCGGGCGATGTGGCCGACGGTTGTCGATCACGCCCAGCAGACTCCGGCAGTCGACAACCTGCTGAGTATCTTTCCCGGCCGCGCGACCCTCTGGTCGAAGCTGGCCGAAGAGACGCGCGCAGTTGTCTTGAATCGGCTCGACACGGCCCCGGCGAGCGCCGCCCTTCCCCCCTGGCGCACGCGGTGAGCGCATGCCGCAAGCTCTGGTGACCGGGGGCGGGGGGTTTCTCGGCCTGCACCTCGTCGAACAGCTTGTTTCCCGCGGCCACCGCGTGCGCGTGCTGTGCCGCGGCCGCTACCTTCGACTTGACGAGCTGGGCGTCGACCAGCGGCAGGGAGATGTGCGCGACCCTGACGCGGTCGCGCAGGCCTGCGAGGGCGCTGACGTCGTCTATCACGTCGCCGCCGTGTCGGGAATCTGGGGCCCCCGCCGGCTTTACGATGAGATCAACACCGCCGGAACGATGAACGTCATCGCCGGCTGCCGCGCGCGCGGCGTCGCTCGATTGGTCTACACCAGTTCGCCCAGCGTCATCTACGACGGCCGCGATCATCGCGGAGCCGACGAATCGCTGGCGTACCCCGCGCGCTACCTGTGCCACTATCCGCGCAGCAAGGCGGCCGCCGAACAGGCGGTGCTCTGCGCCAACGGCACACAGGGGCTCGCCACCGTCGCGTTGCGCCCACACCTGATCTGGGGGCCGCGCGACGGCCACCTCATTCCCCGGGTTATTGCGCGGGCGAAAGCCGGCCGGCTGCGGCGTGTCGGCTCGGGCGACAATCTGATCTCGATGTCGTACGTCGAAAACGCTGCCGCGGCCCATTGGCAGGCTGCCGATCGGCTGGCGCTCGATTCGCCGGCGGCAGGCCGAGCGTACTTCATCAACGAGCCCGAGCCGGTCAACCTGTGGGGCTGGATCAACGAGCTACTGGCACGGGCCGGTCTGCCCCCTGTGTCGAAGTCGATTTCGCCCTCTCTCGCGTATGCCGCGGGCACCGCCTGTGAACTGGCCTATAACGCGCTGGGGCTTTCGTCGGAACCACCCATGACGCGATTTCTCGCGCAGCAGCTTGGCAGCTCGCACTACTACAGCGTCGCCCGGGCCGAGCGCGACTTTGGGTATCACCCGGTTGTCACGGTCGACGAGGGAATGAGGCGTCTGGAGCCAGACCTGAAGCGCCTCGCCGCCGGCTGAAGGTGAGTTTTCGGCGGAATCGTCTGTCGGGAAAAAGACCGGCCGCGAAAAGGCTCAAGAGGCGCAAAAGCTGAGGCACCCGGGGAACTCTCATCTCAACTCGGAAGAACAACCAGCGCCCCCACGCGCACCTGGAAGCGTAACTTCCGGGAATTCTTTCTGCGCCTTTTGAGCTTTCTTGCGGCCAAATTAGCGAATCTTCTGCAGCTCGACGACGAAATGCAGCGTGGCGTTGCCGGGAATGACCGGCGGCATTCCGTCGGGCCCATAACCCAGGTTTGACGGAATCTCCAGCTCGATCATGCCCCCTTCGCCGACCAGCGGAATTCCTTCCGTCCAGCCGCGAACGACTTTCGTCAGCGCAAAGCCGATGGGCTGACCTCGACGGTAGGAACTGTCGAACTCCTCCCCGCCATCGAGCCAGCCAACGTAGTGCGCCAACACGTTATCGTTGGAAGTCGGGTGACGCCCGTCCGACTTGCGCAAGATCCGGTACTTCAGCCCCGAAGCGGTCGTCTCGAACTCCTGCAGTGCATCAGGGTCGATCGCGCCGGCGCCGGGGGGCAGCTTCGGAAAGCCGTTCTCATCCATCTCGACGCCCTTCGACGCGACCGCCGGCGCCGTCGAAACCGGGGCCGCGGTTTTCGACTTGCTTTCGAGATCCGGTGCGCAGCCGACGAACGCCAACAACGCAGGCACAAACACGATCCACAATCGACGTGGCATGAACTTCCCTCGATAGAAACTGAGTCATTTCAAGCAACAAGCGGTTATGGGGCTCATTCGCCCAGGGCGAAGATACGTCGGCAGAGGGCAGGTTGCAACGAAAGCCGGCCTTCGACCGGGCCCGCTGACGAGAAAGGTCAGCGCCAGCGCACCCGGGGCGGGCGACGTATCATCCAAAGGGGGCCGGACCCGGCGACTCGTTGACTGAGGCCGCCCGGCCGAACGCACAACCGGCTGAGCAGCCGGGCTTTGCGTTGACGTTTCGGTTGCGCCCCGGCATCACGGCCCAACCTGCGGCGACGCGCGCCGACGCTTTACAGACTGGTGAAAGAGTTGTAAAGAATGACAGCTTGCCTCAAATCGCACTTTGTGAATGCCCGGATATGGCCAACAACGACAAGCGACCGATGATCGAGGCCCAGGGGTTGTGCAAATACTACGGCCCCTTCGCCGCCGTTGACGAAATCACGTTCTCGATTCCGCGGGGGCAGGTCGCTGCTTTTCTGGGGCCCAACGGGGCCGGAAAATCGACGACCATGAAAATCCTGACCGGGTTCCTCTCGGCGACCAAGGGGTCGGCGAAGATCGGCGGGTTCGACGTTTATAAAGACCGCCTCGAAGCGGCCAAGATGATCGGGTACCTGCCCGAAAACGGCCCGCTCTATCTGGAGATGACGCCCGGCAGTCTCCTCGACTATTTCGGCATGGCCCGGGCCCTGCCCCCGGCGAAACTGAAAGAGCGGCTCGACTACGTCGCGCAGAAATGCGCGCTCAAGCACGTCTGGGGAAAACCCATCGGCAAACTCTCGCGAGGCTACCGCCAGCGCGTGGGAATGGCGCAGGCCCTGTTGCACGATCCAGAGGTGCTGATTCTCGACGAACCGACGGCCGGCCTCGACCCGAACCAGGTGCATGACGTGCGCGAATTGATCAAGGGGCTGGGCCAGACGAAAACCATCCTGCTGTCTACGCACATTCTGCAGGAAGTCAAGGCGGTCGCCAGCCGGGTGATTCTGGTGAACGAAGGGCGTCTGGTACTCGACGGCACCGTCGCCGATATGGAAGGCACCGAGCACGACATGGAATCGCGCTTCCGAAAACTGACCCGGCCCGTGACGGCCTGAGCATTGGCGGGGCCTAAGACCGTCTTGAAAAAGGTGTCTGGAACTTTGTGACCATGCAGATTCCGAGGGGTTTTCGCGGGGGCGGCGAGTTCCAGACACCTTTTTCAACAGGCTGTTAACCCGAGCGGCGGAGATTCAAAGAGCAGATGCGAGGTATCAACCGATGAAATTGCGGCTGCACGTGATCAACGCGATTTTCAAGAGAAACTTCCAGAGCTATTTCTCGGGCGTGCTGGGGTACCTGTTTATCGTGGCGTTCGTCGCCCTCGGGTCATTTCTGGCATTCAGCCCCACCTTCTTCGGCAACAACCTCGCCAATCTCGACCAGCTCAACGAGATGTTTCCCATTCTGCTCTTGTTCTTCGTGCCGGCCATCACGATGAGCGCCTGGGCCGACGAGCGCAAGCTGGGCACCGACGAGCTCCTGTTCACGCTGCCGGCCTCCGACATTGAGGTCCTCCTGGGCAAATACCTCGCCGTGCTCGGGGTCTACACCGTCGCCCTGATGTTCTCGCTGTCGCACGTGATCGTGCTGATGATTCTGGGCAACCCCGATCTGGGCCTGATGTTCACCACTTATTTCGGCTACTGGATCGCGGGCGCCGCCCTGTTAAGCGCCGGCATGGTCGCCTCGATTCTGACTCCCAGCACCACGGTTGCCTACGTTCTGGGAGCGCTGTTGTGCGCGATTCCGGTATTCATCGACAAGCTCGCGCCCGGCAGCCGGTTGCTGCAGGGGCTGTCGATCAGCGAGCAGTTTCGCGACTTCGGCCTGGGGATGATCCCGCTGGGGGGCGTGCTGTACTTCGTTTCGCTCACCGCGCTCATGCTCTACGTCAACCTCGTGCTGATCAGCCGCCGGCACTGGCTGGGTGGCCCGCACCGCGGCCCGATGTGGCTGCATTATCTTGTGCGGGCTTTAGCGCTCGCCGTGGCCCTCGTCAGCGTCAATTCGGTGGCAGGCGCCGTCACAAGGCGCATCGACCTGACCTCCGAACGGCTGTTCAGCCTCTCAGAAACGACTCAAAAGGTCTTGAAATCTGTGAGGCCCGAGGCGCCCGTGTTGATTCGGGCGTTTATCAGCCCCGAGGTGCCCCGCGACTACGTTTCAACCCGCACGAGCTTGATCGGGCTCTTGCGGCAATTCGATCAGGCGGGGGGCAAGAACGTGCGCGTGCAGATCATCAATACCGAGAAGTACACCCAGGCGGCCGACGACGCCAAGACGTTCGGCATCGAATCGCAAGAGGTGCAGACCGAGCGCGGCGGCCGCTGGACGCGCGACGACGTCTTTATGGGGGTGGTCGTTTCGGGTAGCGCAGACGACCAGGTGATCATTCCGTTTTTCGACAAGGGAACGCCGGTGGAATACGAGCTGACGCGCTCGATTCGCACGGTGTCTCAGGCGAACCGCAAGAAGATCGGGGTGCTGCGCACCGATGCCCAGGCCACCGGGGGGTTCGACATGCAGTCGTTCCGCCAGAACCCCGAATGGAAGATCGTGGGAGAATTGAAGAAGCAGTACGACGTGAAGGCGGTCGCCCCTGAGGAGCTCGATAACACAGACGTCGAGGTGCTGGTGGCCATCATGCCCTCGTCGCTGTCGGACCCGCAGATGGTGAAGCTGGTCGAATACGTCAAGCGCGGCAAGCCGACGCTCATTATCGACGACCCGCTCCCCATCTTTCACTCGAACCTGGCGCCCAAACAACCCAAGCCCCGGCCGGGAGGGATGTTCGGGGGGAGCATGCCCGAACAGAAATCCGACAATGGCGAAGCCACAAAGCTGTGCGACGCCCTGGGCATCGCCTGGAACTCGGGCGAAAGCGTCTGGGACAACTACGACGCGCACCCCGAATTCCGCGACTGGTTCAACAGCGTGCAGTTATTCGACGTGGTGTACATCACCCCGGCCAACAAGGCCAAGTTCGCCTTCAACCCGGAGAGCAACATCAGCAAAGGTTTGCAGGAAGTGATGTTGTTCTACCCCGGCCAGATCAAGCCCCGCGACAACAGCCGGCTTGAATTCGAGCCGCTGATGCGCTCGAGCTTCGCCTCGTCGACCTACGAATGGGACGAATACGTTCAGCCAGGAATGATGGGGGGCATCGGCGGCCTGTTGATGCCCCCACCCAAAACCATGCGCGAGTCGATTTCACCCGTGATCGCCGCCCGGATTCGGGGCACGCTTCCCGCGGCGTCGAGAGACGGCCATCCTGAGGAGCGGGCAGCGCCCCACGAGATCAATGCCGTGTTCATCGCCGATCTCGACATGATCTCCGACACCTTTTTCTATATTCGCGACAAGAACTGGCAGGGGATCCAGCTCGACAACATCACGTTCGTCTTGAACACCGTCGACGAGCTGGCCGGCGACGACGCCTTTCTCGAGCTTCGCTCGCGCCGCCCCGAGCACCGCACGCTGGTGACGGTCGAAGAGCAGACTGAATCGGCCAAGGCCATGCAGACGGCCGCGACGCAGCAAGCCGAGAAAGAGGCCGACCAGAAGCTCAACGAGGCCCGCGACCGGTTGCGGGCCGAGGTCGACAAGATTCGCAAAGATACGACTCTCGACAAGCGCGATCAGGCTCAAAAGATCGAAACGGCCAATGAGGATGAGCGGCGGCGATTCGGGGTGGAAAAGCAGAACATCGAAACCGATAAGAGCCGCCGCCTCAAACGCATCAAGAACGACACCGAACGCAAAATTCGCGACATCGAGAATTCGATTCGCCGCTGGGCCATTCTGATTCCGCCGATTCCGGCCCTGATATTGGGCACGTTCGTGTTCGCGATCCGCGCTAAGGGCGAACGACAGGGAATCATTCCCGATCGCCTCGTCGGCAAACAGAAGCTGGAAGAGTTGAAAGAATCCAAGGGAGCCAAGGGGCAATAGAGTTTGCCGCAAGAAAGCTCAAAAGACGCAAATAGAAATCCTGGAAGTCAATGTCTCGTGCGGGCATGAGGCCGCTGGTGGCCATTTGAGTTGAGATGAGAATTCCCCGATCGCACAGCTTGCGCCTCTTGAGCCTTTTCGCGGCCCACCTCTTTTCACGACAGACGGTTCCGCCGGAAGAATCTCGCTGGAATTCGGTTGAAGACAGCAGCCAAAGCCATTGCAGTTCGGAGTTGAAGCGACTTTCCCATGACTGAAATCAACCGCACGGTGACGTTTGTGGCAGCGGCCGGTGTGCTGGCCGTGGCCGCCTGGTTTCTGACTCCCTCGGTCGAGCGGACCCCCGCCGAGCTCGCCGGGGCCAGGGAAGGCCAGGAGTTCTTTCCTGACTTTGACCCCAACGAGGCGACTTCCATTCGAGTCGCCGCCTTCGACGAGGCCCGCGCCGCCCGCAAACCGTTTGCCGTCGAACTGAAGGACGGCCTGTGGAAGATCCCCTCGCATTACGATTATCCCGCCGATGGCGCCAAGCAACTGGCGAAAACGGCGGCGTCGATGCGCGGCATCAAACGCACCAAGTTCAAGAGCGGCAATGTCGACGACCACGAAAACCTCGGGGTCGTCGATCCGCTCGATGAAGACGACAAGAAGCTCAAAGGGCGCGGCCAGCGCATCACGCTGCTGAAAGGAGACGCCACCCTCGTCGACCTCATCGTCGGCAAACCGGTGCGCGATCAGCCGGGTTACAACTACGTTCGCGTGCCCAGCGAAAAATCGACCTACACGACCAGGCTCGACGTCAACCTTTCGACCAAATTCAAAGACTGGGTCGAAACCGACCTGCTGAAGCTCAACCGCGACGACCTGCTGCAGGTGACGATCGACGATTACAAATTCGACTCGGCCCGCCGGCAGCCGATCGACGCCGAAGTCGCCACGCTGGCCCGCGCGAAATCGGGCGACCCCTGGAAGCTCGACGGGCTCGACGAAAAGGCCGAAGAGCTCGACATGGCGAAGGTGAACGACCTGGTCAACACGCTCGACGAACTGAAGCTCGCGGGCGTGCGCCCGAAGCCCAAGGGAATCAACGCCGACCTGTCGATCGACCGCGAATACGTCAAGAACCAGTTGCAGGCCGACCTGCTTGTCGAAGACTTGCGGTCGCGAGGGTTCGAAATCGGCCCCGACCGCACTCAGAAGGGGCCCCGGTTGTACGCCCGCGGCGGAGAGCTCGCCGCCGCGACCGGCAAAGGGGTGGTTTACACGATGCGCTTCGGCGACTCCTTCGCGGGCGATGAAGAACAAATCGAAATCGGAGGGGGCGACGCCAGGAAGGCCGACGATAAAGAGCAGCCGGCCGACGACGAAGAGCAAGACGGCAAGGCCGCAAACGCCGCTGGCAAGCAATCCAGCCGCTATCTGATGGTCAGCGTCCATTTCGACGAACAGCACCTGGGGGCCCGCCCGGTCAAGCCGGCCCCTCCCGAGGGGCTGCCCGCAGACATGGCCGCCGAGGTCGAGAAAAAGTTCGAGAAGAAGGCGGCCAAGGCCCGGGCCCGCAGCCGGTCAGGCGGCAGGTCGTCGCGCGACAAGCCCGGCGCGCCACAGGAGGAAGCGCCCCAGGAAGAGAAAGAAGGAAAAGAAGAAGAGTGCGGGCCCGGCCCCGTCGTCGCGGCCGATGACGCCGATTCTGACCAGGCCGATGCGGACGATGCCGATTCAAAGAACGACGGCGAGGCGGCTGGCAAAGACAAAGACAGCGCACCGCCCGATGACGAGCGGCCTTCGGTCGACGAGCTCAAGAAGAACTTTCAGGTCTTGTACGAAAAATACGACGCCGACCTGAGGGCCTATGAAACCAAGGTCAAAGAGGGTGAAGACAAGGTCGAAGAGCTGAACGTGCGGTTCGGCGATTGGTATTATTTGATTTCGGCCGACGACTACAAGAAACTGCACGCGCCCCGCAAAGACCTGGTGAAGGCAAAGGCGGCGACGACCGACGCGAAAAAAACCAACGCGCCGATCGGCGCCGCACCGAGTTCCGAACCAGCCGCCGACGATGTGGCTGACGAACAACCCGACGAAACCGACGATTCCGAAAAGTCTACGTCGCAGTAGTCCAGATGATTGATGCGTGCGTGTTGAAGTGCCCCTCGTCCCCGAGCTCCTGCTTGGGGACGCCACATTCCGAAGCTCCCGCTTCGCCACATCATTCTTTCCTTCATCGCTGCCGTTCAATACGGCGTGCCCAGGCGGGAGCTTGGGCACGAGGGTTCCGTGAAAAACCGACTCGCCTTAAGGAAGCGCATTTCTAAATCACTACGCAAGGAATCCTCATGCCCGCGCTTCACCAGTCGGCCGCCTCACCTGCCCAATCGGCCTGGAGGTTCTTCCTGCCGCTCGCCTGGCTGCTGGCCGGCTGCGGCGCTGACGAGTACGACCACCGGCTCGACAACACCCGCATTCTCTACCAGCACATCGAGAAGCTGACCGAGAATCTCAAAGGCGAGTGGAGCGACGACGAAGTCGGCGTGCGGTTGCGGGTACCGAAGCAGTTTGAAATGATTCCCGCGCCACCCCGCCCCGCCAAGTCGGCGGGGGCCGCCGCACAGGCGCCCGTAGCCGACCCACGCCAGCCCCGTTACCTCAATCTCGAACTGCCGGGTTTACGCGGGGCGTTTGCCGCCCGGCTGGCCATTGTCGGCGCCAACAACGCCCGCGCCCAGGCCGACGGGCATCTGTACGTATTGAGTAACCACGGGTCGGCCGACAAAGCGGCGACTTTTCACGACGATGTGGTGCGGCTCGTCTGCGACGCGGCCCGCGTGACGCCACCGGCCAAGAACGAGTGGAAGCGCGAGCAGTTTCCCGGCCGCCGCGATTCGTTCGTCGCCCAGGTTTCCTATGACGTCGTGTCTCCCGTCTCGGCGGCGCTCGTGGGCGGAGTTCAGACGCAATTGCAGATTGATCTGTTCCGCCAGGGGGAAGTGCAGGTGGCGCTCGTGTGGATGATTCCCAAAGACGTCGACACCTCTGAGAAGCTGGGCGAGCGCATTCCCATGTGTCTCGAAACGCTCAAAGTATTGGGCGACCGCGTGACTCGCCCCGGCGCAGGCTCTGGGGCCACAGGCGCGCCCAAAGCCACCGGCGGCTTTTGAAGCGCTGTGATCTGCCTCGCGCGACCCGGCTGAGCCGGGTCGCGAAAGCCTTTGCGCGCCAGCGAGCGAAAAAATCTCGTCAAACAGACTTTCCTCGATTCCCGATTTCTGTTTAGAATCGAGGGCGTCATTGATCGCTGTTTATTTCGCGTGGCGACGCGACCGTCTGCAAGGAAATTTTCTCATGTTACACTTCTCGTGCGATCTGTGCGGGCAGCCTCTGGAAGATCGACGATACGTGGTGCGGATGGAGGTCTTTCCGGCATTTGATCACGATGCGCTGACCGAAGCCGATCTCGATGCCGACCACCTGCAGGAAGTCGCCAACGAAATTCACGAAATGGAAGCGACCGGCGCCGCGCTCGACGACGCCAGTACCAAGTCGTATCGCTTCGATCTGTGCCCCCGGTGTCATGAGAAGTACGCCAAAGATCCGCTGGGCCGCGAGACGGTGCATCGCCTGAACTTCAGCGAGAACTAGCCCCGCGGGGCCTCGCATGCGTCCCACGCCCCGCTGGCGCCCGCGTCGCCGGCGATTTTCGGTGCGGTTTGTCGTTCTGCTGCTCCTGGCGGCGCTGGCGGTGTGGCGGCTGGCGCAGCTCGACCCCGATCGGGCCCCCCCGCCCCCGCGGCAGGAATCGGTGGTGTTTGTGCGGCGGGCCGTCGACGGCGACACGCTGCTCTTATCTGACGGGCAGCGCGTCCGCCTGCTGGGGGTCGACACGCCCGAAACCAAGCGCGAAGAAACCCCGATCGAACCCTGGGGCCCCGAGGCGCACGAATTCACCCGACGTCATGTCGAAGGCCGATCGGTCTTGCTGCGGTACGATCGCGAGCGGCGCGACAAGTACAACCGGCTGTTGGCCTACGTCTACGTCGGCGATTTTTTTCTCAACGAAGAGCTGATTCGCGCCGGGTTCGGCCGCGCGATCACGAACCACCCCTATCAGGAATCAATGAAACGCCGCTTTCGCCAGGCCGAACGCGAAGCGCGCGAGGCGCAACGCGGCATCTGGAGCCGGCACGTCGAGAGCCGCTCGGCGGCGCCGTGAAACTCGCCGGCGCGAGCCGCAGGCGCCGGGCTTGTCAGCCCCGCCCGGCGGGAATGCCGGCGGCGGCCTGTCGCGAGAGTTGCTGGCGGGCCGTCGCTTCGCGCGTTTCGTGCTCCTGATGCATGCGCCGGGCCTGATCGGCCAGAGTTTCGGCATCGAGCGCACGGCCAGCCCCCGAGGCGATCCGCGAAAGCTGGTCGAGCGTCCTGACGATTTCGGGGTGCGGCGCGGGCAAGGTCCTCTCGCGGATTTCCAGCACGCGGCGGGCCCGCCGCTCGGCGTCGGTGTACTGCTTGCGCGCCAGACACAATTCGGCGAACGCCTCCTGACACTTGCCCATTCGAACGTGCCGCTCCATGTGATTGCCAGTCAGAATTCGTTCGCTCTCAACCAGGCACGAGTCGGCCTCGTCGAGGTTGCCGCGCGCGGTGAGCACCCGGGCCAGCTTGTACAAGTCCGCCGCGACGTGCGGGTTGTCGCTCCCGACGGCGCGGCGATCGAGGTCCAGCGCCTGGCGCAATAGCGTTTCGGCCCGCTCGAAATCGTGCCGGTCTCCATAGAAAACCCCCAGATTGCCCTGCACTTCCGCCAGTTGTCGCCGGTCTCGCACCGGCTCGCGCGAGACGATCTCGAGCGCCTTGTTGAACAAGGGCTCAGCGTCTTCGAAGCGCCCCATGTTGCGATACAGCTCGGCGAGGTCGTTGTAGTCGGCGGCGAGGGCGTAATCGTCGGGGTGCGGAGCACTTTCGAGCAGCCGCAGGGCCCGCGCGTGCACGTGGGCCGCTTCGACAAACCGCCCCTGCTGCCGAAACAGCTCAGCGAGCCGGCCGCACACCAGGCCCACCTCGAGGTGCTCAGGCCCGTACGCGTTTTCATAGACCGCCAGCGCGTCGCGGAAATTGTGCTCGGCCAGATCGCGCTGCCCCAACTGGCTGTGGCACAGCCCCAGCAGTTCCAGAATCTGCGCGACCTCGACGTCGTTCGAGCCGGGGAGCGATTTGCGCAGGTCGAGCGCTTCTTGCGCCAGCTCGGCGGCGTCGCCGAAGCGGGCCATCTTGCGGAAGATTTCCGCCACCCGCGCCAGGTTTTCGGCGTGTTCCACCCGCAACTCGCCCGAATCATGCTGCGCCTCGAGCCCCCGGAAGTGGGCCACCACCTGGGTCGAGATCTTGGCAATCAGGGCCGCGTCGCGCTCGTGGTCAGGCTGCAGGCTGTCGCGCAGGTCTTGCAGCAGAAACTGAATCAACTTCTGGGCGGCGCGGGCCCGGCTGACCGCGGCCTCGCGCTGCACCGCTTCGTCGGCCCGCGCCACCTCGGCCTGCTCGAAATTCTGCTGCGCTTCCTGTCGGTTCTGTTCAGCCTGCTGGAAGTTTGCCTGAGCTTCATCGCGGTTTCGCTCGGCCCGCCGGTATTGCAGAAAGCTGACGATCGACAACACCCCGGCGAGGCAGGCCGCCGTCGTGACCGTCGCGATGATCCGTTGCGTGCGGTGGCGCTCGCGCCGCAGATGCTCGCGGGCGGCCGCCGTCGACGATTCGATGTACCCGATCACTTCGGCAGGCAGTTCGTCGCGACGACGACGCAGAAGTTCTTCGGCTTCCGCCAGAGGTTTGCCTTCGGCCAGCAGAAACGTGGGCTCGCGCCGCTCTTCGGCCCAGCGTTCGGCCGCTACAGCGACTCGGGCCCGAATTCGCAGAAAGTCTTTATTCTCGTCGATCCAATGCGTCAGTCGCGGCCAATGCCGCAACAGCGCCTCGTGCGCGAGCGTCACGGCCGGCTGACCTTCGTCGTCAAGGTCGGTCATGAACAGCCGCCCGGCAACCAGCGTTTCGACCAGCAGTTTCTGATCAGGGTCGGCCGCGATGCGATCGAGATACGCGTACTGCCTTGCTACCGCGTGATCGGCCTCGTTGACCCCCACCACGGCGCTGAACACGGCGCGCAGGGTGGGCTCGAACCGCGGCCCCAGCGCCGGCGCCGCGTCGCGCATCAGCTCTTCAGCGCGCGTCCGCAAGGCGCCGTGCACGCCCCCCAGCTCCTGGTAGGCGGCAAACGTCAGGAGCCGGGTCTTCGCAGCGTCACTCTTCTTGTAGATCTCATCGAGAGCAAACTGCAAAAGCGGTAGCGCCCCCGGGTCGCCCGCCGCGGCATCTTTCAAGACTTCGTCGAGCGCTACCTGATCGGCGTCTTCTTCGAACCGCAACCCGGCGATCTGCGCCGGCAGACGGATCATGCGGCCGATCTCGGCCGGCGTCGGTGGCGCCAGGTGATACTGCCCCGCGCCCGCCTTAAGCGCCAACAGCCCCGGCAGCTCGCCGCACCGTTCATAAAAATCGCTGCGCATCGTGGCCAGAACGTACACCAGCCCCGAGCGGCACAGGGCATCGAGCGCCGCGACAAACCGCTCGCGGTCAGGCGCCGACGCCCCCGGGCGGGTGAAAATTTCTTCGAGAGGGTCGATCAACAGCGCCAGCCGCGCCTGCGCCGGCTCGGCCAGCCGGTTATCGCGCTGGTGCGCCTGCGCCGCCAGCAGCAACTGCTGCCGGATCAGAGGGATCGCCCCCGCCGGGCTCGCGCGCAAGAGGCCGGCGAGCTCTGCTTCGGTCGTCACACCGGAAAGTTCGGGCAGGGCGGTGGGCGTGAGCAGCGCGGCCGAGAGCCCGTCGAGCAGGTCGCCCGTCGAATCGCTCGGTTCAAAAATCGCGCGCCGCCAGACCCGCACCCCTTCAATGACCCCCGGGTCGCACATGAAGGGCAGCACCCCCGCGCGGGCGAACGACGACTTGCCCACGCCGCTTTTGCCGAACACCAGCACGAACGGGCACCCCTCGGCCGCCCGCCGCCGAACCGAGTCGAGCACTTCCTGAATGGCTTTCGTGCGCCCGCAATAGATCAACCCGTGCTCAAACTCGAATCGTTCCAGTCCGCGAAAGGGCGAGCCCTGCTCCCACAAAGGCCGCTCGACCGAAAGCGAGGTGAGCGATTCCTGGGCGTCAACCCTGGCGGCAATCGACCGCCGCAGGTGCTGCTCGAGCAGCTCTTCAAATTCGTCTGACCCCGCAAAGTTATGAAACGCAGAGGAAAAACTTCCATCGGCGCCGCGGAACCAGCGGTCGATAAACTGGTCCGCCAGCTTCTTCTGCCGCGTCAGCTCCAGGAGCGCCTGTTCGTCGTGCGTCAGCTCGACGGTCACCGCCGCCGACTTGCGGTATACCAATATGTCGGGGAACCCTTGGCGGCGGAACCCTTCGAGCGCGTCTTCAAACTCGAACTCGGTCCCCGACGCGTACCGGCTGCCGTCGGCCCGTTTGACGCTCTCGGGCAGCGGGCTTCCCATCCGCGACCACAGAATCAGAATGACGATGTCGAATTCCGACGGCCGCGGAATCTGCTCCTGAAACGACGCGTCGGCCGTCAAAGGCAGATGTTCCCAGAACAAGGGCTCGAGCGTCACCCGGCCGGCGTACCGGAATTGCAGCCGCTCGATGATCCGGCCTGATAGCCGCCGCTCTTCTCCCACGTCGCCGGGAGACGAGACGAAAATACGAATGGTCCTCATGCGACGGAATTTCCCTCGCGCCGGATCAATGGACCAGGCCCCAACCCCCGTTCATCGTACCGGTCGCGTTCGGGCCCGTTCAAGCAAGGCCCAGCAACCGGCGAATTCCCTCCCAAGGCTGAATGTAGGTGATAAACGGCAGCCCATCGACAGAAGGCTCGCGCCGCCCTGTGACGCCGTCGACCGCGGGCCCCTCCCGCACCATCGCTTCGACGACCCGCTGCTGCTGCCGGGCGTCGAACGGCGCGAGGAGTTCTTTCTGGCCGCGCCATTGCAGCACGGCCGCGGCCAACGCGTACGCACCCCAGTTGCTGGTGCCGGCGATAATGTTCCAGTCGCACGGCACCCGGCACGGCAGCCAACCGGAATGTTCGCCGGATAGGCGCCGTTCAAGTTCTTCCCACCGCACCACTCCCATCCCGATCTCGTTGCCACCGTCGCCCACCCCGATGCGGCGCGCCTGAGGGCAGGCCGCCGACAGCTCTTCAAACAGCCGATGGGCGTCGCCGGCGAACTCGTCGATGATCTCGCCCCGAAAATTGTGGCAGCGGTCGCGATGCGATTCGGGAACGAGCCGGCAGAATTGGGCGGTGGGCGCCGGCCCCGTTCTGTCCTGGGTCTCGAGTGACTCGAGCGTGTGACTGGGGCCCACGCGTTCAACCGCGACGAGATGCGTCACAGGCGCGTTGCCGCGCAAAAACGCCGCGAGATCGGTCTCGGTCGCACCCGCAGGAAGACGCAAGAGCCGCGCAGACGGGTAGCCCTGTGCTTCTGCCGCAGCGCAAACCGCCCCCCGGCAGAACTCGTCGGTCACGACGGCCGTCTCAACGCCCGTGAGGCGCAAGGCGTCAGCCAGCAAGAGCGCGCCCGGGGGGCCGTCGGTTTCGGCGGCCGGCGGGTCGCCGCGCGGAATAAAAAACCCCGTGACGATCAGCACGCGCCGCCCGAATTCGGCCAGGTGCCGCGCTGCGTGCGCGAGATGCCCTGCACACAACGGACCAAAATCGGCCTCGGACGAGATCAAGCCGCGTCGCGCCGGGTCGCGGCGGATCAGTGCTTCGAGCTGGTCGCTTGAGTCGCCCGGCATGCACGCATTGTATCACGGTGAGTCGGCCCGCGCTCGCGTCGGATAAAGCCTCGCAAACCCCGTTGTTTCCCACGTCTGGGAAGCGACTTTTGGGCTCTTCCAGAAATTGAGAAATCGCCCGCGGAGCAACGTCTGGCGGTTGTCAGTCGGAATTGCGGATGACAAAATCCCTACGGTAATGCCCCTGGCCGGGCGTCGCTATGCGCTGCCGCGCCCATTCTTTCGCCCGCGACGGGCGTCCAGGCCGAGTAAAACAATGTCCGACGAAAATCAGGGTGGTGCTCCGAAGAAGAAACTGAGCACGCAGGAAATCCTGGCTGCCGCGCGGGCCGAGGCTGGCAAATCGGCCCCCGCCGCCGAGCCCGCGGCCGCAACACCTGCTTCAGAGACGGCTGGTGAGGCACCGCCGGCCAAGAAAGCCCCCGCGGCGACGGCCGGCGCGACCGACAAGCCCAAGTCGACCTCCGACATTCTCGCGCGGGCCCGCGCCGAGGCGGCCCGCAAAGCGGGTGCTGCCGCTTCTGCGACGGCCGAAGAAGCGCCCCCCGCAGGCGAGAAGCCTGTGGCGCCCAAGCCGCCTGCTGCGGGAGGCAAGCCGAAATCAACCGCCGATATTCTCGCGGCAGCGCGCGCCACCGCCGGCGCGAAAGCCGCCCCATCGGCCCCGGCCGCGCCCTCTGAGGCAAAGGCCAAGCCCGCTCCGAAAGAAAAGCCGGCCAAGGCGCCTGCAGCCGCGGCTGACGAAGGGTCGAAGCTCTCGGTTCAGGAAATGCTGGCCGCGGTTCGCCCGGGCGCTGCCGGCACTTCGGCGACGACCCCCGAAAAGCCGGTGAAGCCTGCCGGCCCCCCTCCGATGCCGGCCAAGCCCGCGCCGACGGTGAAGAAGGCGGCCGTCGAAGCGCCACGCAGAAATTTTCTGGTGGTCCTGTTGCTGACCCCCTTCGCCCTCGCGTGGTTCGTGATGGGGGGCGCGGCGACGGTGTGGGCCCTGGCCATGGCCCGCTTCATGCTGCCCAACGTGCTCGCCGAGCCTCCCAGCAAATTCAAGATCGGCCCGCCCACCGATTTCGATCTGGGCACGGTGGCGACGAAGCTCGTCGCTCAATACGGCATCTGGGTCGTGCACACCGACCAGTACCAGGGAAAGAACCTGATTTACGCCCTCGTTTCCGTCTGCACGCACCTGGGCTGCACCCCCAGTTGGCTCGAGGGAGAGCAGAAATTCAAATGCCCCTGCCACGGGTCGGGGTTTTACATCACCGGCATCAACTTCGAAGGCCCCGCGCCGCGGCCGCTGGAGCGCGCCGCCATTCGCCTCGCCCCTGACGGGATGCTCGAAGTCGACAAGAGCGTCAAGTTTCAGGAAGAAATGGGCCAGTGGAACGACCCCACGTCGTATTACGAAGTGGTCGCGTGAGGCCTAACCCCTAGTCCCTAACCCCTAGTCCCTAACCCCTAGTCCCTAGTCCCTAACCTCTGCCTTCATGTCGATCGGCGAATACATCCGCGACACGCAGATCTGGAAGAGCGTCTTCCGGCACCCGGCCCCCTACGACCGCCGCAATCGCGTGGTCGTAATGCTCACCAATTTCTTTCTGCACCTGCACCCGGTGTCGATCAAAAAGCAGGGCATCGCCCTGTCGTACACCTGGTGCATGGGGGGCATCACGTTCTTCCTGTTTCTGGTCGAGACGGTTACGGGCGTGCTCTTGATGTTTTATTACCGCCCGACCCTCGAACACGCCTTCAATGACATTCTGGCCCTGCGCGACGTGACCACCCTGGGCATCATGCGCGAAATCCACCGCTGGGGCGCCCACGCGATGGTGATTACCGTGTGGCTGCACATGTACCGCGTGTTTCTCACCGGCAGCTACAAACCCCCGCGCGAATTCAACTGGGTCGTCGGCGTGCTGCTGTTGGTGCTGACCCTGCTCTTGTCGTTCACCGGCTACCTGTTGCCCTGGGACCAGTTGGCGATCTGGGCCATCACCGTCGGCTCGAACATGGCTCGCGCCACCCCGTTTCTGGGGCACGAAGGCCCCGGCGCCCAACTGCTCAATCTGGGGGGTTTCGACCTGATCACCAACGCCAGCGACGCACGATTCATTCTGCTCGGCGGCCGCTTCGTCGGCGAAGCAACCCTCAACCGGTTTTACATTCTGCACTGCGTGGCGATTCCGCTGGTCGCGGCCGGGCTGATCGCCATTCACTTCTGGCGCGTCCGCAAAGATGGCGGCATCAGCCAGCCCCTGTGAGTTAACCCGGCCCTGTGACGAACGTGGTAGTGAACGGCTGACTGAACGTTATGGACCCGCATCCCGACCTGACACCGTCCGTCATCCGCGGCCTGGGGTGGATCTATCTCATCCTGGCCACCATGAACGGCGTGTGGGCGTACCGCGAAGGAAAGCGGGGCGCGAGCCTGGGGGCGGTGGGGGCCTGGGTGTTGTACGCCACGATGCTGCTTCTGATCGGGTTCGCGCACATCGTCGTCTTCGCCGACCCGGTCAACTTTCCGTTTCGCATGCCCGGGTTCGTCAGGGTCGCCATCGACGGGCTGGCCGACCCCAAAATCTACTTTGCCGGTTCGGTGCTCTTGTTCACAGGGGTCATCTGGCTGCGCGAATGGCTGGTCAAACCGACGGTCGCCTGGGTCATTCTGAATCTCACGATTCTGTTCATGGCGCTGTCGATGACCGACTACGACTTCCGCCAGATCGTCGGCAAGCCCGACAATGTGCCGATCGTGTCGATGCTGTTTATCGTCGCCTATTTCACCTGGCTCTACTTCCGCCGCGCCGTCGATAACGACCAGCGCATCGCCGAGGGGAAGCCGCTGTTCGAGCAGGAAGAGAACGACAAAATTCTCGTCTGGCCCGACCTGGTTTATACCGAAATGATCTGCATGGTGGCGCTGACGGCCGTTCTGGTCGTGTGGGGCATCGTGCTGCAGGCGCCTCTGGAAGAACCCGCCTCGGCCGTCAAGACCCCCAACCCCTCGAAGGCCCCCTGGTACTTTCTGGGCCTGCAGGAGATGCTGGTCTATTACGACCCGTGGATGGCCGGCGTGGTGCTGCCCAGCGTGATTATCGTCGGGCTGATGGCGCTCCCCTACATCGACTTCAACAAGCTCGGCAACGGCTACTACACGTTCAACCAGCGCAAGTTTTCGATTGTTACATTCATGTTCGGCTTCATCCCGCTGTGGATCGGCCTGATCATTCTGGGAACGTTTCTCCGCGGGCCGAACTGGAACTTTTTCGGCATCTACGAGTTCTGGGACGTCCACAAGCTCGAAGTGCTCAACAATGTCAATCTGTCGGAAATGGTCTGGGTCGATGCGCTGCACCAGCCGCTCCCCATGGCCCCGGCCGACGCGGGCGGGTGGGACAAATTTTTGACGATCGTCCAGCGCGAAATCGTGGGGCTGGTTCTGGTGGTGGCGTACCTGCTGATCCTGCCGCCGCTGATGGCAAAAACCATCTTCCGCAATTTCATGATCAAGATGGGCTTCATCCGTTACATGGTGCTGGCCAATCTGATCCTGTTCATGGCCTGCCTGCCCATCAAAATGCTGTTGCGCTGGGCCTTCAACCTGAAATACATCGTGGCGATACCAGAGTGGTTCTTCAATATTTGAGTCTGCCGCCAAGCCCTTAATTTCGTGGTGAAGTCGAGCTGAGTTCATGCCTGCAACCGAAAACGTCTGGCGTAACCTGCGCACGATGCACATCGTGTTTGCCGTGAGCGCCGTCGCGATGTTCGCCGCGACGCTGTGGATGATGCAGGCCGACTACGATGACGAATGGCGGCCCACCCAGCGCGTCGGGTTCAAGCTTCAGGCCGAACAGGTGCGGCAGGAAGAACGGGCGCTGCGCACGACCGATTTCGAGGCGCAAGAGCAAGAGCTGCAACGGCAGATCGACGCCGCCAAAGAGAAGTTGAAGCACGAAGACCAGGCCAAGAAAGAGGCGCAGGCCGACGTCAACGGGCTCGACGCCGAGTTCCAGAAGCTCAATCGAGAGGTCAAATTCCAGCGGGCCGAGCGCGACAAGGCCCGCGCCGACCTCGATTTGCAGGTGCGCGACGGCACGATGGGCACCGCCCTCAGGCCCTGGCTCGAAGCGTTCGACACGCAACAGACCAAAACGACCGATCTCGAGACTCGCCTGCAAGAGTTGCAAGGCCGGTTCGACGCCGCCAAGGCGCGCTTCGCCGAGCTCACCAAGGTTCGCGACGATGCGCTGGCCGCGAAGAAAAAGCACGACGCCGACCTCGCCAAGCTCGAAAAGACGCTCGCCCAGATCGCACCCGAAGACTGGGGCCGCAAGTTCAAACGCTGGCTGATGGAACTGCCCATCATCGAAGGTTTCAACGGCCCTTTGAAGATCAACCAGATCTGGCTGCCCGAATTGAAAATCGGTTACGGCGGCATGGCCCAGGTCGCGCGCTTCGATCGCTGCGTCACCTGCCATATGAATATCGACAAGGTCGCGCCGGGCAACGTGCCCCAGTTCCCGCACGACCCGCACGGCATTTCGCTCGGCAACGCCGCCCTGTTTCTCGCCGGCAAGGGTGAGAACGGCTGGAAGAAAGCCGCAGGGGCCGGCCCCGCCGGTTGGGCCCACGAAGATGGCACGCCCGTCGGTTACGCCCACCCTTACTCTTCCCACCCCCAACCGGAACTCTACCTGACCGCCTCGAGCCCGCACCCGATGCAGAAATTCGGCTGCACCGGCTGCCACGAAGGGCAAGGTTCCGGCACCATCTTCCAGAACGCCTCACACACCCCCAATTCGCCCGACATCGGCGAAAAGTGGCACGAAGACTACGGCTACTCGTACAACCACTTCTGGGAATACCCCATGTATCCCAAGCGGCTGGCCGAGGCGGCTTGCGTCAAGTGCCACCACAGTATCACCGAACTGGGCGTCAACCCGAAATTCGGCGCGTCGGCGCCTCAGTTGTACCGCGGTTGGGACCTCGTCCGGCAGTACGGCTGCTTCGGCTGCCACGAGATCAACGGGTACAACGCGGGCAAGCCGATCGGCCCCGACCTCAGGCTCGAACCTCAAACCAAAGAAGAAGTCGAGCGCATCGCCGCCGACCCGGCCGCCGTCGCAGGCACGATGCGCAAAGTCGGCCCCGGCCTGCGGAACTTCGCCTCGAAAACCAATCGCGACTGGGCCCACTACTGGATCGCCGATCCAAAGCGCTTCCGCCCCGAAACGCGGATGCCAAAATTCTTCGATCTCGTGAACCAGGACGACGCACAGGCCAAAGAACTGCAACCTGTTGAAATCGCGGGCATCGTCGAGTTTCTGTTCGCCAAGTCAGAGAACCTGCCGCTCGACTCGTGGGCCCATGGCTACACGCCCAATGCCGAGCGCGGCAAGCTGCTGTTTTCGCAGCGAGGCTGCCTGGCGTGCCATTCGCACGGCGACTTCCCTGACATCAAGCAGGATTTCGGCCCGAACCTGACGAACGCCCACCAGAAGCTGACCAATGCGAAATGGCTCTATACCTGGCTTCGCGAACCGACGCGGCACAGCGCCCGCACGCGAATGCCGAACCTGTACCTCGAGCCCGAAACGGTCAAGAACGAAACGATCGACCCTGCCGCCGACATTGCGGCCTATCTGATGTCGAAGGGGCCGGGCGACTTCGCGAAGATGAAAGCGCCGGCCCCCTACCTGGGCATCACTGCCGGCAAGCCGCTTGACGCCCACGCCGCCGGCCGCCTGGGGTTGGATCGGCTGCGAGGGGTGCGGGTGTCGTCGGTCATTCTAGGCAGCGCCGCGGCGCGGGCGGTTCCCGAATCGGCCCCGGCCGACGTCGGTGCCACCGTGGCCCCAACCCGGTTGACCCCTCTCGAAATCAACGACGTGATTCTGAAGTGGAACGACACCGAGGTGATTTCCAGCGGCCAGTTGACTCAACTGGCTGCCGAGACCCCGGCGGGCGCTCCGGTCGTGCTCACGGTCTGGCGCAACGGCCGCGAGATCAAGGTGCGCGTCGCGCCCGAAACGCCCCTTTCCGACCTCGCGCGGCTGTATCTGTCGAAGGTGCTGACTTTCCAGAAAGTCGACGACACGCTGGCGAGTCGTCGCTACCCCGAGACCGACGCCGCCCGCATTCGCGCGGCCGCGATTCAGCCCGACGAAATCGAGCTGGTGCAGGGAGAGCTGACCGACGAAACGCTGTTGCGATACGTCGGCCGCCGCACCATTTCGCGCTACGGCTGCTACGGCTGTCACGACATTCCGGGATTCGAAAGGGCGCGCCCGATCGGCACCGGCCTGGCCGACTGGGGCCGTAAAGACCCCACCAAGCTCGCGCTCGAACATATCGAAGAGTATCTGCACCATCATGGCGAGACCGATGGTTCGAGCACGGCGAAGCGCGCAGAGAAAGCGGTTCGCAATGGCTACATGGGCAACCTGCCCCCCGACGTGTACGAGAAAGAAAGCTCGGTCGCGTTTTTCTACGACCAGCTTCTGCACCACGGCCGCGCGGGCTTCCTGTGGCAGAAGCTGCGCGAGCCTCGCAGTTACGATTATAAGAAGACCGAAACGAAGAATTGGGATGAACGGCTGCGAATGCCCAAGTTCCCGTTCGACGAATCTGAGATCGAGGCGATCGCCACGTTCATTTTGGGCCTGGTCGCCGAGCCGCCGGCCGAGAAATACGTGTACCGCGCGCAAGGCGCCGCGCATGCCCGCGTCGAAGGCGAAAAGCTGCTGCAGAAGTACAACTGTACGGGGTGTCACACGGTTGAGCTGCCGGAAGTGATCGGCAGGCCCTCTGACCTCGAACCCGACGAGCTGGCCACGGCCGACTGGCCCGAAGCCTTCGATCTGCTGAAAAAGCTCAAGCCGCCGCGCGACGCCCGCACGCCGTTCAAAACCAAATCGGGTCAGCCGGCCATCAGCTTCCACGGTCTCTTGTTCCAGCCTCCTGACCCCGAAGACGACCCCGCAGACCAGGCGTACTACTACAGCCTCTGGGAAACGCTGCACCTGGGCAACCCCGACGAAGTGCTGTTGCCGGGCCGTCGCATGGAAATACTCGTGAAAGACCTGCTGGCCATCAAGCCCCCCCGCGGCGGCGAATTCGCCGGCTGGCTCGCCGAGGCCTCGATGAAGGCTGATCGCGACGTCAATCGCGACAAGGCGCAGCAGATGGTTCCCCCGGTGCTGTATCTCGAAGGGCAGAAAGTGCAGACGCCGTGGCTCTACCGGTTCCTCAAGAACCCCGAGCGAATCCGCTACACCACCGTTTTGCGAATGCCTCAGTTCAATATGAACAACGACGAGGCGCGGGCACTCGCGAACTATTTCTCAGCCGTCGATGGCACGGCTTACCCATATCAGGACGTGCCGCAGCGCGATCCTGAGTATCTCGTCCAGAAAGAACGCGATAACCCCGAGTACCTGCGCGACGCGTGGAAGCTGCTGACGATGCCCCCACCCACGGGGTTGTGCAACGGGTGCCATGCCGTGGGGGGCTTGCCGTTTGTGGGCGGCGGCGACCCCACCAAGGTGACGCATGCCCCGAACCTCGAAGGGGCCTACAATCGGCTGCGTCCCGAATGGCTTGAACTGTGGATCTACAAACCAAGCTGGATCACGCCCTACACGGCGATGCCGCAGAACTTCCCGCGTGACAAGCAGCAGTTTCCGCATCTGTTCGAGGGCGACGGCAGCCGCCAGACGGTGGCCGCGCGCGACGCACTGATGAATTACCTGCGGATTCTCGAGCGGGAAGGGAAAGCCACGGCCGCTGCCCCGCAAGCCGCCGCACCTGCGCAGGGGTCGAACAATGATTGATTATTCCAACATACCGAGATCGCGCACACATTCTCCCTTCCCCCCCACCCCTGACCCCTCCCCCGTCAAGGGGGAGGGAATTCGGAACTCGGTAGGCGCAGGGTGCCTCAAGCAATGCGCAGACGCACCGTCTGCCCGACGTCCCTCGCAGTCCCGTTCACGGTGCAACGGCGCTGCGCTGGTTGCACCCTACACCTACTTCGTGGATGTAGCGGGTGTAGGGTGCGTCCAGCGAAGCACAGACGCACCGTCGGCCAGACATCCTTCGCAATTCCGTTCGCGGTGCAACAGCGCTGCGCTGGTTGCACCCTACGTTGCTTTGCTCGCTCTGATTACCCTCTCGGGCTGCCCCGAGGCGGCGCTCGTGTCGGTGAAAATCAAGCCGGCCATTGGGGCCGGAACCACCTCGGCTGCGGCTGAAACGGGCGGTTCCGACGCCGCCCCTGCCGGTTACGGCAACCTGTTGGGGACGATCACCTACGAAGGGGCCGCGCCCAATCTGCGGCCGCTGGTCACTGCTGCCGACCAGACGACCAAAGACCCCGCGGTGTGCGCTGCAGTCGCCGTGCCGAATGAGAGCCTGGTCGTGAATTCGGCCAACAATGGAATCTCGAACGCCGTCGTCTTTCTCGACAAGCGACCGGCCAATATCAAGGCCGAACTCGCCCAGCCCTCTTCTGAGCCGAACTACTTCGACCAGAAAGGCTGCCGGTTCCTGCCGCACGTGCTGCTCGTGCGAATCGGCCAACCGTTGTTCGTGTTGAGTGATGACCCGATCCCTCACAACACGCAGACCAGCCCCGTTCGGAACGATGTCTTCAACCAGACGATCAGCCCCAACGACCGCAAGGGGGTCGCCCTGAAATACAGCAAGACCGAGCCGATGCCGATCGAAGTCAAGTGCTCGTACCACACCTGGATGAAGGCCTACCACTTTCCGGTCGATCACCCTTACGTTGCCATCACCGACAAGGATGGGAAATTTCGCATCGACGGCTTGCCCGCGGGCAAGCACAGCTTCAACGTCTGGCACGAGCGCGGGCAGTTGCTCGACCGCAAACTGCAAATCACAATCGAACCCGACAAAGACACCGAAAAGAACCTGACCTACGGCGCCGGCAAATTCGCCGCAGCCCGAAACCCGGCCGCGCCGCGCATCGCCTTCCAGCGACTCGAGCGCGGCGGCGAGATCAGCGTGACACAAAACCCCTGAGGCATCGAGAGTATTTGCCATGACGCGACAGACGCCATCTCACCCGAAAGTCGGTTACCGCACCGCCGGTATTGTCACAGCCTTCGCCACGACGCTGACGGCCGCCGTTCTGCTGGCCCTCGCCTGTGGCCCGGGCACCGGGGTGAGCGCTGCGCGCGAAACAGAAGTAGCGTTGCGCCCGGCTCTGGAACTTCCCCTGACCCAGGCCCTCGTGGGGGCCGCAGGCACAGGCACCTTCACCGGTACGATTGTGCTCGACGGCGACGTACCCCAACTCACCCCGGCGGCGTCGAAGAACGACCCGACAGTCAAGGACCCGCAGGTGTGCCTCGCGAATGGCGACGTGCCCAACGAGTCGCTGGTCGTGGATCCCAAAAGCAAAGGGATCAAGAACGTTTTTGTTTACCTGGCGAAGGCCCCGGAGGGTGCCGCAGGCGCCAAGGGTCCGGGACTACCGATCGACTTCGACCAGCAGAATTGCCGGTTCCTGCCGCACGCCCTGCTCGTGCACGCCCCGGTCACGGTGCTGGTCAAGAGCAACGACGGGGTACCGCACAATACCCGCACGTCGCCGCTTAGGAACGATGCCTTCAACCAGACGATTCCGGCCAACGACCGCAAGGGGGTCGAATTGAAATACAAGAAGCCCGAGCGGCTGCCGGTGGAAGTGAAATGCGATTTTCATCCCTGGATGAAGGCCTACCATCTGGTGCTCGACCACCCCTACATGGCGGTCACCGATGAGAACGGCAAGTTCACGATCAGCGACCTCCCCGCCGGCAAACATGAGTTCATCATCTGGCAGGAAAAAAAGGGCTATCTCAACAAGAAGTATGAGGTCGAGATCAAAGCCGGTGAAACAAAAGAGGTCAGCCTGAAATACAAGGCCTCTGATTTCGCGATGTTCGAGGGCCCGCGGCCGAGTTCGATCGCAGTCAGCGTCGCGCCTTAGTGCTGCCGGCAGCACGACCCGCGCCGCCCCAATGAAGATTTCGACGGAAAATTCCGGAACCAAGTCTGCTATTGTGACAATTTCACGCACGGGTCGGCGACCCGTGCTACGAAAAAGGTTCTGCACGTGAGAACACAGACTGTCTCTTATCTGCTGCTCTGCGCCGCCGTGCTTCTGGCCGGCTGTGGCCAGCCCCCCGAGGCGAAATTCGTTCTCAACGCCAGGACCCAGGATCTGATCCCTGAAGTCCGCGCGAAAGTCGCCGAGGTGCTGACCGAAAACTTTGGCACCCCCGGCCACCTCGTCGCCTGGCAACAGTTCCCCATCGATTACGGAACACCGGTTGCAAACAGCCCGGTCGAGGCCCGCACGAAAGCCGGCTGGCGACTCGTCGAAGGCCGGCGCCTGTACATGCAGCATTGCGTCCATTGCCACGGTACCTCGGGTGACGGCAACGGGCCCACGGCCCGCTTCCTGAAACCGCTGCCGCGCGACTATCGGCAGGGCGTATTCAAATTCAAATCGACGCGCGAGGCCCTGAAACCTTCGCGGGCCGACCTCGTTCGAGTTCTGAAGCAGGGCATTCCGGGCACGTACATGCCCTCGTTCGTGTTGCTGGGTGACGAGCAACTCGAGTTGCTGGCCGACTACGTTCGCTGGCTGAGCTGCCGCGGCGAGCTCGAGCTGAAACTCGACCAGCAGCTTGCGGCGGCCGGCGCCCAGGATAAAGACGTGCGGCAGCAGATGGCCCAGGAGAAGTCGAACCGCCGCAAAGTGGTCGAAGAGCTGCGGAAGTCGATCAACGAAGAGTTCGCCGACCTGGTGGCCGAATCGGCCGGCGACATTGCCGAAGGGTGGGCGGCCGCGGAGGCGCCCGAAAACGTGATCACGCCCAAACTGAAGCGCACGCCGCCGACAAAAGAGTCGCTGGCCCGCGGTCGCGAAATCTTTCTGGGAGACAAAACGAAGTGCGCTGACTGCCACGGCCCGGCCGGCCGCGGCGACGGTCGGCAGACCGAACAGTTTCAACCGATTCCCAACGTGACGCCCGAGCGCAAGTACGAAGTGCCGGGCCTGCACGACATCTGGGGCCAGCCGCAGGAACCGCGCAACCTGACGCGCGGCGTCTATCGCGGCGGACGCCGCCCGATCGACATCTTCCGCCGGCTGCACGCGGGCATCAACGGCACGCAGATGCCCGGTTTCGGCGCAAGCCTCAAGGACGAGCAGCTTTGGGATCTGGTGAATTACGTCTTGAGCATTCCCTTCGACGGCAAAGAATCGGCATACCCGAACGAGTTGCCCGACGAAGAAGCCGAGAAAAAAGTCGCCAGCAGAAGACAGCATTTAGAGATCAGAAGTCAGCGAGATTGAGCTAAGGGTTTCGTCGCGGCGTTTACGCCGCGCGTTTCCCCGCCCGGAGATCATGACGTGAATCGTTTCTGGTGCTTTTTTTTCGTGGCGGCCGCCGTCATCGCCGTGGCGTTCTCGGCCATCGGCCCCGACTATAAGTGGTGGTTCCCCGGCCCGTCGCTCTCGCCTTTGGGTGCTCAGATCGACGACCTGTTTTACCTGATCGGCATCATCACCGCGGTAACGTTTGTCGGCGTGAACGCCGTTCTGGGCTGGGTGCTGTGGAAATACGGGTCAGGGAAGCAGGGTCGGGGCCTGTTCGTGCATGGCAGCCACACGCTCGAAGTCATCTGGAGCATCGTGCCCGCCGGAATTCTGCTGTTCATCGCCCTGTACCAGATGGATGTCTGGGCCCGCTACCGCGTGAAATCGAACTTCGACCCCGACGCGCTCGCGCACCCGCTTGCCGAAGTGACCGCGCGGCAGTTTGAATGGCGCATCAGGTACCCCGCCCCGGGCAAGACACTCAAAGACACGCCTCAACCCGACGACCTCTACACCGTCAACGACCTGCACGCCCCCGTCGGCAAACCGGTCGTCATCAGGCTCAAGAGCGAAGACGTGCTGCACTCGTTTTTCCTGCCGCACCTGCGGGTCAAGCAAGACGCGGTGCCGGGCCTGGTGATACCCGTCTGGTTTCAGTGCGACAAGGTCGGCGAGTTTGAATTGGTGTGCGCCGAATTGTGCGGCTGGGGGCACTACAAGATGCGCGGGCAGTTGTCGGTCGAGCGCGAGGTTGAGTTCCAGAAGTATCTGAGCGACCTGCAAGCGGCGCAGTTCGACGACGGCACCAGCGCGCCGCCGGGCGGCGACGCCGAAGTGGCGGAGAAATAGCAACGACAGAGAATGACGAATGGCGAAATCCGAATGTCGAATCAATGACGAATGCCGAAGCCCGAATGACGAAAAGAAGGGCTTCATTCGGAGTCGTCATTCGTGCTTCGTCATTGATTAGGCATTAGTCATTCGAGTGACAGTCATCCTATGAGCAAAGTGCCTCGGGCGCTGGAAGCGGCCGGGACACTGAGTGAGGTTCCCGTGAGCACTCTAAACCCAGCGGCCAATCTGACAACCGGGCACGCGCCTGCGCCGCACGCCCACGCGCATCACGAGCCGGGGTTCATCCGCAAGTACGTCTTTTCGACCGATCACAAGATCATCGGCATCCAGTTCCTGATCACGACGATGCTGATGCTGCTGGTGGGGGGGGCACTCGCCCTGGGCGTGCGCTGGCAACTGGCGTTTCCCTGGCGCGAAATGCCCATCATCGGCCGCATGCTGTTTGCCGGCGAAGGGGGGGCGATTTCCCCCGAGTTCTACACGATGCTGTTCACGATGCACGCCACGGTGATGATCTTTCTGGTGATCATCCCCATTCTGGCCGGCGCCTTCGGCAACTTTCTGATCCCGCTGCAGATCGGCGCCGACGATATGGCCTTTCCCACCCTGAACATGCTGAGCTACTGGTTCATGTGGCCGGCGATCGGGTTCTTCATGGCCAGCTTTTTCGTCACCGGCGGCGCGGCCGCCGCCGGCTGGACTTCTTACGCCACCTTAAGCGCGCTGCCCCAGGCTGCGCCGGGCTCGCAACTGGGCCAGACCCTGTGGCTGATGGGGGTGACCTTCGTCGGCGTCTCTTCGATGATGGGCTCGGTCAACTACATGACCACCATCATCAACATGCGGGCCCCCGGCATGACGCTCTTCCGCATGCCCATGACCATCTGGGGCATGTTCATCACCGCGATTCTGCAGGCCTTCGCCCTGCCCGTGCTGACCGCAGCCGGCTTCATGCTGCTGTTCGACCGCATCCTGGGCACGACCTTCTTTGTTCCCGGCGGGCTGGTCGTCAACAACGCGCCGGCCACCGTCGGGGGGGGCCAGGCGCTGCTCTGGCAGCACCTCTTCTGGTTTTATTCGCACCCCGCCGTCTACATCATGATCCTCCCCGCGATGGGCATGGTGTCGGATATCATCTCGACGTTCAGCCGCAAGCCGCTGTTCGGCTACCGCCCGATGGTCTATTCGATGGCGGCGATTGCCGGGCTGGGGTTCATCGTGTGGGGGCACCACATGTTCATCAGCGGCATGAACCCCGGGCTGGGGATGACCTTCATGGTCTCGACGATCCTCATTGCGCTGCCCTCGGCCGTAAAAGTATTCAACTGGCTGGGAACCATGTGGGGAGGCGACGTGCAATTCACCACCCCCATGCTCAACGCCATCGCCTTTGTGTCGATGTTCGTGATCGGGGGATTAAGCGGCATCTTCATGGCCGCCGTCCCGGTCGACATCTATATTCACGACACGTATTTCATCGTCGCCCACTTTCACTACGTGCTCTTCGGCGGCACCCTCTTCGGGGTCTTTGGCGCGATCCATTTCTGGTTCCCCAAGATGTTCGGCCGGATGATGAACGAGTCGGTGGGCAAGTTGCATTTCGCCCTCACGTTCATCGGCTT
Source organism: Planctomycetaceae bacterium (assembly GCA_052388175.1). Classification (GTDB taxonomy): domain Bacteria; phylum Planctomycetota; class Planctomycetia; order Planctomycetales; family Planctomycetaceae; genus SIAF01. The sequence goes on along the minus strand of JBQTIL010000033.1, from coordinate 58,410 downwards.
TAACGTCACGTTCTTTCCCATGCACCTGTTGGGGATGGCCGGGTTCCCGCGGCGGCTGGCCGACCCCTACCACTACCCCTACCTCGCGCACCTGATTCCCTTGAACCAGGTCATGACGTACGGCGCCATTCTGATGGGCTGCGCGCAGTTCCTGCTGATCGGCAATTTTCTGTACAGCATCTTCCGTGGCAAAAAAGTCGGCCGCAACCCGTGGAACTCGAACACGCTCGAATGGACCGCGCCCTCTCCCCCGGGCCACGGCAATTTCGATATTGCACCGGTGGTTTATCGTGGCCCCTACGAATACGCCTCGCCGCTGGTCGAAGAAGACTTTTTGCCGCAGACGCTGTACGTGGCGACCGAAGATCGCCACGCCGACCCGTACGCCCACCCGCATTGAGCCGATTGGAGAGCGCACCGTGCAGAGCGGGCTCAACTGGCGGGCTCTACTGGCGGTGCAACGAACCTGGTAATATGACGAGCGCAAACGACACCCCCTGGCTGCATCGCCTCGCCGTGCTGACGGCCTGCGCGGCGCTTTTGCCCATTGTGATGGGGGCGCTCGTCACCACCACCGACGCCGGAATGGCCTTTCGAGACTGGCCCACCTCCGACGGCCACGGAATGCTGTCGTACCCCTGGTGGCAGTCGGTGGGCGATAAGTTTCTGGAGCACGGCCACCGCCTGGCAGGCATCGTGATCGGGCTGGCGAGCATGGCGCTGTGCGTCGGCTGCGCGCTTCTCGACCGCCGCACCTGGGTGCGCTGGCTGGGCCTGGCGGTGCTGCTGGCGGTCGTGGCGCAGGGGCTTCTGGGGGGCCAGCGGGTGCGGCTCGATGCGCGCGGCCTGGCGTTCGTGCACGGCAGTTTCGCCGCGCTCGTCTTCGGCCTCATGGCGGCCGTCGCCGTGGTGACCAGTCGTGCGTGGCGCGAGGCCCGGCCGGCGACGCGCGTGGCCTCGGCCAACAGGCTGCGCGCCCTGTCGATCGTCACAGTGCTCTGCCTGTTCGTGCAATACGTTCTCGGGGGGCTCGTCAGGCATCGCGGCATGGCCCTGCACGAGCACCTGGGTTTCGCCTTCGTGGCGGCGCTCTTCACCGTCTGGCTGTCGCTGGCGGCGATGGCGAGCGCCGCCCGCTGGCTGCAGGCGCCCGCGGCAGCCCTCGCGGGGCTCACCATCGTACAACTGGCACTGGGGGCAGGCGCCTGGGTCACGCGATTCGGTTTCGGAGATTACGTCGCCGTGTACCGGTCGAACGTGCAGATCGCGTTTCGCACGGCGCACGTCCTGACGGGCATGCTGCTGTTTGCCTCGGCCGTGGTGCTGACGGTGCGCATCATGCGCGTCGCCTGGCTTCAGAAAACAACCGGCGGGCCGGCGCCCGATCGCGTCGCGCAAGGATCGCCATTAACCTTTGCGGGAGGCGTTTCATGAGCACGTCGCTCTCGACGGCCGCCTGCACAAGTGCCGCGCCCGAGCGCGTGTCTTTGGCCGCCCGGCTTTCCGACTACATCGCGCTGACCAAGCCGCGCATCGCAGCGCTCGCCTTGGTCACGGTGAGCGCCGGCTACGCCCTCGCCTCGGGCGACCAATGGCGCAGCATACCCCTGGTGCACGCGCTGCTGGGCATCGCACTGGTCGCTGCTGGTTCAAGCGCGCTCAATCAGTACCTCGAACGCGCGACCGACGCCCGCATGCGGCGCACAGCGTCGCGCCCGCTGCCGGCCGGGCGCCTCGCGCCGCGCGACGCGCTCGCGTTCGGGCTGACGGCAGGCGTCGCGGGCACTCTGTACCTGGTGGCTTTCGTCAACCTGACGACGGGCCTGTTGGCGCTCGCGACATGGGCGCTGTACGCCCTCGTTTATACGCCGCTAAAGCGCACCACGGGGCTGGCCACGACCGTGGGCGCCATTCCGGGCGCCCTGCCCCCTGTGCTGGGCTGGGCCGCCGCCGGCGCTGCGCTTGACCTGCGAGCGCTGGCCCTGTTTGCGATTCTGTTCCTGTGGCAGTTTCCACATTTTCTGGCGATCGCCTGGCTCTATCGTGAAGAATATGCCCGCGCGGGGCTGAAGATGCTGCCGGCCGGCGGCCAGAACCCTGTTATCGTCGGGTTGCTAGCCGTCGGCAATTCGCTCGCGCTGGTGCTGTTGAGCCTGCTCCCTGCGCGTCTCGAACTGGCCGGGGGCGTCTACCTGCTGGGGGCGCTGCTGTTGGGGCTGGCCTACGTTTTGGCCGCATTGCGATTCAGCCTGGCCGAATCGGTTCGCACCGCCCGCGGGCTGTTGTGGACTTCGCTGGTTTACCTGCCGCTGCTCTTGTTGATTCTGGTCTGGGACCATGTTCGGTTGCTGTCGTGAGAGTCGGCCGTAGCAGGCGCCGACTCTCGAAGTGAAATCTGCAAAAAGAAAGCTTACACGCTCCAGGATACTCGCTCGTCATGTCGCACGCCGCCGGCCATTCTCAAGTTCCCGCCCTCAAGATGGGCGTGCCGATTCCCAATGGAAAGCTCGGCATGTGGCTGTTCCTCGGGACGGAAATCATGTTCTTCACGGCCTTCATCGGCACCTACATCGTGCTGCGGCTGGGTTCGCCCGGCTGGCCGACCGACCCGAACGTGACGCACATCCGCATCTGGGCCGGGGGGCTCAACACGTTCGTGCTGATTACCTCTAGCGTGTTTGTGGTACTCGCCCACGAGGCAATGGGCTTGCGCGAATACGCCCGAGCGACGAAATGGATTATCGCGACCTTCGTGCTGGCCTGCCTGTTTTTGGCGATCAAGTCGTACGAGTACTACGGCAAATTCAGTCACGACATTCTGCCCGGGCACGTCGCCGAAAGCCCGCAGCAGGCGCTCGACAAGATGGTCCGCGAGCTCGATGCGGCCGCCGGCGCCCAGGCCCTCGACCAGCAGCGGACGAACCTCGAAAACCGCAGCAAGGGGGCCGGGGGCGAGGGGCTGTCGAAACAGATCGACCAGGTCAACGCCGACCTGGCGGCCCTGGGGCCCGTCGTCGCGGCCTACGCCCCGCTCAAAGAGGCGGCCAAGTCGGGCCAGCTCGGCCTGACCGACGCCCGCGGCTGGCTCTTGGCCGTCAAGCAGTTGTGCGATTCGGGCGAGGTCGATTTTGAGACGCACAGCGAGCAGGAACGTGCGGCCGTTCTGGCGGCCAAAGAGAAGTACGGGGCCGAACTGCGCGAGAAGCTCTCTGAGCCACAGCGCCAAGAGCTGCTGTCGAAGCACGCGGGCCTGTTCGACGGCGTGCACGATCCGCACGTCATCGTGTACGGCAACACCTTCGCTTCGTGCTATTTCATCATGACCGGGTTCCACGCCCTGCACGTCATTATCGGCATGCTGCTGTTCGGCGGCATCATCTGGCTGGGCGTCAACAACAAACTCAGCGCGCGGCACGCCGTCGCCGTCGAAAACTCGGGCCTGTACTGGCACTTCGTCGATCTCGTGTGGATTTTCCTGTTTCCGTTGATTTATATCGTGTAATTGACGCACGCTCGTATTCCGGCGCAGTCGGCCGGTTTGAATCCGGCGGGGAGCTTTCATGTCTGATCCACATCCCACGCACCACGAATCGCACGCCGAGGCCGACGCGCAGGTCGCCGCCCACGACCCGGTGGCCCACGTGCATGTCAACTATTGGTACATTTTCTACGCCTTGTGCGCGCTGACGGTCGCGTCGGTCATCGCCGACTGGTACGGCGGCACGATGGGCAAGGTGCTGTTGGGCCTCGTCGTGCTGACCGTGGCCTGTTTCAAGGCGATGTTCGTGATGCTTTATTTCATGCACCTGAAATTCGAAGGGCATTGGAAGTTTGTGCTGCTGGCCCCCACGCTGGTGCTGGCGCTCACCATTATCGCCGCCCTGGCCCCCGATATCGGTCTGCATTATTACGACGTGCAAGTACCTCAGGTTCAGGCGGCGGCTCAGGCGGCCGCCATGCACGCAGCCGACGGCGACCACGGCCACGCCCCCGCCGGGCATTGAGCGGCCCGGCGTCGACGCGCGCTCTGGCCCAACCGTGTCGCACGCCAAAACAGGCGTCTGTGGGAAGGCCCGCTTTGTCCCATGCAACTTTCCCCAGCGATCTCGATCGCCGCACTTTCGCACCGCTACGGCGCGAAGCTCGCCCTCGACAACGTCACGTGCGATGTCTCGCGGGGCGAGATCTTCGGTCTGCTGGGCCCCAACGGAGGGGGCAAGACGACATTGTTTCGCATCGTTTCGACGCTCCTGCCGGTTCAGACCGGCGCAATTCGGTTGCTGGAGCTCGACGTTGCAACGCAGCCTGCCGCCGTCCGTTCGCAGATCGGCGTAACGTTTCAATCTCCCAGCCTCGACCGCAAGCTGACGGTTCGCGAGAACCTGGTGCACCAGGGGTACCTGTACGGCCTGTCGGGGCGGAACCTGCGTCGCCGCATCGAAACGCTGCTCGACCGTCTGGGCCTGGCTGACCGTCTGCACGATCGCGCTGAATCGCTTTCCGGGGGGCTCGCCCGCCGCGTCGAGATCGCCAAGGGCGTGCTGCACGACCCACAGGTGCTGCTATTGGATGAGCCGGCAACGGGCCTCGATCCCGGCGCCCGCCTCGACCTGTGGCGCTATCTGCAGACCTTGCGCAACCAGTCGGGCGTGACGGTCGTCGTGACGACGCACCTGATGGATGAAGCCGAGCGGTGCAACCGCCTCGCGATTCTCGATCACGGAAAAATCGTCGCGCTGGGTGCCCCCGAGGCGCTGCGGGCCTCGATCGGCGGCGACTGCCTGACGATCGACTCGCCCGACCCGCAGTCGCTGGCCGAAAAAATCGACGCCCGCTTCGCGCTGCGAGCGCAGGTTGTCGGGCATCAGTTGCGCATCGAGGCGCCGCAGGGGCACGAGCTGGTTGCCCGGCTCGTCGAAGCGTTCGGCGCTGACATTTCTTCGTTGTCGCTGGGCAAGCCGACGCTCGAAGACGTCTTCGTGCAGCGCACGGGGCGCCGGTTCTGGGGCGACGAGGAAATGGTCTGATGAGCACAGCAGGTGTCGGTCTCGCCATTGGGAAGTGTGGGTTGCGGATTGCGGGTTAACGTGCCTTCATGTCTGTCGAAATCCAAAATCCGAAATCCGAAATCCGAATTGGCTTCTGGCTGCCGATCTGGACGCTCGCGGTGCGCGAACTGGTACGGTTCATTCGGCAGCGAACGCGCGTGGTGGGCGCATTGGGGCAACCGGTGTTGTTCTGGCTGCTCTTTGGCGCTGGCTTGCACGGCAGTTTCAGCCCTCCGGCGTGGGCCCCGCCCGAAATGACGTATCAGGAGTATTTCTTTCCAGGCGTGGCCGTGCTGATTGTGCTGTTTACCGCCATCTTTTCGACCATTTCGATCATCGAAGATCGCCGCGAAGGCTTTCTTCAGGGAGTGCTTGTCGCCCCCATCAGCCGACTTGCACTCGTGCTGGGCAAACTTTGCGGCGGCACGGCCCTCGCCGTGATTCAGGCGGGGCTGTTTCTGGCGCTCGCACCGTTCATGGGGTTCCCCGTCTCGCCCGCGGCAAGCGGCAAGATCGTGGCCTTTCTCACTCTCGTGGCCTTCTCGCAGACCGCGCTCGGGTTTCTGATTGCCTGGCCTCTCGATTCGACCCAGGGATTCCATGCCATCATGAGCCTGTTCCTGCTCCCCATGTGGCTCTTATCAGGCGCATTGTTTCCCGGAGAGCAATCGGGCTGGCTGAGCTGGGTGATTCGCCTGAACCCGATGACCTATGCCGTGGCCGGCCTGCGACGGCTGCTCTATGCGCATGGCGCCCTGCCGACAACCGGCGGACTGCCATCGTTAACCACTTGCCTGCTGGTGACGACCCTGTTTTGCCTGGTCTGCGTGATTGCGTCGGTCTGGCTGGCCGGGCGTCGTTCGTCGGCCGATGCCCGATGACCTATAATCGCGGACGAGCCATTCTGAGTCGTCAGTTAAATTGCGAGCCGATGAGCACGTCTTTTGAAAACGTTCGTATGCTGTTCACGGCCGCGATTCTGGCGGCCGGGCTGACGCCGGCCTGGTCTCGCGCCGTTCACGCCGAAGGACAACAGCCGACGTGGCCCGCCGAGGGGGTCGAAGATTTTTCGTTCACCGAATGTCACGGGCGAACGGTCACCAAGGCCGACCTGCTGGGGCAACCCTGGCTCGCCAGTTTCATCTTCACCAACTGCGCCGGCCCCTGCCCGCTCGTCAGCGAACGGATGCAGATGCTGCAGGAGAAGACGAAGGGGCTGGGCGTGCGGCTCGTGTCGTTTACCGTCGACCCCGAACGCGACACGCCCGAGGTATTGCGCGCCTATGCGGCCCACTATCGGGCCGACCCCGAACGCTGGTGGTTTCTCACCGGCGACAAGGCCGACATCTATCGCGTCATCCGCGGCAGCTTCAAACAGATCGCGGGCGACGCGCTGGTTCCGCAGCCGGGTTTCGAGATCGAACACAGCATCACCATCATGCACGTCGACGCCGCGGGGCGCGTCGTCGGGCAATACAACGCCCGCGACGACGTCGACATGGCCCGCTTGCGGCGGGCGCTGTCGGGAAAATCAGACCCGTCTGACAGTCGCCTGATCGCCGAGGCCGACGCCAACGCAAAGCGTCAGGAGCAATTGCAGCGTCAGGCCGAAGAGGCGGCCCGCGCCGCCGAACAGGCAGAAGAAGCCCTAGGGCAGGCGGAGGAGGCCGCCCTGAAGCGCGCGGGCGTTCCACCATGGGTCTGGCGGCTGCCCGCCGTCAACGCGTCGCTCAATGGCCTGGCGACGGTGCTCTTGCTGGCCGGGTTCAGTCTGATCAAGGCGCAGAGAATCGAAGCGCACAAGACCGTGATGCTTTCGGCGTTCGTCACCTCGGCCCTGTTCCTCGCCTGCTACCTTGTCTACCACGCGGCCCTGCACCGCTACACCGGCAGCGGCTCGCAGCATTTCCAGGGGACGGGCGCGGCGGCGTTCGTGTACTTTGGCATCCTGATTTCGCACATTACGCTCGCCATCGGAGTCGCGGTTCTCGCGCCGCTGACGATTTACCGCGGCCTGGCCGGCCAGTGGGAGAAGCACCGCCGGCTCGCCCGCGTCACGTTTCCGATCTGGCTGTACGTATCGGTGACGGGGGTTATAATCTACTGGATGTTGTACCACGGCCCGCACGCGGCCCCCCGTTAGGGGTCGCTGCAGCCCATGAAATACTGCTTCGGCGGCTCGCAAAGACGATCGAGATTCTCATGCGGCATTGGCTCTGGCGAATGTTGTCGACCGTAGCGCTCGTCGCCCTGCTGGCGACCGTGGCGCAGGCCTGCCCAATGTGCAACCAGTCGATCGCCGAAGAAAACCATTTGCCGCGCGCGTTCATGTACAGCATTCTGTTCATGCTGGGGATGCCGGCCACATTATTCGGCGGGTTCGGGTTGACCCTGTACCTGAAGTACCGGCAATATGACGCCCAACAGGCCGCTGCGGTCGAACAGTTGGGAAGCGTCGAAGGTTTCGCCCCGGTCGCGTTGCCCACGCACGGTTAGCGGCCGGTGGAAAAAAAGGGGAGGGGGCGACAAGCGAAGCGCTGTCGCACCGCGCAAGTGGGCCTCTTGGGCAACGGTGCGTCTTCGCTTCGCTTGACGCACCCTACGCCGCTTACTGGTTACGCGCCAATCCAGACCGATGCGCCGCTGCGGTCGTTCTTTTGTGCAGCGGTTGAGCTAAAACCAATGCGGCCTTTGCCCACGCCGACCCGATGCGCCGCGCAATACGCGTTCCACGCCCGTTCCCAGTCGAAACGGCCGGCGTCGAGGTAATGCAGCACCAGCAGCTTCTTCAGTTCTGCAATCTCGGCAAAGCTCATCCCCTCGGTCTCGGCAATCACCCGCTCGATCGGCAATGCCTCGACAATCGCCGGTTCCCAGCGGTCGACAATGAACCGCTGCCGCAGTGACACATCGGGACGCGGGAAGTGCACAAACACATCGATGCGCCCCGGCCGCCGGAACGCCGGAGCAAGGTCTCGCAAGTGGCAATTCGACGTGAACACGTACACCACCCCGTCACGGGGGTGCAGGCCGTCGAGTTCCGTCAGGAACGTCGTGCGGCGAGTGCCGGAATCCCCTTGATCGCGATCGCGCAGCGCCTGGTCAAGGTCGTCAAACAACACGATGCCCGGCTCTCCCAGCTCAAACAGGCCCCGCACCTCTCTGTTCTCGCAGGCTTCCTCGTACGTCTCCGCCGACACGCACTTCCAGCTCAACCCGTACCGTTGGCAGGCGACCAGTAGCCACCGGCAGGCCATGGTCTTTCCGTTACCCGGCTCACCGAGCAGCACCAGGCCGCGCTTCTGCGGCAGGCCGAATTTCGCCAGTTGCTGTCGGCCGTGCCGCAGAAAGCCGATGGTGTTGTCCCAGAGCAGTTTCTGGTCTGCCGCACGCATGATGGGGGCCGTATCCGGGAAAGCCTGCCGTTCGAGGCGCCGCAGATAGCGGTACACGCGGCGCTGTTCGGCCACGGGCACGACCCAGAAATCGTAGTAGTCCCAGGCGGTGCCGCATTCCGGCGCGACGACGTGAATAATCGGCACCTCGCGGTTCTCAATCTTGACGACGTAGCATTCCAGCCCGTATTGCAGTTTCGCGCCTTTGGGCCCGGTGCTGATTTTCACCTGCGCGCCGGGCGAGTCGAGTCCGCGGCGCGCGACAAGCCGCAGTTTGGCGCGCAACCGCTGCTCAACCTCGATCTCGAAGTTGACCGGCTGCACCGCGACACCCGCGAGGGCGGCGGCTTGCGCCAGGCACCAGCGCTGATTCTGGAAATGGTCTGAAAGGGTCATGCGCCCACAGACACACCGCAGGGCAGAACGGTTCGCCACATCTGGCGAGCAACGCCGAGTTGCGATAAAATTGGCGCCAGAAGGAGTTGGCCCCCATGTCCGGAGTGTTGACACGACGACGTTCCCCGGCGCAAAAGCCGCCCCTGTTGTACAGCGGCGACCGGCTGACTCAGAGAGAGTTTCATCGCCGCTATAGCGCCTATCCGAATGACGCAAAATTCGAATTGATCGGGGGCCTCGTTTACATGGCCTCACCCGTCGGAATTCATCACGGTGAGTTCACCGCGCTTCTGGTGCATGCCTTGAGTCGCTTTCAGGATTCAACTCCGGGCGTACGCGTCGCGACCGACGCGACCGTCATTCTGGCAGAAGACAGCGAGCCGCAGCCCGACGCCTGCCTCTGGATCCTGAAGGAATATGGCGGCCAGACGCGAATTACCCGCCAGAACTATCTCACCGGCGGGCCCGAACTGGTTTGCGAAGTCGCACACAGTTCTGTCGCCATCGACCTGCATCAGAAAAAGGACGATTACGAATCTGCGGGAGTGCGTGAGTATCTCGTATTGTGCCTCGAAGAGCAGGAAATCCGCTGGTTCGACTTTCTAACGCGCACACAGATCGTTCCTGATGAGCGGCGAATTCTGCTGTCGCGAGCGTTGCCCGGGTTCTGGCTTCTTGAGCCAGCCCTGCTGGCTCGTGATTCAAAGGCCCTGATCAAAACGGTAGAGCGCGGGTTGGCATCGGCTGAACACGCCGAGTTTGTTCGTCGCCTTCAAGCGGCGCGCAAGGCGCGCAAGAACTGAGCTCGCGCCCGAACCGGTCAGTGCCCTTCGAACGCGACGAGCGTGTGCACGTCGTAGCCGGCCAGCCGCTTGCGGCCTCCCAGTTCGGGCAGTTCGATGATGAACGAACACCCGACAACCTGCCCCTGCAGTCGTTCGACCAATTTGCACGTCGCTTCGCACGTGCCGCCCGTGGCCAGCAGATCGTCGACCACCAGGCAGCGGTCGCCCGCACGAATCGCGTCGGAATGAATCTCGATGCAATCGGTCCCGTATTCGAGCTGGTATTCCTGCCGCTCGACCTTGTAAGGCAGTTTCCCTTTCTTCCGGGCCATCACCATGCCGCAGTTCAAATGGTGCGCAATGGCCCCCCCGATGACGAACCCGCGCGATTCGATCGCCACGACGCGGTCGATGGGCGAATAGCGATAGTGCGCGACGAATTCGTCGATCGCCCGTTTGAAGCCCCATTCATCCTGAAACAGAGTCGTGATGTCGCGAAACTTGATCCCCGGTTTGGGAAAATCGGGAATCGTGCGAATCAGGTTCTTGAGTTGCTGGGTCTGGTCCATTTGGCTTTCGTGTGGCTCCTCAGGGGCGGAAGGGTCACTGCGATGTCGCAACGGCCAAGCCAAAACTTCCTTTTGCCCGCCAATCATACACAATCGTATGGATAGAGATATGTGTGACTCTGTCAGGCCCCGCTGTCCTGCGGCGGCCTCGCCGCACCGGCCAGACGCCGGTGCGCCTCGCGACGCCGTTTTCTGACCTGCGGGTCTCCCTCGGTATTTCGCAATTCATCGAGCACCTCTTGCCGCGTCATCCGCAGGCCCTGCTCGAACCGCCAAAGTTGAAATCCGTAATCCAGCACCGCCAACGCCAACAGGCCCAGCGCCAATTGGAAACCCAGGCCCAGCCCCCAACGGCCGATCTGACGGCAAAGCCCGCCGGCGTCAAGCTGCGACGCGGCGGCCAGCGCAGGCAACCTGCTCGAAATGAAGCTCGCCGCGATGCCGACGACGACCGCCAGTTTCAAGAGACTCCCCACGAGCTGCGCCGTTCCATCCCATGAAAACCAGCGCCGCAGAACGGCGCGCGGGTCGAGGCGGGCCAGGCTCGGCCGCAAGGGCTCAGTCGTCGCCAACAGCCCCACTTGCACCACGTTGACGATCACGGCGGCGGCCAACGCGACGAGTGCCAGGGGCGCCAGGCTCTGAGCGCTCGAACCGATCAACGCCCGTATCGCGCCGGTCGCCGACCCCACGTCGACCACTGCCCGATCAGGGTTCGCGACACCGGCCTTCAGCAGCCGCGCGAGCCCCGAGGCAATGTCGCCCCCGAGGAAATAAAGTCCGCCGACCATCGCCAGGAGCCAGACCGCGGCTGTCAAATCAAGGCTGCGAGCCGCCTGCCCGCGCGCCCGGACTTCCTGCCGGCGACGCAGCGTCGGCTGTTCGGTGCGCGCATCACGATCAACCCCTGCGCTCATTGCACATCCCCCAGTGCATCACAGAGAGATTGAATCGTTTCAGGAATCGCCGACGCGACCAGCCCCGCCGCCCCGGTCAGCGACAATCCCAGCACGAGCAACCCCAGCCCGAGCCGCAGGGGAATCGCGAAGGCCAGCCCCTGCCAGTGCCGCATGGCGCGCTCCAGAAACCCCAGTGCCAGCCCGGCCAGGGCCATTACGGCCAGCACCGGGGCCGCGACGCGCACCGCCAGCCGACATGATTCGTGCACGAGACTGATCAGCAGGTCCCCCAGCGACAAATCCAGGCGACCAAGACCCAGGGGCAGGCCGGTAAAACTATCGAGCAGGGCCGAGACCAACAGCAGATGACCGCCGACAATGAACAGCACAGCCAGCCCCAGTTGAGAAAGCAGGCGACCGCTCACCGTCGCGCTGGCCCCTGTTTCGGGGCTGAACAGTTCGCTCATCGACAACCCCAGTTGCTGGTCGATCAGCACGCCGGCCGCCTGCAAGGCCGAGAGGATGGTCAGCACACCCAGCCCCAGCGCCGCGCCGACGGCGAGTTCACCCAGCCACAATCGCGAGCACTCGACGAGCGACCGGGGCATTCCCCCAGCCGGCGCGAGGTGCAATGCCGGCGCGATCACCATAGATAACCCCAGCACCACGAGCGCCCGCACGCGCCAGGGAACGGCCGGGTGTCCGAACGCGGGCGCCAGGAGCGCCATGCCCGCCAGCCGCGCCGCAACCAGCGTGAACGCGACAAACCCCGCCAGCGCCTGCCCCCATAGCAGGTCGGCCCCCAGGGCCTCTATCGTCGGCCCTTCCATGGCGTGCGGCAGAGGGCCCATGACAGTTGCGATCCTTTCGCTTTGCGAACCCCCAGAAGGCGGCTTAACCGGCTATTCCGGTAGGCAGACCCAGAAACAATTCGGTCGCATATTCCACCAGCCGCTGCAGGCCCCAGGGCAGAATGACCAGCGCCGTCACCGTCGCAATGGCCAGTCGCGGCACGAAACTCAGCGTCTGCTCCTGAATCTGCGTCACCGCCTGCAAGACGCTGACGACGAGGCCCACCAGGGCCACCGCCACAAGCACCGGGGCGCAGAGCAAGGCCCCCAGCCAGGTCGCTTGCCTCACCAAATCGATGGCCGCGTCAACGTCCATGGTTCATCACGCTGGCAGAAGAATAACAGCCTGTTGAAAAAGGTGTCTGGAACTTTGTGAACATGCAGATTCCGAGGGGTTGTCACGGCTGCGGAGAGTTCCAGACACCTTTTTCAACACGTTTATAGGCTCACGCCGGCGGTCGCACGCTTGCCAACAGCGACTCGACCGTCAGCGACCAGCCGTCGATCAGCACAAACAACAAAAGTTTGAAGGGGAACGACACCACGGTGGGGGGCAGCATCATCAGCCCCGCGCCGGTCAAGAGCGACGCCGCGACCAGATCGATGATCAGAAACGGAAGAAATATCTTGAAGCCGATCAGAAATGCCACTTTGAGTTCGCTGAGTATGTACGCCGAGGCCAGCACGGGCAGGGGCAGATCAGTGTACTTCGGGGGCAGTTCAGACTCATCTTCGGCGAGCGACCCTGAGGAGTGTCGCTCGTGATCCAACAGCATCCAGACCGTGTCGCCGTTGCCCGCCTGATCAATCTGCTCTCCCATGAACTGCCGGATCGGACCGACCGTCGCGGCGAACGTCTCAGGGAGAGACGGAGCGGCCGCTCCTGGTGCCGCCTCGGTATACGGCCTGATCCCCTCTTCGTAACTCTGCTTCCACACCGGCGCCATCACGAACGACGTCAGCAGCAGGCACAACCCCATCAGCACCTGATTCGGAGGCAACTGTTGAGTCCCCAGCGCCTGCCGCAGCAGGCCCAGCACGATGGCGAACCGCACGAAGCAGGTGGTCATGATGAGAATCGACGGCGCGAGACTCAGCACCGTCATCAGCATCATCACCTGCAACGTCGAACCGAGCCCTGAAGGTGAAAGAAGTTTTTCAATATCCCAGCCGCCAGGCAATGCCCGCTGCGCACTTTCGTGCACGTCGGCCGCGTTCAAATCATCGGCCGGCTCGCGGGCCGCCAGCCGTTCCGGCACTGGCTCTTCAACGTGCTCGACCGTTCGAATCGGCTGCGACGCATTGGACTTCGCGCGCCCCATGTTGCGCTGCGCAGGCGGTTGCGCCCAGAGCATTCCCCCGGCCAGGGCAATGCACCCCAGCAGGCAGGCCCCCCGGCCGACAACGCGGCTCGATCGGCTGGCCCGGCTCGATACATGGGCATACTTCATGCGGCGACCTCCGCCACCTCGCCGGCAGCCGCATCAGGCTGCCGCGTCGATGAATTCAAGTGCCAGCGCAAACGCAGCGCCGCGGCATCGGAAGGTTCGCGTTCATGAATCGGGGCCGCATTTCCCGTTTCACCCTCGGCCCCTGGTGTTTCCTCATCCATCGGATTCATCCGACCAAACGCACGGCTCAACCCCATCCCGAAGCCCAGAGGTTCGGCGGGCTGGCACAATCGGGCCAGGGCATCAACTTCTTTAGGGTCGGTGATTTCCGCGAGCGCTCGTAGGCCGTCGCTCGCAGACCCAAGAATCAGGATTCGCGAGCCGCATTTCACGACGTGCAGCATGTGCCGATCGTCGAGCGGTTTCCGCCCGAGGACTTCGACGGCGCCCGCCGGCAAGGCAGCCGAGTACCGCGGCAACGCCTTGCGCAGCACCTTCGCCGTCACGACGATCAGCCCCACGACGAAGAGCAACGCTCCCGCCGTCGTCACCCAACTCGCCAACGAGCCGCTTTTCCCCGATAAGGCGCCATCGCCCGCAAATTCCTTCGCCGCTGGCTTCTCAGCGCGCGGCGGCAGCCGGGTCGAATCGCCGGCCGTCGCGCTAACAGCCAGTACGACAATCACGATGCCCAACGGCAGAAACCGCTTCAGAAACGCATGCATAAAATCCTCACTCCAACCAGCCGCCGCTCAGCACTTCGGCCACCCGCACGCACAACTTGTCACGCAACACGACCACTTCCCCCCGCGCCACCAGCTTCCCATCGGCCAGGATGTCAACCGGGTCGCCGGCCAGCTTGTCGAGGGGCACGATCGACCCGGCGCCCAGTCGCTCAGCCTCAGCGAGGGGAATCTCGGCGCGGCCCAGCTCAATTTGCACCTCAACCTGCGATTCGCCCGGCACGTGGTTCGAGCCATCGGGATCGTCCGGGGTCTCGGGCACGAGCGGCGGCAGCTCGAACGCGCGCGGCTCATCGGCATTCGAGAGCGGCGGCAGCGCGTGAACACCGAGAGGCTCGTTTCCCGCGTTGCTCCCGGCGGTAAGCGCCGCCGATTCGGCCGCCGTCAGCAAGAGTGCCGCGGCCCCCGAGCCGGCCTCAGTCTGCCGTCTTTCGTCCATGAAGCATCCCCTGGCAAATGGGCCGATTGTCAGCCGCTGACGACAGTCGGCAAGGTCGCGGGACGCTAATCCGTTTCAGGGCCAAATCGGGGAGCGAAATATAGAAATCCCGCCCGATTCCGTCAATCTGAGCTCCGAATGACCGCGGAATCTCGCACGATTCCCGGTGGGGGATCGAGCCCTTCGCGTCGACTACCAGTCGAGCGTGACCAGTTCGGCCAGGCTGCGTGCCGTCGCGTACGGACGTACCCCCAGCTCGTCGCCAGCGCTTGCGGTCCGGTTGAGCCAGCAGGTGCGGAAGCCGAACGTTTCGGCCCCGGCCACGTCCCAGCCATTGGCCGACACAAACCCGATCGCGCGTCGGTCGAGGCCCAGCCGATCGCAGGCCAACTGGTAAACCCGCGGGCTGGGCTTATAGATTCCGACTTCATCGACGCTGATGATCTCGGAAAAACTCGACTGCAAACCGGCGTGCCCGACGACCGCGCCCAGCATCTGCGCTGTGCCGTTCGATAAGATCGCCAGCCGCCGCCCCGACAGCGCCTTGAGCGCCGGGCCGACGTCTGGAAAAGGCGCGAGCGTCAGGTAGGCGGCTCGCAAGCGATCGCGCGTTTTCGCATCGCAAGACAACCCGAGTGCGCCGCAGGCCGCCACGAGCGCCGCCTCGGTGATCTGCCAGAAATCGACATAACGACCCATCAGGCTTCTCAACCAGGTGTACTGCAACTGCTTGGCTCGCCACACCTGGCTGAGCTCGGCCCCCCGATCAGTGAACACGGCGTTGCACGCCCCGACCACCGATTCGACGTCGAACAGGGTGCCATAGGCGTCGAACACCAGCGCCGAAACGTGCTGCGTCATGATCGCCACCTCAAGGCCGTTCTGTAACGGCGGGAATGCCGGTGAAATATGCTCTATTCATTCTCGGTATTGAGCTCGTCTGCGGGTAACCCCCCGGTTTCCGGGTGCCATTGAAAACGTCGAATCGCCCTTCAGGCGACGACGCGATTCTACTCCCGAACGCGGCGTTCGTCATCTGCCGCCGGCTTACGAGAGAGAGGGCCACTGTGCCAACCCCCAATCTGGTTCCGCGCATGCCCTCGCGCCACCCCCACGCCGGGCCACAACACGACACTGACGGGGCGTTGAAAAAGCGGAAACAGGCCCCCAGGCTCGCCACGAATACCCTGGGTAAAAAACCTCCGGGAGGGCGCCTGGCCCGGATTTTCGAGAGCGAACCTTACGCCGCGAACGGGCGGGCAGAATGCGCGCTGGCCAGGGTGCGACAGAGCACGAGATCGGCCAGCTCGCGCGCCTCCCGCTGCTGTTCGGTGAGGTCATGTTCGGCGCGGTTTCGTGCTTCGAGTTTCTCAAGCGAGGCCAGCGCCTGCTCGGCGCTGGTCAGCTCTTCGCGGGCCGCTTCGACCCGCCGAAATGCGGCTTCGCGTTCCTGATCGAGCCGCGCGATGGCCTCGGCCATCTGTTGCACGTATCTTCTGCGGAAAGAACTGGCGGCAAGGTCGACTGCGCCCCGTCGTCCCAGGCAGCGCAGCGCTTCCAGCTCGTCGAGGCGGCGGCGTTCGAGCTCGTGGTGGCAGGCGTTCAGTTGATCGGCTTCGAGCACGAGCGCGCGCAGCGATTGCCGACAGCAGTCGCGCCTGTGGCCCCGAAGTTCGAGCAGTGCCGCCAGTTTGAAATGAAACGATTTCATCAGTCGCCCAGCATTCGTCGCAAACGCAGCAACCCCTCGCGCGCTTCTGCCAGTGTGCAGCATTCGTCGGCTCGCTGCCGCAGAAACTGCAACAGCGGTTCGCGCAATCGCTCGGCCGCATCGACCAGCCGGTTCGACCCAGGCTGGTAGGCGCCGACGGCCAGCAGGTCTTCGGCCCGCGCCCGGGCGGCCAACATTTCTTTGATTGCCGCTGCGGCTTCGCCCTGCTCTGCCGAAATAATGTCGGGCATCGAGCGGCTGACGCTGGCCAGGAGGTCGATCGCCGGCCAATGGGCCTGATGAGCCAGCTTGCGCGACAGCCAGATGTGGCCGTCGAGAATCCCGCGCACGGAATCCGAAATCGGCTCGTTCTCGTCGTCTCCCTCGACCAGCACCGTGTACAGGCCGGTAATGCTGCCCCGCGCGGTCCGGCCGCTGCGCTCGAGCAACCGCGGCAGCAAGCCGAATACGCTGGGCGGGTAGCCCCGTGCCGCCGGCGCTTCGCCTGCGGCCAGCCCGATTTCGCGTTGCGCGGCCGCGAACCGGGTGACGCTGTCCATCAACAGCAGCACGTCGCGCCCCGTATCACGAAAGTATTCGGCAACTGCGGCCCCCAGCCACGCGGCCCGCACACGCAAAAGCGCCGGTTCATCGTTCGTGGCCGCCACCACCACACTGCGACGCAACCCTTCGTCGCCCAACTTGCGTTCGACGAACTCGCGCACCTCGCGGCCGCGCTCGCCAACCAGCACAATCACGTTCACCAGGGCGTCGCTGTTGCGGGCCAATTGCCCCAGCAACACGCTCTTCCCCACGCCGCTGCCTGCAAATATGCCCAGGCGCTGCCCGCGCCCGCACGTCAACAGCGCGTCAATCGCCCGCACCCCCGTCGCCAGTGGTTCGGCAATCGGGGGTCGCGCCAAGGGCGGTACGGGCTCGGAAATCAGCGGAGCCCGCCGTGAAAGCGCCGCCGGGGGCAATCCGTCGATAAACCGGCCTCGCCCGTCCAGAACTCTTCCCAGCAGCCCCTCACCTACGCAAACGCTGGGCGCTGAGACTTTCAGTGTCACCCGGTTGCCCCGGCTGATGCCCGTCAGGTCGCCATATGGGAACAACAGCGTTTCTGCGTCGCGGAACCCCACGACCTCGGCCTCCAGCGGGGGGCAGTTCTCGCGAATGATCGCGCATTGCGCCCCCAATGGCGCCGGAAAGCCCACCACGGTCGCCGTCAGGCCGGTCACGTGGCTCACGCGGCCTGTGAGCGCCACGGGAAGAGTTCTGCGGACTTGTTCTTCGAGCGTCAGCATTTGAATTCACCGCATCACGGGGTTGACGAAGGCGCCGCCGCAGAGCGCGGCTCACGAATCTGCCACGAGTTCCTGCGTGAGCCGCTCCAACTGCGTTTCAAGCCGCGCGTCGATGACGCCGTGCCGCGTCTCCACGATACATCCCTCGGGCGACACGCCCGCATCAGGTACCAGCGTCACCTGCGCGATGCGCTGCAATCGCGTCAGTACCTCGTCGCCCGCAGCTTTGAGCCGCGCGGCCGAATCAGGGTGCAGTCGCAATTGCACGTCGGGGTGCCCGGCCGCCAGTTGCAGCGCCTCGCGGACGATGTCGGCATTCACGTCAGGATTGAGTTGCAATTCGCGGCGCACGATCTTGCCTGCCAGCGCCGCGCTC
This sequence comes from Planctomycetaceae bacterium, assembly GCA_052388175.1. GTDB lineage: Bacteria > Planctomycetota > Planctomycetia > Planctomycetales > Planctomycetaceae > SIAF01. The sequence goes on along the minus strand of JBQTIL010000033.1, from coordinate 40,500 downwards.
AATCTGACGGCCCCCGCTTCCCACGTCGTCAGCCAGCCTGCGCGCTCGTGGGCGAGTGCCGCGACTGCCGAGTCGAGTGCCGGCAAGAGCGTTCGCAGTGCTTCGCGCGTCTGCTGCCCGGCCAGCTCGGCCGCACGCGCCTCGACGGCGCCCTGAGAGGCATCCAACCCCACCCGCCGACCGGCAGCCAGCCCCTCTTGGTACGCCTGCCGGCGCAAGGCATCGGCCTCAGCCACCGCCCGCTCGACCGTTTCGGCGGCCTGACGCCTGGCGGCCAGCAGGTATTCGTCGCACTGCTGTTGCAGATCGTCGAGACCGAAGGGCGACGCGCTGCGCGTTCGCGGCGCTGCATGCGCTTTAATCAGGCGGCCGGCAGGCGGCATCTTCATGTGAGAATCCGTTCCCGAAAGTGCTTTTCAGGCGATTTTGCGGCCGAAAGTCGCCGCGCGCCGCCCGGCCACCGAACGCTCCGACTGGTGAAGCAGCGACAGAATGTGCCTCTGCGCCGTCTCGACGTCGCTGATTCGCACGGGGCCCCATTCGTCAAGCTGGTCGCGAACCTCGGCCGAGTATGGCCCCGGCAGCCGTTGCAAGACCAGTTGCTTGACCTCTGACGACGCGCCGGTCAGCGCCAGAACCCACATGCCCGGGGCGACATGTTCCACAACGCCCTGAATCGCGCCCTCGTTTCTCAGCAATTGCTCGTCGAATGCCGGCGCTACCCGCCCCGCCGGCTGGATCGTACCGCCCGACTGTCCGAGTTGCGCCAAAAGCGCCTCGTTCCGCCGGGGGCCGCTGGCATCCAGCATTCGCGCCAAGGTCGCGATGCCGTGGGCCACATGCGATGGCGCATCGAGCGCGGCGATCCGCCGCTCGAGGCTGTTTTCGATGTCTCTGACGACGTCCAGGCTCACCGGCTGCATCTGCGCGATGCGGCGCGCGACCTCATGCTGCCTGGCTTCCGAAAACGACGCCAGCGTCTCCGCCGCCAGGTCGGCCGGCAGGTGCGACAATACCACCGCGATCGTCTGCGGATGCTCGTTGCCGATCATCGACGCCAGTCGCTCGGCGGTGAATCCGTGCAGGAACGCAAACGCGGTCGCGTGCAAGGGCGCGGCGACACCGGCAGCTGGCGATCGCTGCTCGTTCATGGCCAGGCGCGCCTTCGCCGCCGTGCGGTCACCGCCAACAGCCGCGTCTGGCGTCACGGGCGCAACCGCCGCAGGCGCACCATTCCCGTTCCGGCCGTCGGGCCCGACCGGGATTTGTGATAAGGCGGCCTGTGAATCCGGCCGGGCCGCCGCGAGCTCGCCGACCGCCCCGGGTTGACCGGGTTTTTTCGATTGTGCTTTGCCGCGGGCAGATTTAAGGCGCCGGCGCATCATCCACAGCGCCCCTGCCGACAGACCCGCGACGCCCAGCGGGCTGGCCCAATGGTTTGCTGCCCGGCGTACGTACATCTGCAGCATGCCGGCCAGTCGCTGGTCGAGAGGGTGCTTCTTCGGCTCCTGCTCTCTCGTCGCAGCGACGCCGGCTGCGGGCCTCTTGGCCATGGTTGCGGCGCCCGGTTCCTCGGGCCCGGCGGGCCTCTGCGGCAGGGTCACCGGCCGACGCGCTTCGTGGAACCCTGAAATCATGACGTCGGCCGGACGCATGTCGAACGTTTTGCATACCATGCCCCGCATGGTTTCCACGACCTCAGGTTTAGGCTGAGTCGCGTCGCGCCAGCGAAACGTCAGTAAGGCCGTCAGCCGCGACGCAGCTCTCAGCCCCCGTGGCGCCGGACGGATGATCAGGTGCGGGTCTTCAATTTCGTCGAATTTTCGCAACTCGTTCTCGAGCTCTTTTTTCAATGCGTTGTCGAGAACGGCCTGTTGATGCCGCGGAGGCGCGACCGAAAGCAGCCACACATCTTCGAGGGCCTTGTCGACGGCGTCTTGCGGACGGGTCATGCGGTCGGCAGGCGGTTCAAGGGCCGCCATATAGCGCGGCAGCTCGGCCTGCGGAACGAGAATCCGCCCGCCGTCGACGCGAAACTGCGTCAGCCCGGCGTTCTGCAACGTGGCCTGGGCGGCGCGCAGGTCTTTGGCGGCGAATAACTTTCCGTTGCGCAGTGCAACGAGGTCGGCCCCATTCCGCCAGTTCAGCAGCAGCCCCAGCGCTCCCACGACCAACAGCCCGAAAGCGGCCACCCCCAGTCGCTGACGGGGGTTCATGCCGTTAATGAGCGCAACGATCCGGGCCAGATTTGACCGCCAGTCGTCCATAAACAGTTGCGTAGGCCGATCGATCAGGGATGACGCCCTCGCGCACGTCGAACATGAACCTGCCGACGCCGGACTTGGCGCGCACCGGCCGAACGATGTGCGCGCCCTGGGGCAGCGACAGGCGCCGCGGACTCATGAGGGTTGGAATTGGGGGGAATCGCGAGAGACGTTTCGGGGCGGGTGATACCCCGAATGCGGCGAGGCTGTCAAGGCGGGCTCGCGGACAGGCGGTTTCGCGATTTCGAGCGATATTCCAGGCAGGCGGCTCGGGCGTGCGCGTTCGCGACAACGAGCCGCCGGGTTTGTCCCGGCGGTCTGGCAGCAGACGGCAGGAATTAACCTGGATCAACCCCCGCCGCTCGCCTGCGAACTCACAAGGCGCGTCGCACGCCTGATTCTGACCGATTCGATGCCCGGCGTCACATTGCCATCTGCCAAAGAATGAAACGACCCCCGGAGACATTCTCCGGGGGTCGCCTTCGGTCGAACTCAATCGGACATTTACCGAAAGTGTTCGCAGGGTTCAGGTTGACGTGTCGCGAGACTTACCCACGCAGGCCGAACAGGTTGGCCAGGCCGCTCTTCTTCGACTTGGTCTGCTGATTCTTCAGCCGTGAGGGGAAGTACGCTTCGGGTTCCGCAGCGGGCGGGGCCGGGGCCGGAGCCGCTTCGCCACCTTCAGCCGGAGCGGGCACCGGCGAGACGCCGGGGGCCGCGCAGCTCGTGGGGGCCGGAGCGCACGCCGTGGTGCACCGGGGACCGCAACCGTTGCCGCACTTGTTGCCGCAGCCGTTTGAGCCGCAGCCGTTCTTCTGGCAGCAGCCGTTCTTCGTGCCGCAGCCGTTCTTCGAACCGCAGCCAGTGTCGCAGCAATCCTGCACATCGTAGCCGCAGGCGCACAGGGCCTTCTCGGCAGCCTTACGCACTTTCTTGTCGCAGTCGGCAAGAGCGCACGTGAGGGCCGCGACGACTTTGTCGCTGCAGCAGCAGGCGTTCTTCTTCACTTGCTTGCGGATCCGCTTCGCGGCTTCTTCGCGAACGCGCTCGTCGCTGTCGTTCAGGCCGTAGACGAACGCACACATGATCTCGGGGTTGCACACGCAGTCGTACTTGCCGAGCTTCTTGATCGCCTTGCGGCGGTCTTTGGCATGGCAAGCCGTCTGCGACTCGTAGATCCAGTGAGCGATCTCACAAGGATCATCGCAGCATTCCTTCTGGCAGCAATCCTTCTGGCAGCAATCCTTCTGGCAGCCGTTCTTCTGGCAGCAGCCGTTCGAACCGCAGCCGTTCTTCGAACCGCAACCCGCATCGCAGCACTTTGCCGGGGCGGGAGCCGGCGCACACGGAGCGGCGCAGGTCGCCGGGGCCGGGGCGCAGGGCGCGGCGCACGTTGCCGGAGCCGGAGCGCAGGGGGCTGGTGCGCAGGGTGCGGCGCAAGTCGCCGGAGCCGGAGCGCACGGAGCGGCGCACGTCGCCGGAGCCGGAGCGCAGGGCGCCGGGGCCGGTGCGCACGGTGCGGCGCACGTCGCCGGAGCCGGAGCGCACGGTGCCGCGGCCGGTGCGGCGCACGTCGCCGGGGCCGGAGCACAGCACTTGGGAGCGCAACCATTGCCTCCGTTCATGCCACACGAGGGTTTGCAGCATCCGCGTTGATACGTGAACGTCTTCGTGCAGGACGGACGGCAAATGACCGGCCGGCAGCACTCGGGCTGACAAGAGGGGGCGCACCCGCAGCTCTTCTCAGCGCCGCAGCAGTTGTGGCCGACCAGCACAATGGAGCCGGCTTCGGCCGACGCCACCATGCCGAGCATGGCCACTACCGCACCATACAGCTTGGTCCATTTCATACAGAAACGTCTCCTTCCCTTGGGATATGGGTCGTCGGCCGTTCTAACCACGGATGGAGTCGGTGAGTATTTCGTCCGAAGGCGGCGTGCGATTTCGATCCACGAATCAGCCAGGCCGCCTGCGACGCGCGTCGCTTGTGTCCGAGACAAGTCCGACGTCCACACCGTCATGTCAGATGGCCCAAACCATCCGCCAGTGGGCTAGCACGTCCATCGGTGCCGTCGAGCTTTTCCGCAGCCCGAACCTTTCCTCGGCAACTCCGATGATCCCTGCGTCCGGCCTAAGTGCGGGGGCCGGCATAGCAGGACTGCTCCAATCATCGGCGGCCTTCTCAGTTTGCCTTGAGTGCCGCAAAGTATTATTGTGCCAATTGGTTACGTCGAATTGGCGGTAGAGTTTCCGGCCCTTTCGGGACAGCGAAACTGCACGCGACTTTGACGTCGCACCCTTCGATACCACCCCTACAGACCGGTCAAAATGGAGAACTGGGGCGCTCCAGAAAACGCCCGGGTACCCATTCTTCCGTACCGATCGTGATCGCCCTGCCGATCGTGGCACCGGCCGTGCGTCGTAATAACCGCACCGATCGGCGCGCGCAGCGCGTCGCGCAAAGTTTGCCTGCAGCGACCGGCTGGCGCTTGCCGCGAGACCGGCACCGTGCGGTTCGTTCCCGAAAGTCACCCCGGCCCCCGACGCTCGTGCGATCGGGTCACTTCAACAGGCCCCTGGCCCGGCGGTTCAGGCCGCCTGATGTTTGCGGCAATTGATGCGGCCGTGCAGGTCGTCGAGAACGTAGTGAAAGGCGACGAGGTGCAACGATTCGACCATACCCATATCGTCGAGCGCGCAATGCAGCGACTGCTGCGCGATGCGCTTCAATTGGCCGCCGTCAAACCCCGTGACGCCGAAGGTCTCGATCTGATGGGCGTTCGCCCATTCGACGGCCCGCAGGATATTGGGGCTGTTTCCCGAGCCGCTGATGGCGATCAAGAGGTCGCCCGGTTCCCCGAAATTCCTGAGCTGCTCGACGAAAATCCGCTCGTAGCTGGTGTCGTTGGCCCATGCGAGAATGTACGGCGTGTTGTCGGTCAGGCTGAGCACTTTCAGCCGCCTCTGATTCTCGAAGTCGATCACTGAGCTTTTCCCCAGGTCTTCGCACAAATGCGAGGCGTTGGCGGCGCTTCCGCCATTGCCCACGATGTACACAAAACGACCCGACAGGTACCGCTGGTAAATCGCTTCAGCCAGCGCTTCAATGGGCCGCGTGTCGAGACGCCCGACTTCGTGCTGCATGCGGGTTAGATACGATTGCACATCCATGTGGGCGCCGAGCATCAAATCAACTCCCGGGCTGAATGGTCTCTGAAAACCTCATTTTCCCGCGGCCGACCGCTGTCGGCCGGCTCGCGGGGGCGGGGTTTATACCCCACTTTCACACGCCGCTTCCAGACCATTTGCCGCATCGCCGTGAAGGCCGCTCGGGAGGGCCGCCGCCCGAAGTGGGGTATTTTCCCCCACCGGCCCTGAGCACGGCATTGAAGAACTGAAAACAGCGCTCCCTCCCCCCTGAGGTCGGGGCAAATTGCTGGCGAATGCTGCGAACAGCCCTCACCCCGACGCTCTCCCAAAACCAAAAGGAGAGGGGAGTTTTTCAACGGGCTGCCAAGCCCCAACATTGCTCTGGCCACACCGCGGCACGGTCGATAACTTACGCTCCCGCGCAATGGGCCAACCGGTGGGCGGGGCGGGCCGGGCCGCAATCAGACAATCTGTGCGATTCACAACTCCGGGCGACCGGCCGCTGCTCCGCGGCGCCCGAACAGGAAGGCAAGGCTTGCCCCATGTGGCCCTTGGCAGCGACTTTCGCCGCAACGCTGCTGCTGTGCGTTTCGCTGACGCACCCCGCCATTCTTCTCGGCCGCAAACTGCGCATCCTCGATTACCCCGATCGCGAGCGCAAGCTGCATGCCCGCGCCACGCCCCGCACCGGCGGGCTCGCTGTCTGCCTGACCTTTGTGCTGACCATTGCTGTCAGGGCGGTCAGCGACCCCGCCTTCATGGCCGACGACGCCCACCTCTGGCGCTTCACGACGTTCCTCGTCGTCTCGACGCTGCTCTTGTGCGGCGTGGGGTTGTGGGATGACAAATGGGGCATGCGCGCCGGCGCCAAGCTGACCTGCCAGGTCGCCTGCATTCTCCCCTTCGTTCTCTGGGGTCGCACGACGATTTCCGCCGACCTCTTCGGCTGGCACCTGAGCGGAGCCTGGCTGACGGTGCCGCTCGTCCTCTTCTGGCTCGTCTCGTGCACCAACTTTGTCAACCTGATCGACGGCCTCGACGGCCTGGCGGCCACGGTGGCCCTGATCGTGACTGGCGCCGTCGCAGTTCTCGCCGCGCTGCATCAACTTACGGAAATCACCTGGCTGGCAGTCGCCCTCAGCGGGTCGCTCGCGGGCTTTCTGTTTCACAACAAGCCCCCCGCGCGCGTCTTCCTGGGAGATTCGGGAAGCCTCCCTCTGGGGTTTCTTTTGGGGGCCCTCTCGCTCGCAGCGGCCGCCAAACGGACGACCGGGCTCACGCTGGTTGCGCCCCTGGTGCTGTTGACGATTCCCATCTTCGACACCTCGATGGCCATTCTGCGCCGCCGCCTGAACGGCCGGCAGATCGGCCAGGGTGATCGCGAGCACATTCACCATTGCCTGCGTGACCGAGGCCTGTCGCCCACACAAACGCTCTTGGCGATCGGCGGCATGTGCGCCGCGACCGCCGCCGCCGCGATTCTCGGTACCGTTCTCAACAATCACTGGATCGCCCTGGGGCTGTGCGCGACGCTTTTGGCCGTGCTGGTCGTAGGCCGCGTCTTCGGCTTCAACGAATTGCAGCTTTTAACGAGACAGGTGCTTTCCACGATCCGCCTGCTGCAGAAGGCGCCGGGCGACCTCCCCCCGCAAGCACCGCTGCAGATCGATCACCCGGTCGAAACAAATCCAACCGAATTGTGGCGGCGCATCGTCAATTGCGGCAAACACCTGGGCAGCGTCGAAATCGACCTCGTTTGCGAGCATCTCTCGAGCAGCCGCGAGCTCCCCTGCCTTTCGTGGTCGGCCGGTGAATCGGTCAGCCGGCCGGGTTCGTTGTGGCGAATGTCGTATACGGCCCCGCGCGGCGATGGCTTGTGCTTACGTGTGACCGCCTCGGGCGCGGCCCCTTCCGCCGACGAGACGCTGCACGAACTGACCACCCTGCTCTACACGCTGTGCCGCGACTGGCCCATTGACGATGCCCTGCGCCAGGCGCTCTGTGCCCCTGATGACGCCCTCTCGTTTGCCGACGACCCCCACATTTTGAAACCACATTGGCCCGCGCAACGGCACGACCCGAACGTCGCTGCACGCGCCCCGCTCGAAAGCGATGCCGCCTGACGCACACGGGCCCCGTTCCCCAGACACCCATTCCTTCCACAGGTCACCTGAGTGTGAATAAAACTGGTGCGGCAAAGCGATATGTGCTGCTCGATCGCGATGGCACAATCAACGTCGAGCGGCAGTATCTGTCGCATCCCCGCCAGGTCGAGCTTTTGCCCGGCGCTGCCGCTGGCCTGCGCGCCATGCAGGCCGCCGGCCTGGGGCTGATCGTGGTCACCAACCAGTCGGGAATCGCCCGCGGCTATTTTGACGACGAGCGCGTCGATGCGATCCATCGCCACCTCGAAAAGCTGCTGGTGGCCGAGGGGGTCACTCTCGAAGCCATCTTTTACTGTCCGCACGCTCCCGACGACGGCTGCGCCTGCCGCAAGCCGCGCCCCGGCATGGTGCGCGCGGCCGCCCGCGAATACGGGCTCGACCCGGCCCGCGCGTTTGTCATTGGAGACAAGCCCTGCGACATCGAGCTGGGCCGCGCCGTCGGCGCGACAACCGTCATGGTCCGCACGGGCTATGGCGCCCATTGGGCGGCGGAGCTGGCCGGCGTGGCGCTGTTGAGCGTCACGCGCCCCTGCCCGCACCCCGACCACATCGTCGACGACCTGCGTGAAGCGGCCGAGGTGATTGAGCGAGCCGTGTCGACCGCAGCGAAAGATCCCAAGTCGAATCGCGGCGCAGCGTGACGGCGGGCGCTCGTAGTACCGGCTTCAGCCGGTTACCGTATTATTGAGGCGTAAACAATCTGATGGCGCCCTTTGATTCTGCGGATTGAGAATCTGCACTACCCGTGCAAATGCCCTCACTCATTTCGACGCGCACACTCCACTGGGTCGGCGATACCGACGGCCATCTGGCATTGATCGACCAGACGCTGCTCCCCGTCGAGCTTCGCGAGATCGAGTGCCGCGTTGTCGAGCAGGTGTGGGAGGCGATCAAATCGCTGCGGGTCCGCGGGGCCCCGGCCATCGGCGTGGCGGCGGCTTACGGCGTCTGCGTCGGCATCCAATCGGCACGCAATTCCGACCTGCCGACCCTCTTCCAGCGCCTCGATGAGGTCTGCACCTACCTCGCCACCAGCCGCCCTACCGCCGTCAATCTGTTCTGGGCCCTCGACCGCATGCGCCGCACGGCTCAATCGGTTCGCGACGCTCGTACTCCCGAACAGATCGCCCAGAGACTGCTTGCCGAGGCCAGCGCCATCGAAGACGAAGACCGCGCGATGTGCCGGGCGATCGGCCGGCACGGGGCCCAACTACTGGCCGACTCCAGCGGCGTCTTGACGCACTGCAACGCGGGGGGGCTGGCGACGGCCGACTACGGCACGGCCCTCGCCGTCATCTTCTCGGCGCATGAGCAGGGCAAACGGCTGTCGGTGTTTGCCGACGAGACGCGGCCATTGCTGCAAGGGGCGCGGCTCACCGCGTGGGAACTGGTCTCTCGTGGCATCGACGCCACGCTGATTTGCGATTCCATGGCCGCGCAGGTCATGCGCGAAGGAAAAATTCAGGCTGTGATCGTCGGCGCCGACCGGATCGCCGCCAACGGCGACACGGCCAACAAGATCGGCACGTATGGCGTGGCCGTGCTGGCGCGCCACCATCAGATTCCTTTTTACGTCGCCGCCCCCTCGAGCACGTTCGACTTCGCCATCGAGCACGGTGCGCAGATTCCCATCGAGCAGCGTGACGCGAGAGAGATCACGCATGGCTTCGGCCGGCAGACCGCGCCGGAAGGGGTCAGCGTCTATAATCCGGCCTTCGACGTCACGCCGGCAGACCTGATCGCGGCGTTCATCACCGAACGAGGCGTCATTCGCCCGCCGTACCGCCAGTCGCTGAAGGCCCTGCGCGACGCGGCGCAGCCCGTCTGAGGGAACGAGAGCCAGTAGCCAGTAGGGTGCGACCAGCGAAGCGCTGTCGCACCGTTCAGCGTGACGTTCTGTTGCGCGGCGTGACTTCGCTGCGCTGGTCACACCCGACAGGGCTAACAGAAGCCAACAGAGGCAACAGAGACTTGCCATGTCTCCGTTACCTCAGTTTGCTCCTGTGGGTCTTACCTGTGAATTGCGCACGCGCACGATGCCCCCGACCCCTCGCTTCGCGAGCGCGACCGCGACCCGCCGGCACGACGCCGCAGCCAGTTGCGCGGCGTGACTTCGCTGCGCTTGTCACACCCGACGGGGCCGCCGCCCGAAGTTCACCGCGCTGCGACCAGCCGCTGTGCGTTCCGCACCAGCTCGATGAACTCGCGGCGATACCCGCTCTTGTCTTCGCCGCGCGAGGTTTCCGCCAGTTCTACCACCGCAGCCAGCGTACCGTTTCCTTTATGCGGCGAATCGCGCAGCAGCATTCCAAACGAGGCGACCGCGGCCGCCCAGGTGAAGTCGGCCGAAGCCTGTGTCGCCGGCAAGCCCCGGTCGATCGCCGGAATCTCGAGCAGATTGCTGATTTCGGCCTCGGGCTGCTTATACCGCAGCTTCAGCGTGAACAGCTCTTCGCTGTCGGCGGCCGCAGTCGCAGCGGCAGCCTGCTGGTATTTGAGCGCATCGACACCGGCGGTTGCAGCGCCAGAGGCCGCCATTCGCTCTGCGGGAACCAGCTCGTACAATGCGGTCACAGTGTGCCCCGCGCCGATTTCGCCGGCGTCTTTTTTGTCGTCGTTGAAGTCTTCGGCGGCGAGCAGCCGGTTCTCGTAACCGATCAACCGATAAGCACCGACACGGGCCGGGTTGAATTCGATCTGCAGCTTCACATCTTTGGCAATCGTGACCAGTGTGCCCGAAAGCTGTTCGACCAGCATTTTGCGGGCCTCGTTGGCCGTGTCGATGTATCCGTAGTTGCCGTTGCCTTTGTCGGCCAGTCGTTCGAGAGTGGCGTCTTTGTAGTTTCCCAAGCCGAAACCGAGCACCGTCAGAAAGACCCCCGATTTCGCCTTGTCCTGCACCAGCGAAACAAGCTGGTCATGGCTGGTGACGCCGACGTTGAAATCTCCGTCGGTGCACAGAATCACGCGGTTCGTTCCTTTGGAAATGAAGTTCTCGGCCGCGATGCGGTAGGCCAGCTCGATTCCCGCGCCGCCATTGGTCGAACCCCCCGCCTGCAGGTTGTCGATGGCCGAGAAAATGATCGGCTTCTGGTCGCCGGTCGTCGCCGGCAGAACCAGGCCCGACGCGCCGGCATACACGACAATCGCCACGCGGTCGTTCTCGCCCAGTTGATCGACGAGCAGCTTCAGGCCCGTTTTCACCAACGGCAGCTTCTGCGGGTCTTGCATCGAGCCCGAAACGTCGATCAGAAACACGAGGTTGCTGACGGGCCGCTCGCCGCGCGGGATCTCGCGCCCCTTGAGTCCGACCCGCGCCAGCCGATGCTCGGGGTTCCACGGGCACCCGGCGACTTCGACGGTGACCGAAAACGGCACATCTTTCTGCGGCTGCGGATAGTCGTAGCTGAAGTAATTGACCAGCTCTTCGATTCGCACCGCGCCGCGCGGCGGCAACTGACCTTGGGCCAGAAACCGGCGGACGTTGGCATACGAGGCGGTGTCGACGTCGATCGAGAAGGTCGACAGCGGGTTGCGCGACGACGCCAGAAACGGGTTGTCGGTGACGTGATCGTATGCTTCGGTGTTGTGAACGACCGCTTCTTCAGGGGCAATTCCGTCATCGGGAGGGACGGCCGGCAGATGGTCGCCAAGCGCCGGCCGGCCAGGGAGCCCGCCATTGGCGTTTTCACCCGCCAGACCGAACGAGGCGGCCAGCGATTGCATCTGCCAGACCTGCGGCCCGGCGTCTTTGCCGCCGCGACTTTCCATCTCATTGACAAGACTTTGCGGCGACTCAGCGCGCTTGGCAGGGGTTGGCCGGGCCTCGTGTGTCCTGCCGCATCCGACCAGAAGACTGCAGACCGTGACGAGCGCGCAGATTTTCCGCGACATAGGGGCCTCCGCAGGGCAAAGAGACACGATGAGGGCGCACCGGCGTCGCGTGCGTGCGCCCTTTCTGAGACGGCAACCGGACCGCACTCGGGCCGCCGGCCGGTACGCCAGCCAACCCTCACCGATTAAGACGCAGCACGCCGCAAAAAATTCCCGGAAAAAATGCGGGCTCACGAAAGTACGAACAACCGCGGAAAGCTGGCAGGCCGGCAAACGAACCTGCAAGTTGCGGCTGCCGCCTCCGATAGCCGGATTCCGCGCACACCGATGATGTCCGCGTGCAGGCTTGTCGGGCGAGCAGCGCCGCAATAACATCAGCGCCGCACGATCATCAGAGTAACAGCGTGCCGGTCGCAGGCAGGGCGCATGGAGGATGCCATCTTGACGGTTCCTTCCGGAACACATCGTGCGACTGCCTCAGCCTCGCCCGAACGCAGCATTCCTATTCGCTTTCGCGTCGCACAGCCGCTCGCCGGCGCTCTCACCCACGACCCGCAGGTGTTGCAGCTCCACCTGAAGCACACGCGCCTGAAGCTGCTTCGCGGCTTTGATCAGTTGCTGTGTCTGGATGGTCTGCACGGCGTTGAGCAACTGCCGCACCAGATTGAGACGGTTCGTAAGGTGCTGCGGCATTTTCGGGGTCGGGTGCTGCTGGCCGACGAGGTCGGCCTGGGCAAGACGATCGAGGCCTGTCTGTTGTTGCGAGAGTATCTACTGCGCGGGTTGGCGCGCCGCATCTTGATTCTCGTTCCCGCCCCCTTGGTGTCGCAATGGGCGGAGGAGTTAGAGACCAAGTTCGCCCTCGACTTCACCTTGGCCGGCCCGTCGGCGGCGACCGACAAGCCCGATTTCTGGCTGAACCACGATCGCGTGCTGACGGCGCTCAGCTTCGCGAAGAGCCGCGTGCGAGCTGAACAGGTCACGGCCGCCCCGTGGGACCTGGTCATCGTCGACGAGGCCCATCATTGCAAGAACCGAGCGACGAAAAACTGGCAACTGATCAATTCGCTGCAGCGGAGGCACATGTTTCTGCTGACCGCGACCCCCGTGCAAAACAACCTGCTCGAGTTGTACAACCTGCTGACGCTGCTCGAACCGGGGCATCTGCAGACCGAGGCCGACTTCAAAAAGCAATACGTCCGGCGGGGGAACCCGCGCGACCCGAGAAACCGCGAGCGGCTGCGCACATTGCTGGGAGAAGTGATGATCCGCAACACGCGGAGCCTGGTACAAATGGACCTGCCTCCGCGCTACGCCCAGACCATTCAAGCCCGCCCCGGCGAGCAGGAAGCGCAATTGTACGCCGGCCTGACTGAATTCCTGCGCCAGCGACTTCCGCAATGGCCGGGGTCGGACGACGTGCTCGACGCCGAACCCGCTGACGATCTGGCGCGCGAACACCCGACCGCCGCAGCGGACGCGGCCAAAAACCAAACAACCGCGCCGGCCGCCGGCAGGCCGCTGACGCGAATGCAACTCTCGGCCCTGCTGGCCGCCCAGGGAAGCCATCCTGCGGCGTTACAGTACTCGCTGGAGCGCCTGGCCGAGGTTGATGAATCGGCCCGGCGGCTGGTGGCGCAGGCGGGCGAAATCATCCGTTCGGCGAAGGATGACCGGCTGCTGGAATTGCTGCGGCAGAGCCAGGGCCACAAAGCGCTGGTATTCGTCAATTTCCGCCGCACCCTGCATCGGCTGGAGAAGTTGCTCGCGCAGGCCGGGGTTGCATTTTCCATGTTTTCCGGCGAACAGAGCAGTGCCCAGAAGGACGAAGCGGTGGACGCCTTTCGCGAACGTGCCTCAGTCATGCTCTGCACCGATTCCGGAGGCGAAGGCCGCAATCTGCAGTTCGCCGACACACTGGTCAATTACGACCTGCCCTGGAACCCGATGAGAATTGAGCAGCGGATCGGTCGAGTGCACCGCATCGGCCAGACGCAGGAAGTGTTCGTCTTCAACCTCTGCACGGCCGGTTCGCTCGAAGACCGCATCCTGCGGCTGCTGCACGAGAAAATTCGCATGTTCGAGCTGGTCGTTGGAGAGGTCGGCTCGATTCTGGGCAACCTCGAGGCGGGCGAAGAGTTTGAAACGCTGGTGCTCAATCTGTGGCTGAAGGCCGGCAGCGACCGCGCGCTCGACGATTCTTTCGAGACCCTGGGGCACTCTCTGCTCGACGCCCAGCAGGATTATCTCAAAACCAAAAAACTCGATGAAGCCCTGTTCGGAGATGATTTCGAGTGAACGCCGACGCTTCCGTTTTAACGCCGGGCCAGGGCGAAGTCGCCGGTGAATCGGCACAGGCCGAACTGTGCGGCTTTGCCGCCGCGCTGCTGGAGCAGTGCGGGGGCGTCGTCGAATGGGCCGATCCTGCGGCCTGCGGAACCGCCTTGCTTCCCGCGCCCGTCGCCCGATTGCTAAGGGTCGATGAAACCGTGGCGCTCGCCGCCCGGCAAGAGCCGGGAACTCTGTGTGTCAGCCTGGCCTCGGAGTTTCTCGACCAGGCGCAAGCTGTGCTCGAAGATCTAGTCGCGCGTGTGGGCAGCTTTCAGGTCCCCGATCATTACCTGAAGAAAGGCGACCTGCAGGGCGCCATCGACAACGCCTTCACTTGGCACAACGCGCGCGTGCGGGTGCGGGGGTCGGAGCCGGCCTGCGTCGCGTATCACTCGTGGTGGTTTCTGGCCTCGCTCAAGTCGGAGGACATCTTCGAGACGCGGCTGAACATCACCATCAACGCCGCTTCGCAGGCCCCCGTCGACCTGCCCGATTTTCTCGACTTGCCCGATCTCGAACCGTGCCGCGAGCCGCTGGCTGCCGCCCCGCAAGACACGTTCGATCGCGCCGTCGGCGTGTGTCAAACGCGGCTGGTTTGCACCGCAGCCGGCTTCATCGCCCGGATGGAATCGCGCGCCGAACGCGATCGCAAGCGGCTGCGCGATTATTACCAGGCGCTGCGTCGAGAAGCCGGTTCGACCAAACGGCGCGCCGCTGCGCCGCCGAACGAAGAAGAGCTCGCCTCGCGCCGGCGGGCCGTCAATCTCGAACTCGAACGAAAACTGGCGGAACTCGACGAGCGGTATCAGATCGAAGCGTCCCTCGAACCCATCGCCCTGGCCTGCCTGCGGTCGAACGTGCTGGCCGTGGAACTGCTGGTCCAGCGCAAGCTCGCCGAGCGAACGGTTCATGTCTATTGGAACCCGCTGACCAAACGCCTCGAACCGCTCGGCTGCACGCAGTGCGGCCAGGGAACCTATTCGGTGGCGTTTACCGACGAAGAGGTGGCCGCGCTGTGCGCCGAATGCCATCGTTCGCGAACTACCAGCAGCCGCTCAGCCGCCCGAGTGCTTGCATTGCCCCGGAGATGACCGGCAACGGGGGAAAGCAGACAGAAAACGAGCGATTCGAGATCCGGTACTTTCGGCCTTAGGCCCGGGACGGCGTTGCGCGGCAGACAGGAATGTCTGCCCCACGGGCGGGTGCCAACCTGCGTTTCACGAAATCCGAACCGACCTTGCCGCCTCCCCATCCAGTCCGCGTTCATCCGCGCCACTCGCAGTTTCTTCTCTTGCTCTCGGTTTGACCGCGGCTTCCCGCGCTCTCGGTGGTTTTGTCACACCGGGCGTCGACCGTCCCGAATACGCCGCGCTGGCAAGCGGGGAAACTGCTCCCGAGCAGCCGAGTGCTTCGCTGCCCCGCGTGCCGACAGCATCGCTGCGGCCGCAGCGCAGTTATGCTGAGCAGCAGCGCCGTTACGGCGTCACTGTTCGACAGGTTCCGCTCGATTGGGCATCCCGCGACGCTTCCAGATTTGAAAACTGTTCCAGCCACCGACAATCGCCAGGTACTGGCCGTCGCGGGAGAACGCCAATGAGTAGATGGGGTGCCCTTGGAGAGGAAATACCTGCTTGTCTTCACAGACCTGCGTTGCTGCCTTCCAGAGCAGGACGTTCAGAGTCCCGTTGACGCCGATTCCGCCGGCCCCCGTGGCGACATGTTCACCGTCGGGCGCCACCGCCACGGCAAGAACTGATCTGTGGTGATGACCGTTCATCATTCCAACCTGCATTCGCGACGCCACGTCCCAGACGCGGCCCGTCTTGTCGTCGCTCACGCTGACAAGCAATTTCCCCTGCTGAGCGAATGCCAGGCCGCGAACGTTCTTTTCGTGCCCCGCAAGCGTCGCCAACTCTTTGCCGTCGGCGACGTTCCAGAGCTTGATCGTTTTGTCGAAACTCGCCGAGGCCAACATCTGGCTATCGGGGGAGAAGGCGACTTGCGAAACGAGCGCCGTATGTCCCGCCATTTCGCGCCACAGCTCACCTGTGAGTTTGCTCCAAAGCCTCACTCGGCCGTCGATCCCTCCTGAGGCCAGCCAGCGGCCGCTTGGCGAGAATGCAGGGCGCGAAACGTATTTTGCCCGGTCGCTTGTCAGCAGCTCGAAGCGGACCTTTCCCGCCTCCAAGGCCCACATCACCAGTTCACCCGGCGGGTTATCCCCGTGATCGCCGCCGGAGATCGCCAGAAGAGTCCCGTCGGGCGAGAACGCTACTCCCGTGCAGTTGACCGGGCGTTCGATCGTGGCCAGCAGCCGCCCGGAGGCCACGTCCCACAACTTCGTGGTCTTGTCGGCCCCCGCCGATGCGATCGTCTTTCCATCTGGCGAAAACGCGACGCACCAGACCATCTGGTTGTGTGCCGGATGAATGATTGAATGCATCTGCCAACCGGTGCTCCTGAGGATCTCAGTATCGAGCGGCTGAGACGGTTCTGGTGCGACCGTGGTTGCACTCTCCTTCTCCGAATCCGCGTCGACCAGCTCGACCGCGGGACCATCCGGAACTTCGGCAACTAATTTATTCAGCGGCGCCGGATTATCTTCGGCTCGCAGCAGCGGATCATCCCAATTGAACGTCGACTTGCGAGGCACTCCGCGTCTGCTCAGCCTCACAACCGGGCCGCGTGCAAGCGCCTCGACTCGCATCTGGGAGACGTGTCCTTCTTTGGTGCGGATGACGAACGATGGCGCCTCGTGCTTTACGTCGCGCGATGTGCCCGCCGGGGTTGTCATCGAAGCGACGAAGTGCGACAGGGGCAGCGAGAGCGTTCGCGCCTCGGAGAACAGTTGCTTCAAGTCGGCGAACGTCATTCGCTCGGCCGCCATCGGATCGCTCGATTCGAGCAGCGCGAGGCTCGCTCCACGAACGGCGACCAGAGCGTCCTGCTGCGCGTCGAAGCAGAGATCGCCGCGGCCCTGCTCGTCCAGCCAAGCGGCGCGGTCCGCCGGATCATCCGGTCGGTCTCCGGGAATCTGGCCCCCTTGATTGAGATCGAGGTAAACCCATTTCGCCTTCGCGCTGACGTCCGGGAGGTCGTAAGACCCGGACCCGAGCGTGGGACCCACTTCGAGCGTCCAGTCCATATTCGAGACATGCCAGCCCGATTTCTCTCTGGGCCAACGTGCCAGCAGCGGTTCAATCCGCATGTAAAACAGCGTGTGGAACATGCGGAAGTGAACGCTCAGAAGATTGGGCCGGTCGGCCATGACCTTCTTCGTAAATTCCACGAATTCCGCTGCAGACATCGGTTCGTGAAAGAAGGGATTGAGCGGATCAGACCAGGCGAGCTCCAGTTCGGCGATTGCCCTTTCGCGAGCCCCCGGCGGCGCTTCGGGCATCGTCGTGACATACCTGCGCATCCACTGCCGCTGGCGGTCGCGCCGGGCGAGCTGCTCTTCCTCAAGTTCCGGCCGCGTCCCGGCAATCCAGAGCTGCCACTTCAAGGTCTCGCGCATGTTGGTGAAGCCGGGATAGAGGGCGCTCGCGACGTCGCTCCGAAATCGACGGTTCACGACAGCATCGATCACCGCGAGGAGTTCTTTGCGTTGCGTCGCCGGCAACGGCTCTCTCAGTCGTTCGCGGAGATACTCGCACGTTTCCGTCCGGAGCAACTGCAACTGATGTTCGCCGATGAAAGGCAATTGCTGCTTGCGCAGCCCGGCGACGAAGCGCTCGGCGAAGACCTCGGCGTCGCTCAATTCCGCGGCCTCGACCCGGATCACCACCTTCGTTTGCCGCCACGGTTCAAGCGATACGTTCTCGAACATCACGCGCTGGCGGTAGGGGCGGAGCCTGTACTCGAAGTGGTCGAGCTGCTCGCGCGGGAGACGGAACCCGAACTCGGTTTCTCCGTCCCGCCCGCCGCTCGACGTGCTCTTGTGCCGGTTTCCTTCGACATCGACAGCGACGACCTCGAGCTGGGCCGTGGAGTACGTCTCCGGCGCGAGCCTCATGACCAGATGTACTTTTCCATCGCGCTCGAACGCCGAACGCGGTTGGAAGAGTCGGTATACCGGGCGAAACTCAGCAGGGATCGGACCTACGTTCTCAGGCTGACCCAATTGGCTGACGCGCTGCGCCGGTCCCCATTCGCCGTCTGCCAGTTTGACGACGAGGGCAGTGGTCTTCCGGCCGGTGAAAGGCCCGGCCGCGCCATGAAAGTGGCCGCGGGTCCGTGCTCCCGGTTTCGCGCCTTCAAGGGTCGCGCCGCCGGCCCAATTCACCGGCAATGGCTCGAAACTCCGCCAGAACCCCGTACCGGCAGGAACACCGGAGATGTCTACCGCGAATTCCCGGCAATCGGCCTGCTCAGGTGTGCTCCCCGCCACTTCAAACCAGTCCTTCCCCTCCTCCTTCACATAAGGCCGGGTCTTCAAGGGCGCCCCATCCGGCTTCCACCATTCGCGCTCCTCCGATGGATGAAACCCCACGCCGACCAGCTCGACCGTCGCGCCGTCCGGCAGTTCTGCGATGAACGTCTCGCGCACGATTGGCGCGTCTTCCGCCTGCGAAAACAGCGACGACACGCAAAGGCCTATTGCGAGCAGAACCAGCAGGCCGCCGGTCAGCACGCCCGACCGCGTCAGACGCACCGCCGGCTCATCGGCGGCGCCCAGCAGCCGCGCAATGCGAAACCGCAGACGCGACGGCTTATCGCCATCGGCAGCCAGGGCGGCCTGATTGCCTTGCGACCAGCGAGCGGCGGGGTTTACCCCCGCCGTCTGCGCCAGTCGCAGCTCCGCCACACGCAACAACGACGCCACGTACACGCCCCGCTCCCCGCCGGCCGCCAACACCAGATCGTCGCAGCAGTTTTCGCGCTCGTGGTGAATCCGCCGGCTCAGGTACCAGACGGCCGGATGGAAGAACAACAGCGCTTCGATCACCCGCTGCGCCACGATGTGCACGTGGTCGTGCCGGCGGATGTGGGCCAGCTCATGCGTCAGGACGGCGGCAAGCTGATCCGGCGTAAGCCCCGCAGCCATCGCCGCGGGCAGCAGGACGATAGGCCGGAGGACCCCAAAGACAGCAGGCACCGCGACCTGTTCGCACCACGCGACGGGGGGGACAAATTTCAACGCCAGCCGACGCGCTTGGCGCGCGATGACGTTGAGCAGCTCGCGTTCGGCAACCGGCCGGCTCGATGCGCGCAACCGCTGGCCTCCGTAGAGCGCCGCGCCGAGCCGCGCAAGCAGCGTCGCGACCCCCAGCAGGTACACGGCGGTGACGTACGGTGCGGCGGTGCGGAGAGCGTCTCCAATCGTCGGCGAATCGCGTTCTGTGGCGGAGGTGACGGTCGGTGACGGCTCACGATCGAGCGACGTGGTCGAGAGGGGAACTGCAGAATTCAAATCTGTCAGAAGCGCATCGTTTGCGATTTCGCGCGGCTGGAGGGGTGGCCCGCCCGAAAGCAGGTTCGGGAGGCTGTCGGTGTTCGGAACGGACACGGCAGGCAGGTTGGCAACCGGCGGGTTCGTCGCACGGACGAACGCGAACGTCGCGGGAAGTGCGAGACCCAGCGCGAGTAGCGCGCCGCAGTTCCACCAGTAGCGCACGCCCGCTGACGACCTGCGCAGTACACGATTTCCAACGGCAGTCAGTACCCCGACGACGACACCGAGCCAGCCCACGTGCAGGAGGGTCAGCGTGACGTTCCAGCAATGCCCAAAGTCCAGAGCAGCGAGTCGGAACATGGTTAGTCCTTCGCGCGGCGGGCGATCAGACGGCGAATCTCATCCAGTTCGGCGGCGTCGACGTCACCGGTTTCGAGCAGTTCCAGCACGACCGCCGTCGCCGAGCCGTCGAAGACCCGGTTCACCAGGTCTGACAGGAACCGGCGTGTGACGGGGCGCTGCTTCACCAGGGGCGCATACTCAAAGGCCCGGCCGCGCTTGTCGCGGCGGAGGTATCGCTTGCCGACCATGATGTTCATCACGGTGATCACAGAGCTGTGCGTCAGCACGCGTCCCGCAACCGCAAGCGCTTCGCGTACATCTTCGACAGTCTTCGGCGATTGCTGCCACAAGACCTTGAGGATGGCCAATTCCAGTTCAGTGGGATGTTCTGACCGGTTACGCGGCATAGTAAGGGGTTGTGGCGCGAGCGTACTTATCTTTTAACGAATTCGATATTACCCACAGCGGGTGACGAGTCAAGACCATAATCTAAATTATTAAAAGATTGGAAGACCCAACGTCTCGGGCTCAACAGATGGAATTGAGAAGGGGCGTCCGCCTACACCCCGCCGTCCTCCGGCTCACCCTCCGGCGTATCGCCCGTGTCGGTAATCTGCGACGAAGGGTTCCCTGCGCCCCACGGAACGTATTCCGTCACGCCGTCGTGCGTGACCAGCAGCAGCCGCTCGCTCAAGGGATGATCCATCTGTTCGAAATCATGCCCCACGCGCTGCCGCACGTGCTCGATCGCCTCGGGCGAATCGAGGCTGACGGCCACGAAGAAATCCCTGCCGGGAGTTCCGACCACGAACTCGCTTCCCAAGACCGGCCGCAGCTTGCGGTGATAATTTTCGCTCAACAGCCACGACGTATTGTACGCGTCGGGCCGCGCGGGGATGACCAGCCGCGGCCCGGTCTCGTCTCCCGCGACGGCCAGTTCGAGCGGCCGCTCGCTGAAATACCGTTCGAGATTGGCGACCGCCAGCACGTGCAGGTCGTCAGCCGTCATCTGCCAGCTCTTCAGCAGGTCGTCGCGGATATACCAGTAGGCGTGCGATTCGTCGACCACGTACAAAACGACCAGTCCGCCGACCCAGGGCGCCCCCACAAAGCTCGGAAACCGCTCGCGCCACACCTCTTCAGGGTACAGCATGGGCATGATCCGCTCGCGCACCACGTCGAGCGGCGGGTCGGTTTGCTCGCGGCCCCACTCCTGCACCTGCACGACCGTCGTCAAGGCCGGCAGCACGATCGACTCGAACCGCTCGGGCGCGTTCACGTACGAACGGTAGAAGTTGAACAGGTTGAGCTTCGATTCGCCGACTTTCAACTGAAAATCGGCCGCCGGCTGGCAGTCGAGCAGCGGAAACTTGCTGCGTGCCAGTTCGAGCACGCGCTGCGAAAACACCTCGGGGGGGCAGGCCGGGCGTTCCTGAAAGTCGATTGAACCCACGATCATCGCGGCGACGGTTTCGGCCTCGCGGTCGCGCCGCTCGCTCTGCAGGTACAGGGCCAGCACGCACACCGATTGCTGCTGCACGCACCAGACCCGCCAATGCACCCACGGCCCGCGCCGCAGCAGCCGCCGCCACCAGGGCGCCGGTTCGTCGATTCGCGCTTCCCCCTCGAACCCCACGCAGTGCGGGCCCAGGTCAGGCGTTTGCAGGCGCCGCACGCGACGCCGACGGGGAAAGAGCCGGTCGAGATCGAGTACCTGCCCGACCGCGGCCGAAGACGCCGACTCGAGCCAGAAGCTGGTGAGCGTCAATTGGCCACCCTTCTCTGCCGCCCGAAGCCCCAGAACTCCCGCGTTGTCTTCGGCTTTCCAGGTGGGAGGGTGCCAGACCGTGTACCAGTTGTTCGGACCGGATCGTGGCGACCAGTGCGCGGGAGGGATGCGCTTCAACGACAGTTTCCTTGTGCGTCTCCTGTGCGATGCCCGATAGGCACCACGTGGCCAAGCGCCCGCCAGCCAATCGGTCTCTATTATTCTGAAAGGGTGGGGGAGATTTCTACTGTGAAATCGCGCCGGATTCATTTTTCTGTAACTTCACCGGCACACCCGTGGCCCCACGACGGCCAGAGACTCACGCGACCCTACCATCAACCCTTCGCGGCAGCGGAGCGTTTGGCGATTTCGACATAGCTCATGCGCAGGTAATGCAACGTCCCCTTCAGCAACGAGTCTTCATCGGGGGTCAGATTGCCGGCCGTCTTCTGTTCGAGCAGGCCCAGCATGTCGATCATGTGCCGGGCTAGTGGAAGCTGCACCTCAGGCGCTCTGCCTTCCGCGGGCGCCAACAGCCCCAGTGCCAACAGCGCCTGCATCGACAGCATGTCGATCAGCACCTTGAAATCGACCGGCGGCGCCCCGGCGGTCGCGGAATCGCGGGTGTCGAACTCAGCGTTCTCGCGCCTCACCCGCTCTTTCCAATCTTCATCGGTGAGAATCCTGGGCTCAGGAGCATCGGTCGACATGGGAATCGGTCCGTTGAGTACCTCAGGCGTTCGAGCCTGTCGAAATGGGGCCAGTTCGATTCAGTCAGCCCTGAAAGGCTGCCGTACGTCGGCCCTGATTTTACGCCCGGCGCCGTTCTGATGTAAAATCATCGCATGGTCTGGCTGCATCCCTATCTTCTGTTCGGACTGCTGGCTGTCGCCGCGCCCGTGATTCTGCACCTCTTGATGCGGGCCAAACCCAAAAAGCTCGTTTTTCCTGCGCTCAGGCTGATTCAGAATCGCCGGCGAACAAACGTCCGGCGGCTCAGACTCAGGCATTGGGCCTTGATGCTCCTGCGGATGGCGGTCATCGCGCTCGTGGTGCTGGCGGTCGCCCGCCCCTCGTTGCCTGCGGCCGATTATTCGCTCTCCTCCGCCGATTGGCTGCGTCTGGGCCTCGTGGCCGCGGGGGCCGCCACCCTCTATTTCGGCCTGATGACTTGGTGGCGGCGGCGGTCGCTGGCTGCCCACGAACTCGTTTACCGCCGAGCGCTGTTGCGTGCCGGAGTCGGCGCGCTTGCTGTCTTGGCGCTCTTGCTTCTGGTGGCGTGGCCCTACCAGCGGCGGATTGCGGCGGCGGTCACCCAACCCACGCTTGCCGTCAGCGAATACCTGCCGGTCGCCGCGGTCATGCTGTTCGACACCAGCCTCAGCATGCAGTATCGGCACGAAAGCCGCACGCGGCTGGAAATGGCGCAAGACATCGCCGCGCGGCATATCGCGGCGCTCCCGCGCTTGAGCCGCGTGGCGGTCTGCGATACGGCCAGCGATACGCCGATTCGCATGCAGGCCGACCTTTCCGGCGTATTGAAGCGAATTGGCGCCCTGACCGTCGCCCCTCTCAACCGGCCGCTCGACGACCGCCTTCTGGCGGCCGTCGACGCGCAAATCGAAGATCACGAGCGGCAGTCGCCCGGCGACCGACGCACCCCCTCGGCCCCCGGGCTGCAACGTGAAATTTACGTGTTCACTGACCTGACGACCGCCGCCTGGCGCCGCGACGAATTGCCGCGGCTCAAAGAAGTGCTCTCACAACAGCCCGCCCTCGGTGTGTATCTGATCGACGTGGGAGTACCCAGCCCGACCAACGTCGCGATCGCCGGGTTGACGCTTTCTGAGCAAACGGCCCCCCGCGGTGCCGACGTGCGGCTGCGCGCCGTACTTGAAGGCGTGGGCATCGAACCGGGCGAGCGGGTTGTCGAGTTGTTCGCCGAGACCGAGTCGCCCCGCATGGTCAAGCTGAGCCAGCAGCCGGTGCAGGTGAATTCCGGGTCGGCAACGACAATGCAATTCTCGCTCCCGCTGCGGGCATCCACGGCGAACGTCGTGCAGGGAGAATTGCGGCTGCTATCGAGCGACCCGTTGCCGTTCGACGACGTGCGCCCCTTCACGGTCAGGGTCCGCCCTCCGGTGGGTGTGCTGGTCGCTGCCGAGACGGCTGGCGACGCCCTCTTCGTGACCAATGCCCTGGCGGCGCTCGGGTCAACGCGCTACCGCTACGACTTCGCAAACGCCGCCCAATTGAGCGACATCAGCTTTTCGAAATACTCGGTGGTGTGGCTGCTGAACGTCGGCGACCCCGGTGCGCCCGCCTGGCGGGCATTGGCCGACTTTGTCGAAAAAGGGGGGACCGCCATGGTGGTCCTGGGAGACCGCGTGATCCACGAGGGCTATCTGGCCCGTGCCGCCCTCGATTTGTTGCCGGGCAAATTGCAGGGGCGAACGCATTTCGACCCTCCGCAATACCTCGACCTGCAGAACGTCATGCACCCGCTCCTGAAGAAATTCGCCGACTGGGGTGGAACCGGCGGGCTGACCTCAGTTCCCATTGCCGAATGCTGGACGGCCGCGCCTGCCGAGCGCGACGCCGCTGTCATCGCCCCTTATACCGACGAGCGACCCCGCCCCGCGCTAATGGAACGGGCGGTAGGAGACGGCCGGGCGCTGCTGCTGACGACTTCTCTCGATCGTCGCTGGAACGATCTGCCGGTGACAGAATGGTTCATCGTGCTGGTCGACCAACTGCTGCAATACGCGTCGCAGTCTTTGGGCGCCACCTACAACTTCATTCTGGGAGAACCCGTGCGGCTGCCTCTCCCGCGCGACGAGAAGCCCGGTTCGTATCTGTTGCAGAAGCCCAACATGCAGCAACTGCGACAGGAGATTCCCTCGGGGGCGAGGTCGATCGCCGTATCAGATATCGACCAACTGGGCAATTATCGCATCACGGGAACTGAACCAGCGTCGAAGATCGACCTGGGCTTCAGTGTGACGGCCGACCCTGCCGAGAGCAGTTTGACGCGGCTTTCCAAGGATGACCTCGACGCCCATCTCGGCGCCGATCGAGCCAGTGTCGCGCGCGATATTGAGAATCTGCGGCGGAACGTGCAGGCCGGCCGGGTCGGGCGCGAAGCGTTTCCGGTGGCCGCCCTGCTGCTCCTGGCCGCCTTCCTGGCCGAACACTTTCTCGCGAACCGCTTCTACGACGACCAACCGCAGCCCGAGCCGGCATGACGCGCCTCTTGCCCCGGGCCACCCGGCGCGTCAAACCGCGTTTGAAGCAACGCTATTTGTCGTCCCCCTCGCCCCGTTCGGGCCCGTCGTCGGCCGATTCGACGGCTGAACGACGCGATTTCGTGCGGCGGAACACGGCCACCACGTCTTCGATGGGAACCACGAACAGCACGTTGTTCGGTTCGAGATCGACAGGAATCGCGTTCTTCGGATGAAACAACACCCGATCGTACTTGCTCACCGGAAAGTCTTCGTCGCGCTCGATCTGTGCGCTGACTTCGACGATCCGCCCGGTGATCGTGGGGATTTCCGCCTGGTCGGGCAGTACGATGCCGCCGCGCGTTTTCTGGCGGCTTTCATCCTTGCGAATCAGGATTCGGCGTCCCAGCGGCTCGACAAATTCATTCAACTGCGGCCTCGCTCTCAGGAATTGTTCAGTTTGCCGGCTCCCTCGCCAATTCCACCCCGCCCAACGAGGTGCACAACGCCTGAATTATACGCTGGGCCCGGCCCCGGGCGTGACGATTCTCGGGTTCCGATTCCCGAACGGCGTCGTTTTCAGCGACGTCAGTTCTAGTCGACCCGGCGAATGCGCATGCCGTGCTTTTCGAGATGCGGGCCGGCAATGGCCCCTGCCGGTTCCGCGCGAATGGCCGGCTCTCGCACGACCGTATCTTCTTCGCCGGCCGTCGTCAGGGGGGTACATTTCTGGATGATGTAGCCCAGAGGGCCCGCCAGCAATGCCGGGGTCAGAAACAGGTCGGTCAGCGAGGCGGCCCCCAGCAGGGCGGCCATCAGCCACCCGAACCGGCTGATCAGAATCAGGTCTGACGGATAGAGCATCAATAACCCCAGGCTCACCACCAGCGTCGTCTGCCACATCGCCGGCCCGCAGTGCTCGAGCGCGAGCGCCATCGCGGCGGCGCGCGTCTTTCCCTGCCGGATGCCGATTCGGAACCACGTGATCAGGTGCAGCGTGCCATCGATGGTGATCCCCAGCGCGATTGACGCCGTCACGGTCGAACCGATGTCGATCGCCAGCCCCGACCAGGCGATGATGCCGAACACGGCCCCGATCGGCAGCACGTTGGGGATCATCGCCAGCAGGCCCGCGATGGGGTGCCGCATCACCAGCATCACCACCAGGGCGATCATCCCGAAGGCCCCCGAGAAGCTCCAGATGAAACTCTGCAGCAACTCATGCTGCGTCGCCAGGAACAGCGGAATCATGCCGGTCACCACGTGGCTGGCGCCGGGGTGGTAGTTGCGGTCGCTGGCCGGCAGTTTTTCGGTGCTGTTTCCTGAAACTTCGCGCAGCACCGACGAGCAGATTTCGTCGAGTTGCTTTTGCAGGTCGTTGTAGTCGAGCTGCGACATGATCGCGACCTGCGCGGTGATCCGCCACAGCTCGTCTCCCTCGGCGTTGTATTCGCCCGCATCTTGCGCGATCGTCAGCAGGTTTTTGGTGCCCAGTTGCTCGCCCTTGCGCACCCTGTTCTCAATCGTCCGCGATTCCATGTTGTAGTTGAGCTGGCTCTTCTTGCTGGCGCGCGGGCCGGGGGGTGGCACAGCGGGCAGAAAGTCGCACAGGCTCAACGTCCCGCTGATATCGGGTAGCTGCTCCATCCGCTCTTCGATCCGCCGCACCCAATCGCGCCGCTGCAGAAACTTCGAAGACTGCTGCGCCTCGCGGTCGAATCGCACGATGACGTCGACCGGAATAATGCCCCCGAGATTGTCTTCGAGAAAGTGGTAATCCTGCACCGTGCGCGTGCTTTCGGCGAAGTACCGAATCACTTTCGTCTCGGTCTTGAAATGCACCAGGCCATACATGCACACGCCCGACACCAGCAGGCTGACGGTCGTCACGGCCCACTGCCGCCGCGCCAGCCAGTTCGCCAAACCGTGCCAGAACGCGCTGTCGAGATCTTCAGAACGCGGCGCCTTCCCGGGCCAGACCTGCAGCAATGCCGGCAGGCCGTACAGCGTCACCACCAGCGACAACAACGTGCCGATCGCCGAATACATCCCGAAGTCGCGCACGGGCGTCAGCGAGCTGGTCATCAGTGAGGCCTGCCCGATCGCCGACGTCAGCCCGGCCCACAGGCACGGGCTCCAGGCCGTCTTCACCGCGTCGACGACCGCCGTTTTCAGGTTCGCCGCGGCCGCGTGCTGCCAGTAGTTCGCCAGGTGAATGGCCACCGATAATGTCGTGACGAACAACAGCGAAGGCATCACGACCAGCACCATGTTCATCGTTCCGCCCGTCACCGGCACCAGGGCCGTCGACACGAGCATCGTGTAGTACGAGACTCCCAGCACCAGCCCGGCCAACCGCAGGCTCTTGAGCATCCAGAGCGCGATCGCCCCGCCCACCAGGCCCGAGAACAGCATCAGCGAGCGGCGATGCAGGGCATACCCCGGCGCCGATTTGTCCCACACCGCGCGAATCACCTCGCGGTTGAGGGCGTTGCCCGCGACCGCGCTCCCGCCCATGTGTACCGTTTCAGGAGGAATTCCTGACTCGTTGCAGGCCGCGAGCAGTGCCTGAAACGCGGCCGTCCGTTCGGCGCGCCCGGCGTCTGACAGGTAGATCGCCAGCGCGATCGGCGAGCCCGCAACTTGAAAGCATTCGGCGACCAAAGGCTTTCCATTGTGCGTCGTGACGGACGTTCCTGAATTGGCCGGCGTGAACGTCAGCGCCAGGGCCATCTGCTTGAGCGCCGCGACTTTCTCGGCCTCCCAGTGGATGCCCCGCCAGTTGATCACCAGGTCGTGCCGCGGGACCGGCGCGAGCAGTGTGTCATCCGTCGTCGACTCGTCGCCGGCGGGCTCGTTCGCCGCCACCGTCTCGACGTTTTCGGCCTCCTCTTCGACCACAATCGGCGCAACGCTCTCGTCGGCATTCGAGGCCACGGTGATCTGCAGGTCGAGCCCCAGTTCGCGTCGAGCCTGCTCTTGCAGCAGCTCTTTGACCCGCTCTTTTCGCGACCGGCCGGCGTCGGTCAACAGCAACCGCAGCGGCCCGGCGCCGACCAGCACCCCTTTCACGCGACTGATGGCCTCGTCGCGCGGAATCTTGTTTTTCTCCATCTGGGCCACGAGTTCCTGCGGCGTGCGAACTCGGTCGACGTGCGGAATGCCCCCGCGATAGCGGCCGTCGGGCAATTCCTCCCCGCGAATCTTGCGGACCAGCTTCGCGGCCCGAGGATCGTCGAGGCTGCTCCCTTCCCACGAAAACAAGATCGCCTCGTCCGTAGGAAAATGGTGGCGATACCACTCCCAGGCCTTGTAGTTGGGGTTGTCTTTGGGAATCCAGTGCGCGACTTCGTTGTCGAGCTCGATACCCGTCAGTGCCCACAACGAGAACGGAATGGCGAATACCATCGCCGCCACGACCCACAGGGCCAGCCCGTTCCCCCAGCGATCCTGCTTTTCAAAGAAGTGCGTCATGCGTTCTCGGAAATGCTGGCTTGGCCTCGGCCCGACGGGGCTTTCTCACGCTCACCCGGTCCCGACGCCGGGCCGATTAAAGGCGCCCAGCGCGGGCCGAGCGCGAGGCGCGCAGTGCCCCGGCGGCAGCGATACCCATAATTCATCGTCGAATCGAAAGAAACACTTCTGCCGGAAAGGCAGAATTTTCCGGCTGACGGGCGCCAAAAACTGGTGGCGTGGCGCGTGATGCGGCGGCTTCCTGCCATAACGTCCTGATCAATAATCCCTTATGACGAGACGCCAGCGATGGGCCGATCCCTGCGTCGAACAGCTCAGGCGAGGTTTGTAATCGCCATTGCGACGACGGGGCTCGCGACCGACCGCTCCCCAGTAAGGTGCCTCAAAGTAGCAACTTCACTCCTTCGTGGGAATGCCGACTCGCTTCACAACGATCTGCCGCCGTTGAGATTGCGCTTAGGCTTCCCTGCGAGGGCATCGCGCCGGCCCGGATGATTCAAACGCCGATTCGCAGCATTAGGCATCTTGCCTGTGCTGCCCAGCCACAGGCTGGAAGCCTGTGTTACGTCACACCGTGAATAATCCGGGCCAGGTCAAGGCTCGGTTGCCAATCGCGACACTCGGGGTTTAATCGCTGGCCGGCTGGTACGACACTCCGCCCCGCACCCGTTCTGGCGAACCCACCGCCAAATGAGCCGGTCTTTGCGCACAGCCTGTCGATCGGGCCGGCAGGCTACTTCGAGCGATCGATTCGGGCTATTCTGCGATCAGCAGACCAGTTGTTGTTGTCGATGCGGATTTCAGGGCCGGATGGCGAAACTGGCAGACGCACAGGACTTAAAATCCTGTGTCCCGTAAGGGACGTGCGGGTTCGATCCCCGCTCCGGCCAATCGAACGCGGTTTTGACGAGAGGGTTTGCGACGAATCGGAAGCATCGGCCTCAGTCAGCGTCGGCGTCGGATTCTGGGGGCTCGTCCGCGCGGACTTGGCAATCTGTTTGCCAGTCAGAGGATCGCTATCGCAGGTACGGCGATTTGCGCTTCGGGAAGCGCTCAACATGAAGTTTGGTTTCTTCAGACATTATTCGTCCCCCTACGGTCGAGTCTTCTTAACCAGCTCATAGCCGAGCGCTTCGGCGATCTTGGCCGCAGTCGAAATGCGAATGTCGCGCCCTCCCTGAAACCGGAGCACGATGTCCGCTTCGATTCCTGCTCTCTTGGCAATGGCGTTACCAATAGGCCCGAACCATGACAGGTGTCTTTGATCCGTTCGCATGCGCAATGCGGGATAGCAGCTTGCGCGACAGATCGGAATGCCGCGCGACCCACCCGAACGGCAGATAATAATCCGGAAGCATGACCCCGAGATTATTCGTCGGACCAGATGGGGAAGGTATGCCCATGAGCTTTGTGGGCGGGGTGAACCAGCACGCGGGGCCAAAACTCGCCACGTACCATACCAGGAGACTGAAAAATATAACGACCCGAAACCGCCGGCTGCTCTTGAACAGC
The DNA here is from genome assembly GCA_052388175.1 of Planctomycetaceae bacterium. Classification (GTDB taxonomy): domain Bacteria; phylum Planctomycetota; class Planctomycetia; order Planctomycetales; family Planctomycetaceae; genus SIAF01. Next base: position 11,041 of record JBQTIL010000033.1, on the reverse strand, counting down.
CCGATCGGCCCCCGTGGTTTCTTCGGTTGCTCGTCCATGCCGTGATTCTACTGCTGACGAATTGGCGGTGAATGCCAAACAGACGATCACAGCCAACGGAACAATGCTAAGCCGAACGTAGGTAGATACATCGCACCGCCAATCCCCATCAACAGCCCCCAGGCGGCGAGCCGACGTGGATTCCGGCGAAGACCCATCGCACTCAGCACGATCCCAGGCAACGTCAAGAACGCAATACTGACACCGACGAGAGTGGCAGCTTCGCCAAACGGCCCAACGATGGCGATACCGCAAACGCCAAGCAATGAGGCAATAAAGCCGGCTTGCCCCAGTGGGTTTCTTGACATCACGATCCGACCGTCATCAGCCATCCGTTTTCCCGGTGATCAGGGTGTGGACGACTCCGCGCGGCAGAGTGACTGTGGGTCACAGCGCGTCACGGTGAAACCGGTGACTTGGCGTGCTGTACGCCGCGCTGGTGTCGATCGGATTATCAAGGTAGTGGCTGACGAAATCCGTGAATGAACCGAAGACAACCTCGACTTCAAATGCCCCGAAGTCAGCAAACACACTCACGATCGGATTTGCATTGTCAGGATTTGAGGAAAGGCGAATCGCATACGTGGGAAGCGCAACGGAATGGTCCGCGAACATGAAATAGATCGAAGACTCCGCAAACTTCGAACACCGATCCGGCAGGTCCTCGGCGATGCTGATGAGGCTTTGCAGCGGCCAGAAGCTGAATAAGTCGTTGTCGCAAGCGCCTCTCTCCCCCATGCCGTTGACTGTAAGAAAGTACTCGCGCATGTCCGCGGGGAGGACGACGAAATGCCGTTGCTCGAAAGCCGCGATGTCGGCAGGCGATATACCTGCCGGGCACTCAATGCCGTGTGATTTCCATTTCGCCATTAGGCGAGAAAGCAGGCTCGTCATCTGATTTTCCGTAGGATTGCAAGTCGCCGACGCAAACTTGGAAAGCGGCGGCAGTGATCAAGTCAGCCTGCGGCCGGCGGATGGGAGGCTGAATCCCGGTCACCCGACATCGTCCGTCCGCAGGTCTGCCCGAAAACGCTCCGTCAATTCGGCCGCGTGGCAACATCGTCTGGGATTCCGAACGAGAGCCCGCTCGTGTCGTAAATCGGCGCTGTGCGGAGCGAATCGACGGCACGTTCATTCTCGACGTAATCTGCAATCCGCTTTGCGACTTCGCCGACGCCACGATGCACAGATGTTGTCTCGGCGGCAGCCCGCAACTCGTTCAGATGGGCCCTTACGAACGCCAGCCCGTCACGATCGGCCGTGCGCGCTAATCCGCAGAGGGCAGCAACGCGCAGGGCCGCGTCGTCGCCGCCGGTGGCCGCGTCGTACAGGCGCTTGAGGTCGGGAACGGCTCGAGCGCCGGCACATTCCGCGTACGAGCAGCAGGCTACCAGGGGCCAGCGGCTGTCTTCGGTCTCCGTGCGATCGCCCAGCGCCTTCACGAATCCGCGCAGTGCCTCTTCCGCAGCAGGACCGCCGATGCGGGCCAGGCAGTAGCAGGCTTGGGTGACCGTGTACGTGGGAACGTACCTGACATCTGCTACGGACTTTTCCAGGGCCTCCTTCAAATAAGGAATCGCCGGCTCGCCTGCGGCAATCACGTGGGGCAGGATTCCGTTAGCGGTCACCGGATTTCCGATGAAAGCCACCACATTTTTCGGCAGACGGGCCCAGGCGTACGATGCCGGAATCACGATGACTGACACGGCCAGTGCAGCCGCGTTCAGCCGGAAGAACAATCGAGTGGCGGGCGGCCGAGTCGAGCGACGCGCCGACTGTGCGACCTTCACGGCCAGATAAACGATCCAGATCGACGCAATCAGCCACAGACAAATGTGCGGCGTCAGGGTAAACAGGCCGATGAGCACCCCTGCACCCAAGGTCCAGGTAAAATAAACGACGGCGTTCCAGCCTGGCGCGCCGGGTTCGGAGACGTCTTCGCGTTCCAGGAGTTTCAAGCGTCTGCGAAAGCAGAATGCGGTCGCGATCCAACCTGCCAGCACCACTCCGACAGGTATGCCGTAGGGCATGCCGAACTGAATCCCCTGATCCGCGCAGACTTGGCAGGCTACCGCCTCGCTGGCCGACATGAAAAACAGCGCCAGCAGTGCGAGGCCCGCGCCGGGCACGCTACTGCGCCGCCGGCGAAACCGGGCAGGGAACATGGCACATGGCCTTTTAGAGGGAGTCCGCGTGAATTGTGAATACTGGCCTATTCTACCAAGTCCTGTCTCCGCCGCTCGCGCTCTTCGCGGTGCATGTGCCGCTGTGTCGTCGAGATGGTCGTGTGCCCCAGCAGGCGGCGGGCGTACTCGATGCCCTTCAGCCGACAGATTTGCGTGCCGAACTCGTGACGAGCAAGATACAGCACCAGATCGCGCGGCAGCCCTGCCAGGTCGCGCAAACAGACACACTGCGCCAGCGACTCCTCACGTCGCGCAGGACGATTGTCGCGTGTGGTTCCATCGTTGCGCGCCTTTCGTATTCGGAGAATTCACCCTCCCCGCCGCCGAGCCCCGGCCGCGATCCGTCGCGGGTACTTTCCCGAGAGCCGGAAGGCGGGCCTTTGGGTGCGCTTCTCACGACGCACACCGCCCTTTAACTTCGATGCCGCTTCATTTGCCCGGGCTTCGGTGGCAATGCTGGCGCCGCCTCGGGCTGATCTGCGTTGATCCGCGCCCCGTCGAATGTCGGCAGCACAACGTCAGGCTCCGGGCCCGGGGGGTCAAACGCGGATTCGTTTAGCGGGCCAATAATTTCTCGGCTTCAGCGGCCGCCTTCGTCCCCGGAAACTTCTCGACGATCTCACGAAGCCTGCGGTCCGCGGCGGAGTCCCGATCTTTTCTGCGGAGGGCTTTTGCCTGCTCGAGAACGCTGCCGGCCTGCTTTTCATTCATTGCCGCCTGTTCTTCCGGCGAGAGTTCTGGCTTCGGTTTCTCGTCCGATTTGGGAGCTGCGCGCCCATCGTCGCGATCGGTCGCGACTTCCCGCTCGCGTTTTTCCTGTTTCTTTGAAGATTGCTTCACGATCTCAGCCTGCGCGACAACACTCGAATAGCTCGGCAGCCGAAAGATTTCAGCGCCCTCAAATTCAACGACCAGCGGGTAAAAGCTATCGCCGGAGTTTCCGAGAATCATCGTCCATCGGCTGCGAAGCTTGGCCCCAAAGCTGTTTTCGGCATCGACTCCGCCCTGAACAAGCCAGCGACGCAGTGTTTCTCCTTTGTCATCCTTGAGTGTTTCCATCCTCTCGAATGCGATCGAATCTTTTGGGAAATCGGCAGTTGCAGGCGCTTTTAGTCGCGGCGTCACGAGTTTAATGGCAAACTGCTGCGCTGCGTGTCGGACTCCGGCGTTCGGATCGGCAGGGGCGACCGGCGCGGAAGGATTTCCGCCGCCCCCACACGCGATCACGAATATCACGGCCAAACAGACCAGGAGTGAGAGACAAAGACGCGACCGCATGATGTCCGCCCCCTGAGAGGAAAACGCGCACCCATCGTGGCGCCGCGGCGCAGGAAAATCAAGGTGCCGGCCTTAATCCCTGTCACAACTATTGTCACCAACAGCTGTCGGTTCGGGCATTGCCGTCTGAAACGCCCCTTTGCCCCACCCGCGAAGAACCGGTGTTTGGGAAGCGACTGGTAGGCGACTGGAAGATTCAGCGCGACTTAAGAATCCTGTATCCCGTAAGTAGGTCGAGAGGTTCTTACAGCAGGGGACACACCATGACGACGTTTGCTCACGGCATTCGCAAGTTCATCGTTTCGGAAGATGGCCCGACCGCGGTCGAATACGCCGTAATGCCCCTACCGCAAGAGTTGATCAGATGCCGTCTCGACGGCGCTCCAGCCCGCCGTATATCTATTCCCGCTCCCCGCGCGAGACAACCCGATGGGGTGATTTTACGCCGCAAACCGCTGGCCGATCAATCGCCAGCATCAGAGCCCGGCAATGAACTCGTCGCGCGTGCAGCCAGCCGCTTTAATCAGGCCGTTCAGCGTGCCCCGCTTGAGATTTCGGCCTGAGTGCATAGGGACCGACAGCAAGAACTCGTGTCCCTCTTTTTTTAGGATGAGATGGCTGCCTGTCTGATGATCTTCGACGAACCCCATTTGCTTGAAGGCCCTGACGGCATCCCTTGCGCTCACCGCCGGGAGCTTAGACATTCACGATGATCCGCTTCTCGCAGGCGATCTCGCCCTCGACCTTCGCATCGGCCCAGGGGATTTGGCCGCGCTTGGAGTACGCAGGCAGCAGTCCTCCCAAAGCATCCCGAATGTTTGTCAGCGCTTCGTCGATCGTTTCTCCCTCACTCACAGCGCCGGGCAAGTTTGCGACGTGTGCTGAATATCCGTCACCTTCATCAACGATGATGACGTTGCATGCGTATGCGGCACGCGTCCCGTAAATGGACCATTCGTGAGTTCCGTCTACGACCACACGCTGCACACCGGCCGGGCCTCGCAAAATGTCAGTGTCAGTGACAATCATGGATTCACTCCCCTGATCTCGGAACGATTGCCTCTTTCACGATTACACGATGCGCCCCCAGCAATTCATCATCGCAGAGTAATTCTAGCGCATAAGTTCCAGGGTGCGGAGCGGGCAACTCTGGAAGCGCGAGCCGTAGCTGAATCGTTTGCAACGGGTCGCCACTTGTTACTGCGAACTCTGTCGAAAACAGAACTGCATTGTCTGAAAGATCGACGTAGCGCAGTTCAAACTTTCTGGTCCCTTGAACTTCAGTCAGGCTGATGTATGCCCAAGGCGACCCGGTTCGCATTAGCTCGCCAATCGACCGCCTCCGCTTCCCTTCAGCCTGTGCCTCTTCAGCCTGACTGGGCCTCTTGGTGGCGATTCTATTGACGACTCCGAAGACACCGCAAATCACGAATTTGCTGGACTCGGCGTCCTGATAAACCTGATCGGCGACCAACAGCGCTTGCAGTACCGGTGACGCCACGCGAACTTGCTCCTTTTCAGAATCGCCCAGATCTGACTGCCAGCGTAACAGACCAGTATCCGACACAGCAACCGCCCTACCGCAAGAGTTGATCAGATGCCGTCTCGACGGCGCTCCAGCCCGCCGTATATCTATTCCCGCTCCCGGCGCGTACAATCCACCCTGCCGCCATCATTAAGGCGCCTCGAACCCGGTCGGCGGCAACAAAGGCCCCATGCTTCCCCCCGCGACGTTCTCTGTGATCGGGGTACGCGCAGACGGCACACACGTTGAACTCTCCAGGCACCCGACCCAGGAGGCCGCTGAAAAACGGTTGCGACTGGTCATCGCGCATGGCGCAGGATGGCGTGTGGTTCACCTTCGGCTGAATCTGGAAGCGCCGACGACGCCCACAGGCAGCGCCTGGCCGCCGCCTGGGCAGCCAGCCCAAAGGGCTGCCCCTGTAGTTCCCAACCCCTGGGGTTGGCCGTCTTGAAGACGTTCTGAACGACTGCAAGTTTCCCCGCTCTTCTTTGATGAGGTCGCCCCGCTATGCTCCCGCCTGCGAAATACTCCCTGGTCGGTATCCGCGCCGATGGAAGCCGCGTCGTCCTCTGGCAAGGGGATTCCCTTGAATCGGCCACTAAAGCGGAACGACGGATGAAACATATCGCCGGATACATCGGGGGTTGCTTCATCGAGAGCTACGGCAAACGAACCTCTCAGGGGTTTGTCTATAACCGACCTGAGTAAGCACCTCCACGCCCGACCGCCTCAAAAGCCGGGCCATGAAGGGTGCCAATTGGCGACACCTTCCCGATGCCGCCGCCCTCGCGTATCCTGCCCGCCATGCAACACCTCATCGAGGATCTGAAAGGCGCCCGCATCAGGCGCGCCATTGTCACGATCTCAGACTCCGGGCAGACAACCGACCTGTATTGGAGCCCGGATTCCGGGCAGTGGGTGATCGTCAACGCAGAAAAGCTCCATATCGTCCCTGAAATCGCTGTCGTCTCGGCACCACCCGATTCCGAAGCAGTTGACGAAGCCCTCAACCGCATCGCTCTGGCGAGTAATCTGATGGAAGACGGGCGGGCCCTTTGGATTCTCGACGCGGCCCAGCCGATTCCGCAGGGCGCAGAGATTGTCTGGCGCAGCGACAAGGGCTGAGGTGCGGGGCTCATATCTATTACCCGTCGCCACGGGTACAATGCCCTGTGCCGCCATCATCAAGACTCCTCTCACCCGGTCGGCGGCTGTAAAGGACCAATGCTTCCCCCCGCGACGTTCTCTGTAATCGGCGTGCGCGCCGACGGCAGCCCGGTCACCCTCTCGACCCATGACACCTACAAAGAGGCAGAAAAAGCGTCTCGCCAGATCCCCCACGACTCCGAGTGGCGGGGCTTCTATATTTCTCCGAATGGCGGCGGGAAAGGCGCCCAAGGCCGCCCTCACAGTCGGGCTCTGATCAGACCGCCGGAAAGGCATTCGGCCCACCATTAATTGAGGCGACCCGACCCCACCATGCCCGCCTTCGATGTCTACCGCGGCCCCGCTGGGAATCCCAATTCCGCGCAGGCCTCCCGCCTCGGGCAGGTCAATGCCAGCGACGCCGAGCACGCGCTGCGAATTGCCGCTGGATTGTTCAGGTGCGGCCCGGACGCTGCAGTCTGGGTCGAACCGGCCACGACCGATGGTTCGCGTTCCGACCGCCCCAGCCCCCCTTAGAACGCCTGCAATCGCAGGCGGCCTCTGCTCGTCCGATGCCTCCGCGACTCGTCAGCGGGCCTGTGGTGCGTTTCATTTCTTTGACGTTCCCGCGGTACACTGCCGGGATGAAACCACACCTCTTGACAGAGCGGCTGATCCCCGCCGGACTATTTCCCGCCGCTGCTGTTGGCGTGAACCTGTGCCCGATCTCTGCCTGGCCATGCGGGTCATCTTGACACATTTTCCCGACCCGCCTAACTTACGCGCCCCCTAGGCCCGCAACACGAATCCTCAGCCGCGAATGGAGTCGCTCATGAGTGAGATCGTCCGCACTCTCGCGGATTGCGATCCGCAATCTCCCGTGCCCCTGATCGACCTGGTCGCCCAGTACCGCAGCATCGAGGCCGAAGTGTTGCCGGCGGTCGAACGCGTCTTTTCGAGTCAGCGGTTCATTCTCGGCGACGAGGTTGCTGAGTTTGAGTTTGAAGTTGCCGAGTATTGTGGCGCCCGCGAAGCGATCGGCTGTGCCTCGGGAACAGACGCCTTGATTCTCGCGCTGATGGCCCTCGACATCGGCCCCGGTGACGAAGTCGTCACCACGCCCTACACGTTTTTCGCCACGGGCAGTTCGATCTGCCGGGTCGGCGCGCGGCCCGTCTTCGTCGATATCGACCCGCTGACATACAATCTCGACCCGGCTGCAGTCGCCGCGGCGATCACGCCGCGCATGCGGGCCATCATGCCCGTGCATCTGTTCGGTCAATGCGCCGACATGGACGCGCTGCAGAAAATCGCCGTGCAGGCGAGGCTACCCATTGTCGAAGACGCCTGCCAGGCGATCGGCGCTGAGCACCATCACCGCCGTGCGGGAACTTTGGGCACCATCGGCTGTTTCAGCTTTTTCCCGACCAAAAACCTGGGAGCGGCCGGCGACGCCGGTTTGCTGACGACCGACGACGCCACTCTCGCCAAACGTCTCAGGCGGTTGCGCGTGCATGGCGATGCGGGCCAGTACGAACACATCGAGCTGGGCCTCAACAGCCGGCTCGACGCCCTGCAGGCCGCGGTATTGCGCATCAAACTCAAACGCCTCGACGCCTGGACGGCCGCCCGCGAGCGCAATGCACGACGGTACGCGAACTTCTTTGCGGCCTATGACCTGCTCGACGCGGTCGTGTTGCCGACAGCCGCGCCACATATGCGACACGTCTTCAATCAATACTGTGTGCGCATTCCGGGCGCGCGCGACAAGGTGCTGGCGGGGCTGCGTGAACGCCAGATCGGCTGCACGATTTACTACCCCAAGCCGCTGCACCTGCAACCCTGCTTTGCCAACCTGGGCTATCAGCCCGGCAGCCTTCCGAACGCCGAGCTGGCCGCCCTCGAATCACTGGCCCTGCCGGTGTATCCCGAGCTCACCGAGTCGCAGCAGGATCGGGTGGTGCAAGGCATCGCCCATGCGCTGGGAAGAACGCCCCGTCGCACGCTGCAGAACGTGCTGCCGCGACCAAACTTCCTGGCAGCCGGCCGGGTCGGGGCGGCACGCGATTGACGTGCGACGTCATGATCGGGCGCGATGGCTCAGCGAATGGCGGCAACGGGCATTTCGCTGTCGCTTTGGCCCGGAGTGCCGGTCGCCCTCGAGCGCCGACGTCGATCTGTCAGCGCCCGCTCGAAGGCCCAGCGGAAGGTGACGTCTCCCGCGAAAGCGCCATCGCGGTCAAGCCGCGCAAGCGCCTCGTCGGGCGTCAGGCAATCCTGGCTCAGGCGCCCGGCCGTCAGGGCGTCGTAGACGCGCGCGACGCGGATGATGCGGGCCCCGATCGGGGTATCAATTCCATTGCGATCGAGCTCTGAACCAGGGGCGCCAAATAGCGAATCTCCCTGATCGGCCAAAAGCGGAATCGCGCCCCGCAGAACGCTGCCAAGCGAATGCACCAGGTCGATCCCCTGAAAACTGTGCTCAGCCAGCGAATCTTGATTCGACTCGAGCGTGTCGACCGCCCGCGAGACCAGCCGCGTCGTGACCTCGATCTTCCCCAGGTCGACCATCAGCGCGGCGACGCGAATGTCGTCGGTTTCCTGAGGCATCAACCGCAGCTCCGACGCCACTCTCTGACACAGCTCGGCGACCCGCGTGGCCCGGTCTTTCAAGCGCGGGTTCGCGCTGCGCAGATACTTTGACAGCACCTCGACAACCCCCACGTAAGCTTCGTGCAACTCGCGCACTTTCGCATTCCGCTCGTCGCTCAGCGACCCCACCAGCATGGCCGTCAGGCACAACGCCGCAGCCCACACCAGGGTCATCAGGCCGACCACCACGACCGATTGCGGGCCTCCCGGGCCGTCGAGCCGCCAGGCGATGGCCAGCGACCCGGCCACCACGCACAGAAACGCCATGACCCCGGCCCGGTAGCGCCCCAGGAAGAAGCCCGCCAGCACGACCGGCAGGTAAAACAGGTTCAGCGCGACCATGCTGTTGCCATGCAACACGGCCACGAGAGTCGCCAGTCCCACCACGCTGCCGATCAGCAGCAGTTCCAGGACGAGACGGTCGTCGCTTAAGTGTTTGCGAATTCTTCGAATGACGTCGGTTGCCATGCTTCTGCGCCTTTTTCGCGGGGCAAATCGGCCTGGTCGGCCGTGATGGCCGCCAGCGTGCGATCGATATCCCCGACGATGCGATCGGCCACCAGTTCAGAGCGTTGCGAGAACCTGCGACTGATGTCCTCAAACTGTGGCTCGATTTCGATAAACACCTCGACCAGCCGCGGGTCGAAATGCTGGCCCGATTCACAACGAATCGCTTCGACGCATTCGCGATGCCCGAGGGCCTGCTTGTAGGTCCGCCGCGTCGACAACGCATCGTACACATCGGCGATCGCGACGATTCGCGCCGCCAGCGGAATCTCCTCGCCTCTGACCCCCGCGGGGTACCCCGAACCGTCCCAGCGTTCGTGGTGCGCTCCGGCGATCTCCCGCGCCATTCGCAGAAAGTTCGACGATCCCAGCCGGCGCTCGATCTCCCGCAGGCATTCTTCGCCGATTCGCGTATGGTCTTGAATCGCCCGGCGCTCCTGCGCCGTCAGCGGCCCGGTCTTTCGCAGAATCGCGTCTTCAACCCCCACCTTGCCGATGTCGTGCAGCGCCGAACTGATTCCGATGTGGTGTACGAACGTCGGCGTGATCGTTTCACGAAATGCCTCCTGCCGCCTGAGCGCCGAGGCCAGGGTCGATGAGTAGAGTGAGATCCGCTCGAGGTGGTCGCCCGTCTCCAGGTCGCGCGACGCGGCCAGCTTCGCCAGACCGAAGATGACCGCCCCTTGCGTGCGCATCAGGTCTGTCGAGTGCTTCAGCGTTTCTCTCGCTGATTGCTGCTGGCCCGCAGACAAATCATGGTGCATCCGCGCCACCACCATGTAGGCGATCATCGCCAACAGCCCGTTCGTCCAGACGAACGTGATGGCCCCGATTCCCAGCACCGTGGGCAGGCATTGCGATATGTTCGCGGCGGCCTCTTTTGCCACTTCGCTCGCCAGCCCTGATTCAACGCTTTTCTGAACCTCGGAGACCAGAAACCGCTGGTGCATCCAGAATCCCAGGGCCGTACAGATGAGCTGTGCTGCAATCAGCGTTCGGAAATTGGCTCGTTTGTCCATCGGCCCAGCCTCTGTATGACCGCGCGACATAGCGCCCGGGGCAGCCGTATCACTCTAGCTCACGACTTCCAGCCGTCATAACGGTTTGTCTGCGGAATCACCCTCCCGACCCTCGCGGCATATAGCGAATTTCTGCTGTGTGTCGATCGTGCCGGCTGGCACATCGGCCAGGCGCCATGGGCTCGCAAAACTTCTGTCGCACTTGTCCGCGCCGCCGACCACGCGACCGCCGCGCCCAATAGCCCGCGCCCCATCGCTTTCAGCGGCGCAAAACGCACAGCCGGAACAGACCGATTGCTTGGATCGGCCGACTCGAAGCCCATTTCGATCGCGCGATTTCCCGCGCCGACTCCCTCAGTCCCGCGTATTCAGACCGATACTCTTTCGGGTATTTCCCCGACAGGTAAATGCCCGCTATCGGCGATCACCGCCGCGGCGCCTGACGGGCCATTGTAATCCTTTCTCCTCGACCGACGCCGCACTGTGATGGATCTCGCCAAACGGTGCCCGTGGTGGCGTCGTCTAATGCGAATCGGGTCGGCTCGCCCCCGCCCCCGTGCAACGCCCCCCCGCCTCGACCTGACCCGTCTCGAAGAGCGACGGGTGCTCAACGGCGGGGCGGTGGTGGTGATCGCCCTGACGGCTGACGGCGGCGGGCAGGGGCAGAATGCGCAACAGCCCGCTCCGGC
>JBQTIL010000032.1:0-155067 GCA_052388175.1 Planctomycetaceae bacterium | reverse complement strand
TTGTAGCCCCCCGCCGGGCATGACTCCCCGGCCCTCCGGGGTGATGGCTGTGCCCCGGCCGTTTTCGCGGGGCGGGGGCACTTTTCCCTCCACCGCCTCGATCGCGCTTTGGGCTGGCATTGGATGGTGTCCAAGAACGTCGGCGAGAGAGCTGTACATTTTACGCGCGGATTGCACCTCGGCCGGGCACCGGTACGCCAGAATCAGGCGGATCCCCCCGGCAGTCCCCGGCGTTCGAGTTCCGCGTGCGCGGCTGACAAGTTCGCGCGCCAGAATTTGCGCCCCTTCTTATCCAACACCGGCCAGGCCCACATCCGTTTGCAGGCGTCCACCCATTCGCGGAGTTGCGCTTCGTTCATGTCCCTTACGGATATGCCACGGAGGGCAAGCTGAGCTCCCGAAATTGGAAAGTTCAACTCCATTCCGCCAGTCTACCGCGGCGCGCACGCCATGGTCGAGCGGCCGGGGCACTTTTCCCTCCACCGCCTTCCTCGCGCTTCGGGTTGGTGTGGCGCCAGTGAGGACACCCGGCCGTCACGCACTCTTCGATTGCTTGAGCGCATCAAGGGCGCGCATGCGGGCTACGGCGTGATCGACGAGCGGACGAGAGTACGTTGACGCCAGTTCAATCTCGGCCTGTTGCAATACCTCGCGCGGCGCTTCCCACGGGCGGTGAATCCATTCGGAGGGCAATCGCGATAGCTCGCGCACCCATCTCCGAACGTATTCGCCCTGAGGATCGAACTTCTCCCCCTGCGAAATGGGGTTGAAGATGCGAAAGTACGGCGCCGCGTCGGCGCCGCAACCGGCCGTCCATTGCCAGCCCAGCGTATTGTTCGCCAGATCGGCGTCGACCAGCGTATCCCAGAACCAGCGGGCGCCGGTCTGCCAGGGAATCAACTGGTCTTTGACCAGAAACGAGGCGACGGCCATCCGCACGCGATTGTGCATCCAGCCGGTCGCCCACAATTGCCGCATGCCGGCGTCGATGTACGGGTAGCCCGTCAACCCCTGCTGCCAGGCGGCGAGCGCCGCCGCGTCGTCTTCCCAGGGAAATCGGGCGAACTCGGCCCGCAGCGGCTGGGTGGCCGTGTGAGGAAAATGATACAGCAGGTGATAGGCGAATTCGCGCCATACGAGTTGCCTGAGATAGGGCTCGGCCTTCGCATCTGCCCCGCGACGATCGCCCGCGGCCGCCACAACGCGATGCCACACCTGCCGGGGGCTGATCTCGCCAAAGTGCAGAAACGGGCTCAAGCGCGACGTGCCATTCCGGTCAGGCCGGTCGCGCTCGTCCTTATATTCGGCTATGCCGGGTAGGATACGATCCAGCTCACGCGACGCGCCGGCGGCGCCGGGCTGCCACGATTCGCGCAGGTCGGCATCCCACGGAATTCGCGGCTCAAGCCGCAGGTCGGCAAGTTCCAGCGAGCCGGGCCACGTGGCGAGCGGGCGCAAATCCGGGGGAGCCGCGCGCGGTTCGGCGGGGCCTGGTTGCGAAGTGCAGCGCCGCCAAAAGGGGGTGAACACTTTGAATGGCGTGCCCGAGCCGGTCTGGATCGTCCAGGGTTCCCACAGCAGGCTGCCGTTGAAACTTTGGGCGTCGATGCTTTCACCCGCGAGCGCCGATTTGACATTCGCGTCGCGCTCGATGACGGCCGTGTCGTACCGGCGACACCAGTTGACGGCCGTTGCGCCGGTTTCGCGGACCAGGGTACGCAACGTCTCCAGCGTCGGCCCGCGACGAATGATCAAGCGCGAGCCCAGGCCGGCCAGGTCGCGCGCGAGACTGGCAAGCGACTTGTGCAGCCACCACCGCGAGGCAGCGCCAGGCGCCCAGTTTCCCTCTTCATCAGGCGCCCAGATGAACACGGGCACAATCGGCCCGCCACGGGCCGCCGCATCGGAGAGAGCGGGTTGATCGGCGAGTCGCAGATCGTGGCGGAACCAGACGAGGGTCGGGCCATGGGGCATGGAGGTGCTCGGCTCGCAATCGTCCAGGCGAACGCCGCGGTCGAAAACCTATGGCCGTCTTGAAAAAGGTGTCTGGAACTTTGTGAACATGCAGATTCCGATGTTTTTTTTTGGGGGGGGGCGGAGAGTTCCAGACACCTTTTTCAACAGGCTGCTATTCGCGGCCCGACACGGCCTGACGCAGGTCGGCCATCGTCTTTCGCAACCCTTCGACCTGCCGGGCGATCGCGCTGCGGTTCAGTCGCACGCGCTCGAGAATATCTTCGCTGCGATCCTTGATCGTCTCGGCCCATTTTTCGACGTCGCCCAGCCCGCCGGCGCGCTTCTCGATTTCGTTGATCGCCTGGTCGATCTCCTGAAAGTCGGCCTGTTGCGCTTCAGAGTGCTGAGTCACTCGAATGCACAGGGCGCGGGCGAGCGTCAGGGCGGTGCGGAAATAGAGGTCGGTGGAGGGGTCTTCCGGGTTCCAGGCGACGAGAATATCGGGGCCGTAACGCAACAGGGGCGAAGCCGATAGCTCGGCGGGGGCGGTCTTGGCAGAGCATACGAATACACCGATCTGCGCGCCACGGTTGGTACGGGCCTTTTCGAGCTCGGCGCGGGCCTGCCCCACCTGATACCCCTCGACTTCTTTCATCTCGCTGACAATCTTCGCGCCGGGGGCGGCGCTGTCGGGGCCCAGTTCGATCACGCAATCGCCGATCTTCTGGTTCTTGATCAGCCCCGTCGTGTTTCCGGTGCGCGTGGCGACGTCGCCCAGCTTCTGCGCCTCGCGCTGCACGAATTCGCACGCGGCCTCTTCAAAGGCCATGCCGTGGCGGGTCGAACGGGCGGCCTCGGCCCGCTGGACGACCATTTTCTCAAGTGTCAGCTTGACGTCGCTCTGAAACTCGCGATTCCCTTTTTCATGGGCGGCGAGAATTTCGAGCACTTCTTTGCGCAGCCGCGACAGCGCCGAGTCGTCGCGGTCGAGCGTCAGATTACTGTCGATCGCCTCTTGCGTCGATTCGAGAAGTTTCTTCAGACGTGACAGGGCTGAGCTGTCGTTGTCGAACGAAAACTCGCTGGTGATGGTCTTCTGCGCCCGGTCGACGTTTCGTACCAGGCGGCTGAGGGCCGAGTTCTCGTCGTCGAGCGAAAACTCGCGCACGACGTCGTCAATTTTTTCCTGAAGGCTGCCCGACAGCTCGGTGTGCGATTCGCCCAATTCGGCGATCAGCCGCGACAGGGCGCTGTCTTTGTCGTCGAGAGAAAACTGGCGGAGGAGCGTGTCTCGCTGGCGGCAAAGCTGTTCGTCGAGCATTTCGCGCAACGCCCGGCAGAACCCCGCCGACTCATTGGGAGAGAGCAGCTTCATCAGCGGGCTTTCGCTTCCAAAACTGTTGGCGAGGGTGCGCGCCAATTCCGACCCGTCGGCGCCGACCTGCCGGCGCAGAACCTCCTCGAGCTCGCCATCTTTGCGCACCAGGCGGTTGACCCGTTCCTGAAAGCGGCCGCTATCGGGGTCGAAGTACTCCTGAAGCGCGCCGGCCAGACGTTCGTGAACGAGGGCGGCATGCGTCCCAAGCTGCTTCTCGAGGGCCGCCAGCAGCAACTGGCTTTCGCGGCGAATCTGCTCGCCGTCGATCTGCCCGCGGGCCTGCCGCAAGGCCAGCACGCCGATGCGCAGGGCATTGAGGGCGAACCGCTCGCGCTCTTCGCCCGCCGCGTGTTGCCCCAGCTCGGCAGCCGTGTCGGGATCGTCAATGCACAAGGTCAGAGTGATTTCGTCGGCAGGTGCCTCGGCAGAACCGGCTATGCGTGCGTGCCCGCGCACGTAATCGAGGGTTTCGCTCATCGCAGAGACATCCTTGAACGAAGAAACGAGCGGCCGCGGTACAGAGAAGGTCCGTCAGTGAACATTAGTATGCCTGCCGGGCGACCGATCCGCAATGCCTGGGCCCGCCCGTCGCCTGCCGGCGGAAGAAACGACGGACGAAACGGGTGCAACCGATGAAACGGATCGGCGCCTACGTGCAGACCGGGCCTTGTGTCGCCTGGCGTGCGAATCCGTTCCGCGTGAAACGGCGGTGGACTTTCAGGCCGGGCCTGTTCCCGCGATATGTATCCGTCCGATCCGTCGAATCCGTATCATCCGGAGCGCTTCTTCAAGCTTGGATCGACGCACCACCGGGTGGCCAGGGCGGGAAGCGGCCCTACCGCAGCGATTCCAAGGCCCGCAGCCGCATGGCCGAGAGGGCCGGCAGGAAGCCTCCCATGCCCCCCATGAACAGCGACAACAGCAGGCCGGTCGCGAGAATATCGCGGCTGACGACGAGTTTCAGAACGACGAACTTTCCGCCGCCGGGACCGCTCGCCATGATGCTGCGCGCGGTCCACCCGTTGGCGAACAGGCCCAGCGCGCAACCCAGAATCCCTCCCAACAGGGCGATTACGAGCGATTCGAGCAAAAACGAAACCAGAATCTGCCACCGCGCGTAACCCAGAATGCGCAGAACGCCAATGTCTTTCGTCCGCTGACTGATCGCGGCGAACATCGTGTTCATCACGCCGAAGACGCCGCCCACCCCCATCACCAGCGCCACCCCCACGATGGCGTACAGCAACTGGCGGCTCGTTTCACCCATGCTGAGAAAATAATCGGTTTCAACCAGTGCGTTGAGGGCGACTTCTTTGGAGTTTTTGAGCTGCTCAGCGAGCGACTGGGCTTCGTTCTCGCCTGCAGCCCGCACCACGAACGAAGAATAACTCGTCTGCTTGCCGAAACGTTCGCCGACGACCTGGCGTTTGGCCCAGATTTCCGAATCGAACGTGGAACCTTCGGAATCGAGCACGCCCACGACTTTCCAGGTGCGGTCGGCCAACTCGAACGTATCGCCGGGGCCGAGCGGCCTGTGATCGGGCCGGTCGTACCCCAGTTCATTCGCCAGACCCTGGCCCACGACCGCCTGAATGATGTTGAGCGCGCCTGCGCCATCTTTCGTCGAAGCCTCTTCGATCCCCGCGTCGGAAATCCACTGGCCGCCTGGTTGCAGAGCCAGCCCATGCACCACGCCCCCCAGCGGAGCGTCCTCCAGACCGCGGACCTGAACGAACCGGCGGCGAGGCGGTTCACCAGCCACTCGCGGCACCTGCTGATTCGCAATGACATAAATCTCTTTGCTCGCCAGCCTGCGGCCGTTGGCGTCGGTGACGATTCCCGCCATGCGCTCGACGTTATTGACGTCGGAAAAGGCCAGCGTGCTGAAGCTCTCGTCGTTCGAGCCGCTGGCGAGAACTACCACGTTGCCCGGCTGGCCGCTGTTCACGGTCAAGGCGTACATGCCGTTGGCAAACGCCATCATCACGGTCATCAGGGCCACGACCAGCGTAAAGGCCAGGGCCGTCATCAGCGTCGTCTTCCAGCGGATCGCCAGGTTGCGCACGTTGTAGCTGACGGGCACGCGGCCGACGGCCGCCAGGAGCAGCATCAGAACGATGCCCGCCCCCAGCAGCCCATACAACAGCTCGCGCCAATGCAGCGTCAGAAATGAAGAACTACTCTCCATAAATCGTCTTGATCCATTATTTGCCCATGACCGGTCGTCAGCGTGCCGAGCGGCGCCCCAACGGGGCACAATTCGAAAGCCCAGGGCGCGTCAGCCCTGGGTTACGGATTACGCGATCTTCGAGAACACGTCGGCGACCCTCACCGACCGGGCCGACCAGGCGGGAATGATGCTGCCGACGAACGCCGTACCGGCACCGACCAGGAGCCCCCACAAGACCGCCTGGTCGGGAATGAAAAACTTGGGGAACCAGATGATCGGGAAGGGGACTCCCTCAAAAACCTTGTTGACGATCAGGTAAGTGCCCCCGGCGCTGATCAGGCCCGAAAGCGTCCCCAGCAAGAGCGCTTCGCCCAGGACCAGAATCAACACGTGGCCGGGCCGAAACCCCAACACCTTCAAGACGGCGATTTCCATCCTTCGCTCGCGAACGCTGATGCTGATGGCATTGGCGATGACCAGCGCGAGCGTGAAGAGAACGGCGGGGGCCAGCAGCCAGCGCATGCCCCAGAAGATGTCTTTCCAGGCTTCCATGAACGTGCCGACAGCCGAGGCCATTGATTCACAGCGCACCGCGGGGCTCGTGTACAACGGCGAACTGACGATCTGCTCGGCCAGGCGCTCGTAGTCGCGGCGGTTGTCGACCTTGAGCACGACGAAGGCGATCGGGTCGTCGGCCTGCGGATGGTCCTTCTTGTTCTTCACCTTGTATTCGTCGAGCGCGTCGAGCAGATAGTCGATGTTCATGATCGACGTCTGGGCGTACCTCTGGGCGGCGTCAGGAAAGGTGTCGACGATTTCGAGCTCGAGATTGATATCTTTGAAGATCAGCCCGGTCACCTTGATCCGTTCGCCGATTTTCTTGTTCAGTGTGCGCAACTGATCTTTGCCCACCACGCAGGCGTTGCGCTGGGCGCGCATCTTGTCGATCGCCGAGCGCAGCCACTGCTGGTCGGCCGGGCCGAGCTGGTCGAGCTCGTCCATCATCGTGGGGACTTTCTCGGCCTCGACGGCGATGAAAAAGGTGAAGTTTTCGCGCGACATCTTGGCCGCGTCGAGCGTCCCGCCGTAGAAGGCCCAGGTGATGTAGTCGGTCGGCCGCGCGTCGCCCGGGTTGCGGGCCGCCCCCTCGCGCAAACTGGCGACATACGAGCGCGGCAGCCGGCTGGGAACCTTGTTGCGCTCGGTGACCAGCAGCTTGTATTCGTTGGCACGTTCAGCCGTCATTCGGTCGATGAAGCTCAACACCGACCACACGGCCGTCACCACGAGGACCAGAATCATCGTCCCCAGGCAGGTCAGCGACGTGCGCAACAGGCTGCGGCGCACATTCTTGACGACCAGCATCAGAAACTTGGCGAAATTGTTGAGCAGAATGCCCATCAGGCCCGCTCCAATTGCCGGGCGGCCTGTTCGACGAGTCGGCCTTTTTCGAGGTGCAGCACGCGCTGGGCCCGCTCGGCCGCCCGGGGGTCGTGCGTCACCAGCAGAATCGTCTTTTGCACCGTCCGCTGCAACTCGTCGAGAATCTTGAGAATCTCGTCGGCCGAGCGCGCGTCAAGATCGCCGGTGGGCTCGTCAGCGACGATCAGGGTGGGGTCGGTGACGATCGCCCGCGCGATGCCCACCCGCTGCTGCTGCCCTCCCGAGAGCTGCCCGGGCCGGTGCGACATCCGGTCCGTCAGCCCCACGAGGTCCAGCGCCGTATGCACGTGCTCGCGCCGCTTCGCGGCCGACAGCGGCAACAGCAACAACGGCAGCTCGACATTTTCGTACGCCGAAAGCACCGGCAGCAGATGATAGAACTGGAAAATGAAGCCCACGTTGCGGGTGCGCCAGCGCGCCAGTTGCGCTTCCGACATGGCCGAAATCAGCTCGTTGCCGACCCACACCTCGCCTTCGCTGGGGGTATCGAGCCCGGCGATGAGGTTCAACAGGGTCGTCTTTCCCGAGCCGCTGGGCCCCATCAGGGCCAGAAATTCCCCTTCGGGCACCGAGAGCGACAGGTCTTGCAGCACGTCGAGCCGTTCAGACCCGCGCGTGAAATACTTGTGAACGCCAACGACGCGGACGATGGGTGGGGCGGCTGACATGCGAGCGCTTTCTATCGCGATTCGCGGGCGCTCGACATCGCGGCCGCGGGTTGAGACTGTTCGAGATTGCCGCGAATCCGCTCGCAGATCGACCGCAACGCGTCGAGTTCGGCCTGCGACAAGCCCTCGCGGGCCCGGTTACGCACCGTGTGGGCGCATTCCATCATGCGGCTCCACACGGCCTCGGCCTTGTCGGTCGCCCTGATCCGCTTGCGCCGCCGATCATTGGGGCAACCGTAGCGGTCGAGCCAGCCGTCGCGCTCCATGCGGTCGAGTATGCCTACGAGGGTCGGGGCCTCGATGCCCATGCGGTCGGCCAATTCCGCCTGCGACAGCTCGCCTTCGACGGCGATCCAGCAAAGAACCTCCCACTGGCGGTAGGTGATTCCCTGACGCTCGAGCTCGGTGTCTAAGGCGCGTCGAAGCGAGTGCGACGTGCTGCAGATCCAGTAGCCGAGGCTTTCTTCGAAGTCGAATTGGAGCACGCCCATCCCCGCTGACTCGTTCGCACGCTAAGCAACTCCTGTGGGCATCATAGGCGGGCGGTTCGCGGAAGCCAAGTCAGGTTGTGCCGGTTCACGGCGCGGGAAGGCACGGGTCGCGCGCGCGACCCGGTTGTGCAGCGCGGCCGTGCCCGCGGGCTTCGCGCTTTGGCGAGTGCGGCGCGGCAATCGGCGCCTCGCGCTGCGCGCAGGCCCGCCCGATGCCCTGAAGCGCCCTGTCCCACGGGGCCCAGAACAGGAACGCCGCGAGAAGGGGGACGAAGAACGGCCCCATCAGCATCGGGAACCCGAGCAGGAGGGCCGCGGCCCCACCCGCCAAAACCGCCCGGGCCCGCGGAAAAAAGAGCGCCAGCGACAGGCCGCATTCAAAGAAGACCGTCGTGGCGCTGAGTGCGACGCACAGCCAATGGTGCCGGGCCACGATCAGCCCCCATTGGGTCCAGACTTGAAACTGGTGCGAGTACTGGTGCGCGGCCAGCGTGATGCTCAAGTTGTCTGAAGTGATCCACCGCAGGCCGCTCGTGCGCAGCTTGGCGAGGCCCGCCGCCAGAAAAACCATCGCCAGCAGAACCCATACGGCGCGCACCGGCCAGCGATATTCGCCCGATGCAGCCGGCGGGGTCGCGTTCCCCAGGGCGCGGCTGACGACCCGATCGAGAGACACGGCGTCGCCAGAGCGCGCGCAGGCCAGTATCGCGAGAATCAGGGGGACGACGGCGTCGTAGTGGTGCACGTGGCCGAAGCAGTGCGGCAGGCCCAGCAGGATCGCGCCCAGGGGGAGGGCGACCGCGGTGCTCGCCCGCGTCCACAAGCCCACGCAGGCCAGCCCCAGCGATATTTTCCAGACCCCTTGCATGAGCGACAGCGTCGCCGTTGAGAATGGCGGGCGGCTGAAGCGCGTAAAGGGCCACATGGGCGACCAGAACAGCTCGTCGACGTCGCCCCAGCGGCTGAAGTCGGTCGAAAAGTAGAAACCGAACAGAAACGCGAACCACAGCACCCGGCAGAGGCCCAGGTTCAAAGGCGATACGGGCTGAAGCCAGAAGCCTTTCATGGCCGCGCGCCCCGTGGTGAAGTTGATTCGGCCAAGAGCGTCCGCTCGGGGCGCGAGAGGTTCCGCGCCTCTTGATCGTGCTGCCAGCGACAGCGGTAAATGCGCACCCCCGTCAGATCTGCGCCGCCGGGATTCTGCTGCGCCAACTTCAGAAGCGCATTCGCGGCCGCCGAGAGCGTCGCGGCGTCGCGGTGACACGAAAGAAAACGGCTGAGTCGAATGGGGTCGAACGGGTAGAACAGCCCCGGGACGTCGATCTCTTCCTGCCGCGGGGTAACTCCGCAAGCGCGAAACACCTCGGTTTCGCGGCGGGTCGCCACCCCGCAATACATCGAATAGTTTGAGAACGGCCAGTGTTCGCAGAACCGGGCGATGTCGTAAGCGTGGCCGCAGACGATGAACGCCACGACCGCCACGGCCACGGCGACGCGTCGGGGCCGCATGCGGTGAAATTCGAAATCGCCGAAGAGCGACCGCATCTCGGGTTCCATCCCTGCGAGGAGTTTGCGGGCGCGGACGGTACACCGACTCGCGTTTTGGAACAAGACGAACCTGCCCGAAACCGGCATCTCCGGGTCTCTAACCGCCCTTGCGCAAACCGCAACCCGGCCGCTCAGTTGGGTCAAGATGGATGCCGCGCGGGGATCAAATCCGCCGCGCATTCACACCGCCGGGATGAACCCGGCGGCTCGCTGACGCGTTGGACCCGGCGAGCGGCCGGGATTCATCCCCGCCATGTAGGGCGCGATGCCGCCGCTCAGAGCAACGCCCCGGTCGCTTGAAAGCGGCAGAGACGCTTTGGGGGCGCCGAAGCCGTCCCGGGGCTGCGCGAGGTATGCGAGCACCTACGCGCCCGACGCGCGAATCAGCGCAGCACGGCGCCGAGCCTCTCGCCGCACATAGTCACGATCTTCTGCTGTGCCGACTCGACTTCATCGGCGACCAATGTGCGGTCTGGGGCGCGATAGTGCAGCCGCAATACGTATGACTTCCGCCCCGCGGGGATCTGCTGCCCGCGGTACTGCCCCGCGAACGAAACAGATTCCAGCAACGGGCCGGCGGCGGACCGCACGACTTCTTTCAGCTCGCGCCAAGTGGTCGCCTCGTCGAGCACGAAGTTGAGATCACGTTCGATCGCCGGAAATTCGGGGATCGGACGGTGTTTCGGTGCGAAGTCGGCGGCCGCTTCGAGAGTGCCGAGATCGAGCTCGGCGACAGTCGCCGGGTCGTGCAGGTCGAGTTTTCGGCGAACCTCATCGGAGATTTCGCCCAGCCACCCGAGCCGGCGGCCGTCCAGCAGCAGTTCGCAGGCCCGCCCCGGCGCGCATTGCCTGATCGACGCCGGGCGCGCTTCGACCCGCGCCGCATGAGAGGTGACGTCGGCCAGCAGCTCGACGACCCCTTTCATTTCAGAAAACGAACGTCCCGAGACAAGCCCGAGATGCCAGGGTTGCGTCTCGGGGCGGTTGGGGTCGGCCCCCAGAAAGACGCGCGCCCTTTCAAACAACTGGGCGTTGAAATTGCCGTGCCGTTCGTTTAGCCGCCGACAGGCTAAAAGACTGGGGATCAGGCTTTGCCGCAAAATGTTCTCGCGCTGCCGCGACGTGTGTTCGACGCGCAACGGGGGGGCGTCGCTCCAGGGGCCGAATAGCCCCAGCAGATCGTCGTCGATAAACGTCATCGTCACGGCTTCGTAAAATCCGCAGGCGACCAGCGCATCAGACAGGCGATCGCCGAGACGATCCGGCACGGTGGGCTGGCTGACCACCATACGCACCGGCACATCTTCAGGGATCTTTTCGTAGCCATGAATGCGCGCGACTTCTTCGATCAGATCGACTTCGCGCGTCAAATCGCGCCGCCACGTCGGCGCAACGAATTGCACCGTCGTGAAATCGCCAGCCGCGGAATCGCCAGCCGCCGGTTCCAGGCCCAGCGAGGTGAGTATGCGTTCGACGTCATTCCGCGGCACGTCGATGCCCAGCAATCGCCGAATCTGCGCGAGCCGCAGCACGATGGAAGGGTTCGTCGCCGGGGGGTGCGTTCCCGCGAAAACCGAGCCGGTGCACAATTCCCCGCCTGCCAGTTCGAGAATCAACTGCGCGCAGCGCCGGCTGGCCCAATCGAGACGGTGGCGATCGATGCCCCGTTCGAAGCGGTACGACGAATCGCTGGCGAGCCGCAGCCGGCGGGCCGTGTTACGAACACAAAGCGGCGAGAATTCGGCGACTTCGATCAGCACGCTGGTGGTGCGGTTGCCGATTTCGGTATCGAAGCCCCCCATCACGCCGGCAATCGCCACCGGCCGTTTCTCATCGGCGATCACGCACGTCTCGGCAGCCAGCTCGTACGCTTTCTGGTCGATGGCCGTGATTTTTTCTCCTGGCGCGGCCCGCCGGACGATGATCTTCTTTCCATGCAGCTTGTCGAAGTCGAAAGCGTGCAGCGGCTGGCCGCATTCCATCAGCACGTAGTTGGTGATGTCGACCACATTGTTGATCGGGCGGATGCCGACGGTCGTCAGGCGGTCTTGCAGCCATGTCGGGCTTTGGCCCACCTTGACGTTGCGCACGACGCGCGCGAGGTACTGGGGGCACAGGTCGGGGCATTCGATCGCGACCGACGTGACCGACGCGGCGGCCGGCCCGCGTTCGGCGGGCCGGGCCTCAGGCACCTGCGACGCGCGATCGAACAGCACGCCCACCTCGCGGGCCACCCCGAGGTGGCACAGGCAATCGGGGCGATTGCTGGTGATTTCGAGGTCGATGGCCAGATCGCCGGCAACGTCGGAAACCCCTTCGAGATTGAACCCGGCCATCATCAGGCGCTCGGTGAGCGCCTCGACCGGCATGTCGAGAGAGACGTATTCCTTGAGCCAGTTCCAACTGACGAGCATGGTTTGTCGCGTCTTCGGGCGGCGGGTTGGTCGTACCGCCTGCAGTCGGGATGGGCCTCTTCGGGCCGAAACAGGGCCCTCATTCGGTCCAGAGCCTGGCGAACGACGGTACCACGAAGCACGTCACGCCTCCACAGGACCTTCGACTCCCCCCGTGTAGTGTTCGCCCTCGGGTTTCTGCCCGTGCAGCACCTCGACCTTGTAGCCCCCCTGGGCACGGAAATAGAGCACGAGAATCAGGTATCCGACGGCCATGGCGGCGGGAACCGCCGCGGTCCATTTCAGGGCCATGCGACCGCCGTAAATTTCGGCTTCGAGCACGGGCCCCTTGTCTTGCTGCTCGACGGTCGTCAGCGGCTTTTGTTCGTTGATCTTGTCTTTCAACTCGCCGACTTTCGCGCCATCGAGCCCGGCAATCTTCGGCAGGAACAGAAAGCCTTCGGCCTTGTCGGCCCGATACCGTTCGTAAGCGGCGGGGTCCGTCTCCTGAAGTCTCTGCGAGGCATAATAGTCTTGCTTGTAACCGATGCCCGGGCCGCCCAGAAGGCCGGCCGACAGCATGCCGATTCCGCCGATGGTTCCCATGGTGAGCGCGCCTCCCTTCGGGAATCGTTCGCCCACGACCCCCAGCATGGTGGGCCAGAGGAACGTTTTGCCGACGCCATAAACGGTGGCGGCCAGGAAGATGGCGAGCCCCGCCGTGGTGGAACCGAGCCAGAACAGGCCGATGCAACCGAGCACCGCGCTGATGAACAACAGGCCAATGGGGTTGATGCGCTCGACAATCGGCCCCGCGAAGAATCGCAATATGAACATGATGCCCGACGTCCAGATGAACAGCAGGCGGGCTTTGTCGTGAATCACGCTTTCCTGAATATTGGTGATCCAACTGTCGGTGCCCAGCTCGACGTACCCGACCATGGCGTGCAAAAGAAACAGGAACAGCAGCAATGGCGACGCGAACTCAGCGAGCATGGCGCCGAACGAAACGCCCGCGGCCCGCGCCTCGGAAATCGGAAACTTCTCCTTCAACGTCACGAAGCCGTAGTACAGCACCGGGGGCAGAAAGAACGCCACGGCGAGCTCCCACGGCACGTGCACAATCGTCGCGTCGCGGCCGCAGAACAGATACGCGAGAATCGTGCCGGCGACCAGGCCCCCGGGCCAGCCGGCGTGCAGGATGTTGAGATAGTGCGTCTTCTGGTGGGGATACAGCGTCGCCACGAGCGGATTGATGACCGATTCGCACACCCCGTTGGCGAGCGAGAACATGAAGCTTCCGACGCACAGGGCCCAGAAAGCCGCGCGATTCGTGCCGAAAATTCCCGCGGCCGGGGCAGCCAGCATCGTGACGACCGCCGATGAAATGTGCAGCAGAAAGGCCAGCACCATCAGAGGCTTGTAGCCGATGCGGTCGGCCACCAGGCTGCACGCGATGATCGTGATGCCGAAACCCGTCAGGCCGAACCCGGTGATCACGCCGAGGTCGTTCTTGGTAAACGCGAATTGCGTCGCCCAGTCGCCCAGAATCGTACCCCGGATGCCAAACAGCATTCCCGCGGCAATCAGCGTGAAGAAGCTGGCCAGAAACAGATTGCGGTTGGTGTTCATGTGATGATGGGTTTCCTGCACCGACAAATTGCGGGTGAGTCGCTGCCCTGCGCGTCGCGCGGTCCTTCGGAACTCCAAATAAGCTCGCCATCGTAACCGCGGGTCGAGGCGATTTCCACCAACGCGGCGCTGACGCTGGCGATTGGCGGAATGGTGGAATCCACAACGACGCGGAGCGCGAGGGATGTCGTGTCACGCTGAAAGCGCTCAGAGCGTCAAACCCGGTTGCCAACCGCGCTCTTGAGCTCGCGTGCCCCGTGAATGACTGCCAGAATCGTCAACACATCTTTGTTGCATTCGTAAATGACGCGATAGCGGTCTACATAGACCTCGCGCAAGCCCAGCGCCTCAAATTCCTCGACGATCGCGCCACCCTCCGGAAAATGTGACGCGGATTCAGTTGCAGAGAGCACGCGCCGTGTGAATGCGGCGGCGTATGCCGGAGAGTCCTGGGCAATGTAAAGCCGCCGCCCGGTCTACATCCTGCAGGGCGGCGAATGTCCAGCTTACGGTTGCAGCCATTTCTGAAGCCGCTTTTCGGCCTCCGCATGCGAAACCGTGCGCCCCTCGCGCGCGTCCTGTAACCCACGTTCGATCTTCTGCCGAACGTAGATTCGGTACTGGATGTCTTCAAGCGACGCATCGTCTGGAAGCTGATCGAGAATTGCCCGAACGTCGGATTTGGCAGTGTTCATCGCAGCGCGCTCCGTAAGAGATACGCCAGTTATTGTAACGGCATACCGGTGCGCGCGACACCGACTCCACGTCGGCAGGGCTCAAAAACCTGACGATTGCCCCGCAACGTGGCGCTGCGCTGAAACCCGACACGGGGTGCGGCATCTCGATCAGCCTAACCTGCCGCCGGCCCCACGAACGCATACCAGAGATACGCCAGCGCGAACGCGACGTAGCCCAAGAGCGCCCAGAACATGATGCCCGCCGCCGGCCGCTCGTTGACCGCCGTCGCGCCGAGTTCGGCCGGGGGCATTTCGGCCGTGCGGTACCCGGGGTCCCACGCCGTGCCGTCAGGCTTAATCCACCGCGTGCGCATCGCGTGCAACAGCGCCACCAGCAGCACCACGGCAACGGCGCTGGCGGCAACGAGCGGCACGGGCGTGGCGCCGGCGAATTTGGCGAGCCCGGTCGGGTCGCGGCCGAACTCGGCCTCCCACTTGTCAGAAAGTAATGCTGTGACGTTGTTCAAGGCGTGCAGCGTGATGGGGGCCCACAGCGACTTGGCCGACAGGTAAATGAGCTGGGCGACAAACCCCAAGAGCACCGTCGCCGCGATATGATCAGGTGTCAGATGGTGCACCGCGAATAGAAACGACGCGCAGAGCACCCCCGCGGCCCCATAGCGGCCAACCAGGCCGCGCCCCAGAAGGCCGCGAAAAAAGACCTCTTCTCCCACCGCCGGCAGCAGACAGAAGCCGAGCAGAATCACGGGCCACGACCGGTCGGCCAACTGGCCGTAGGTCGCCTCAGCGATCTCGCTCAGTGCGCCCGTAGCTCGCCGTGACCGCGGTGCGAGCGAACCAGTTTCGGCATCAGCCGCGGGCTCATCGTGTCGCAGCCGGGCGCTCGTCCAGTCGGCCAGCGAGAGGCTGAGGATCAAACACGGCGGGACGAGCAGTGCCGCGATCAACAACTGGGCGATTCCCACCCGCCGAACCGCCAGTACCCGTCGCGCATTCCCACCGTGCACGACCAGAACCAGAATCAAGGCCGACAGCAGCATCAATACGGTGCTGGGAACCGCCAGCCGGCGGGTAATTTCCTCGACACCAAGTTTTCTCCAATCGCCGGCAAACACGTATAAATAGATCAGGCCGCCCACCGATTGCAGCCCGACGGCCGCGGCGGTCAGCGCGATCGCGCCCCAGAAACCCGGTATGGGGCGCGCGGGCGGGGTGGTGACCTGCGGCGCAGCCTCCTCGGCTGCCAAAACCGGCAGCGTTGGAACGGGCTCGGCCTCGACTGGCGGAACATCCGGCGGCAGCGGGTCAACGCTCATCGACCGAGAGCATAGCTCGTTAAAAAACGGAAAGCAAAAACGCGCGGTCGCCGCGCTCGCATCGCCGCGTCAGCACACGGCGGGGATGAACCCTGCCGCTCGCCGGGTCCAATAGGTCAGCGAGCCGCCGGGTTTATCCCGGCAGCAGGGACGCGGCGGATTGAAGCCCCGCGAGGAAACATTCGATGACGTTCGTCCGAAACCCGAAATCTATGACGAGTCACAGCACTCCAGATCAGCGAACCGTCCTTGTCGCTCTCCGGGCTCATTTGCCGGCCGACTTTTCCGCCGGCGGGTCGAACCGGTCGCCGAATTGATAGAGCGGCAGAAAACGATAGTAAACCTCGAGGCACAGCGCGCTGAGTGCCGTCGAGAACACGCGGCCGCCGAAGTCGCCCCAGGGTGCGCGGGGGTTCCAACTGCCGGCGAAATCACCGTCGGTGCGCTGATCGGCCACCAGCGTGTCGCGCAACGCCTCGTTCCACCTCCGCCACGGCTCTCCCCCGTGCTGGTACATTGCCAGAGTGCCGTAGTACCAGTAGTAGAGGTTCTGCCTGCTCCGCCGCGGAATGTTCTGCAGCAGATATTCGACCGCTTCGTTGTACGAAGCGTGCTGGCGGTCGATGCCCAGCATCTGTTTGCAGAACAGGGCCTCAGCCGTCATCGACGGTTTGGGGGGTTCCGCCGTTTCGGTGCCGGTTCTGTCGGCCGAAATGCGGTAACCGGCCAGGCCCCCGTAGCGGCTCTGCTTGCGCTGCCGCTGGGCCCTGCCGTGCGCCAGCAGAAAGTCGATGGCGCGATCGAACGTCTCGTCGGGCACGTCGAGGCCCGCCGTGCGCGCGCTCTTGAGCGCCATCAACTGCCAGCCGAACATGCTCATGTCGCCGCGGTACCCCTTCAGATACCTCCAGCCCCCGTCCTGCGGGTTCTGGCAATCGACGATGTACGCCACGGCCCGCGCCAAAGGCTCGCGCAGGGCCGTGTCTTTCGTCATGCCGTAAGCTTCGCCCAGGGCGATCGTGGCCATGCCGTGGCAGTACATGCGGGCATAACGGTTCGCGCGACCCCCCAGAAATCCGTCTCGCTCCTGCTGCGAAACGAGCCAGTTCAACCCGCGGGCGACGTTGTCGGCAAACACGTTGTCTTCGTGGGTATAGTTGGCGCCGAGAAACGCGAGCAGCGCCAGGGCCGTCATCGCCGACTCGGTCTGAAAACCCGCCCGCTCGCGCTCAGCCCGCTGCTGGGCCGTCAATTCGAGCGGCAGATCGTCGTCGGGTTCGCGCCCCAGCGTCGATTCGATGGGCGACCAGTAACCGTGGGTGTGCTGGTGCCGCGCCAGCCATTGCAGGCTGGCTTCAACCGCCCGCTCAGACGCTTCGCTAGCCCCCATGTCCAGCGCGAACTTCTTGCGCTGCGGCAAGCCCCGCAGACGATAAGGCGCCGGAACCTGTCCCGAATTCTGCTCGACGGCGCCCCCCCCTGCGCGCAGCGCTCGCGGCGCCATCCCTTCGGGCAACGCACCGCCCGCGGCGCTTCGCGCCGCCAGCAGCCGATCGGATGATAGAGCGCCCACCGCAGGTGCGGCTTCCCGCAACCGCTCTGCCGCCGGCGCTTCGCCCGCCGTCGACCCGGGGCGAGGCAGCCGCGCCGTTGATTTCGTTGCCAATGCCCGAGTGGCGGTGTCGGCGTCCGCCGGGGAACTCTCGGCCTCCGAAACAGCCGCGGCTGCCGGCTGAGGAGCGCTGTTGCGCCGCGCCTCGTCGCTGTCGATCGGCCGCCGCCGCGTCGCCTGCGGGTCGGCACTTTCAACCGCCCTGGTCGATCGAGCATCGGCCGGCAACGCCGCGGTCGGTTCATTCTCCGGCGCAGAGTGCCGCTCGAGCGCCGCCGGCTGCGCCGGGGCCGCGGGCCGCGCCGCACGCTGGGCGACGGCGCCCGCGAGCGCTGCGTCAGCGCGAACGGCGGCGGTTTCTTCGACCAGGGGCGTGCTGATGGCCGCTGGGTGCGCAGCGGGCCGATCGGGCTCGCGCGCCGGTTCCGCCGCAACGGTCGCCGGTTCGGGCGGCAACGCGGCGGCAGAAACCTCTCGCGGTGCGTCGTCGGCGCGGGGCTCGGGCACTTTCTCGGGCAGCGTGCCGTCGGGCGATTCACGCGGTAATCGCGCGCTCTGCGCTTCCGCGAAACGCGGCGGTTCGTCGAACACCGAACGTTTGTCGTTTGGGGCCGATTGATCGTCGGCCCGTTCGCGGGCGCGATCGGCAATCGTCGCGTCGTCGACGAGGTTGCGGCGATGGAAATGAATGACCTGCTCCTGGCCCGTCGCAGCGCCCCCTTGCGGCAGGTCCCAGCGGGTCGAAGCGATGGCCACGACGAGATGAAACAAGAGCGAAAGAGACATCGTCTTGCGGGTGACGTTCGAGTCGCCCCAGCGGGTCAAAAGCATCCGCAGGAACAGAAACGTCGCCGCGAAGCTGCCGATCCAGACCACGGTCCAGAACGCGAACCCCGCGGGATCGCTGCGGGCGAATTCCCACAGCCCGCGCCCCCGCGCCAGCCAGGCGTCGAGCGACAGCGATTCAGGCACGTCGAATGCCAGCAGGGATTTGATCATTCCGCCGTGAGTTCGTGAGTTGCGTACATGCCAATGCGCCCCGCCATGCCCCCGCGTGAGGGAGATACCCAATCGCGACCCGCGGCTACTTCTCCTTCAACTGCGTCGCCAGCGAAAAATTGGCGATCTGCACGCGATGGCAGACCGCCAGCACGTCCATGACATGTTGATAGATGCCGTGCCCGTCGCCGCGCACCAGCACCGCCTGCTCGGCGTAGCGGCCGCGGGCTTCACGCAGCCGCGATTCGAGCTCCGACAGCGACACCGCCTGCTGCCCGACCACGATCCGCCCGTCTGAAAACACGTTGACGACGATTTCGTCGGGGGGGGCCGTCAGCGGCTGAGCGTCAACAACCTGCGGCAGTTGCACGTCGAACTCGCGCTCGAGGTCGGCGAAGCGCGTACCCACCATGAAGAAGATCAACAGGTTGAACACCACGTCGATCATCGGCGTCAGGTTGAGCGTGGGCTCGTCAGCGCTGGCGACTTTGAGCGGCATGATTCACTTCGCGGCGACCTGGGTCTTCGGGCGCGGGGCGATCCGCGGCAGCCCCGCGGTCTGAGACGACAACCCTTCGGCCGAAATCAGGTCGACCACTTTCTGCGCTGCCGAATCCATCTCCATCACCAGCGCGTCGACCCGGCCGGCGAAGTACATGTAGAGCATCAACGAGGGGATCGCGACGGTCAGGCCCCCCGCGGTGGTGATCAGCGCCACACCGATGCCCCCGGCCAGTTGCTCGGCCTTGCCCATCGCCGAGCTGGTGGCAATCTCGTTGAAGCAGGTGATCATGCCGAAGACCGTTCCCAGCAGGCCCAATAGCGGCGTGATCGTCGCGACGGCGTTGAGAATTCGCAGGTGCTTGCGCAACTTGCCGATCTGCCGCTCGCCTCCGTCGATCATCGCCTGTTCGATTTCGACGCTCGGTTTACCCCACTTGCGAATGCCGTGCGCGAACACGTCAGCCACCGGGCTGCCATTCTGTTCGCACAGCTCGAGCGCAGAAGCGCGGTCGAACTCGCCCCGCTCGAGGTGCTCGAGAAACCGCCTCACGAAATCCCTGGGAACGACGCGGCGACGTCGCAACACCACCAGCCGCTCAATGGCGAACGCCAGCGCGACGATCGAACAGCCGGCGATGGGGTACATCAACATCCCCCCCGCCTCGAACATCTGCGACACGTTCGTGGGGATGCCGGCCGGGGCGGCGCGCCCACCTTCCGACCGGGCCTCGGCGGCGAATACCCCGCCGCAGGCCAGTGCCAACACGATTGCCGTCGCCGACAGCAGTTGATTGCATTTCATGCGTGGCCTCCAAGGCTTCCACTCGCGGACGCTGCCGCGCTCAATCGCTTTTGACTCGTTCCGGGTGTGCCACCCTGCGCCAGGAACCATTTCTCCCGTGTTGAAAAAGGTGTCTGGAACTTTGTGAACATGCAGATTCCGAGAGGTTTTCGCGGGTACGGAGAGTTCCTGGCACCTTTTTCAACAGGCTGCCACCATTAGCCGTCTCTCCCGGAAAAAACCAGCCGCAAGAACGCTCAAGAGACGCAAAATACATTGCCGGCTTTGTGCGTTTTGAGCCTCTTTGTGGCCAATTCTTCCGTCACGAAGGGTTTACGGCGTTGAGTGCCATCCACCCCGATCAGTTTCCTTCGATTGCCGCGGCGCTCGAGCACCGTTGGCTCGAAAGGCGCGTCATTCCCCCGCGAGCTTCTTCCGCACCTGTGCCAGCCGTTCCCTGGCCTTGGGCGCCACTTCGCTGTCGGGAAAGTTCTTGAGCAGGTCTTCGTACGTCCGGGCAGCGTCTTTCCACTGGCCCAGGTTCTCGAAACAAAGCCCCGCGCCGTGCAGCGCGGGAGCCTGCCATTCCGGGTACCTGTAAAGAATATCGACCTTCAGGTATTCGCGAAGGGCGTCGGAATATTTCTTCTCGTGATGATAGGCGTCGGCAATCAAGAACTGACACTTCGCCGCCGTGGAAGTCTGGCGACCCTGGGGGCTTTGTATGGCCCTCTCGAACGCCTCCCGGGCCTCATCCCACCGCGCCTCCGCCTTCAGGCTCCGCCCGACCACTTCATCGACCTGATACAACAGCGGAGATTGCCCGTCGATGGCACGCAGCTCCTGCGCGACCCCCGCCACGGCCGAATACCGTTTCAACCGAAAATTCGTCTCGGCCAGCAGCACCCAGACCTGCGGGAACCACGCCGCTTCCCCGACGCCCGCGTCGTCATGCTCGGTTTTCAGCTTTTCGAGCCGAGCCAGCGCCTCGGCATACGAACCCGAATAGAACTCCGCCTCGGCCCATTTCCACTCGGCGTCGCGGCGATACGTTCCCTTGGGAAAGCGCGACAGCATTTGCCCGCAGACTTTGCGCAGATTGTCCCACCGCTTGGTTTCGAATTCGACCTGCGCAAGCTGCAAGAGGGCCCGCTGCTGCACGACCTCGCCGCCGCCCGTTGCCGACGCGAGCCCCTCGAACGCCTTTCGCGCCTCGTCGAACCGCCCGGCGACCAGATCACTTTCTGCGAGGCTCAGGCGGGCGCTCACCGCCAGTGGGCTGGTCGGATAGTCGGCAGCCAGTCGCCGGAACAATTCGTCGGCCTTCGCGTAGTCTTGGGCGTTGTAGTGCAGCGTGGCCCACTCGTCGAGCACCTTGTCGGCGTCGGGCCGCCGGCCGAACCGCTTGAGCAACTGGTCGTACGCCGCATCGGCCTCAGGCACGCGCTTCAACCGGCCCAGCAGCCGGGCCGACTGCAGCCCGGCAAGGTAGATGTGATTCGATTCACCCGGCAGTTGCGACGCCGAGGCGAACGCTGCCTGCGCCGCGTCGATCTCACCGGCCTCTTGCAGGGCGCTGGCGCGCATGAACGCCGCTTCGGTCGCCAGAGCGTCGTCAGGGTGCAGCTCGATCAACCGGGCGAACGTCGCCGCCGCGTCGCGGAATTTTTTCCGGCGCTGCTGGCTCCACCCGAGATCGGCGAGCGCCCGGGCGTGCCAGGGAGACGATTTCGGGTGCGAGGCGACCTCCGCCAGCAATTCTTCAGACCATTCGTAGTCCTCCCGCGAAAAGGCGCTCGTCCCCAGTTCGTACAGCGCGCGGTCGAGCTCAGCCGATTCTGCCGTGCGCTGGCGCAGGTCGGTCAGGTGGTCGAGCGCGCGCGATTTGTCTCCCCGTAGCGCCGCCGCGACGGCGCTTAAGCCCAAAGCGCGTGCCGCCTGCGGGCCATCGGGCACGATCTTCAGAAAGCCGCCCGCCGCCTCGAGGGCGGCGACGCACCGCGCCTTCGCGTCGGCCGCCTCTTTCGCGCCGGCCCCTGCCGCGGCCGCCTCGCGCGCGAGCGCGAGCTGGCTTTGAGCGCGCAAGAGCAGAATCCCGGCGAATTCGGCAGGCCCCGTGCGGCCTCCTGTCCACAGCAAAGCCAGGGGCTCAGAGACCTCGAGCGCTTCGCGATTTCGGTTGTCCTTCTGCAGCACTTCGGTCAGGTAGTACACCGCCTGCTGCCGCGTGCTGTCGATCGTGCTGGCCGCCGCCACCGATCGCAGGGTTCTTTCGGCGCCCGCCGTGTCTCCCCGCCCCGCCAGCACCCGCGCTTTGAGCACCTCCTGCCGAAATCGCAGCTTGTTGCCGGGAAAATCGCGATCGAACCGGGCGATCAATTCATTTGCGGCGGGCCAGTCGTGAGCGTCGACGGCGGCCACGCAGGCCCGATACAGCGCCTCGTCGGCGAGCGCCCCTTGGGGCCAGCGCGTCGCCACGTCGAGAAATAACGCCCGCCCGCGATCCAGCCTTCCCAGCCGCTGCTCGCAGTCGGCCAATTGAAACAGCAGCTTTTCAGCTTGCGGCCCGTCGCGATATTTCTCGCTCCCCGCCTCGAACAGCGCCTGCGCCCCGGGCAAATCTCCCTGAGCTTTCAGACACAGACCCTGCCAGAGCGTCGCCTCGGCCGCGTATTTCTCTGTCGAGACCGCCTTGGCGAACGCTTCGCGCGCCGCGGCAAACTCGCCCAACTGGTAGCGGGCGAACCCGAGATTGAGCCAGCCCAAAGGTGCCTGGGGCGACCCGGCGAAGCGCTTGACGAGGTCGGTGTAGGCGGCAGCCGCCTCGCCGTACTTGCCCGAGTCGAACAGCAACCCCCCCAGGTTCAATTGCGCTTCGGCCGCCCGGGCCCCCTGCTTATTCGCCGCCAGTTCGCGGTACAGCCGCAGGGCTTCGTCGGTGTGTTTGAGCAGCTCGTGACTGCGGGCCAGCCCGAAGCGAGCGTCTTCGGCCAGGGCCCCCTCAGGAAATGCCTCGAGCGCCGCGCGAAACTGCTTCAGGGCCGCCTCGGCCTTTTCTTGTCTCAATAGAGAGTCAGCCAGATAGGGCAAGGCCCATTCGCGCAGCCGATCGTCGGGGGCGAGCTTGAGAAACTCGGCCAGCTCGCGCTCGGCCGCCGGATAGTCGCCCAGATAAAAGCTGCAGTGCCCGATCCAGTACCGGGCCGTGGCCGCGTCTTTGCTGTCGGGATAATCCTTGACGAACCCCCGCAACATGTCGCGCGCCTGCCGGAAATCTTCGAGCTTGACGACCGTCAGGGCGTGAATGAACCGCGCGGTCTCGGCCTTGGGGTGTCGCGGGTTCTCTTTCAGAAACGTCTGAAAACTCTCGGCCGCCAGCTTCCACTGTTCTTTCTGGTAGAAGCCGACGGCAAGGCGATACGTTTCGAGGGGGTCGTCGGCGCGAGCCGGTATGGCAATCGCCGCCGCGAACATGAACGCCGCGAGCACGAGCAGGAGTCGCATCGTCAAACGTCTGTGACTCAACTCAACGCTTCCCTTCTGACCCCTGACCCCTGACCCCTGACCCCTAACCCCAAACCCGGCACATCGTCGATCGCCGAGTGAGGGAAACGACCGCCGGCTGATTCTACCCCCCGCCGAATTCCCGCGGCAAGCGGCGCGATTCGGCCCGCCCTTTGGGGAAGGCGCCTTTCATTTCTCCCTTCCCCCCTTGCGGCGTTGGTATCTACACAACTCACAAACCCGCGGCAAATAAGCAACTTTTCTCCCTCCCCCCCCTCGCGGGGATGGGGGGTGAGCGCAGGTGATAGTCCGGCTGTTTGTGATGCCGCCGTCACGCGACTGGCCGAAGTGGGCGAATGTGCCCGCCTCGGTGTGCTGGTCAGTCCGAGATTCTTCGGTTCATAGCAGTTGTTTGGTAAGGCGGTCGATGATCTGCCGATAGAACTCGGCGATTTTCAGTGCCTCTTCGGCGCCGGAACACTCGCGCACGTGCCGACCTTCTTCAACCGGGCAGATCACGCCGCCATCAACTTCGGCGGTATATTCCCAGTCTGCCGCGAGCACTTCCAGCCCGTCCAAAATCTGCCCCACCATTATCCGCGGCAAGCGCAGGTCGACAATACTTTCTTGGTTCACGAAAGGGTTCTCCGTATTTCGTTGTTTGCTGCGCCTTTTTGAATGGCTACAACCCGAGAAAAACGGTTGCGCGGTGCCATGACAGTGCGGTCGGATCGGGACGGAACCGATCAGGCAAATTGAGCTGCCGACCTTCGATGCTGAACAGCGCAGCGGCAGCCGCTGACCGAGTCGGGCATTCGGCCCGCAATTCTTCGCTCAAGCGACGAGAAATGAGGACGTGCAGTTGCTCGTCGAATGCGATCAGTCCGCGATCAAACGCCCGATCGAAGAGCGCATGGAGTGCAATCCCGTTCCGCGGATCGGCGCGCCGTTTGACATTCGCCCGCCAAGGGATGATATGGCTCGCAATGATCAATTCCGGAATCGCCAACCCCGAGAGCGCGCATCGGCGCTCATAACTGGCGAGTACCGTCCTCCGAAAAAACCGCTGCACACGCCGCGCGCGAATTGTCTGTTCCAGCTCCGTCGGCCCATCGGGGACGACGACGCTCGGGTTCTGGATTGCTTCCGATTCGCGCTCCGTAGCAAGTCTGCGCCGCGATTCGTCGATGGAATCGTGGTGACCGGCTGCGGCCGACAATCTCTCCCAGGCGTGTTCAGCTTCCGCAGCCACCGCTTCAGAATGCGCCGTAAATTCTTCCCACAATTTCCGATCCGCCTGACTCACATTCCCAAATCCCGAAACACCTCGTTCGCGATGAAATGGATCAAGGCTGGCGAAATTGCAGGCCTTGTAAACAACCGCACTTGGCGTTCGCCCGATCAGCCGGGCGATTTGTCGCACGCGCGGGTTGCCCGTGTGAAGCCTGCCAAACCGTTCGTGGCAATAGAGCCGAAACGCCACGAGCAGTTCGTCGCGCGACCAAAGGGCATTTGGGGGCATGGTTCCAGCCTGCGGCGACAGGACTCAACTTGGGTTTATTCTGCGATGGCGAACAAATGACTGAAGGCTGGTGTCGATTCGGAAATGTTTTTCGGAACACCGCAAGACGCGAAATTCGTCCCCAGGCCACCGGGGCCCGCAAACAGGTCGATGACAGGGATCGGGTTTGAAGCGGCCATCGTCACTTCAAGAGACCTTCTCGCGGGATCGGTATCGCCAGATCTACAGCGGAAAGAACCTGACAAGATCGCGGCACTCTTCAGGGCCGAGGCACTCAATCGCAAGCAGGATTTCGTCGATCGCCTGTCCGATCGGCATTGTATCGCTGACGAGGAACACCCCCGGCATCGGCTGTCGCGCCTGAATTCGGCTATACGCGCACAACGGCATCGTTTCCCGGTCGTGCGTCAGCAGAATGCGACTATCCGTAGCCGCGCTCGCAAGGATGTCGGCGTCTGGAGTGCTTTTCAAGCCAATATCCTGAACGCGCACCACGTCGAGACCGGGGCGTCGACGGTACAGACCTCGCAAGATGTCTGCGTTGAAGTTCTCATCGCTGACCAGCTTGAGCACCCGCTTCCTCCTTGGCCTTGGCGCGGGCCAGCAGGATCGAACGCAGATTGCCTTGAGGGCCCTGCGACTGCTCGATCTGCCGCCGAGCTTCCGCCGCCGCATCGTCGCGGATCCGCAGGTATTCCTCGAACGGGGCGGGGGCCAGCAGATAGCGGCTGACGACGGCGTACACGTCTGCCAGGTTCAGCGTGTCGTACGACTGGACGATCGCCTCGGGCGTCGCGCCGGCCTTGAAGGCCCTCAAGATCAGCTCCAACAAGACTCGACTTTTACCGACGCGCAATACGCCCGACGGCTCCTCGCGGAGCGGCACCACCACAGTCAGTGGCTCGAAATCCAGCGTTGTCATCCGATCGATCGGCCTCGCGAGGCAGGAACAGTTTGATGTCGTTTTATCATACTCGACGACCGCGGCAGGATGGAATCCCCCGAAGAGCGAACGGTCTTTGGAAGTGTTGGCCTCGCGGCGGAGTGCCGCGCGGGCGGCCCGCACCCCAACCAGACGCCGAGTATCAGCGCCACTTGATCCGCTGTCGACCGGATCGGAGTGACAATGAGCGAAGGCCACCGAATTTCAGGATCACGGAAACCATTTCGCGTGTGTTTTCCAAATGCGCGCGGGTTTCGTCTGCGCGCCCGGTTTCCAATCCGTTAAAATAGTGCCTGGCGTGGGCGCCGCGAGCGCCAAGCGTGCGCGCCAGAAGGCGGGCGCCAGAAGGCGTAAGGCGTCATCCGGCGCAGTGCAGACGCACCGTTCGAGACTCAAAATTCGACAAACCTGTCGAAATTTGAAAGCCGGAGCTTTCATGCGACAGGCGCAGCGCGCCTTCCAGCGCGACGAGAGTGGTGGTAGTGGTAATGGTAGGGTGCGCCGAGCGAAGCGAGTCGCACCGTGAGCCAAGTGCCATCCTCCCAACGGCGGCCCATTGTGCCAGTGCCATTCGCGGTGCCACGGCGCCCAGGCTTGTGGCCCCCTACGCGCCTGGGAACCAGAGCAGCCTTTCAACGGCCTGCCACCTGCCAGAATGGCCGATTCGAGAGGGTTCACCGAGGTCATGCGGCGGTGCGCACCTTCGAGCGCCTTCGAGTGATTTCCCCAGTTTCTGCGAAGGGGCGCACGCGCGCCTTCGAGCGCCTTCGCGCCCCTTCGAGAAATTCCGCGGAAAATCACGGTTTGCCACGCTGGCAGTCTGCCAGATCGGCATTCTCAGTCGCCCAGACCGGGATCAGCCGCGAAGAAGCTCAGAAGGCACAAGCGGACCTTGGGAACCAGATCAATCGAACAGAAGATCACAGGGCGGCCGAGCCACAGCCAGAGTACAGGAACACTGATCGGCACTAATCACGATCAGCGGCGATCAGTGAGGATTAGCGTTCCTTCTTCGTCGGTACGTAACAACCGTCGGGAAAAAAGGGATCGGAACAGGGAGACACTGAGGCACGGAGATTCTGAATGTACCGTCACTTCTCCGCGTCTCCGGTTCTCCCTGTGTAACGTCCGTCTGGTCATTCTGCCGCAGGTGAAATCCGGCGAATCGTGTTGCCGAAACAACAATTCCGAGTCTCGGCGTGCTCCTGTCCGTCTTTCCGATAGTCGGGCTGACCGCCGCCCCGTCAATCACTCGCCGGGCGGGGGCGGTTCGCCCAATGGCCGCTCGGGTCGCTGCCCTTCACCAGAACGCCTTTCTGGTTCCAATCCATGAAGGCCCGCACCTCGGCCGCCGCGTAGCGCAGCGTCAGGCCGCAGCGGCGCCGGTCGGAATTGTTCGCCTCCGAGCCGTGCAACAGCAGATCGGTGTGCAGCGAGATTTCACCCGCCTTCAGCTCATCGCACACCTCGGTGCCGTATTGCAGCGGGTTGTCGATCGTCTGGTCGAGCACGTTATGCTCGGCGGCGCTGCTCGGGCGATACGTGAGGTGGCCGGAGTGGTGCGAGCCGGCGACGAACCGCATGCAGGCGTTTTCGACGTCGGCGTCGTCGACGGCCAGCCAGACGGTAACCGCCTTCGAAGGAGACAGCGGCCAATAGCTGGCGTCCTGATGCCAGGCGACCGATTTTCCATCGTGCGGCATTTTGCAGAAGAAATGCGAGCCCCAGCCAACGACGTTTTCGCCCAAGAGGTCGCACACGCAGGCGACGATGCGGGGCTCGGTCAAGAGGTCCCACACGCGGCCGAATTTGGCATGGGCCGTGCTGATCGAATAACTGTCTCCGCCCGCGGCGATGACCCGCTCCAGCAGCCGGTCGAAATAGTTGCGGATGTCGGCAATTTCACTCTCGCTGAAAATCCGAATGCCCCGGACGTAGCCCTCGCGGTTGAAATGTTCGATCTGGGCCGCAGTCAGTGCTTTGGGCCGGGGGTTGACGGCCGGATGAAACCGCAGGTCACGTTCAATCGTATCCAGCTCGCTTTGGCCGGGAACGACTTTGAAATCGGTTTGCATCGCCATGGCGATTCGCCTTTCAGGGTTCGCGATTCAGAGTTCATAAGAGGGGCCGCGGGCCCCTTCGGCCACATAGTGCGCTTTGACGTTCGTGCGAATTCCGCCGCGGGGCGTGAACGCGGCCGTCAGCTTCATCCATCGCGGCCGGCACGCGGCCACGAGGTCGTCGAGAATGCGGTTGGTCGCATGCTCGTAAAAAATGCCTTCGTTGCGGAACTGCTGCAGATAAAGCTTAAGCGATTTGAGCTCAATGCACAGCTTCGCCGGCGCGTACGCGATCGTCAGCTCGCCAAAATCGGGCTGACCGGTTTTCGGGCAGACCGAAGTGAATTCGGGGCAAACCGTCTCGATCACGTACTCGCGATCGGGATACTGGTTCTCGAACGTTTCGAGGACGCGGGCGAAATGGTCGGGCATGAAGCAGAGGGCGGAAGACAGAGGTCAGAAGTCAGAGGACAGAGGACAGGCGATAGCGATCATGATCAGGGCCGGGAAAACTCGATCTTCAGATTTCTGATTTCGAATTTCAGATTTGAGATTTCAGAAGTGATTTCAGATCTCCCCTCCCACCCCAAGCCGACCGCTGTGCGGTCGGGCCCGAGGCGCACGGATTGAATCATAACCGCTCTCGTGGAGCGTGAACAACGCGCGGCTGAGCGGCTGCACGACTGAAATTCTCGAACACCTGCGGATCGGTCCTGTCATGCGGGTGGTCCGCGGGTCGCCACGGCCCAAATGCCTCGGCAGGCCGATTCTGAAAGTTTGTCTTCGTTGCCTCTGTTTCCTTCTGTTCCTGTTCTGGCCGTTGTTTGCCGGATGACGGCGGATGATTGCGAAGTTGGAACCGGAGCCAAATGAGGGAACAGAGCCAGCAGCCGCACCGCCCGGCACAAGCGCGTGCATCGTTCGCGCCGGCCCGTATTGGAAATCCGGGCTGCGAGCCGGGTGGCGCGCCTACTCCTGCGGGCGGGCGACCGTCGTGGCGTCTTCGCGGCGGATCGGTTCGGCGATCTGATCGCACGTCACGGCCACTTCCAGCCGGGCGTCGCCCATCGCACGGGCGGTGACGGTCAGCTCGAAAGTCGCTTCGTGCCGCGGTTCCAGCCGATCGATCGGAGCGAATTGGATTTCACGGTGCGCCTTGAACCTTCGCGACCCGGTCGGCGTGCCAACGGTTTGCTCCCGGTGCTCGACCGGCGCGGTCGCCGAAACAAACTCGAGCTGCACGGGAAGCGCGACGGTCGCGCGCAAGTTGGTGGCGGCGTCGGTCCCCCGGTTGACCACGCGGACGGGAATTTTGAGTTGTTCGCCC
The DNA here is from genome assembly GCA_052388175.1 of Planctomycetaceae bacterium. Classification (GTDB taxonomy): domain Bacteria; phylum Planctomycetota; class Planctomycetia; order Planctomycetales; family Planctomycetaceae; genus SIAF01. The sequence continues at coordinate 126,122 of JBQTIL010000032.1, read as the reverse complement.
GGCTCCGCCATCGCGGGGATCTCTCCGAATTCGATTCGCAAAGCGGGAACGCCGGTCACGTGCGTCGTTCCCATCGTCTCGGCTGAGACACCCGACGAGTCGTACGCGCGCACCACGCTGACCTGCGCGCCCCGCTCGTCGGCCTTCAGCGTGATCTGCACCCGTTTCGATTCACCGGCCCCCAGCCGGGGGAAAAGCCACGTGACCGTGCGGTGCGGTGCGTCGTAGCGGCCGCCGTCGGCCGCATCAATAAGTTCCATGCCGGCGGGAATCGTTTCGACCAGGTGTACATCTGACACAGCGGCCGGGCCGTTGTTTTCCACCCGGTTGGTGTACGTCGCCTGCTTGTTCGGAAACACCCGTTTGGGACCTTCGCGAGAGACCGCGAGCGATGGCCCGACGACCTCGACCGCGACCGTCGACTCTTCGGTCACATTTCCTTCAGCCGTCATGACGGCGCGATTGACCGTCTTGCCCAGCCGCGCCGCCGTCAGCGTCAACTCGACCTCGCGCGATTCGCCGGGGGGCAGCGTTCCGACTTCGTACTCCAGATCGTCGCCATCGTCGTGGCGCAAGGCCGCCGGCAGCACGTTGCGGATCACGACCCGCGTCGCTGTTTTCGGGCCCGAATTGGCGACTTTGAACCGCAGCGTTACTTTGCCGCCGAGGGTGGCCTGGCGCGGGGCTTCGACGGCGAACCGCAGATTCGACCCGCGCGAGGCGTCGAGGGGTTGTTCGGTCGAGTAGTTGACGGTGGCGACGCTGCCTATCGTCCCTTCATTCTGCGGGATGACGCGCACCGAGATCTTCTTTTCGTCGTCTGGCCCGATGGTCCCCAGTTTCCAGAACAGCCGCTGCTTGTCGATACGCGCCTGCGGAATCGACCCGTCCATCTTCACCCCATCGGGAATCGAATCTTCAACGATCACCTGATGGGCAGGCGCCGGGCCGTTGTTGCGCACGACGATCTGGTACACCATCGGCTTGCCGAGCACCGCCGTCGGCGGGGCGGTCTTCTTGATCGAAAGCCTGGGGCGCGGGCCAACGGCGCGCGACGGGCGCGCCGGGGGCTGCCCGGGCGCGTCCGCGTCGACAGAATCGAGACCAAAGCCATCGGTCGCACGTTTCGCCGGGCTGCGCTGCGCTTCGGGCGCGTCGCGGCGGAACGACTGGTCGTCGTCTGCATCCGAATCGCCAGGCACATCGGCCAGGCGACTCTGAGGCCGCTCATTGGGAATGGTCTCTGATTCCGCATCGAGCGGGGGGTCGCGTTTCGCGGGTGCTGCCGCCGGCGCATCGTCGTCTGCCAGTGGGTCGAATTCCGCCACGGGCCTGGCGGCCGGGGAGGCGCTCCGGCGAGGCAGCGGCCGCCCGGCCGGTTCGTCTTCGGCGGGCTGCCCGAGCGTGTCGGTGACCTCGGCCTTCTGCCGATCGGCGTCGAAGTCGTCCAGCGGATCGCTCGGGGGTGGAGTTCGAGATTTGCGAGGGAACGGAAACTCCGCGGCCAGCGCGTCTGGCTCTTCGTTATGGATTCTCTTCAACGGCGCAGGCTTGTCGTCATTGGGCAGCGAGCGCGACCGCCGGGCAGCGACCGGTTCGTCGGAACCCTCATCGGTCAGCCGCAGTGCCGGGCCGGCCGATTCGCCTGGAGTTTCGCGCGAAGGCCTGCGGGCGGGCGGCGAATCGGCCAAAGGGTCGTCGGGGCTTTCGAGGTCGTCGATCGCGAGGGGTTTGGTGTCGCGGGCTTGGGTCGGGCGAGACGCGCGGGTACCGCCGGTTTCCGAGGCGTCATCCGGGCGCAGTTGCAGAAACGAATCGTCTTCCTCGACTGGTTCCGAGGGACGCGACAAAGCTCCGCGTTTCGGTGGCGCTTTGCGCGATTCGTTTCGCGCGACAATTGTGTCGTCTTCGTCTGCGGCTGCCGATGCGGAACTCGACCGTCTTGACCCCAGTTTGGCTGACGCGGGAACGGGTTCGGGCTCGTCGTCGTCACCCCACGCGAGTTCCGGTTCGGCCTGGTCGGGGGGTGTTTCGTCGGCATCCGAAGTGTCTGACGCAATCTGTTGGTCTTCATCGCCAGAGGGGTCGCTCTGAGACTGGTTGTCGGCGGGATCCTGGGTGGTCATCTGGCGCTGGGCCTGAATGACGACCAGAACGCCAATGCCTACGACGACAGCCAGCGCGATCAGCTTCGACACGGTCTGCATAATGAGGTTCTCTCTCCCGCAATGGTGCGGAGAATCCACCGGAAGGCATCGGCCCGGCCGACGCGGGGGCGAAACATACCAGTGGCGTCAACTTGGGGGAAGAGGAATGCCTGCGGGAGGAAGGGAAGCACGCCTCGACTGCCCCCGCCCACCTGGCGGGGGACTGCAGGGGCCACCGTCAATCGCTCGCCGACGAGGCCGTTTCGTCGTCGGGGTTTTGCCATTTCATCGCGCGATGCATGGGCTCGATGCGGAGCACGACTTTGCCATCCTGAAACAGGCGCACAGTGCCGGTCGATTCCGAGACGGCGATGGCGATGGCCTTGGTCGCCCGCGAGATGGCGGCCGCGGCCCAGTGGCGGGCGCCCAGGCCCTTGGAGATGGTGATGCCGGTGGCGGGAGCGTCAAGATGGCGGCCGGCCGACTGCACGATTCCTTCGGCCGAGATGATAAACGCGCCGTCGAGCTGGGCGATTTCCTTGACGCTCTCGCGCACTCTGGGGTCGCGAATCTGCCTCTCTTTGGCGCTATAACCGCGAAACGGGTCATGCACCTGCTCGTGCGACATTTTGAGCACCTTGCGGTGCTGCCCGACGACGAAGAGCGTGCCCACGGGTTTGCCCTCGCGCCCTTCGCGCCCGATCTCGACGGCCAGATCGACAACCATGCGGAGCGTTTCGAGGGGCACCTGCGTTTCGAGCCGTTGCAGGTCTCGGGCCGTCAGCCGCGAGAGCTGCTCTCCGAGGCTGATCACGCTGAGCGTGTCGACGTCGTGCTGCTCGAACCCGGGGTACAACGTCACGACCTTATCGCCCGACTGCAGCAACTCGTCGGCAATGGCTTCCAGCAGGGCCTGGCTGAGCTGCAAACGGCGGCTTTCGGGCTCTTGCACCAGCGGAACGAGGTCGACGTCATCGTCGAGCACTGTGCGAAACAGCTCGACTTTGTCGGTGGCCACAACCAGCCGCGTGGGGTGCAATTCGTTTCGCAGCGCGGCGAAATCGTAAGGCAGATCGGCCAAGAGCACCACGGCCTGGGCCTTTGTCTCTTCAACGACGCGCTTGGCGCATTGCAGGAGGCTGCTGAAAGGGGGTGAAATCTCAACGCGCTTCATGAAAGGTCAATTCCGGGTCGTGGCCTGAAGAGCGTCAGCCGCCGTCTCGGCGATCACCTCGGTCAACAGCTTCTCGCGCCATTTGCTGACCGCCCGCAGCGAACTCTTGGGGCCGAGGGGGCCGATCACCGTGCGGTCGACGTCGACCTCGCGCGAGACCACCAGCCCGCGGTTGAGGTCGAACACAATCGACCCGGCGGTTTCGCGCTGGATCAACTGGGCCAGTATGGAGGGCGCTTCGATCGGCGTGAGGATGGCCGAGCGAAACTCGATTGTCGCCAGGTCATTCTCGACTTTCGCCAGCTTGTACGTGCGCTGCATCGCCACCCTGACAGGCAGCCTGTCGCTGTCGCGCGCCGCGATTTCGAACCGCTCTTTCCACACGTCGCCTACCGCCACCGGGCGTTCGGGCAGAGCCACCAGGTAACTCTCGTGCGACGTATCGGGCCCCGATGCCGCGCCGGCCTGCGGCGCCGGCAGTGCAGGTTCTTTCGCGTCGACCTTGAGAGGGCGGCCGCTGGCACTGAAGCGAATAACGGCCGTGGGCCTGCCCACGGTCGCCAGAATCGGCTTAAACTTCTCGGGCTGCTTGGCGGGGTCGTCGCTCTGGAAGACAATCGGCTCTGCTTCGCGCACGCCGTTGCCGAACGCCGCCTCCATGCGGACCCAGTCGATTGCCAGTTCGAGGTCGGCAGCCCCGGTCTCGTCTGCGGAGACGACCTTGTACCGTCGTTTTGTCCGCGACTTGTTGGCGTGTGTTTCGTCGGCATCGTTGTAATGCGTGCGAATTCGCATTTCGTGCGAGACTTCGTACGTTGCGATCTGGCCGGGAGTGAACTTGTATCGCAACCAGAAGACGTCGGGCGGCGCCGGCGCGGGCGGTTGAGAGTCGTCCGATGTGGCCGACGGCTCGTTTCCCCTCGCCTGCCACCGGTTTGACGCGATCAGTGCCAATGCCACCAGCGCTGCGGTCGCCCCGAATCGAGAGTGCCAACGGTGGACCATAATGACGCTCCTGAAATTGCAGGCCAGGACGATCCGAAGTCGAGCGCCGTGCAGCCGGAAAAAAAACGTGGAAGCGCCGGGCGCACCGCTCTCGTGCAAGCCGCGGGGGGCGGGATGTTAGCAGAATCTGGCGTCGATCAGGGAGAGCAGTTTTCAGGGGTTTTCGTTTACGGAAAGATCGGGCTTGAAGGCGGTCGCTTCGGGGCCGGAGATTGGCCGTAAGTGCCTGCGGGAACAGAAGAAAAGCGCGAAAAAAGGCGCTTGACAAAGACTGCCGACTTTACTAGCGTTCTGCGGAGGTTCCTGCCCGCCATCAAGTTGCGACCGTTTTTGCGTGGGAACGAGTGCTTTTTTGGAGCATTCTGGCCCGCGATTTCAGCGAGCGGTCAACGGGCCGGGGGCTGCCCCGGACGATGGCGGACAGAAAGCGATTTGCCGGTTCGAGACCGGGAGTTCGGGTGGACTCTCGTCGGAATTTTGTATCAAGGTGCTCCACGAATTCTGCCGCTTTAGAGGGTTGAGATAATGTCGATTGCCGCCGCCGAGAATCTGTTGTCTGTCGTCGGTTTGCTGGAATTCGGTTTTGCTGGTGAGCGCGGGGCGCCGCTGGGCCAGAATTGCTCGGCCGCTCGGAAGAAATCTGACGACGAGGGGGAGGCCGAGGAAGGCGAAGAGACCGAAGACGAAGAAGAGGCCGACGACGAAGAGGAAGAGGCCGACGAAGAGGAACTTGAAGAGCTGGACGACGAGGAATTCGAAGACGACTTCGACGACGAAGAATTCGATGACGAAGAATTCGACGACCTCGACGACGAAGATCTCGACGAAGACGACGAAGACGAGGAGGAGGAAGAAGAAGAAGAAGAGGGCGAAGAGGAAGATGAGTATTAGCGTCTGCGGCAGTGGACGCCGCCCCGGCCCGGCATATAATTCCGGCGAGTGTTGGCGCCTTCTCACGGGTTGTCGGTCGCCCTGCCGTGTTACCCCGCTTTCAGATGCTGTTTCGCCGGCCACCCAGGGTTCCCGCCTCACACCCGGGGTTCGCGCGGTGGATCAGTCGTCGTCTGGCGCAACTAAGCTACGCGGTTCTTGTCGAGCCGACGTGGCTCGAGATCAATCGGCTGCAGATTCCGCTGGCAGGCTCACCGAGCGCCTGTGGGTTGAAAATCGTGCAACTTACCGATTTTCATTTTCAAAAGCGGGTGCCCGCGAGCTACGTCGAAAGTTGCGTGCGGGCCGCCAACGCCGAGAACCCCGATGTGATTGCCCTGACGGGCGATTACGTGCATAAAGGGGCCCGGTACGTCGAAGCGATCGCCGACCTTCTCTCGCAGCTTTCGGCCCCTCTGGGCGTATTTGCCGTACTGGGCAATCACGACCATGCTGTGAGAAACGCCCTGGGAATTCGCCGCTACCCGCGGCTGCACCAGAAGGTGGCCGACTCGCTTACACGCCGCGGCATCAGAGTGCTGCACAATGAACTGTTGATCGTGGAGCATGCGGGCAGCCGCTATCAGATTTCCGGCGTCGACGATTTGTGGAGCCGCCGCTGCCGGCCCGATCTGGCGCTGGCCGGGCTCGACCCAGCCCTGCCGCACATCATGCTGGCGCACCATCCGCGGACGATCGAAATGCTCGCAGGCCGGCGGTGCGACCTGATGCTCTCGGGCCACACCCACGGGGGGCAGGTGCACCTGCAGCGATTCGGCTCGGTGACTCTCAGCAAGCGCATGCGCAACTATGCCGCCGGGCTGTACCAGCACGGCGAGGCGCGGGTTTACGTCAACAAGGGGGTGGGGTTCGGGCTGCGGATTCGGTACAACCGCCGACCCGAAATCGCCGTGTTCGAGATGCTGCCCGCCGCGTCGGCCGAGGGCCTCACGCCGACAGCGCCGCCATAGCAGCCTGTGGAAAAACGCGGACCGCGCGCGGAGGGTGCTGAGATGAAACGCGCAGTTCGCCGGGGCGCCCGGCCTCGTTTTTCAACGGACTGTTGGGTTGGCGTCAGCGGACGCCTCGTCCGCAGCAACGCTTATACTTCACGCCGCTGCCGCACGGGCATGGCTCGTTGCGGCCGATTTTGAGCTTTCGGGAATATACGCCGGGCGGCTCGTCTGGTTCCCGGGGCGACCCAAGGGCGCTCAGATCTCCGGGATCGGCCGGCTCCAATCGACTCGAGCAGTCGTATTTGAGGCACGTGCGGACGATGAATGTTTGCAGTTCGGTCGCCCGTTGAATGTCGAGCGTTCGCACGTTGGCAAGGTTGGGGAAGCGGTGTCGCAGGTAATCGCGGATTTCCGACACGCACCCCTCCTCCGCAATCGGCAGCACGGCGCCCGCCGTGACCCAAAAATTGCCCAGTGGAATCATGCGTGTGGCGAGGATCAGGCCTTCCGTTGCAGTGAGGCTGAGATTGATATCAGCCATCAGCAGTTGCTCACCGCTGATGACATCCGCGACGCGGACACCCAAACCGCGGAGACAGTCAGTCGCCAGAAACAGCGAGAAATAGCTATCGATCGCTCCCTTCAGAAACCGCAGCTCGAGCGGGTCGGTTGGAGGACAATCGCGCAGGCAACGCTCCACGAGGTTCAATCCCTCGAGACGCTGGCAAAAAATAGAGTGATCCATCAGGACGCTCATGTCGTGCTCGGCTCCAAACACGAGGGTTCGGCCCCGCATCAGGTCGAGCTGCCGCGCAGACGGCTCGTAGACGCCGTCTTCGAGCGACTGAACCCCCAATCGCGTCAACAGGCTCTTGCCCGCCTCGCGAAGCTGCTTGTACTCGGTCGCCAGTGCCTCAACGACGACCTCTGGCGAAATACTGCCGGAAAGGTCAGGCGACGATCGGCAGGGTAGACGCTCCTTGCCTGAGAGCCGGCCTGTCATCCGTGAAATCGAGAATTCCAGGGCCTTCGACAAACGACTCATGGACACCCCTCCCTGAGTGAGCGGACGTGTGGTATCGTGCCGGGAAGCCGCGTCTGCCGGCCACGTGATATTTGAATCATGCCGACCGCCGAGCAATACCTCAAGCCGGAAGTGATTCGCACGGTCTCTCGGCTTGACCTGCGCGCGCGGTTTATCGTGGAAGGGTTCCTGAGCGGCCTGCACGCCAGCCCTTTTCAGGGTTTTTCGGTCGAGTTCAGCGAGCACCGGCGCTACGCGCAGGGAGACGACCTGAAAGACATCGATTGGCTCGTCTATGCCAAGACCGACCGCTACTACGTCAAGAAATACCAGGCGGAAACCAACATCACCGGCTACCTGCTGATGGACCTTTCCGAGAGCATGGCGTACACGTACCGGCAGGAGCTGACGAAGTTCGACTACTGCATCTGTCTCGCGGCCGCTCTGGCCTACCTGATGATTCACCAGCAAGACCCGGTGGGCCTGTTGACGTTCGACGAAAAGATCCGTCACAGTCTGCCGCCGCGCAGCAAGCGAACTCAACTGGGCAACATTCTGGCCGTTCTCTCAAAGCTCAAGCCGGCCGGGCCGACCGAACTTGCGAAGAACCTGCGGAACATCGCGGCGATGATCCGGCATCGCAGCCTGATCCTGTTGTTCTCGGACCTTTTGGCCGACCCGGGGCCTATTGCCGAAACGCTCCGCCAATTGCGCCACCGTGGGCACGACGTGATCGTGTTTCACGTGTTGGACGAGGCGGAGGTGCAATTCCCCTTTTCGGGGCTGGTCGATTTTCGCGAGCCGGAATCGGGCGAAACGCTGTTGATCGACGCCGACGGAATAAAAGCCGATTACCTTGACGCTCTGCGCGAGCTGCACGACACGTTCCAGCGCGAGTGCCTGTCGGCAGGCATCGATTACGTACCTCTCGACACCAGCATGCCCTTCGACAAGGCGCTGCTCGAATACCTGGCGCAAAGGCAGGCGCGCTTCTAATGCAACCGCTTGGGCTGACGCCTCAGGCTGCAGCCGGCGCCGGCTCGCGAATCAGCGAATTGAGTTGCCGAAAGGCGGACCAGCCCTTTGACATGCAGTACAGCGCGAAGACATGAAACGCCACGCTCATCCAATCGCCAAACAACACGAACAACAGGCCGTCGAGCAGGTAGAGCGTCATGCCGAGCAGGAAGATCGACGTGAATCGCCGATTCGAGAGCCAGCCTAAGAGCAGCACGACTGCGACAACAATCGCATTCAAGCCGATGGAGATCACCCGGAACAGCGTGGCATTTTCCGGGGCCTGTTGAGCGAGGGCGGCTGCGATCACGTCAACGAACTGTGTGATGCCCAGCCCGACGACGAAGTGAATGTCGGCCCCCAGCAGGAGAATCGCCGAATTGACCACCGACAGTCCGGCAATCCAGTAGAACCAGTTGGCGCCGGCGCGGCCCTGAGCCTCGAGCGCGGCGGCGATGGATTGCGCGCCGCCTGTCGCTTCGGAGTCGAACGCCTCCTCAGCGACTTCGGCTTCCTGTAGATCGGCGGGCGATTGTTCGCCCTCGGCGTGTTCGCCGCGTTCGTCCTGAACGACAAATCGATCGGCGTCGCCTTCGGCCCGATTATGCTGCGAATGCACCGGTGGACCTCCCCTCGTAACGTCGCGTGCTGTTCGAATGCAGGGCGGAATCCAATACGGATGACCGAAGCCAGTAAACTCGCCGGTTTGCGGCGTGTCAACCGAACGACTCATGACCGGCGAGAAATCGCCATTGCCCCTCCGGCAGATTTCCCAGTTTCACTCGACCGACGCGCACCCGCTTCAAACCCAGCACCTTGAGCCCTACCTGGTCGCACATCCGGCGAATCTGCCGTTTGCGTCCTTCAATGAGGATGAACCGCAACTGCTCGGCATTGATCCATTCAACCCGGGCCAGCTTGAGCGGTCTGTCGTCGAGAGAGAGGCCGTGGCGCAGCAGGGCCAGTCCCTGAGAGTCGAGTGTTCCTGCGACACGCACCAGGTACTCTTTCTCGATCTCCGAATCGCTGGCGGTGAGCTGCCGGGCCAGCCTGCCGTCTTGCGTGAAGACCAATCGCCCTTTCGAGTCGAGGTCGAGCCGGCCGGCCGGCGCGATTCCCTGCAGGTGTTCTGCGCGAAATTCCGGGCCGGCGGCATGGGCCCAGCGGGTTTCCGGATTGATCAGTTCCACGGCGGGCCGGTAGCCTTTTTCCGGCTGTCCTGAGACGTAGCCCACGGGTTTATTCAGCAGGATCGTGACCAGATCGTGCTGTTGGGCCGCGGCCTCGGGGGCCAGCGTGACGGTCTGGTGCGGAAAGACCTTGATTCCCAGCGTATCGACGCGCACGCCATCGACGAACACCAGCCCGCGGGCGATGTATTCATCGGCCTCGCGCCGCGAACAGATGCCGCGCTGCGCCATGAGTTTCGACAGGCGAAGTGGGTCGGCGGACACGAAAACGAAGATAGATGGTACAAAGGTTGAGGTAACGGCAGGCGAAGCGTCCAGCCGGCAGGCCGCCGGGCAATTCCGCACATCCCGGCTGGTTCTCGTCGCAATCAGCGCGGCAGAGGCGCGACGACTCCCGTCTCGGGGCTCGAAGCAGTTGCATAGAGCTTTCGGGGAATTCGTCCGGCGAGATACGCCAGCCGACCGGCATGAATCGCATGCCGCATCGCATGCGCCATCGCCAGCGGGTCGCGGGCCCCGGCGATGCCCGTATTCAGCAGTACGCCGTCGCAGCCGAGTTCCATCGCAAAGCTCACGTCGCTGGCCGTGCCTACACCGGCGTCGACGATGACCGGATAGTCGGGGTCGCGATCTTTCAGATATTCGAGACAGATGCGGATGTTGTTGGGGTTAAGAACGCCCTGCCCCGAGCCGATCGGGCTGCCGGCAGGCATCACGGCCGTCGCGCCCGATTCTTTCAAACGACGGGCGGTCACCGGGTCGTCGGTGGTGTAGCACAGAACCTGAAAACCTTCGGCGACGAGCTGCTCGGTGGCGCGCAGCGTCGCGACGGGGTCAGGCAAAAGCGTTTTCCTGTCGCCCAGCACTTCGAGTTTCACCCAATCGGCCCCGGGGTTTTGCAGACCGAGCAGAATCTCGCGACCCAGTTTCGCATGGCGCACGGCGTCCTCAGCGGAATAACACCCGGCGGTATTGGGAAGGATCGTATAGTGGTTCAAGTCGATGTAATCGAGAATGCTTCGCCCTTCGCTGTCGATCAGCCGCTCGCGGCGCACGGCAACGGTAATCACCTCGGCGCCGCTGGCTGCGAGGCAGTCGCGCATCAGGTCGTAGGTGGCGTATTTGCCGGTCCCTACGATCAGGCGCGACGCCAATCGATGAGTCCCGAGGGTCAGCGATTGGTCGATCGATGCGTCGGCAACCACGTCGCTCTAGCCTCCCCCCACCAGCGTCACGATTTCGACCCGGTCGCCGGGCTTCAGAACACAAGCCGCATGACTGGCCCGAGGAACCAGCTCGCAGTTGCGCTCGACGGCCAGATAGCGCGGCGGCATCTGTAACTCGTCGAGCAATCGGGCCACCGTTGTGCCGTCGTCAACCTCGCGCGGCTGACCATTGACCGAGATTTGCACGCAGAAACTCGCTTTCACCCTAACTTAACGAAGTGTAGAAGTCGGCGCACGGGGATTCAAGGAGAGACTTGATGGCACGTCAGGGCTCGGGAACGCGAACAAAGCGTCGGGCCTTCATTTCAAACCGCGGCAGGGCGCCGGGCGCCGCAGGGGCGACTTCGACATGAAAATTCCAGCGATCTTTGATCGCGCCTGCGATTCTTTCAGCCAGTGCCTGGACCTCAAGCGCCGGCACATCAGGTGCGGGTTCAATGGCGATTTTCAGGTGCGGCATGGCGCGAATGGTGCGCAGCTCGATGCGAAACTCAACCACCTTGCCAAAGCCGCGCAGCATGTCTTCCAGCGCGGCAGGATAGAAATTGTTCCCGCGGATCGTCAGCATTTCGTCGGTGCGCCCGAGAATGCCGCCGTCAAGGTGCAGAAAGTTTGAACCGAAACGGGCGTGGCTTTGATCGCGAGGCGCTGCACGTACACGGTCGCCCGTTCGGTAGCGCAATAGCGGGCTGTCAGTGCGACCCAGGTTGGTGATGACCAATTCGCCTTCAGCTCCATCGGCAACCGAATCGCCCGTCTCTGGATCGACAATCTGGGCGATGCATTCCGTTTCAAGAACGGTCAGCCCGCCAGGGCGATCGGCCGGCTCGACCGCCAGCGGCCCGAGTTCGGTCATGCCCCAATGATCGACAACTCGCGCTCCCCACGCCGTTTCGATGCACCGACGCGTGGCAGGAATGTTGCCCCCCGGTTCCCCCGCCACCAGAATCGCCCTGACCGGGCCCTTTTTCAGATCCACGCCCTGCTCGTCGGCGACCTCCGCCAGCCTCAGGGCATACGTGGGGGTGCAGCAGACGATGGTCGCACCAGAGTCGCGAATCAGTTGCAGTCGGGCCTGACTGCTGAGCCCTCCGCCGGGAACGCATAGATTGCCCAATTGATTCGCTCCCTCAAAGCCTGCCCAGAAACCGAGAAAAGGCCCAAACGAGAAAGCGAAGAAAAGTCGATCATCCCGGTTTAATTGCATCAGGTGGAAAAGTTGCTCCCAGCAGCGCAGCATCCATTCCCAATTCGCCGGCGTATCAAGCCAGCGCAGGGGACTGCTTGTCGTTCCCGAGGTCTGGTGCAGCCGCGAATACGCCTCGATCGGACGTGTCAGGTTTGAGCCGAACGGGGGAAACGACATCTGATCGGCCGCGAGATCGGCCTTGGTGACGAAGGGCAGCCTTCGCAGATCCTCTAAGGAACGAATCTCGTCGGGCCTGAGTCCGGCAGAAGCAAAACACGCCGTCCAGAAGGGGTTCTTGGGCACGATCTGCCGGCACAGGTCGCGCAGGCGCTCTACCTGCAGCGCCTCGAGCTGGTTTGACGACAGTCGATCGTCGGAAAGTACGCTGGCGGCCATTAACAGGAAGACCGTATTTCTTGTGCAGCCGGCATTGTCTTCGGGACCCGCAACGCTTTCCAGCCGTTCAAGTCGCACCGTGGGCGGGTCGATCAGTTGTGAGTATGGCAGCGAATGGAAAGCACGAGCAACTGCGGCTGGGGTTTCTCACTGCGATTGAAGTTCCTGACAAAGGGTTTGTTGGGGGCCTGTTGGTGACCAATCACTTTGGCCGCCCCCTCGAATTCCAATGCACGGCGCCGGTGCGGGCCAACGCCACGCAGGAGATCCTGTACGGTCCGACGCTTGCGCCGTTCGTACTGGGGGAACTGATCGGTGGCGCGCTCGTCGGCGAAGCCGCGGTCAAACCCGACCTGATTCTGACCGACCGCGAACCGATCCTGGAGCTTCGCAACTGCATCGAGGCCCCCGTGGCGCTGGTGGAGTCGGCGCCGTCGGAGAGCGACGATGGGGCGGGGCCGAACCCCCCGCTCGTCAAGCTGGGTCGACAGCGTGTCCGGTTCCATGCGGCACATGGCGACGATGGGGCCGCGGTATCGCGCGCAGCGCCACACGTGCCCGCAGACGCCGACTTGCTGGAGCCCTTCGAGCGCGTTCGTGAGGCGCTGCGCGAAACGATTCGTCACGGAACGATGCGATGAGCGTCGAAGTCTTCGCTTCTGGAATGAACGGCGCGCTGCAACGCGTTCCGCGGGTGCGATGTCAGACGGCTTCGCTCGTGAACGCGCCCAACGTCGTCGCGCGCTGGCGGCCCGCGTGGGGCAAGCTGTGCTGCGTCGGCGTCACGTTCGACACGGGTTTGGAGTTTCCATCGGCACCCGCGCCTGCGGGCGGGCCTGCTGCCGTACCCCCAACGCCCCCGAATGACGCCGCCCTGCCGCCGGACGGCCCCGACTTGACCGCTACTGAAGCGATCAGGCCACGGGCGGCGCGAACGCGGATCAAGCCTCCGGCTGATGCGATCTCGCTCGCAGACCGGCTCTTCTATGTACTGCAGCCTCCCCTGGAAACATGGCTGAAGGGGCAGGAACTGATCATGCCCTTTGAGCCATTTGCATATCAATACGAAGGGGTCGCCTGGCTGTTCGCTCAAAAGTCCGCCCTGTTGGCCGATGAGATGGGGTTGGGCAAAACGATGCAGACGATTACGGCCGTGCGGCTCTTGCTGCGGGCCGGTCAGGCGCGACGAATCCTGTTGGTGTGTCCCAAGCCGTTGATCCCCAACTGGCAGCGCGAATTCCGCCTGTGGGCGGAAGAGTTGCCCGTGACGACGATCGAAGGAGATGCGGCGCGTCGCCAGATGCTGTGGACGATGCCCGGCGTGGCAATCCTCCTGGCAAACTACGAGTTGCTGGTGCGCGACATGGAAAGCTTCGGCGAGCAGCAGCCGCGCTTTGACCTGGTAATTCTCGACGAGGCCCAGCGCATCAAAAACCGCGATTCGCGCACGGCGACCACGGCTCGGCAGATTCCGCGTAAAGGAAGCTGGGCACTTACGGGAACGCCGATCGAGAACCGGCCGGAAGAGCTGGCTTCGCTGTATGAGTTTATGGAGGTCGTGCCGCCGCGCGCCACGCCCGACCTCAAGCAACTGACGCAGCTCTCGAAGCGGTTCATTCTGCGGCGAACCAAAGACCTGGTGATGAAAGACCTGCCCCCGCGGCTTGACCGCGACGAGTATCTCGAGCTGGGGCCGGCCCAGCGAATCGCTTACGAAACGGCGGAGAAAGAGGGGGTCGTACAACTCGACGAATTGGGCGAATCCATCACCATTCAACACGTATTCGAACTGGTGTTGCGGCTGAAGCAGATTACAAACTTTGATCCGTTGACCGGGGAAAGCGCGAAACTCGAGAGGCTCGAAGCCGACATGGAAGAGATCGCCGCCAGCGGCGGCAAAGCGATTCTGTTCAGCCAGTGGACCGGCTGCATCGACTGGCTCCAACAGCGGCTGGCCCGCTTCCGGCCTCTGGTGTATCACGGAAAGGTTCCCATCAGGCAGCGCGAGCCGATCTTGAAGCACTTCCAGGAAGAGTCGCAGGCCCATCTGCTGATGATGAGCTACGCCACCGGCGCCGTAGGGCTCAACCTGCAATTTGCCGGCTACGTCTTTCTGTTCGACCGGTGGTGGAACCCGGCCGTTGAAGACCAGGCGATCAACCGGGCCCACCGCATTGGACAGCGGGGCCCCGTGATCGTCACCAGATTCATCTCGAAAGACACCATTGAAGAGCGTATCAATCGCGTGCTCGACGAAAAGCGCAAGTTGTTCGCCGCCGTGCTCGGAGACGGGGGGCCGGCCAACCTGTCGCTGAGCCTGAATGCTGCTGAAATCTTCGGTCTGTTCAACCTCAAAGCGCGACACGGAAAAGGGACTCGCGACATCGGGCCGGAAACGATCGAAGCCGTGGCACGCACGCCGGCCGCCTGAGCCAGCCTGCCAGCGCCTGGCATGCGCCGGCTCAGCCGCTCTGGCAATGGCAGTTTTGGGCGCGATCGCCCCACAGCACACCTGATCGCTCGTGAGCCGGCGGCGTCACGCCGCCACGGCCGAACCGCAATTCGGGCAGCAACTCGCCATCCGGTACACACTGTGCCCGCAGTCGTAACACCGAGCGGGGGGCGGGTCCAGTTGGGCGGCTACCCTGAGGTCGTCGCGTTTCAAAATGTAGGCGGGAAACGCGACGATCCAGAGGAGCAGGCAAAACGCAAACCATCCGCCCGGGCTCAAGTCGAAAAACCCTTTGACGCGTCCCTTGCGTGTCCCGATGGCCCGGGCGTCGAAATAAACCCAAATACTGCTGCTGACTGCCAGGGAAAGTAGAAACAATTCTTCAGCGTTCATGACGCGCGTCGCGCCTCCAATCAGTGTTGCCCGATAATTGTGCGATCGGGGTGCCGCAACAAACGATTTGCGAGGCAGTTTGAAGATGAAGCAACGAGCGTGCCTTTGTCGCCCGAAACGATCTCGCCAAAGGGTTCGAAACGAGCCCTGGATTCAGCTTCGCAAAGCGCCGCGATGGCGTATTTGACCCGTAGTCACAATTTGACCGCGCATTGACGTGGGGGCAGTTCCCCGTTTTCGGGGAGCGTGATACCAAGGGAAAGGCCGCGCAAGCAGTTTTCGCCGCCCGGTGTGTCGCGCGCCGTGAATTGCTGCGACTCTAAAGAGAGCCTGCGCTAACGGCACCGCAGATTGCGACCGAGCTTGCGACGCAACGTGCTGAACACGTGCTTGTAGTTCGGCGGCGGGACGTGTCGCGCGCGGTCTGCCACAGAAGCCGGCTCGCTGATCAGCGGCGGCTCGACCACGTCGTACTGCCTGCCACGAGGCGCAGACGCAATGGCGTGGGAGCTCGATTCCGATTCGGCGAGCGCGCCCGGCGCAAGAGTGCCACTGTTGTCGGCCCCCTCCCACCACGATCCCAGCGAGTGTTGCACCTCGAGGCAAACATCGAGGACACTGTTCCCGATCTCGTCTTCGACGTCGGCCCGGTCGGGTATCATCGAATCGGCTGCGGGCGCCTGTCGCAATTCCGATCCGGTGGCCGCACCGGCGGGTTGGTTGGGCAAAGGCCGGGCTTGCGCCGTGTCCCGCAATGCTTCAACTGGCGCGTCGGTCGGTGGGGCCGGGGGTGCTGCCGGGAAATCGGCGAACGCCCGCTCAGCGGTCTGCGGGCCATAGTCGAGGGCCGTCTCTTCAAAGGTCCGCATCCGGAAGGTCGTGCTCAAAGTGACATCCGCGAAGCGATCTGCAATGCGTTCTTCAGTAAAGATGCGGGGCGACGTCATCGGGACGGCTTCGAGCGAAATCAGCCGACTCGCTCCGGTCTCTGCCGGCGGCGTTCCGACCCCTACCGCGTCGAGGATTTCCGACAGACTGGGCTGGCCCACCCGGCTTTCAGGCGCAGCCATTCCCACGGCCAGACCAGCCGCGTCTCCGATTTCGAACACGGTGCAGTCGGAATCGCGGGGATAAGACTCAAACGTGTCGTACTCTCCGATCGGCATGTCGCCCGGGGCCCCAAGGTGTTCTTCCTCAACGAAATCGTCGTCGGCTGAGTCGGTCGAGGTTTTCAGGGCCTCGTTCCAGTTCAACGGCAGGTGCTTCAGGTCGGCGAGCGCTTCGTCGACGATCGCCAACGTGACCCGTGGCGCCTCGTGCACACACGCCAGAAGCAGGCTGTGGTCGCTCAATTGATTCAGGCACCGGGGCACGCCGCCTGCCAGCCGGGCAATTGAATCAAGCGCTTCGGGTTCAAACAGCCGCTCGGCGTCTCCGCCAGCCCATCGAACGCGATGCTCGATGTAGTCGCGGCTTTCCTGCTGGGTGAATGGTTCGAGATACGCGTGAGCAACGACGCGCTCATTGAGTGCCGCCTGGATGGGATCTGCCAGTTTTTCTTCCAGCGACAACTGTCCTGCGAGAATGAGTCGCACCAGGGGTTGCGATCGGGCGACCTGGCCGGCAAGGGCCCGCAGTTCTTCGAGCAGCCGATCGCTGATCAGGTGGGCCTCATCGACGACCAGGACCAGCGCTCGGCCAGCGTCTGCGAGTTCTTTGAGTGTGGCGATCAGCTCGAGACGCAGCTCTTGCTCGTCCATCCCCGTGAAAGACCGCCCCAGCTCAAAGCGGATCGCCTGTAACAGAGCGCGGCGCGTCGCAAAATTCGCGTTGGCCAGATAGACGGGAGTAAACTGACCAGCCAGTTCGGCGATCAGTCGTCGGCACAGAAGCGACTTACCCAAACCGGCGGCGGCGGCCAGCACGCCGATTCCCTCTCCCGCAGCCGCCCGTAAGGTCAGTTCATCAAGCACATTCTGGACGGCCGGGGGAGCGAACCAGCAGCTCGGGTCGGGAATGGCGCTGAATGGGCGCGTGCGCAAGCCGAAGTAGGATTCATACATAGAACCGGCCCTCGTGGCGTCTTCATAGAGTATGCAGGCTCCGAGCGCGGCGCTCTGCGCTTACACATCGAGCGCCGCCTTGCACCGACTTGAGGTCCGTGAGGTAACTCCGGGTGCTGGTGACAGGGCAAGTCGTGCCAGAAGCGCCGCTTGTTCCGGGCGGCCATCGAGTTGCGCTGCCCCCCCAAGCCCCACCGGTGGCACGTGTAGGCGGGCCGCAACTGATTTCGTAAATCCCTACTTCATTTGATGTTACGAGTCTTGTGCCGCGCGCGGAAGGGCGTTGTCGGTGGCCGCCGGCCACTCGCAATGGGGGGCGGGCAGGCTATAATACTAAGCCACTGACCCATTGCGTCGCCGCCCGGATGTGACGCTCTCCCGCGGGAATTCGCCGCATGACTGAAGCTTCACTCGCATTTTCCAGCGCAGATCAGATCCTGCGTCTCTTCGGAACTCAGGATCGCTATCTGCGACAGGTGCGAGACGCGGTGGGGGTCGACGTGACGCTGCGGGGCGACGAAATTCGCCTGCACGGCACAGACGAGCAGATTCGCCGTGGGCTGGCTGTGTTCTCGGAACTGCGCGCCATTCTCGAACGGCGCGGCGAGTTGCTCGAATCTGAAGTGCAGGGGGTGCTGGGGGTCATTGGAAATGGGGATTCGGCGTCGGCCGCGCTGGAACCGATCGACCTGTTCGAACGGGCACGGCGCGTCAGCCCCCGCACTCCCGGGCAGGCCGAATATGTGCGGGCCATTCGCGAGAATGACCTGGTGTTCTGCGTCGGGCCAGCCGGAAGCGGCAAGACGTATCTCGCCGTCGCCATGGCGGTGAACGCCTTGCGGCAGGAGCAGGTTAAGAAAATCGTGTTGGTGCGGCCGGCCGTCGAGGCGGGCGAGAAGCTGGGGTACCTGCCCGGCGACCTGCTGGCGAAGGTCAACCCGTTTCTGCGGCCGCTGCTCGACGCCCTCAACGACATGCTCGACTACGAGCAAGTCAAGCGATATATGGAGCGCGACGTCGTAGAGATCGTTCCCCTGGCGTTCATGCGCGGCCGCACGCTGAACAATACGTTCATCATTCTCGACGAGGGACAAAACACGACCGTTACCCAGATGAAGATGTTTCTCACACGGCTGGGCAACGGTTCGAAAGTGGTGGTCACCGGCGATACGACGCAGACCGACCTGCCGCCGCACGTCGCCAGCGGCCTGGTGGATGCGATTGACCGTCTGGCGGGGATCGACGGGATCGGGCGCGTGCGCCTGACAGGCCGTGATATTGTCAGGCATCAGCTCGTCAAAGAGATCGTCAAGGCATACGACGACAGCCCGCCCCGGCACGCATCGCGGCGGAAAGGCTAACGTTTCGATGTTTCTCTTTGGAACCAGGCGGGGACGCGCACGCGGGGCTGCGCTGCGCGTCGCGTCGGCCTCTTCGGTCGACCTGCGGCGGCTGGTCACCGATCGGTCGGTGCTGGCGCGGCTGGGGCTGGGTCTCTTGACGATCGCCGCGATTGTGCTGTGCGTTCAGGGCTGGCGGCGGACTCTTCCGTATCGATTGGGGCAGCGTCCCGGCTCGGGAATTGCGGCCATCATCGACTTTGAGAGGCTCAATCGGGAACGCACCGAGCGGGCTCGCGAACGCGCCGCCGAGCAGGTGCCCCCTGTCTTTCGCAAAGACGATCGTCCGCTCGACCGACTTCCACAAGAGCTGCGTGCGGGCCTCGTGGCGTTGAGTCAGGCTGGCGAATTGGGGCAGGTGCCCGTCGAGGCGCGCCGGGCGTTCGGCCTGACGGCCGACGCGACAACGCCTCAGACCGGCGGAATGCCCGCCGCAGATCGCCTGGAATCTTTCGCGCGATTGAAACAGGCGGCCGCCGACGAACAAGCCCTTCGCGACGTGGTCACGTCGCTCGCGCGATTTATCCAGCCCCCGGAACAGCAGGGCCTGCTGAGACCGGAAAACGCCCCGTCGGAACTGTCGGCCGGCGGGCAGATCGCAGTCATCGACGATGGCGGCGAACTGCAAAAAGTCGAGCCGTCGCAGGTGCAGTTGGCGTCGCTCCTGGCTCCTGGGGGAGCGCTGCATGGTCGCTGGCAGTTGTTTCCGGCTCTCTTGCCCGTGCGGGGTGAGCTGGAGCACTGGTTGAAAATGCAGTCGCCCGAGACTTTGTTTTTCGACAATGCGGCGACCCAGGAGGCCAGGGAAGCCGCGCGGTCGGCCGTCAAACCGGAACGCGACGAGTACAAGGCCGGCGACCTGCTGGTCAAACCCGGCGACATCATTGACGAAGAACGCCTGAGCCTGCTGCAGGCCGAATTCGACCAGTTGGAAGCGAATGTCACGTTTCCCGAGCGAGTGACGCGAGTGGCCGTCGTTTTTCTGATGCTCACGATTCTGGCGACTTTGATCGGCTATCACCTCGTGCGGCACGAATCGAAGCTCTTGTGGAACCTGCGGTCGCTGTGTTTGTATCTGACCCTGTTCGTCTCGGCCGTGGGCTTCGGCTATCTGCTGTCGTTCGACCCGTGGCGGGCGACGCTGGCCCCGGTGCTCGCGGCCGTCATGGTCATCGCCATCGTCTACAACCAGGTGCTGGCGACCCTGACTGCGTTTGCGCTGAGCCTGATCGTCATCGGCGCCACGGGATCAGACCTCGGCCGATTCACGGTCATGATGAGCGTTTGCGCGACAGCCGCGATTCTCTTGCCCAGCGTTCCGTCGCGCTCGACGCTGGTCATCGTGGGTCTCTGGTCGGCGGTGGTGTGCTTTCTGATGTCGTGGGGTACGGCCGTGCTCGACAGCGACTCGCAATTTCCGCTGTGGCGCGATGGCGCTCAATGGCTTCAGAGCCTGCGGGGCGCGGGGTGGTGCCTCGCGGCCGGGTTTCTGGTTTCCGGCAGCCTGCCCTTTATTGAGGCCGCATTTGGGGCTGTCACCGACATCAGCCTGCTCGAACTGGGCGACGTCTCGCACCCCCTTTTGCAAGAACTGGTGCGCCGGGCGCCTGGCACCTACAACCATTCGATTGCAGTCGCGAGCATCGGCGAGACGGCCGCCGACGCCATCGGCGCCAACGGCCTGTTGGTGCGGGTCGGCGCGTACTTCCACGACATCGGGAAGATGCTCAAACCGCACTACTTCGTAGAGAATGCAGTGCCGGGCGAGAACCGGCACGAACATCTCGCGCCGGCGATGAGCACGTTGATCATTATCGGTCACGTCAAAGATGGCGCTGACCTGGCGCGCCAGCACAATCTGCCGCAGGCGCTGATCGACTTCATCGAGCAGCATCATGGTACGACGCTGGTCGAGTATTTTTATCATGAGGCGGCCCGCCAGGCGGAAGAGCAGCCCGACCAACGGTCGGACCCCGACGAAGCGCTGTTTCGGTACCCTGGGCCGCGGCCGCAGACCCGCGAGGCCGCCGTGCTGATGATCGCCGATGCCGTCGAAGGGGCCAGCCGGGCGCTCAGTGAGCCGACCCCCAGCCGCATCGAGCGGCTCGTGCACGAGATCGCGCTGAAGCGCCTGCTTGACGGCCAGTTCGACGACTGCGGTCTGACGATGACCGAGCTGGCCCGAATCGAAGAATCGCTGACCAAGTCGGTGTCGGCGATGTACCATGGGCGCGTCAAGTATCCGGAACAGCGTTCGGCCTGAACGATGGGCATGGCGAGGCGGAATCAGCGCGCTCGGTTCGTCATTGCGGTCGCCAACCAACAGCGCGTGCTGCGCGTCGACCGTCGGCGAATTGTCGATCGTGCCGTCGAGACATTGACCCTCGAAGGCGCTCGCGAGGCTGAGATCAGTATCGCCCTGGTCGACGATGCGCAAATCCACGAGATCAATCGCCGGTATCTCGACCACGACTATCCTACCGACGTCATCAGCTTTCTCTGGGAAGCTGCTTCGGAGCCGCGGGGCCGGGGCGCTGGGGCGCGCACGCGCCGCCCGAGAGCGCGTGCGGCGGCAGATCACGGCGGGCCGCGCGGGGCTGGCAAGCGGCTCGAAGGAGAAATTATCATCAGCGCTGAGACGGCGCGCAAAAACGCGTCGCGATTCGACTGGCGGCCGGCCGACGAAGTGTGCCTGTATCTCGTGCACGGCCTCTTGCATCTGTGCGGATACGACGACCTGTCGGCGGATGAACGACGCGTGATGCGGGCGCGCGAGGCGGCGATTCTGGCGCACTGGAACCTCAAACCGCGGTACGGAGGCTCGCAGCGAAAATGAAAGTGCTGTTAGAGCCCGTCTGGCCCTGGCCCTGGATCGCGCTGGCTATTGCCGCGTCGCTGGCCGTCGTGATCGTCGGCTATCGGCCGCGCATCGCCCATCTGCCGCGCTTGCGCCGGACCGCGCTCCTGGGGCTGCGGGTCTTCGCCTGGCTGCTTTTGATGTTCTCGCTGCTGCGGCCACAGCTTGAATTCACCCGCATCGATCCGCATGGTATGTCTCTTATCGTCCTTGCTGACTCGAGCCGCAGTATGGGAGTCAGAGACGCGGCAGGCGGGCTGACGCGGCGCGAGGCGCTGCTCAAAACTCTGGGAGACGCGCAGCCCGAGCTGGAGTCGCTCAAAAAGCTGGTCGACGTCGTGTTCGTCGATTTTGCAGACGACGCCGCGATTGTCGAACAGTTGCGTACTGATCCGCTGGGCGACCAGACGGCGATTGGTGCGAGTCTCGAACGTGCACTGCAACTGGCGGCGGAAAAGCGGATCGCGGCGTTTATCGTGCTCAGCGATTTCGCGCAGCGCGCCGTGGCGCCTCGCGACCTTGACCCGCGGGCCGCGGCCAGCCGACTGGCCGAGCAGCAGATCCGCATCGACGCCGTGGGCATTGGGACGTCTGCCATGAGCGACGGCGCGCTCGACCTGAGCGTCGAAGACCTCGAAGTCAGCCCGACGGTGTTCGTGAAGAACACGGTCGTGGTGGCGGCAAAAATCCGTGCCCTGGGTGCCGGCAACCGCGAATTGACCGTCAAGTTGCTGATCGAAGACCCTGCCGCCACGGTCCCTGGCCAGCCGCCGCCGATGAAGCCGGCCGCACCGCCGCGGCTGCTGCGCCCGACCGGCAATCAGGATGTCATCCCGGTCGAATTTGACTTCGTTCCGTCCGACGCGGGCGAATACCGGCTGATGCTCGAGGTGGTGCCCATCGAGGGAGAGGCCGTGACCATCAACAACTCGCAGACAACCTACTTGAGCGTATTGAAAGGTGGCATCAGCGTCGCGTATTTCGATCGCGAACACCGTACCGAGCAGAAGTTCCTTCGCCGCGTCGACGAATCACCCGACATCCGGCTCGATTTCAAACCGGTGCGCCTCACCCCGCAGGGAAGCAAGGAAGTGATCGAAGACGACTGGTTCACTCCGGGAAAGTACGATGTGTACATCATCGGCAGCGTTCCGGCCCGCGCCTTCGGCCGCCAGCATCTTGAACAGATCGCGCGGGCCGTTGAAAACGGTGCGGGCCTGTTGATGACCGGCGGCACCCTCAGTTTTGGGCCGGGGGGATACGCCGGCACGCCGCTCGCCGAGGTGCTGCCGGTCGAGATGCGGCAGACCGAGATCCAGACGGGCAACGACCCCGACCCGACACTTCATTACCTCAATCGATTGCAGATGCTGCCGACGCCTCAGGGGTTGCAGCATTTCATCATGCGTCTCGACAGCCCTGAGAAGAACCTCGATCGTTGGAAGGAGCTGCCGGAGCTGGAAGGGGCCAATCGGTATCAGGGCTTGAAACCTCTGAATCTGGTGCTGGCCACGACCGCCGACAACGTGCCGCTCTTGATCGCACAAGATTACGGCCGCGGCCGGACGATGGCGTTCGCTGCCGACACCACTTGGTTGTGGTGGGCGAAATTTGAGGCGGCGCATCGCCGGTTCTGGCTGCAGGTAATTCTCTGGCTCGCGCATAAAGACCAACAGGGGGACGAGTCGGTGTGGGTCAGGCTCGATTCGCGCCGATATCGCGTTGGTCAGCCGGTGACATTTACGTTCGGGGCCCGAGACGCCCAGAAGCGGGCTCTCGACGATGCCGAATTTCGGGTTGAGGTCGTTGAACCGGGGGGCAAGCGCCGCCAGCTTACCCCCGAGCGCTCGGGAAATGAACATGGCGCCCGGCTCCTGGAAACCCAAAAGCCCGGCGAGTATCGAATTCATGTCGAGGCCAGCCGGGGCGGTCAGGCGGTGGGTTTGCCCGCTGAAGCCCGGTTTATCGTCTACGAACAAGACCTCGAGCTTTACAACCCGGCGGCTGATTTCGTGCTGATGGAAGAACTGGTCCGCATCACGGGAGGAAGCAGCGTCGCCCCGGAAGAATTCCGGGCGTACCTGCGCCGGCTGGCGCACCAGGGGTTGAACCTCGACGTCACTGAAATCCGTCGCGTCTCTCTATGGGACAACTGGGTTTTGTTGGGCCTGTTCGTCGCGTCGCTCACGGGAGAATGGTTCCTTCGCAAGAAGCGGGGGCTGGTGTAGCCAGTGACCTCGTGAAACCACGAGACGGTTTCGTCGCGACAACGTTTCGAACCAGGACTATTGCGGGTCGTCGGCCGCCTGCAATGCCGCGTCGGCCGCCGTGCCGGCAACCGCCGCGTAGTGCGTGCCGGGGAATTTTCTTGCCACACCGCGCAATAGCTCGGCCTGCCGGGCGGCGATCCGATTGGGCTGCTTCAGGCACTGGTCGTACATGCGTTTGGCGGCCAGCTCTTTCTTGAAATCGGCGTCCTGGTTCAGCGTCTTCAGCAGCGCCGCGGCTTTCTTCCCTTGCTCGGTTGCCTTGAATGACGCGTTGAGATACGTGGCCGTCCGCAGGGCCGTCAGTTTTTCGGGGGCGCTGCCAGCCACCTGTCGTTCGGCGTCTGCCAACTGCTCGTCGAGGAAATTCTTGAGCATGTCGTCGAAGGCCTGACGATCGTCACCGCGCAGCGCGCGCTTGAGGCGCGCCGAATCGGCGGAGGTGGGCCAGGTCCCCAGCTCCATCGGAAACACGAGTTCTTTGAGCGCGTCAGACATCTCATCGGTGACGAATCGAAATCGCCCGCGGTCTGCGAGCCGGGCCAGGTCACGGGCGACGGTGTATTTCTTGTCGCCGGGAGCGTTTTCGTAGGTGCCCAGATCGCCCCGCGCGGCGATGGCGCCGTCGGGGCCAATGATCGCGTAGTTGAAGAATTCGTTTTCGAACCCGAACCGTCTGGCAATGGTGGGGTCGTAGCCGTGCAAGACCCGCGGGCCGGCGAACTGCCGCTGTGCCATGTACAACCGCGCCTTATCAGGCGGCGTGTCGGTACTGAGGGCCAGCACCACGACTGGCTTGTCGCGCAATTCGGCGGCAAGATCGGCAAGGGGTTCGCCCGACCACTCGTTGCATTTGGGGCACCAGGTCACGTACGTGACCACCACCGTGGTTTTCCCCAGCAGCGATTCGAACGTTGTGCCCGGACCCGCCCAGACGACCGGTTCGAGCGACGGGGGAGCGTTCCCGCCGGCCGGCTCGGCGGCGGTGACCGCCGAATAGCACGCGGCCAGGGCCAGGCCCCAGCCGAAACCGGTCAGCGGCAATCGTCGAAACATTGTCCGGGTTCCCTGTGAGCCTGAAGTGCTACGATCTTCACCGCGCGATGGCGGCGAGTCAAACTCAATTTTCTGTGGTGTGGCCGATTCTCGGCGACATAAGCTGTTTCCTGGCGCGGATTGCGGCCTCTTGACGCCCGCGCCCGCCCCGACAATAGTTTAGGTCATCGCGGTAAACGCAGCTTGAAGGTTCCTTCCGGGAGTTTGCCATGCGTTGGCGAGGCGGACGCGAAAGTGAGAATGTCGAAGACCGTCGGAGCATGGGTCCGCCGGTGATGGTGGGAGGCGGGCTGGGCCTGTTGCTGCTGGTTGTGGTTGTCGCGCTTCTGGGGGGCAACCCGCTGGCACTCTTGCAGCAACTGCCACAGGCGCCCCCGGGGGGCGGTCAGGTCGGAGTGCCGCAGCCGGGAGAGCAGGGCGAAGTCGACGACGAGGCTCGGCAATTCGTGGCCGTGGTGCTGGGCGACACTGAAGACGTCTGGACGGAGCAGTTCCGGCGGATGGGGAAGGTCTATCGCGAGCCGAAGCTGGTGCTGTTTTCCGGTTCGACCCGGTCGGGTTGCGGTTTCGCGAGCGCCCAGGTGGGGCCGTTCTACTGTCCGCGCGACGAGACGGTGTATATCGACCTGCGGTTTTTCGATGAGATGAAGACGAAATTCCGCGCTCCCGGCGAATTCGCCCAAGCGTATGTGATTGCCCATGAAATCGGGCACCACGTTCAGAACCTGCTGGGCATCATGGAACAGGTGCACGCCGAACAGCAGCGCGTGAGCAAGGAAGAGGCCAACGAGCTCTCGGTGCGGCTCGAGCTGCAGGCCGATTTTCTGGCCGGCGTCTGGGCCCACCATGCCGATCGGGCCCGGCAGATCATCGAACAGGGAGACATCGAAGAAGCGCTGCGCGCGGCCAACGCCATCGGCGACGACCGATTGCAGATGCAGGCCCAGGGCTACGTCGTGCCTGACTCGTTCACGCACGGCAGCTCCGAGCAGCGGGTGCGGTGGTTCCGCCGGGGGCTGCAAACCGGCGACCTCGACGCGGGCGACACGTTCCGGGTGCGCGATCTGTAGGGTCAGCAGATTCGCCTGTCTGCGGGCGTGGCGCGATGCGGCCGGGTGTCACGCCTCGCAAGGTCGTGGCGAACTTGCGGCACCGGCAATGGAACGGGCGAATCGGGCCGGCACGAGTGCAATGGGACCAGCTACGCGGCGCCCGTACCGGTGGCCGGCTTGGCTGGAGGTTCCGGTCGCTTGTCGCCCGCCGCGGGCTCGACAACGATGATGACCCGTACCAGGTTCGATTGAGACGTCGAAGCCGCGTTCCTCACCTTTTCTTGCGAGAACGCGGCAACGTTATCGGCGGCGGATGTCGGCTTCTGAACATTGAATTGCCTGGGTTCCGGCGGCGGGGCACCGAGGTTCTCGGGCGATTCAGTCAGCGTCACGCGAAGCTGCCGCGATTTCGCGAGCTGGGCCGCGTTGGAGGTTTGATCGCGACCGGGGATTGAAGCTTTGGCCGGCGGCACCTCTGCGATTCTGGTCGCGGCAGCCCCTGCGGCGCCGCCCTCGTCTTTGCTCGCGCGGTGCGCCAAATCGGCCGATGTGCCGCGAGCATCGGCGATCAGCGGGCCCTCGTCGTTGGGCAGCTCGGCCCACTCGCGGGCACGCTGCTGGCCGCGTTCGTCGAGCGAGGCGAGGTCGATCGCCGGGCCCACCTGCCAGCCCTTGAAACGGGCGTCGGTCTTCGACAGCGCCTGCAATGCCCCCACAAGTCGCGGCAACTCGGCAATCACAAATTGCCCTTCACGCAGCGCGCGGTTTTCGGCGCGCCCCGGAACCGTTTTCGCGACGATCTCTTTCCCGGATTCGACAGTGCGGGCGCCCCCGACCGGGTCGCTGTGGATCTCCTGCCGTTCGAGCACCCATTGCACGACGTCGAGGTCCGCCTTGCGATCGAAAACGTACAGTCGCACAACCGGCACGCGACCGGTCGCCTGGGCCGAGCGAATCGCGTCAACAAGCTTTTGAAGCTCCGGGTCGGACAGATCGACCCCGGCCAGCGCATTGAGGTCGGCCGCTTCGTTTGCTGTCGCTGCCGGCATCGCGGCGCTGGCGAACCTACCTTCGCCCCCAGTGCCCTCCGACCGCAAGACATCGCCCGGCGCCGCCGCCAGGTTGGGCGCTGCGGCGCGTTGCGGCGCTCGATCGGCCAGTTGCATGGTCACCAGCAAGAGCGCTGCGGTTGCGAGGCCCCCGGCTGCAAACAGCCACGCCCGAATGGGCCTCGGCGGTCTCGCGGCGGCCGCCACCGGCAACAGCATCTGCCGCTCAGCTTCTTGCAGCACCTGGGCGGCGAATTCTGCGGGCAACTCAGCGCGGGGCAGGCTTCGCAACCCTGCCGAAACCTGTCGCATCTGGGCCAAAGTCTGCTGTGCGCGGGGCGAGGTTTCGAGCCAGCGCTCGACCTGCGCACGCTGCTCGGGCGGCAGCTCGCCGTCGAAATAGGCCGACAGTACTTCTTCAGCAAACGGCTCAGTCATGACAACACATTCGTGCAACGTCCACAACGACCGTTACGATTTTCTCGCCGTCGCGACTTCTTCGGCGCCAGGTTCCTGCAGCATGACGGTCAGTTTCTCGCGCAATTCGGCCCGCGCCCGATGTATGCGGCTGCGGACCGTTCCCACAGGGCAGCCCACGACCTCGGCAATCTCTTCGTATTTCAGGTCGTCCATTTCTTTCAAGATCAGAACCGTGCGAAATTCTTCCGGAAGCTGGGCCAGCGCCCGCTGCACCGCCGCCTGCCGCTCGGACGCCTCGAGCGAGAACCCCGGCCGGTTTTCGGCCCGTTGATCGACCGGCTCGACCCCCTGGCGGTCGCGCAACGAGTCGATCGAAGCGGGCCGGCGGTTGAGCTTGCGCTGGCGGCTGACGGCCGCGTTGAGGGCGATGCGAAACAGCCACGAGTAAAATGCCGAACGGCCTCCGAAAGTGTGCAGCTTCTGAAACGCTTTCACAAACGCATCCTGCGCCACGTCGCGAGCTTCTTCCGACGAGCCCACAATATGCACCAGCCCGTTGTACAACCGGTTCTGATAGCGCACGACCAGCTCGCCAAACGCGTGCGTCTGCCCGCGTAGGGACTCACTGATCAGTTCGTGATCGGGCTTGGCCACGCTTAAGTCACGGCTGCCTTCGAGTTAGACGCAAAACGAGGGGGAAGAGTTCCGATGGTACGCCAGAGGATGGCTGGCGGCAAAGCAACTCTTGATACGCATCGCGGGCTGGTGGGTGCGGCAGAATCCGTGACCAGGGACTGGCACAATGTCATAACCATTTGGCACAGAAAGGGTTGTGTGCGACAAGCGCGCTTTCGGACGAGCCGCCCGGTTCATCCCCGTCGTCTGCCGCAGACCTGCCGGGATGAACCCGGCGGCTCGCTGTGCCCGCGCACGGCCCGAACCGTGCATCTGCAATGCCCGTCCCAACGCAGCGAGGCCCACCGTTCACATAAGGCGAATTTGGACATAAGTCAATGACTTGTCGTCCGGCGCGCGGGGGTTTCTCGGTCACGTCGCCATCTGATGCACGGGCGCCCGCGACGGCTCGATCTGCGGTTGTTCGCGCCTGGGGGGCGATTCTTCACCCAGGCGGCCCAGCAAACGATCAGCCCGCTCGAGCACGTGACGCCTCAGGGCCCATAACGCGCCCACGTGCAGCAGCAGATTGGCCGTCAGCATGAGCCAGTCGGGCGAGGGGGCTCTCTGAAAGTCGCGCGCGTCGAGGACATACTCCCCGACCCGTTCGACCGCGGGAATCATCTGGACAGGGTTCAACAACAGCGCCTTGCGCAAGGCACCATCGGGAGGAACGGCGAGCGCGGCGGCCAGGCCCAGAACGAGCGCGGGAATGATCAGCCACGCGCCGATCAGGCCCATCGCCGCAAAAATGGCTTTCATCTGCGATCGCATCTTGAGGCCTGCCCACAGTGCGACCCAGGCGGCCAGCGGCAGGTAAGCGGCGACGGTGGCGAGGGCGAGGAGCGGATACACCCAGCGGTTGGTGGCCCCCTGGTTCCACCAGGTTTCAAACGCGAAGATCGTGACGAAGGGAACCAACAGCACGCCGAACAGCCGCCTTACGCCTTGCAATTTCTGCAGCAGAATCTCGCGGCCCAACAGCGGTGTGGCCAGCAGCACGTCGAGGGTCTGCCGGGTCCGCTCGGCCGAAATCACGCTGCCGGCATGAACGATCGTCAGGGCGACGGCCAACATCCATAATAGATACAAGGCCATGCTGATCGGTTGCAGGCTGGCCCCGCCAGGACCGGAAAAGCGCAAGCCGTTGCAAAGGAGCAGCAGGGGAAGCTCGACCACGACCAGCACGCGAAAGAGGTACCGGAAGGTGCCCAGCGACTTCTTGGCCGTTTCGCGCCAGGCGATGGGCCGGGTGCCGGGCAACGGGTCGCCATCTTTCACCAGCACAATGCCGCCGGTGATCTTGTTCATCTCGTTGAAGTTGGCATCGAGCCAGCGGAACAGGCCGAGCAGCACATTCTTGGGAGAGACGAACGCGCGGCTTTCGACGGCCCCCCAGGCCAACAGCAGAAAGGCGACGGTCAGAGAGACCATGAGGAATGTCGAGAGGGCCGTGACGGCGAAAGGAACGTCGGCGGCCCTCTGGAACAGGTACGGCCCCCAGGCGAAGGGGAGCACCCCGCGCAGAACAAGGAAAGCGACATAGTTGGCGATGAACGCTTCGACCGTGGTGGCGAAATAGGCCGAACAGGCGATCGCCAGGGCCCCCACCTGAAAACAGGTCAGCACCAACAGCAGAATGCCCGACCACAGGTAATCTTCGGTGATGCCGCCGAAGCTGTACGCGACGGCCATCAGGGGAAACGAGAGCAGCAGGTAGGTGAGCATGGGGACGACGCGGCCCAGCACCTTCTGCACGACGATCTGCCAGGGGCGCAGCGACGTGATCAATAAGAGCGCCAGGGTATTGCGCTCTTTTTCGATCGTCAGCGCGCCGCAACTGACGGCGGGCAGGAACAGATAGATGCTCCAGAACTGGAAGTCGACCAGCCGCTCGAACATCTCGCGTCCGCGCCCCAGGGCGCCGGTCGATCCGCCGACCGAAATGACGTCGCCGTAGAACATGATGCAGGCGGCGGCGAACAGCGTGGCGGCGTATAGAAAGCGAATGACGTACGTCCGGGGGCGCGCGGCCTGTTCGTTGAGCTCTTTGACGAGCAGCGGCAGCTCGCACATTTTCCAGACCTGCCAGAGAAACTTCATGGCGCGCTCCAAAAAAGCCGGCGGAGCACCAGAATTTCGTTTTCGCGCGGCACGACCGCCACCAGCAGCCATTGAGAAGGGTCTGACGGATCGACGAGCGCCAGGTCTTCGAACGAATCGGCCCCTGTGGGAGAGACCTGCGAGACGATGGCGAACAGGCCTCGCGCCCGGCGAACAGACGCCAGAAGCACCAGTTCGAGTGTTTCGCTCGCGAATCGCAGCGACCCGGCGGTCGGCCCGTCTGTGGCGAAATCAGACAGTTGCGGCAGGCGGGCGGCCAGATGCGGCGGGAGGGAGTCGCGGCAGGCCGGGTCCCACGTTGACGGTTGGGCTTCGGCCGTCGGCCCGAACGCACTCTGATCGAGCGCCATTGCGGCGGCTTTCTGGCGATCGGCCGCATAGATCTGACCGGCGTGCAATACCAGCACCCGGGCCTCGGGTTCCGCCGCGAGAATCTCGTCGAACAGCGCCTGCCGCCCTTCGGGCCCGGTCAGATCGACGTCGCTGCGCCAGTACGGGGCGACCGGCGGTTGCCGCAACGCGAATGACGTTTCCCGGTGCAATAGCGGCGACCATTGCCGCAACTGCTGCTGTACAGCGAACGCGGCGGGCATGCGTCCTTCGATGGTGGGTAGATCGCGCGTGACCCGTGGCGGGTCTTGCTCTTCGGCAGCCGAAATGGGGTCGACATAGAAATCGGGCGACGGTGCGCTGCCCAGGGGCGAATCGACGCGCTCCTGCCAGCGGGCGAAGATCGCGTCGCGAAAGGTCGTTTCGGTGCGTTGCGCGGTGGCGGAAAACCGCAACACGAACCGACTGACCCGCAGCGGGTCTGCGCCGCGGCCGTAGTCGGCGAATATGAGTGCGTTCTGAAAATCGGCGCGGCCCATCACGGCGTTCGCGATCTGCATCGTTCCGACGCTGAACGCGAGCGAGGCGAACGTGAGAAACAGCCAGGTCCAGCGGCGGCGCCTGAGCGCCCCCAGCAGAAAGTAGTCGCCCGGCGCGATGATCGCCAGAAACAATCCCAGAATCGACAGCACAACCCACAGGGGAACTCCCTGAATGCGCCGCGGCAGCAGCAGTTCACCGGGTCGAGATTCGACGCGGGTTTCCAGCGGGCCATAAGGGCGCACGCGTCGCAGATCGTCGTCGACCCGGCCGGGGCGGTGGAAGTCCCACAGCCCCGTCTCGCGGACCCGCGCCCTCTGATTCGCCCGCACCTTCCACAGGAACAGCGCGATGTCGGTCCAGGGCGACGGGGGAATACGGGGCGCGTCGACGCCGCCGGCCTGGTGCATCGCCAGGGCCAGCCGCGCCGTTTCGAGTTCCGGCCGGGGGTCGGCCAGCGACCCCAGTATGACTGCCCGGCCCAGCCCGCAGTGGAATTCGGCGGCACCCTCGCCGCCGGCGAAACCGGCCGGAAGCCGCCCCTGATCGTCGAGCGCCAGCGGTTCCGAGAGCCCCTCGGCGGAAAGGCGATTGAGGAAATCGGCATGTGCCGAAGTGAGGCGGCCCATGGGCCGCACGCAAACGCTCCCGCCGGCCGCGACCCAGTCGGCGATGGCGGTCAACTGGGCAGGGCGAAGCTGCGAGAAGCCCGCGTCTTCCAGAAGCAGCACGTCGAAGCAGGTGTACCCCGCGGCAGTGGCGGGGAAGTCTTCCGGCGGCAACGTCGAGGGATAGGTGACCATATCGAGCCGATCGGCGCCGACATGAAAGCGATCGAGCGACAAAGCCAGGGGAATCGCCTGGTCGTCGTACTCTGACCGACGCTCTTCGGGCAGGGCGATGCCCAGTACGAACCAGCGTTGCCAATGTGCCGGAACGACCAGATCGCGCTCTTCGCCGAAGTCGTATTGGAAGTTCTTTCCGACAAATCGCCCCATGACATTGATGGGGGTTTCTTCGTGGTAGGCGGTAATGGGCGGCAGGAGGGTGCGCAGGCGCTGCGACCCCTCGCCCAGAGCCAGGGTGCCGCTATTCCACTCCTGCACGAGCTTGCGGCCGACGTAAATCTTGATCTCGACGTTGCCTTCCAGTATCTGGTCGAGGCGGCTGTCGAGCACGAAGTCGACCGCCTGAGGCGCCTGCGACCTCGGTCGCGGGATCGGAGACGCCACCGCCAACCGAATCGGCCCGCGGCCGCGCGCCGTTTGTGCCGCGAGGTCGGTGGGGTCGCCGACCCGAAAAAGAAGAAGCAAGACGCAGATCAGCCAGCGCAAGGGGCGCGACATGGGCAGCCAGCACAACACGAGAAACGGCTCTCAGTCATGGTACCTGCCTCTTTCGGCCGTCACAACCCGCCGCCGGGCAGGTCGGGCGACCGGTTCCTGTCGGGGCCGCGAACCATGCCCCGTATTACTCTTCGAAGAACGATTCGAGTTGGGCGAGGAAGCCGGCGTCGGGCAATATGAAATGGTCGTCGGTCTCGGCGACGCGGCGCTGCAGCACTGTCAGGGCGTCGTCGAGCGATTTGCCGCGGCGGCACAGATACGCGAGGATTGCCGCAGGGCTGCGGCTCATGCCTTGTGCGCAGTGCACCAGCACGCAGCCGCGGCGGCGGCCGAGGCGAATGAACCTGCACAGCCGATCGATGTGATCGATCAAACACGGGTCGGGGTCATAGAGCTTCAGGTGCAGGTAGCGGAAGTGCCTGCGTTGAAAACAGGGGACCTCGCGCGCGCAATTCAAAACGTGCGTCACGCCGATGCCGCGAAGCAGCTCGAGATCGTAAGCGTCGCGGCTGTTACCCAGGTACAACCCCCGCAGGATGCGCCACATCAGTCTGCCCCGTGACGGTCGACAGGCTGCGTCGGGTGGGTTGTGGCCTGAGAGTGGTGCAGGCGTCGGGCCGCCGGCTCTTCGGAGATTGTCCAGGCGATCATACCGCAGACGACAACCATCATCATGATTCCCCCGATCAGCAGGGTGTCGACGGCCCAGCGCAACGTGCGGTAACGTTTCTGAAATCGGTGATGCAGGGCCCAATAGCTGCACAGGCAGGCGGCCAGGAACATCAGCGCGTCGAGAACGAGGATTTCGTCGCACAGGGTCGTGATGTTCCGGAGGACGGCGGTCACCTGAATCAAACCGATGGCTCAGGCAGACGCCGACCATTCCGGCCGAGACCAAAAAGACGGTCAGCATGTGAGCCGGCTCGCGGTCAGACGTCTGTGACGTGGCGGACGGGGGCATGCTTCGTGTTGCGCGGGCCGGCTCGAGCGCAGCGTGAACGGCGTCTGGAGAACCGTTGCCTATCGAATTTTCGCGAACGTGTCGAGTCTGGCAGCCCGTTGAAAAACTCCCCACTCCCACTGGCCTCTGGGAGAGGGTTTGGGTGAGGGCCGGAGCGCAACGTTCTCTGACAATTTGCTTTCACCCCGGCCCTCCCCCAGTGGAGGCGGGAGCGTCGCTTGCCACTTTTTAGCGCCCCGCAAAGCCCGCACAATCTCTTACCCCATCAGAATCTGATCTGGCGCGACGGGGGCGACCCGGCGCCGCGCGTGACAAGGCGTGGGCAGCCCGCTCGCGGTCGGCGACCTGTCGCAGGCGGCGACTAACAATCGGATTTCTACGGCAGCTTGCGAAAGGCGTAAAATGTGCGTGCCTATCTGGCAGTGAACCGCAACCATAGGAATAGAGGGAGTCATGGGAAGTGTACATATGTCGTCAGCGCCGGGCGACCTGCTGGCAGAGGCCAGGCAGGGTACCGAGTCTGCGCGGGGCGCTCTGCTCGAAAACCACCGGAATTATCTCGAATTGCTCGCGCGCGTCGAAATCGGCCGGCGGTTGCGAAACAAGGTCGACATTGCCGACCTGGTTCAAGAGACGTTTCTCGAAGCACATCGCAATTTCCAGCTCTTTCGCGGAACGGGCGACCGCGAGTTCGCGGCCTGGCTGCGCGGGATTCTTTCCACCCGCATCGCGCTGGTGGTCCGCCACTTCGTCGGCACGAAGAGGCGCGACGTGCGCCGCGAAGAGCGGCTGGAGCTGGATCTCGACGAGTCATCGCGACTGCTTGATCGGAGCCTGTTGGCGCTGCAAAGCACCCCCAGCCAGCATGTTGTTCGGCATGAGCAGGGGGTGTTGCTCGCCGAAGCCCTCGCGCGCCTGCCCGACGACTATCGCGAGGTCATGGTGTTGAGACACCTTGAGGAGCTGACGTTTCCTGAGGTGGCCCAACGGATGCAGCGCTCGGTCGGCAGCGTCAAACAGTTATGGGTGCGGGCCCTCGATCGCCTGCGCGGCCTGTTGAAGGAGATGACATGAGCTCTCCGAGCAATGGCCGCGGGGTCGTGGAGCGGGGCGAAGGGCATCAGGCGCAAGGCGCTGATGCCAACCTGCCGGAAGACCCTCGGGTCATCGAGGTGCTCGAAGAATACCTGGGGCAGCTTGAGCTGGGGCTGCGGCCCGAGCCGGCCCAATACGTGCAGCGCTACCCTGAGCTGGCCGAGCGCATCGCCGGTTGCCTGGAGGGCCTCGAATTCGTGCGGGCGGGCGTCGGCGTACGATCGGCACGGGCCGACGAGAAGAACCTGAGCCGCCTGTTGCGCGAGTGGCTTGAAGCGCACCCGGGGCCTTTGGGTGATTTTCAGATCGTCAGCGAGCTGGGTCGGGGTGGAATGGGCGTCGTCTACGAGGCGGTGCAGATATCGCTGGGGCGCCGCGTGGCGTTGAAAGTGCTTCCCTTTGCGGCCAACTTCGACGCGCGGCGGTTGCAGCGGTTTAAGAACGAGGCGCAGGCCGCGGCGCTATTGCATCATCAGAACATCGTGGCGGTGCACGCCGTCGGCTGCGAGCGAGGCGTACACTTTTACGCGATGCAGTTGATCGAGGGGCAGTCGCTGGCGGTGATCATCCGGCAACTGCGAGAGCAGTCAGGGGCCGGTTCTGGTGCGACCGCCAGCCAACCGGATTCTCAGAATGCGATGGCATTGGGCGGCGGCCTCGAGCAGGGCGCCCGAGCCGCCGAACTCCGCCCCTCAGACGAGCTGGCCCTGTCGACCTTAAACGTGTCAGCCGCCCTGACGACCGGCGCCTCGCTCACCAGTACGGGCTATTTCCGCAAGATCGCGCGGCTCATGGTGCAGGCGGCCGAAGCGCTCGAGCACGCCCACCAACTGGGGGTCGTACACCGCGACGTGAAACCCGCCAACCTGCTGGTGAACGCCTCAGGCAACCTGTGGGTCACCGACTTTGGCCTCGCGCAGTTGCAGGCCGACAACGGCCTCACCCGCTCGGGCGACCTTTTGGGCACGTTCCGCTACATGAGCCCCGAGCAGACGTCGGGTCAGCGGGCCGTGTTGGACCACCGCACCGACATCTATTCACTGGGGGCCACGTTCTACGAGCTCTTGACTTTGGAGCCGGTGTTCGACGGCGAGACGCGGCAGGAGTTGATGTACCAGATTCTGCATCAGGAGCCCCGGCTGCCCCGGCAGGTCAATCGCGCGATTCCAGCGGAACTCGAAACGATCGTGTTGAAGGCGCTCAGCAAGACGCCGGCTGACCGGTATGCGACGGCGGCGGACCTGGCGGCCGACGTGCAGAGGTACCTTGACGACCAGCCGATTCATGCGCGGCGCCCGTCGCTGGTCGATCGGGCCCGCAAGTGGTCGCGCCGGCACCCGTCGGTGGTCGTGGCTTCGGTTCTGTCATTGACAGTGCTTGCCATCGGGCTGTTCATCAGCAATCGCCTGATCTCGCGCGAACAACTGCGCGCCGAGTCGCGCGCTGATGAGGCCGAGGCACAGTTTCGACAGGCCCGCGACGCGGTGAACATGCTCATTCAGGTCGGCGAGAAAGAGCTGGTGGGCGATCACATGATCCGCGAAGAGCGGCTGAGGCTTTTGCGGGCGTCACTCGACTACTACCAAGACTTCATCGGCCGGAAGCCCGGCGCGGTCACGGCCTCTCCGTCGGAACTTGCGCTGGTTGAGGAACGCGTTCGGGCGAACCTCGACAAGCTGACGGTGCTGGAGCAGGAGCACAGGCTCCTGGACCACGAGTTGGGGATGTGCCTGTTACGGAGCCCCTATGTGCAGGACGATCTCGGGCTGAGCGAGGACGCGCGGGCGCGCCTGGCCGAGTTCTGCGAGCGTTGGGCGCAGGCGTGGAAAGCGGCGGGCGAGGCTGGCCCTGGCGCTGACGTTGCCGCGCTCCGCCGCCGATTTACAGAGCTGGCGGAAGAATACGATCGACAGATGGAGGAGTGTCTGACGACCGTGCAACGAGGTCGGATCCGCCAGTTGTGCGTACAGATCGCCGTGCTGTTTCGGATGAAGGGGGCGGCGATCGTACGGCTCCTGGACCTTCCGCGAACGGAACCGGTGTACCTGCGCCCCGTCGATGCGGGCCTCATGCCCGCGGGCGCATCGGAATTGATCGCATCGCATTGTCTGCCGGCAGAACCGGGAGAGCGCCGGCATCCGAGCATTGAGGGCGCAGTCGTCATTCTGCTGACCGTGCTGACCAGAGATTGGTATGCGTTAACCGGCCCGCCGTTGAGTCGGCTCGCCGAGGTTCTGAATGTCGAAAGCCGCCCCGGCGAGTCTGACGAAAGGGGTCGCTGATTGCCGCGGCCGGATTGATCTGCAGGAATCGTTTCGTGGTTGTTGTTCCATATCACATTTTCAGGGAGAGTCGACATGTTACGTCGCAAGCGAGGTTTTACGCTGATCGAATTGTTGGTCGTGATTGCCATTATCGCCGTGCTGATTGCCCTGTTGCTGCCGGCGGTTCAGCAGGCGCGTGAGGCAGCCCGCCGCACGCAATGCAAGAACAATCTCAAGCAGATCGCGCTGGGACTGCACAATTACGTTGATACGCACAACATTCTGCCCTCGGGGTGGGTGAATGCTCGAACCGGCACGCCGGGCGTCACGCCGTTCGTATTGCCTCCGAGCTGGGGCTGGGGCGTGATGATTCTGCCGTTCGTCGACCAGGCGCCGCTATTCAATTCGCTCAACCCGGGCCCAACCACGATGGTTCAAGTTGCGGCGGCCGCCAACGGCGTGGGTTTGCTGCAGACCAGTCTGACGGTTTACCAGTGCCCCACCGACACCTGCCCGAACCCGAATCCGTTTCGGGTTCACAACAACGACGTCATCGCAGGCACTCCCGTGACGCTGGGCAAGCTGAACTACCTGGGGTGCGACGGTAACGCGGTGGGCGGCGTGGGGTTGATAGCGAACCCTGGCGGCCCCGCGCAGCGATTTCGCGACTGCACCGACGGTTTGAGCAATACGTTCTTGCTCGGCGAACGCGGAACACGGCCGCGCATCGGTAGCGCCACCGTTCCTTCGACTGCTGGCGTCTGGCCGGGGTACAGTCAGGAACGTGACGACCAGAGCGGCATGTCGACCACCGGCGGGAACGCGGGCGTGTCTCGCACCCAGTACCGCATGCCGGATGGCTACTCGGGAACGCTCATTCTGCTCGTGCCCGAAGAGAGCTTCAGCAGCCTGCACACGGGCGGCGCGCAATTCGCGCTGGGCGATGGTTCAGTGCGGTTCGTCAACTACTCGATCGACTACAAGCCGACACCGATGCCCCTCTCTTTGCAGCCGATCTTCGGGGCACTTGTGACGCCGTTTGGCGTTCAATTCGGAAACCAAGATGCGACCAATATGGGCACCTACAATCGACTGGGCGATCCACGGGATGGTTTGCCTATCGGAGACTACTAAGCCCAGCGCATAGCGCGGCAGCATAACGACGGAACTGCGACGGCCCGGCTGCTCTCGGTTTGGGGCAGCCGGGCCGGTTTCGAAATCGCTGCTCGCCGCCTCTAACCCGTAAGGCCTTCGGGGCTAACCGCATTTCATGAGGAGGGTGCTTCGATGAACCGTAGTTTTTTGGACCGATCGACGCTCAAACTGGCGACACGGCTCATTGCGGCGCTGGGCCTTCTGGTGGCGTGCGGCTGCGACAACACGGCCAGCGAAGTCGCCGACCTGGCTAGAAGCCAGGCCAGTGCTCAAGAATCCCTCCAGGCGCAGGGGGTCACGATCTCCAAAAAGAAGCTGCCGGCTTTCGGCAGCGCCACCGTGTTGGATTTCACCACGGCCAAAGACATCTCCGATAACTCGTTTCGATTGCTCAAGGAGATGGGGTTGATGGGCATCATGGAAATCGATTTCAGCGGCACGAAAATTACCGACGCACAGATCGCCAAGCTGAATGAGCCAGGGGTCGCGGAATGGATCGCGATTCTGAATCTAAGCGACACGGAGATTACGGACGCGGGGCTGAAGGAAGTTGCCAGGCTCCCGATTCTGGCCGATCTGAACATCTCGAAAACCAAAATCACGCCGGACGGGGTCACCGCGTTTCACAAGGCCCGCGATGAGAACCCGGCCATTCAATCGAAGAAGCCGCGGGTCAAGCAATAATCAGGCGTGCTGGAGCTGGGCGGCAACAGCCGGCCCAGCAGAATATGTTGGGGTATGTTGAGGGTCGCAGGTTGCGCCGGCTCCGGGGCGCCCTGGTGCGCGGTGTCGGTTGCCGCCTCGGGTGGCTGTCGGGTTTGGGAAGCCGAGAGGACGATGCCTCGTAATCTTGCCAGCTCAGTCGAGTTTTCGATGAAACGATTCGTGAATTCCGTGGCGGTCGCCGCCGGATTGATCGCCAGCCAGACCGCGGCGGCGCCTGCCGCGGCTTACGCGAAAGACGAAGTGGCCGCCACGTTCGAGGGCCCGGCCTGGCTCGAGGCGTCGCTGCGCCAGATGACCCAGCCCCCGGCAAACCGGCTGCGCGTGATTGCCGGCCATGTGATGACTCGCCCGGATGTGGCAGTGGGCAAGGTCCAGGTGGCGTACTCGTACGTCGATTCTCAGGGGCAGAAGACGCCGGCCAATGCCCTCTTGTTCGTGCCGGCCGAGGCGCCCGCGGGCAAACTCCCCCTGATCTATTCCGGCGGCTACCAGCTTGACGACGAGACGGCCGTCGGCTGGGTGCGGCGCGGGTACGCTGTGGCGACCCCGGCGGGCCTTGATCGCCTGCCGCTGGCCCGCACCGCAAACCCCGACACGGCCCTGCTGCACATCGTCCGCGCACTGGCTTTCATTGACGATGCCCGGGTGATCGTCACTGGCACAAGCGCCGGCGGCTGGATGGCATTGATGCTGGCGGCCGAAACGTTTCCGCTCGCCGGGGTCGCCCCCGACGTGCCCCCCATGAACTGGGGTTACAACGCCGCGTACCTGGTGCTCCAGAAAGACCGGCTCACGCCGGCCGTACCGACCCTTTACGGCATTCGCCCCTTTGTTGAACCTTGCCTCGAAGTCTATGGCGGCGACCCCAACGACGAAACGTGGTTCCGTCATTCGCCTCTCGCGCACGTCACGACGATCACCTGCCCGGTGTCGGTGTTCTGGACGACCGCCGACGTGCTGGTGCCCATGAACCAGATCGGCAACCGCTGGGTGCAGCCGTTCGACAAAGATGCGTTCCCGCCGGGCCTGACCATGGACCCGCAAATGCTGATGAATAGCGATCTGGGGCGCGTGAGGTTAACCGACGCCCTGGCCGAATCGAACTACGAGATCTTCGTCGTGCCGACGCCTGAGGGGGCTGTCAAGCGCAATGTCTCAGACGCCCCTGAGGGCCGGAAGTTTATCGACCTGCCGGTGAGCGCAACGAAACAATGGTCGATCACGATTGTGGACGAAGGGGCGCCCGAACCGCAGGTCGATCATTTGAAGTACAACTGGCGGTGGACACGCGATGATTTCCTGAAGCGCCACGTGACCGGCCGCATCGCGCCCGACCAGCTCACCCCCGCCAAGCTCGAACGGCTGATGGATCGGTATGCCGGCCGCGAATGGCTGCCCAACCGTCTCAAGAGCCTCGATGCGGTTGATTTCGAGCGGGCCGACGTGTTGCGCGGCCTGACAACATACGTCAGCGCCTCGGCCGAGAACGCACGAGAATTTGCGGAACAGTACGCGAAGCTGCCCGCCGAAAGGCGGGTGCTGCCTGAGCCGGCCCTGCGGCAACTGGCCGCCGCCGACCTGCCGGCTGCCGGGGCCCCAAATGCGGCCGACGTCACCGCGGCACTCGACAAGCAACCGATCAGCTACGAGAGCGACGGGCTGAAGATCACGGGGCTTATCAGCAAGCCGGCGGGGAAGGGGCCGTTTCCGTTGATTCTCGTCAATCACGGGGGGTTCGAGCCGGCCAAGAGCGTCAGCGGAATGATGGACCTCTTCGTCAGGCAAGGGTTCGTGGCACTGGCCTCGGACTATCGCGGCTGCGGCCAGTCGGAGGGCCAGCGGGAAGTCGCGAAGGGAGAGGTTCGCGACATTTTGAACGCGGTGAAATACGCGAAAACCCTTCCCTACGTCGATGGCGAGCGGGTGCTGATGTGGGGCTTCAGCCACGGCGGGGTGTTGTCGCTTCTGGCGGCGGCCCGTGACGCGAATTTGCGGGGGATCATCGTCTTGCAGGCGCCCACCGAGCTGGCCGATTGTTACCGGTTCTGGGCCGGCTACCAGACGCCGCCCCAGGGTGTCGCGCCGTTGTTGGGGCTGCCGCTGATCATCGGAGGCACGCCCGATACGGCCCCCGACGCCTGGAAAGAACGCTCTCCGCTGTATGTGGCTGAGAAGGTGACGTGCCCTGTGCTGTTAATCTACAGCGACGCCGACGTGGCTGTCCCCGCTGATCAGGGCCCGCGGATGGAAGTGGCGCTCCGAAATGGGGGCAATCGAAACGTGCAGTTGATCATGGTCAAGGGGGCCAACCACGGCCTCGATCAGAAAAGCTGGGCCGAAGTCGGTAAGTCGATGATCGACTTTGCCAAAGGGTGCGTCGTCCCACCGGTAGCGCGCTGATCGCGGAAGACGAGGCTTCGGGGCGCCTGTCTCGACCCCCCGCTTTTTTCTGCAAAGCGGCTGCCTGGACCGTGCTAACATAGAATCGGCTGAGATTCCGACTGTTGAGAGAAACCGCAGTGGCGAGCAAGGCGTTTGTTGTCGGCGTGGGGATGACCCGGTTCGAGAAGCCCGGTTCCAGGACTTGGACGTACCCCGACATGGTCCGCGAGGCGGGCCAGGGAGCGCTCGCAGACGCGGGCTTGAGCTACAACGACGTCGAGCAGGCGTGCACGGGCTACGTTACGGGCGATTCGACGCGCGGCCAGCGGGCGTTGTACGAGCTGGGGCAGACGGGCATTCCCATCTACAACGTCAACAACAACTGTTCGACTGGGTCGACGGCGCTGTACATGGCGCGGCAGTTTGTCGCCGGAGGTCTGTCGCAGTGTGTGCTGGCGGTCGGCTTCGAGCAGATGCCCAAGGGGGCGCTGGCGGTCAATTGTGCGACGTCGGCCGACCCGTTGTACCGCCACCTGCATCTGATGGAACAGCTCCGCGGCACCAACGATGCGCCCCCGGCGGCGCGGCTGTTCGGCAACGCGGGGCGAGAGCACAGCGAACGGTACGGCACGAAGCCCGAGCAGTTTGCCCGGGTCGCGCTCAAGAATCACCGGCATTCGGTCAACAATCCGCGCGCCCAGTTCCAGAAGGAATACAGCCTCGACGAAATTCAGCGCTCGCCCGTGATCTACCACCCGTTGACGAAGCTCCAATGCTGCCCGGCTTCGGAAGGGGCGGCTGCCGCGGTCGTGGCGAGCGAAGATTTCGTCAGGCGGCACAAACTTGAAGAACGGGCAGTCGAGATCGCCGGGATGGCCCTCACGACCGATCGTTCGTCGTCTTTCGAGGGGCCCAGTTGCATCAATCTGGTGGGGCACGAAATGTCGCGCGAAGCCGCACGGCAGGCCTACGAGCAATCGGGCATCGGCCCGGAAGAGGTCGACGTGATCGAACTGCACGATTGCTTTTCGGTCGCCGAATTGTTGTCGTATGAATCGCTCGGCCTGTGCGCCGCAGGAAAAGGAGGCGAGCTGATTGATTCCGGGGCGGTGACCTATGGCGGAGAGTGGGTCGTGAACCCTTCGGGAGGGTTGATCTCGAAGGGGCACCCGCTGGGGGCGACCGGGCTCGCGCAATGCGCCGAAATGGTGTGGCAGTTGCGCGGCGAGGCGGGGGCCCGACAGGTGGCTGGCGCGAAGATCGGGTTACAGCAGAACCTGGGGCTGGGGGGCGCGGCCATTGTGGGCGTTTATCGCGCGCCAGGGCGCGAAGCGAAATGAACTTCAGGTAGTGGCTTCTTACGATTCACGGGCGTCTGAAATGGGAACTCTCGCGGGAAAAGTTGCACTGGTAACCGGCTCGGGTCGCGGCATCGGCCGGGCTATCGCGCTCAAGCTGGCCCAGGAAGGGGCCCGAGTCGTCGTCAACGATCTCGACGTCGCTCCGGCCGAAGAAACGCTCTCGGCCATCAAGGGCCAGGGAGGGCAATGCGCGGCGTGCCCGGGCAACGTCACCGACCCGACGTTTGCCGAGCGATTCGTCAAGACGGCGCTCGATAACTTCGGCGGAATCGACATCATCGTCAATAACGCCGGCTTCTCGTGGGACAGCGTGATTCAGAAGATGACCGACGAGCAGTGGCAGGTGGTGCTCGACGTGCATCTGACGGCGCCGTTTCGCATCTTGCGGGCCGCGTCGGATTTCATCCGCCAGGCGGCCAAGCGCGAGGCCGAGGCGGGGCAGGAGGTGTTCCGCAAAGTCGTGAACATCTCGTCGATCTCGGGGACCGGAGGGAACGCCGGCCAGGTGAATTATTCAGCGGCCAAGGCCGGCGTCGTTGGCCTGACGAAGACGATGGCCAAGGAATGGGGGCGTTACAAAGTCAACGTCAACTGCGTGGCCTTCGGGCTGATCGACACGCGCCTGACCGCCTCGACCGAATCGCAGCCCATGATCGACGTCGAAGGCCGGCAGATCAAGGTGGGGGTGAACCCGCAGTTGTTGAAGGCGGTCGAGCAGACGATTCCGCTGGGCCGCATGGGCACCGCCGCCGAGGCTGCGAACGCCGTGTACCTCTTGTGTACGCCCGAATCGAACTACATCACGGGGCAGTTGCTGATCTGCGGGGGCGGGCTGACGTTTTGAGAGTTAGCAGCCTGTGAAAAAGGTGTCTGGAACTCTCCGCACCCGCGAAAACCTCTCGGAATGTGCATGTTCACAAAGTTCCAGACACCTTTTTCACGTTATCACGAGAACCCAGGGAGTCTCGAATGTGTGAGGCCGACGCCGTACTTCTTGAGGAACGCCAGGGAAACGTCTGGCTGACCCTCAACCGCCCCGAGGCGCTCAATGCGATCAACGAGCCCATGCTGCTGGGGCTGCTGCGCTGCCTCGATCAGATCGGCGATTCGGGCCGGCCCCTGATTCTGACCGGCGCCGGCCGCGCCTTTTGCGCCGGTGGTGATCTCAAAGGATATCTCGCGAAGCTCGATGATCCTCAGGCGATGCGAGATTATTTCGACATCGTCACCCGTCTGTTCTGCCGGCTGGCCGATTACCCGGGGGTCACGATCGCGGCCGTAAATGGCGTCGCCGTGGCCGGCGGGCTGGAACTGGTCTGCGCCTGCGATCTGGCCGTGGCCGCCGACAGCGCGCGATTGGCCGACGGTCATATCAACTACGGTCTGCATCCCGGCGGGGGCGCGAGCGGCCTGCTGAGCAAGATCGTCGGCGAGCGGCGCGCCCGCTGGCTGCTTCTTTCAGGCGAGTTCATTACAGCGACCGAAGCCGAACGAATCGGCCTGGTGAATCGCATTGTTCCCGCCAACGAACTGGAGACTGCGGC
This sequence comes from Planctomycetaceae bacterium, assembly GCA_052388175.1. Classification (GTDB taxonomy): domain Bacteria; phylum Planctomycetota; class Planctomycetia; order Planctomycetales; family Planctomycetaceae; genus SIAF01. The sequence continues at coordinate 82,356 of JBQTIL010000032.1, read as the reverse complement.
CAACGCGATGGGTGCGTCGGTCGGGCGGCATTCGCGGTCGGCGATGCGCCGCACCAAGGCACTGCTGAGAACCGAGTTGGCCGAAGCGCTCAAAGCCGAGCACGCTTCGCTGCTGGAGCATTTTCAGGACCCCGAAACCAGGCGGCAGCTCGAGAGATTTGCCGCGCAATCCAAAGAAAAACGCAATCGATGAGCCGGGTGATCGACGAACTTCTCAGGCACCAGGCCCGCGAGCGGCCCGACCAGCTATTTATGGTCTGCGGCCCGCACTCATACACCTATGCCCAGACCGATCAAGTCGCCGACCGCGTGGCGCACGGATTGGAACAGGCCGGCGTTGCACCGGGGCAGCGCGTCGCCATCATCGCCTCGAATCGGGCCGAGATGCTCGAGTTGCTGTTCGGCTGCGCACGGCTGGGGGCGATTCAGGTTCCGCTCAATGCGTTTCTCAAAGGCGAGTTTCTGCGTTATCAGCTTGACGATTCGCAGGCCGACGCACTGGTGGCCGACCGGGCGGGGATGGCGGCGGTGGCGGCGCTGGGTGGGACGCCCGCGAATCTGCGAGTGGCCGTCTCTCTCGACGAACCATCATGCGCGCTGGCGGGCGCCACGATGCTGCCTTACAGCCGGCTGACCGAGCGCGGGGGGTTTGCCGCCTCGAAGCGCCCCACGATTTCAGATCTCGTCTCGATCATGTACACGTCGGGCACCACCGGTATGCCCAAAGGCTGCATGCTCTCGAACGGCTATTACACGCACGTCGGGTATACGATGGCCAACGTGTACGACGTGCACGCAGGCGATGTGATTCTGACGGCCACGCCGCTTTACCACGGCGCCGCGCGAATGATGTGCGTGATGGCGGCCCTGGTCTCAGGAACGACCATCGTGATCGAGCCTGAGTATCATGCCAGCCGTTTTCTGGCCCGGGCCCGCGAAGTCGGGGCCACCGTCATGTTCGGGATGGGGGCGATGGGGGCGGCGCTCGTCAAGCAGCCCCCCGGCCCCGGCGATCGCGACCACAAGCTGCGCTTTGCCATGTGGGTGCCGTTCAGTCCCGAGCTGCAGCGGCAATTCGCCGAGCGGTTTGGCATCGAGTCGAGTGGAGAGGTTTACGGTCAAACTGAATGTGTGCCGGTAACGTACACGCTCGCCACCGCCGACAAACGAAACCGCGCGAGCTGCGGCCGGCCGGCGCCGTACCTCGAAGTGCGCCTGGTCGATGACGACGACGCCCCGGTTCCCGTGGGCAGTCAGGGAGAAATCGCATTGCGGCCTCGCGAGCCGCACGTGATGTTCCAGGGGTACTGGCGCAAGCCCGAAGCGACGGTCACGGCTTTTCGCAACCTGTGGTACCACACGGGCGATTTCGGGCGGGCCGACGCCGACGGGTTCATCACGTTTGTCGACCGCAAGAAAGACGCGCTGCGCCGCCGGGGCGAAAACGTGTCGTCGGTGGAACTCGAGACGGCCATTCTGTGCCACTCGTCGGTGGCCGAAGTCGCCGTGCACGCTGTTCCCTCAGAGTTGCTGGAAGACGAGATCAAGGCGTGCCTGGTGTTGAAACCGGGCGCCAGCGTCGAACCGAGAGAGTTGTTCGAGTTCTTCAAAGGCGCGCTCCCTTATTTCACGATCCCGCGGTATGTTGAAGTTGTTCCCGAATTGCCGCGGAACGCGACTTTGCGCGTGATGAAGCACGTCTTGCGCGACCGCGGCGTGACCGAATCGACGTGGGACCTGCACGCCCTGGGGCTGGTCGTTTCGCGGGAAGAGCGGCGGGCGTGACCCGGCCAATGCCGCGCTCTACCTATACTTCCCCGTGGTTTTGGCGTCCTTCGACTGCGGTTTGACGGTCAACAGCCTGCAGCGATTTCAGCCAAACATCGACCGGCACGCTGAATTTCGCAGCGATCTGCGTAATCTCGTTGTCGATTTCGTGTTCACTGACATCGACGCCCCTCGCGCGCCACGCTTGCTCGATGATCTTGCGGTTGATCAGACCCCGATCGACGCTCTCGCCGGCGAGCCCGTCGAGGCTGATGGTTTCGTTGCCGACGCGGGGTGGGAGCGATGTCGCGTCAGCTTTTTTTCGACGCAGCATCGTGCGGCGATGGTACACCCAGTCGCGCAACGTGCGCCTCATCACCCCGAATGACGATTACGGACAGTTCATTGGGACCCGGTTCGTCGCGCGGCTCGAAAATCGGCTTGATTATCGCTGCAACCTCCTCGGCGCGGTGAAGGCGGTAAGAGTCGATTCCAACGATCAAGTCACCTTTCTGGAGCCCCGCCTTGAACGCGGGACCATCTGTCGAAACTTCGGCAACGTTCAGACCTTCGCCCCGAAACACGTTGTCCGGGGCCAGTTTCGCCACCCGCGCGCCGGGACTGAGCCGGACGCCGAGTGTCGACCACAGTAGCCCGTCGACATCGGTTTCCGGTTCGAGACGCCACGGAACCGCCCCGAGGCTGGGCAGGCCTCCATCGACAAACAGTGACGGTGCCTTGCCGTCAGTGGTCGCTTTTGTATCGAGCCCCTCGGGACTACGTGGCGCAGAAGCAGGCGTCGGCAGCGCTCGGCGGTAAAGCTCCGCCCGGGTTTCGATTTTTTTGACCTCCAGCTCCGCTTCGTGCAGTGTTTCCACCGCATCGGCGACCGTTCTTTCTTGAACAGCCCCGTTCTCACGGAGCGCGCGCAGGCGCATGACCTTCTGGCTTGCGTGTTGGCGCTTTTGTTCGGCGCCGTTCAACTCGAGCTCCAGCAACTTGATCGTCGCGTCGAGGTTCTGCCGTGTCAGGGCCAGTCGACGCTCGGCTGATTTAATGTCGTTCCGCGCCCTAAACAGAGCCGTCCCAGCTTCCGCGACAGCCGTGATTAGGGGTTCGAGATCAGCGGCGACGACCCCCTGTCGTTTCAGCTTCTCCAGTCTGCTAAGTTGATCTCTGGCCTGTTCCAGGTCTCTCTCGGCCACGACCTCCGCGGCGCGTGCGACCACCAGTGCCGCCTCGGCGTCGATGATCGCCTGCCGGGGATCGGCCGAGGGGTCGAGCCTCGCTTCGGGAAGCCGCGGTTCCCTCCCCAGAAACGCGCTGTCATCACTCGGGCGGGACGGTCGATCTGCTTTCAAAAAGATTTGGACAAAATCTTCCTTTGAAAGCGGAAATTGCACAGTGATTCCCGCCTTTTCAAACCGTCGCCTCACGGCCAAGCTGCGCTTCCATTCCGGCTCAGAAATGGTGCCGTCCTTATCCTTGTCGATCAGGTTGAACGACGACTCTGCTCGTTGCCTGACGACGTCGCCATCCTGCGGCCTGGTCTGCGGAGCCGCAAGCGGTTCGTCCGAACTCTCCCACTGCCGATCGGGTTGCAGCAGGTCTTCGACGCGGCGGTCGATAATCTGCTCGCGCAGGGCATCGCGGGCGGTGATCTGCTGTTCGAGGCGCGCAAGGCGCCCGCGCAGGGCGGCGATCTCGGCCTGCCCCAGTTCCTGCCGAGCCTGGTACGCGGCCGCCACGGCCGCGCGCAGTTCGCCCCGCGCCTTCTCCAGGCGCTCGTCCCCTGCGGGCAATTCGGCCGCCAGTTTTCGCAATGCCTCGGCCTTGGCAGCGGCCTCTTGCTCGCGCTGGCGGTACCCAGTCGCTTTTTCCGACACAGATGCGGCCGGTGCCAACGGTTGCCCATCAATGACCCTGATGGCTTCGGCAACCAGCTTAACCCGGTCTGGCGGTCCCACCACGATGATCGCGTTGGTTGTTCGATCGGTGGAAATCTGCAAGCCACTCTTGCCGGCGTCGACACCAAACAGGTCGACCAACTGTTTTTCAACAAGCGCGGCATGATGACCGCGAATCGGGAACACGTTCGCATCTGAAACCAGCGGCTGGGCGCCGGTCAATTTCTCTGATTCTTCAGCCTTCCCGGGGTGCTCTGCAGCCTGCTCGGCGCGCCTCTGCTGCTGAGCAACGACTTCGTCGAACTGTTGTTCGATTCGACGCTCGATCTCCCTCGCCCGCTTTGCGTCGGCTTCAGCAGCGGCACGCGCCTGGTCAATTAGCGCGTCATATTCGGATTGCAGCAAGCTATGGAGTTTTCTGAGTCTTGATAGGTCGGCACGCAGACTCTTGGTTTTGGCGGCCGCTTGTTTGCGAGCCTGATCGTTCAACCCGCGATTGACGCTTTCACGGACTTCGGGGAGGAGCGCGGCTGTTCTTTCGGCGAGAATGGTGCGCAGTCGATCGACGTCCGTTTCGATTTTCTTCACCTGCGGATGGTCTTTGTTTACGGTTGCCAAGAACTTCTTACGCTCCTCAAGCTGTTCCTCAAGCTGTGTTGATAGCTGGCGTATTTCCGGGTGCTGTTGTAGGGCGATATTAACGTCCGCCATGTACGCCAGGTCTTCGTCGACCTCGCGCGCGGCGGGGGTTTCTTCGTGTTGCCGCAGGTCGACTTCGGCCTGCAGCCGGTTGAGCTGTACTTCGGCCAGTTTGCGCGCAAACACGGCGATCTGCTCGGCCCGACCGACTTCCGGCGCCGCAGACGGGTCGTTCGGCTGAGCGGCCGAGGACCGGGCGAAAAGCAGTGACCCGATGCATCCGATGGCGAGCGTCGTGATCATCGGCAGGCGGAAACGGCGGTTCATATATCGGCTCCTTGGATTAACGCGACCGGCGCCTGGCGAGCGGGGCGGCGTCGGCCCCCCGGTCGCGACAAACGTCGCTCGGCATGGAAGCGAACATGGAATTGTGACGAGTCACAGCACTCCATATCGGAGTGCGGCGAGTCCTCGCCGATTTGGGGCTTTTCGGAACAGGAGTTCGCAATGGTCACTGGAGTTAACAATGCAGGCCAGCTACCTGTCTTGCTTTGTGCTCTTTGTGTCCTTCGTGGTTCATTCCGCCGACGCAACCACAAAGCACACGAAGAGCACGAAGAACCAGCCGATTGCTCGAGATCGTGCATCACGCTGTCTTTGTTTTGCGCCTTTTGAGCCTCTTCGCGGCCAAATCTTTTCCTGCGCCTATTGCGCGGCGGGCTTAGGGACGTTCGTCCCCCTCGCCCCGGCCCTCAGCCCGCGAGCCAGGGATGGAAAGCGAGGCGGGTGGGGGTGCGTTGTCAACCGCGGTTGGATCACCCCAAATTCGGTCGACGGAATCTTCCTGTTCGGTGACATCGTGCGTCAGTGCTTCAAGCGCGGCCGCGACCCCGTCGTTCCAGCGGGTGGCGGCGGAGTGCGTCGGTGCTGCGCGCGATTTTTCGTTCAACGTCCCCTGCTCGGCCATGCCCGCAGAGGGAGAGACGGAAACAGCGTTTCGTTCCAGCGCCAGGCCATTTTGCTTCCCCTGGTAGGAGAGATCGACAGGGGACGCGTGGCCGTTGTCGGGCTCTGTCGATGGTGGACGGGTCCAGATCATTGTCAGAACGGCAGCCGCGAGCAGCAACGACGGGGCAATCAGGCGCACTGCAGAGCGGATTCTCGATCCCCCCGCGCGGTGGGACGGTTGGCGCGCTGAGTGCCCCGGCCGCTCTGCGGCGGCCGGGGCCCTGTCGTCGCGGTGGGACGATGATACGAACGGATTAAGAATTCGTCCTACCAAAGACAACGACGATGTCGGTTTAAGGCGCAGCGATTCGGGCAAGGGCATTGCGGTCGGTTGCTGCACATGCGCCAGGCACTGCTCAAACAGGTGGGCGACTTCGTCGGCCGTCTGCCAGCGATCGGCGCGGTCTTTGGCGTGCAGCCGGCCCACGATCGCACACAACCAGTCGGGAATGTCGGGGTTCAATTCGCGGATCGGGCGCGGCGAATCGTCTGAGATGCGGCGCAGAATGCCGTACGCGGTGGGCGCTCGGAAAGGCGGCCGGCCGGCGCACATGGCGTACAGCACGCTCCCGAGGCTGAACAGGTCGCTGCGCACGTCGACCGGCTCTCCGCGGGCCTGTTCCGGTGACATGTATTGAGGCGTTCCCGCGATGATGCCGCTGCGGGTGACGGTGGCGTCGTCGACGGCGCGGGCCAGGCCGAAGTCGGTCAGCGTCACGCGATCGACTCCCCGTTCCAAAAGAATGTTCGCGGGCTTCACGTCGCGATGCACCAGCCCCTGCGCATGGGCGGCCGTGAGCCCGGCGGCAATCTGCCGGCCAATGCGCAGGATTGTCGCCAGCGGCAATGGTCCTTCGCGGTCGAGCCGCTTCTGCAGCGACGCCCCGGTGATGTAAGGCATCACCAGATACGGCAGCCCCTGCGACTCGTCAACGCGGTGAATGGCGATGACGTTTTCGTGCAGCACGGCGGCTGCCGCGCGGGCCTCGCGCGAGAACCGCTGCCGGGCCGCGCCGTTGCTCGCCAGATGTGGAGCCAGCACTTTGATCGCCACGTAGCGGTTGAGCGTCGATTCGAACCCTTTGAGGACGATGCCCATCCCCCCTTCGCCGATCACTCCGGCGATCTCGTACCCTCCGAAACGCCCCAGCATGTGAGGGTCGTCGGTGGGGTCGAGCCAGCCTGAGAGGCGGCGTAGAATTGTGCTGCGATCTGCGGCCGGTTCGGCCGGCCCGGCGACGGGGTCGGGCGAGCCGCCGGCGGCCGGCAGCGCCTTGCCGACCCGCGACAAGCTGGCCGGGCCATCCCACTCGTCGACTGACAGGAATCGCGACGCCTCATTCCACAGGCGTTCGTCGGCGGCCGACTGGTCAAGCGTGCGGCGGCACGAATCACAAGTTTCCAGATGCGCCTCGAACGCCGATTCTTCAGCCAGCGAAAGCCGCCCGGCAAGATACCGGTCGATGGCCACCGGATCGCATGAGAGTGAGTGAGTTTTCATGACGGCAACGTATCGACGCTGGAACTCTGGGGCTTTCAACTTCGCTACGTTTTGATCCTACCAGGGGGGGCTGAGGCTTCCCTCTCGCCGGCGAGTGGCGTTTCTGGCAAAGCGATCTCATGAACCTTCTGCTTCAGGCGTTGCATGACGCGGCTGCGGCTGGCGTAGACGGCTCCTGCGCGTTTGCCGAGCTGGCGCGCGACCTCGTCAATTGGTCGACCCTCTACGGCCGAAAGCCAGAACGCCAGCCAGGTCGATTCCTGAAATTCGTCCCGGACCAGTTCCGAGGCGAGGCGAAAGATGGCCCGGCGGAATTCCTCGTCAAATTCGCCGTCGGTTTCTGTCGACGCCAGTTCCTGTTCAAGGCGCTGATACGTGCTGGTTCCGCCAGTCCCGCGGTCGGGCCGGCGGCGGGTCAAAGCGTTTACGATCTGGTTGCGGGCGACGGTCGCCAGCCAGGCGCGGAACGATCCAGTGGGCTTCGTCGCCCGCCACTCTCCGATTTTCTGCGAAATCGCCAGCAGCACGGTTTGGGCGAGGTCTTCGGCATCGGCGTCCTGCATGCCGCGTCGCCGCGCCAGCCGATAGGCCGCCGGACGATAGATTTCCGCAAACTCTTGCCACGCCTCGATATCTGCCGCGTCGGCCAGGCGCAACAACAAGCTCTCGCGCGTCTCGGGCAGATCAGGCATTCGCGGCGTCTCGTGTGTTCTATAGGGTATATCACACGACGAGCGCAAATCTCACAAGGCGAGCGGGGGCCTGCCAGCCAGCAAAAAAGAGAACAGGATGAGCAGTACGGGGCCGGCGATCACCCGCTGGCGACCGCCGCGCGGGCTTGTCTTACCGCGACAACGTACCGCTCGGCCAGGCCCTGAATTCGCGCCACGTCTCCCGTTTCGACCGCCTGGGGTTCGATCAGTGCCCCGCCCAGGCCGACGGCACACGCACCCGACTTGAAAAACTCGGCGATTGTATCGAGGTTCACGCCGCCAGTGGGCAAAAGCCGCACCTGGGGGAGCGGGCCTCGCAAACTCTTGAGATAGCCCGGGCCACCCAAGTCAGCGGGAAAGAGCTTCACGATGTCAGCACCCGCCTCCCACGCCGTCAGAACCTCGGTTGGTGTGAACGCCCCGGGAAGCACCAGCTTGTCGTAGCGGTGCGCGAGGCGGATGACGTCGAGGTTGACGGTGGGGCTGACGAGAAACTCGGCCCCGGCGAGCAGGGCCGCGCGGGCGCTTTCCGAGTCGAGCACCGTTCCGGCCCCCAGCAGCAAGTTCTTCCCCAGCGCCTTGCGCACGGCACTGATGATTTCGAGCACGCCCGGCACGGTGAACGTCACTTCGACAACGTCGATGCCGCCGTCACACAAGGCCCGGGCGACTTCCACCAGGCGTTCGCTCGACGTCGCGCGAATGATAGCAACGATGCCGTTATCGAGAATCCGCTGCAAGTCGTCATGCCGGCTCATGGGAGGGAGGTTACAGAACCGGCGGCGTGATGAGAAGCGATCGCGTGTCTGCCGGCGGCAGCCAATTGACACCCTACGGATCGGCGCTGTAGAAGTAACCGTGGTTACAACACGATCGCCAGCCTCGAATTTCAGTGGGCCAGGCAATGACGTGTGACGATGCGTCACCTGATGACAACGGAATCGTACCGCACGTGTCGCCCTATACGGTGTGGCAGCTCGTGGCGTATGCACTGCGGCTCGGCACGATCGGGTTTGGCGGGCCAGTGGCCCTCGTGGGCTACATGCACCGCGACCTGGTGGAACGCAGGCGATGGATTTCAGAAGCGGAATACCGCGAGGGGCTGACGCTGGCTCAATTGATGCCCGGCCCACTGGCGGCACAACTGGCCATCTATCTGGGGTACGTGCACCACGGCGTTTCGGGCGCGACGCTTGTCGGAATCGCCTTCGTGCTTCCCTCGTTTCTGATGGTGCTGGTTCTGGGCTGGGCCTACGTGGCCTACGGCGGGCTGGCGTGGATGCAGGCGGTTTTTTACGGCGTTGGCGCCAGTGTGATCGGCATCATTTTACTGAGCGCCGCCAAGTTGACGCAGAAGACGATTGGCAATGACCGGTTATTGGGCGCAATCTACCTCGTCAGTGCCGGCGTGACGATTGCGACCGAGTCTGAGACAGTCAGTTTGTTTCTCGCCGCCGGGTTGCTGGTCTGGTGGATCAGAACACGCCCCACGTTCGGGCGAAGAAACATTTCGGCGGCGGTCGCCGCGATCCCGGGCGCGACGTGGCCGGCATTGGTGGATATGTCGCAGTGGCCCGTGTCGCTGCAGATTCTGGGGTTTTTCACCAAGGCGGGCGCGTTCGTATTCGGCAGCGGGCTGGCGATCGTGCCGTTCCTGTATGGCGGAGTGGTCAAGGAGTACGGCTGGCTCAACGAGCGGCAGTTTCTCGATGCGGTGGCCGTCGCCATGATCACGCCCGGCCCGGTCGTCATTACCGTGGGGTTCATCGGGTACGTGGTTGCCGGCTTCTGGGGCGCGACGTTGGCGGCCGTGGGCACGTTTGTACCGTGCTACCTGTTTACAATCTTTCCGGCCCCGTATTTCAGGCGGCATGGCAAGCGTCCCGGTATCGTCGCGTTTGTCGATGGCGTGACGGCCGCGGCCATCGGGGCGATCGCCGGCGCCGTTGTGGTCTTGGGACGGCGCACGATTTTCGACGGGCCTGCGCCCGATCCAATCAAGCTGCTGATTCTCGCGGCGACAGTCGGCCTGTTATGGAAGTTCAAAAAAATCCCGGAACCGGTGATCGTGGTAGGGGCGGCATTGATTGGATTGTTGATCCACCCGTGGGTCTCGCCTGCAGGCTGACCGCGATGGGAGGGCGCGTGCAGAAATGGCTGCTGCTGACGTACCGAATTCCTCGCGAGCCGACCGCGGGGCGCGTCTACGTCTGGCGGAAAATGAAACAACTGGGAGCGATTGCCGTTCAAGGCGCCGTCTGGGTGCTGCCCGCAACGCCGCGCACGCAAGAGCAGTTTCAATGGCTGGCGACCGAGATTGCCGAGCTCGGCGGCGAGGCCACGTACTGGCTGGCGGAGGCGCTGAACGGAGGGCAAGAGCAGTCGCTCGTGCAGAAATTCAAGGGATCGATCGAGGAGACTTATCGTGAGATACTCGCGGGGTTGAAGCTCAAAGGGCCCGACCTGAAAGCGCTCGCCAGACGCTATCAGGAGACGCAGCCTCGCGATTACTTCCATTCCGAACTGGGCCGCAAAGTGCGGCAGAAGCTGCTGGCTGCACACGGAGGCCGGGACCGATGAAATGGGTCTGCTGGGAGGGTGTGGGTGTCGATCGGATGGCGTGCGCGTGGCTGATCCGCAAATACATCGACCCCAAGGCGAAGTTTCTATTCGTTCCCAGAGGGAGCCAGGAGATTCCCGAGGGGGCGGAACCGTTCGACATTCCGGGCGTGCGGCTGTCGCACCACCACGGGTGCTGCACGTTTCACACGATGCTCGACGAGTACAACCTGCACGACCCGACGCTGCGGCGCATCGCGCGGATCGTCGATGAGGCCGACACGGTGCAGGAAGCCTGCATTGAAGCGGCCGCGCCGGGCCTGGACGTAATATGTGAGGGAATTCGGACAACGAGCCCTGACGACCAGACAGCGCTCGAACGCGGAGCGCTGGTCTACGAAGCGCTTTACGCACAGCTTGCGGCGGAAATGGGGCCGACTGCGCAGAATGCAGGCAGCGGAGCCTGATTTCCGATTCGGTATTCTACTTCACCGCTTTTCGAGGAGGTTCGCCATGAGACTGCAACTGTTGCTGGCAGCGTGCGTTCTGGCATCGCTGGGGGCCGACAACCTGCAGAAATCGCGATGGGCCTTTGAAGACGCCAAGGAGGGAACGTTGCCCGCCGGCTGGAGCGCGGCAAAGACGGGGACAGGGCCAGGCAACGTCTGGAAAGTCCTCGAAGATGCCTCGGCTCCTGCGGGTGCAAGAGTGCTGGCTCAGACGTCTTCCGAGGGACCGAGCCCGCTCTTCAATCTGTGTGTCGCCGACAAGCCGCAGTTCGCCGACCTTGACTTGTCCGTCGCGCTCAAACCGGTCGCGGGGAAGATCGACCAGGGTGGCGGACCGGTCTGGCGCTATCAGGACGCGGACAACTACTACGTCGCACGCCTCAATCCGCTCGAAGACAACTTTCGTCTCTACAAGGTGATTCAGGGCAAGCGCACGCAACTGGCGACAGCCGACGTGGATGCTCCCGCCGGCAAATGGCATACGATTCGCATCGTTCACCGGGGCAGCCGGATTCGTTGTTCGCTGAACGACAAGCCTCTTCTGGAGGCTGCCGATGAGGCAATCACGAATGGTGGGAAGGTCGGGCTTTGGACGAAGGCCGACGCTGTGACTTCCTTCGATGCGCTCTCGGTTTCCGCGTCCGCGGCAAGCGACGACTCGGCGACGGTTGCACCGCAGCAAGTCTTCGTCGTGAATACGCAGGATGCGTCGGTGTCGCTCGTGGACTTGGCGACGATGAAGGAGGTCAAGCGATTTCCCGTCGGGCCACGACCCTATGGCATCGCCGTCACGCAAGATGGAAAGACGGTCGCCGTCGGCGTCGAGGACGAAGAACAGGTGAAGTTCTTTTCGTTGCCCGGTTTCACACCGAAGGGTGCGGTTCACATCGGTCGGATGTTCAACGACCATATCGTCCTGTCGCAGGATGGAATGCGCATCTTCGTGGCGAACTTCTACAGCGACGACGTGGTGAGCATCGACGTGGCAACGATGAAGGAAGTCGGCCGGATCGAAGGGTGCAGTGCGCCGCACGTCGTCAAGTTCGGCCCGCTGAAGAAGAACCTGTTTGTGACCTGCAAGAAGATTACCGGGATCGCCGTCGTGGACCCAGATGACGCGAAGGTGGTCAGGTTTCACCAGCTTAACGTAAACCCGCGCAGTCTCACGTTCTCGCCCGATGAATCCAAAGTGTACTTCGGCTCGTTCTGGGTCAACGGGTTCTTCGAGATGGACGCTGAATCTGGCAAGGTGACTCGCATCCTTGCGTTCGATCCACCGGCCGACAATGCCCTTCCCCAGGAGGTGACTTACCACGGCGTCGAAGCGGTGTTGCCGAACGTGGTCCTGGCGGCAAATGAAGGACGGTCCTACGTCGATGCAGTCAATGTCGAGGCCGGCAAGCTGTTGGATCGGCTCACGGAGGTCTCGAAACCATGCTGCATCGAGCGAATACCCGGCACGGAAGAGGTCCGCGTGCTCGTCAGCAACATCGGGGATGGAACGCTGCAACTCGTCGAGGTCGCCAAGGACGGAAAGATGAAGTCGCTGGGGAAAGCGAAGGTCGGCACAGCGCCGAAGCGAGTGGCGTTCGTTCCTGGTCGAGTTGAATGACGCCCCGAAAAGGAATTGATCGCCATGCGCACGCTCGCCTTCCTGATTGGCGTCTTATGGCTCCTCGGAATGCCGCCAGGGTCGGCAGTCGCCGAAATTCCGGGCGAACGAATCGCTCAGGTGACTGAATTCGTCACATCGGCCAGGGTGACGTTGGCGTCAGCCATCTGGGCCGCCTCTCAGGAGCATCCCCGCGCCACGCCGTTTCGAGCGGAGATCAGCCCGATTCGCCCGACACACGCATATTCCGTGTTGCTGCTCACAGAGACTGGCGTCGTTCGATGCGACGTGGATGCGTGTTGCGGGGGCGTTCTCGACTCGGACGACCTGCAGGTCGAAGTGATCGACAAACTCCGGCGCGTCGTCCGTCGGACGAAGGTCCCGCTAACGGAGGCTGCGGGTTTCGCCGAACGACAAACGCGCGCGGTGCCATTCCGTGCGGCGCTTCGATCAGCCGGCGGGAAGACTCGCGCGGTCGTCGAGTTGATTTCACAGGGGCGTGTCATCGAAGTCCCCGTGGATCGGGTTCTGAGCTCGGAACCGGTGATTTTTGTCAAAGCCCATTGAAAGGACCCACCATGCCCGCTCCATTGACTCGCCGCCAAGTCCTCCAAACTGCCACTGCTTTGGGTGTCTCTGCGGTCCTACTCGACGAGGCCGCGCCCGACGATCGCCCGTCGTTCGCGCAGTCCGGCCTCGTCACAAAGCAGATGAAGGTGCTGAAGTACGACGAAATCCCGGGACTCTTAACGAAGGCTCAGGTCGCACCCCATTACCAAGCGCACTACGGGGGCGCGTTGAAACGATTTGTGACACTCGATCAGCAGATCGACAAGCAACTCCAAAGTGGAGAGCCATTAGGCGGGGATGCCTACACGTTGGTGCAGAAGGACAAGGTCAATCGGATGAACAGCATCTTATTGCACGAGCTGTATTTTGACGGGCTGACCGCGCAACCCGCCGCTCCGGCAGAAGATGTTCGCACGGCAATCGCCCGGCGATTCGGTTCACTTGATCGCTGGAAAGAAGACTTCCGCGCCTGCTGCATGGCGGCCAACGGCTGGGGCATTCTGGCCCGCAATGTCGTCAACGGCCAGTTATACAACGTGGCCAGCGATCTGCACGAAGTCGGCGTCCTCTGGCTAGGTCAGCCAATGGTCGTATGCGACGTATACGAGCACGCTTTTTACGTTGACTACCAGAACCGAAAGCAGGAGTACGTCGACAGGTTCGTGCAGTACGTCGACTGGCGTGAGATCGATCGGCGGTGGCGGGTGTTGGCGGCGTGATTACCTCACTAACTGAAGATGCGCGCGGAAGATGTTGGACGAAGCTCAATTCGCGTGACACGCCATTCGCCGCTCCGCGTGGCCGAGCGTGGCCACAGCAGATTGCCGTGTCGGTCGCCGATTCGAGTGTGCTAACATTGACGTCACCCTAATTCACGCGAGCCTCGGCCATGAACCCCATTGTCTTTGCCATGCGGCGGCCCATCACGGTGGTGGTGGCGATCGTGGCCGTCGCGCTGACGTGTCTCGTGGCGGTGCGGCCCAGGCGGGTCGACAGGTATCTGGCGCAATACGGCATCGAACTGCCGATCGCCCGCATGCCGGTGGATATCTTTCCGGCGCTCAACCTGCCGGTGATCTACGTCTGCCAGCCCTACGGGGGGATGGACCCGGCCCAGATGGAGGGGTTGCTGACCAACTACTACGAGTACCACTTCCTGTACATCAACGGCATCCATCACGTCGAAAGCCGCAATGTGCAGGGGATGGCCCTCATGAAGCTGTACTTTCATGAGGGAACGAACATGGCGCAGGCCATGGCCGAAACGATCAACTACGTCAACCGCTCTCGCGCCTTCATGCCGCCGGGTACGGTTTCTCCGTTCGTGATGCGTTTCGACACGGGCAGCGTGCCGGTCGGGTACCTGGTGCTTTCGAGCCCGACGCGCACGATCGCCGAGATTCAGGATCAGGCGCTGTTCAAGGTCCGGCCGATGTTTTCGGCTTTGCCGGGGGTCTCGGCGCCGCCTCCGTTCGGGGGGAGCGCGCGGAGCATCGTGATTCGTTGCGACCCCGACCGGTTGCGCTCGTACGGCATGTCGCCCGACGAGGTGGTAAGCGCCCTGACCCTGGGCAACACCGTCAGCCCTTCGGGCAACATTCACTTGGGCGACAACTATCCGATCGTGCCTTCCAATGCGATGGTCAAAGACATTCGCGAACTGGGGAACATTCCGATTCGCGCCGGCGTCAGCCCGACGGTGTATCTGCGCGACATCGGCACGATCGAAGACGCAGCCGACATCACCGCCGGCTACGCCCTCGTCAATGGCCGGCGGGCGGTGTACATCCTGGCGACCAAGCGGGCCGACGCCTCGACAATGAGCGTGATTGACGAGATCAAGGGGGCGTTGCCGAAGATGCAGCGCGAGTTGCCCGACGACATTCGGGTGACGTTCGAGTTCGACCAGTCGCCCTACGTGACGCGGGCGATCTCCAGCCTGCGGACAGAGGGAATGCTCGGGGCCTGCCTGACGGGGTTGATGGTGCTGGTATTCCTTCGCGACTGGCGCAGCGCCCTGGTGGTGGTGCTCAATATTCCGCTGGCGATCATGGCGGCCATCGTAGGGCTGTGGCTGTGCGGCCAAACAATCAACCTGATGACGCTGGGGGGGCTGGCTCTCGCGGTCGGCATTCTGGTCGACGAGGCGACCGTCGAAATTGAGAACATCCATACCCAGATGCAACGATCTGATTCGATCGCGCGTGCCGTGCGCGCCGGCAACCTGCAAACCGCCATTCCGCGATTGCTGGCAATGCTCTGCATTCTGGCCGTCTTCGTCCCTTCGTTCTTCATGCAGGGGGCAGCCCGCGGGCTGTTCGTTCCTCTGGCGCTCGCCGTCGGCTTCTCGATGATCGCGTCATACGTCCTGTCGAGCACGTTCGTGCCGGTGCTGGCAACGTGGCTTTTGAAGCACACCGGGCCGGCCGGCGTTGCCGATGGGGGGCCGGTCTTCCGCCGGGTGCGCGACTTCTACGAGCGCGTCGTCGGCGTTCTGGTGAGGCGCCGCGGGCTGGCGGTCGCGGTGTATCTGGCGGGTTGCGCCGCCGTCATTCTGCTGCTCGGCAGCCGTTTGGGGGTTGAAATCTTTCCGGCGGGAGACGCCGACGAGTTTCGCTTGCGGCTGCGGGCCCCCGACGGCACCCATATCGACCGCACCGAACAGATCGCGCTCGACGTGCTGCAGACGGTCGAAGAACAGGTCGGCCGGCAAAACGTCGCCCTGACCCTGGGATACGTGGGGATGATTCCCTCGAGTTTTCCGATCAACGGGGTGTACCAATGGTCGCGGGGGCCTGAGGAGGCGATCTTGCGGATCGCGCTGAAACCGCAAAGCGGCGTCAGCACCGAAGCCATGAAAGAGACGCTGCGCAAGGTGCTGGCCCAGCGCCTGCCTGACGTGCGGTTTTCATTCGAGCCGGCAGATATCGTCAGCGAGGTGATGAGTTTTGGTTCACCGACACCGATTGAGATTTCGGCCCGCAGCGCGAGCCTGGGTGAAAACCGCAAGTTCATCGAGCGGGTGCAGCAGAAGCTGACGGGCGTTGCGGGGCTGCGCGACGTACAGGTTTCGCAGGCGCTCGATTACCCGACCGTCGACGTGCGGGTCGACCGCGAGAAGGCGGGGTTGAGCGGAGTCACCATGTCGCAGGTGACGCGCTCGGTCGTCGCCGCCACCTCGTCAAGCCGGTTTGTCGTGCCGAACTACTGGCCCGACCCGAAATCGGGCATCGGCTATCAGGTTCAGGTCGAGATTCCGCAACCTGCGATGCGGTCGCTCGACGATCTGGGAATGGTTCCTCTGCGGCGGCAGGGAGAAAACCAGGTCTTGCTGCGCGACGTGGCCAACGTGGCGGGGGGAACCATGCCCGGCCAGTTCGACCGGTACAACATGAAGCGCGAGATCACGCTGACGGCCAACATCGCGGGGACCGACCTGGGGAGCGTTTCGCGCGACGTCACGCGGATATTGAACGAGGTCCAGACGCAGGATGACGCCGAGAAAGACGCCCTCGAAAAAGAGGGGGCCAAACCGGTTCGCGTTTCGTACGAACTGCGGGGTCAAATTCCGCCCCTGCGGTCGATGCTTTCGGGGCTGGGGGTCGGGCTGGCCCTGGCGGTGCTGGTGATTTTTCTGATGCTCTCGGCGAATTTCCAGTCGTTGAAACTGTCGCGGGCCGCGGTGGCCACGGCGCCGGCCGTCATCACCGGCGTGGTGCTGACCTTGTTCTTCACGCGAACCACGCTCAATATTCAGTCGTTCATCGGGTCGATTATGGCGATCGGCGTGGCGATGGCGAACGCCATTCTGTTGATCACGTTTGCCGAAGAGTCGCGCCGCGCCTCGGCAGACGCCCTGAGCGCGGCGGTTGCCGGCGGAGTCAGCCGGTTGCGGCCGATACTTATGACAAGCTGCGCCATGCTGGCAGGGATGCTGCCCATGGCGCTGGCATTGGGTGAGGCGGGGCAGCAGACGGCGCCTTTGGGGCGGGCCGTGGTCGGGGGGCTCGCGCTGGGGACCGTCGCCACGCTGCTGGTGCTTCCGCCGGTTTTTGCGTTGTTACAGCGGCGGGCGGGCACGACCTCGATCTCGCTCGACCCGGAAGACCCCGAAAGTCGGTTCTTTCGGGCAGCCGCGTTAGAGCGTCAGGCCGGTACGAGGTGAGTTGGATCTTCGCCCTGGGGGGGGCGAGTTGAGAGTCGGTGAAGGGCGGCATTTTGTTTTCACAGCGGTTGTCGCCGCTGTTGGCAGACGGGATGGGGGAGCGTCGCGATATGTTCGCCAACCTGCCGCTGATGCGGGTGTATTGTTGTCTGGCCTGCCCGATGCTGTTGAGCGCGTGCGCCCGCGGCCCCGGGGGGGCTGGGGGAACTGCCGATGCCGACGGGGGCCCGGCGCTCGTGCGGGTGACGCCCATTCGGCCGGTTCGAAAACCGCTGACGCGCCGCAGCGAACAGCCGGGGCAGATCGAAGCGTACGAAGAGACTCCGCTGTATTCGAAGGTGGCCGGCTACCTCGCCAGAATTCACGTCGACATCGGCGATTCGGTTACCGGGCCGAAATTTGACGCGCAGGGAAACCTGGTTCAGCCGGGGCAGGTGCTTGCCGAAATCTCGGTTCCTGAACTGGATGATGAGCTGCGGCAGAAACAGGCCTTGGTGGGCCAGGCGCAGGCCCATGTCAAACAGGCGGCCGCGGCGGTGCGCGTGGCTGAGGCGGCGCAGGCGTCGGCCCAATCGCGGCTGGACGAAGCACGATCGGCCGTCGATCGCGCGCAGGCCGATTACGACCGCTGCAAATCTGAGTTTGAGCGGCTTTCGGCCCTGGCCGATCGCGGGTCGGTCACGCGGCAACTGGTCGACGAAAAGGAGAATCATTTGCGGGCGGCCAATGCCACGCGCAAAGAGGTCGCGGCGAAGATCGCATCGGCACGCGCCGCCGTCAGTGAGAGCGTGGCGCTGCTCGACAAGTCGCAGGCCGATTACGACGCCGCGAAGGCTAGCGTGCGCGTCGCTGAGGCCGAGGAACACCGCATTGGCGTGCTGGTGGCCTATGCGAAGGTGCGGGCCCCGTTCGACGGCGTGATCTCGACCCGCAACGTGCACACGGGGCATCTTATCCAGTCGGGCACAGTGGGGGGTAAGCCGCTTCTGGTCGTCGTCCGCACCGACGTCGTGCGCATTTTCGTCGATGTGCCCGAAGTCGATGCCGTTTACGCGCAACCCGAAAGCGAGAGCAAGATTCGAATTCCTGCCCTGTCCAGCGAAACATTTCGAGGAGCGGTGACCCGCACGTCGTGGAAGCTCGACAGCGGCACCCGCACGCTGCGGGTCGAGATCGACGTCAACAATCCTGAAGGAAAACTGCGACCAGGGATGTACGCCTATGCCGACCTGAAGCTGGCCGAGCGCCCCGACGCGCTGGCCCTGCCGCGCACCGCTTTGTGGTCGGCCGACGGCCAGACGAACTGCTTTGTCGTCGATGCCGCTGGGCACGTTCAGAAGCGGGTGGTCACCATCGGGATCCGCGCGGGAGACGACGTCGAAATCGTCTCCGGGCTGGAGGGGAACGAGCTGGTGATCGGCGTTAACCCGGCGGCCTTCCGGGAAGGACAAGAAGTCGAAGTCGTCGGAGCGGCCAAATGAGCCCGCAGGGCTCTTGGCCCCTGTACGTCAAAATGGGCTGATTGCGAGCTATTTGCTGGGTCTGCTGTTCGGGTCCCTGCCGAATAAGAGCCGGCAAACTCTGCCTGATCCGCAAAGGTGTTAAATCCGGCCCGGCGGTCTCGCCGATGCATTGACTGGTGGTCGTGGATATTGCTGATCGCGCGAGCGCGGTTGCGCGCCGGCTATCCGATCGTGGAGGCTGAGGTGCGTGAACGAACATCAATTCGGTTGCCGCTCGTCGGCGCGGCCGTCGTGGCAGTCGCCCTGGCCGGCTGCGCAGCAACTGCTCCACGACCGGTCGCCCGGTGGAACGGGGCCGAGCGCCCTGCGGCGCGTCGCGCGGCAGAACGCGCGGCACGGCCGGAGATGATCGCCCAATCGGCGAGCGTGGCGAAGACCGGCGTGATTCAGGCCGGGTTCGAGCGCGAAGGGGCAGCGTCGGGCGCAGGTCCGCCGGCTGAGGGTTCGACGCCCAGTCAGTCTTCAACCGCGCCCCCGGCTGGCGTCGAGGCCGCCGCATCGGATGTCGCCATCACGCCGCCCGCTGATCGGCCGGCAGACGCATCGCCGCAGCCGTTGCCCGCCGATAGCCTGTCGCCCTACGCGCCGCGCCCCCACACCATCGACCTGCCGACGGTCTTGATGCTCGTCAACGGGCAGAACCCGCAGGTTCTGTACGCGCGAGAGCGCATTCAAGAGGCGTTCGCACAACTGGAGCGGGCGCAGGTGCTGTGGCTGCCGTCGATTCGCGCCGGCATCACCTATGACAAACACGAAGGCCCGGCGCAGCAGATCGACGGAAACATGATCAACACCAGCCGCACGGCACTGTTTACCGGGTTTGGCGGCGTGTTGCCTGGTGCGGCGACGCCCGCGATACCAGGCCTGTACGCGAATTTCGAAATCGTCGACGCCATATTTCAGCCGCGAATCGCCCAGCGCACAGCGGCCTCGCGCGAGTCGGCGGCCTCGGCCGTCACGAACGATACCCTGCTCGACGCGGCGCTTAATTATCTCGAGCTGCTGCGGGCCGAGCAGGACCTGGCGATCGCCCGCGAAGCCCGTGACCACACACAGCGGTTGGCCGATCTGACCGGAGACTTCGCGCAGACCGGTCAGGGAACGAACGCCGACTACGACCGGGCCCTGGCCGAGCTCGCCGTGCGCGCGAATGACGTCGAGCGGGGCGAAGAGGCAATTCGGGTATCTGCGGCCCGGCTCGCGCGTCGGCTGAGCCTCGACCCGTTGCTGGGCTTTGTGCCGCGCGAGCCGATTGTCGTTCCGATTGAGCTCGTTGCCGCCGAGACGCCGGCGGCCGAACTCGTCGCGCGGGGATTGGTGTGTCGCCCCGAGGTGGCCGAGAGCCGGCACCTGATTGGCGAGGCCGTCGAACGGCTCAGGCGCGAACAGTACGCACCGTTGATTCCCAGTGTGCTTCTGGGGATCGGGTACGGCGGCTTTGGCGGGGCGGAGGGTCGCAACGTTTCTGATTTCAGCGCGTCGTTCGACTCAGTCGTGGGCGCACTCTGGAACGTGCGGAACCTGGGCTTCGGTGAACGGGCTGCGCGGCACGAGGCTCGCTCGCGAGTTCAGCAGGCCCAGTGGAACGAAGTGGCGGCGCTCGATCGCGTCGCGAGTGAAGTGGTCGAGGCGCACGTGCAGGTTGTGGCGCGGCGCCGGCAATTCGCCGTGGCTGAAGACGGGGTTCGCACGGCCCAAAGCTCTTACGAGCGGAACCTCGAGCGCATTCGCCACGTGCAGGGGTTGCCGATCGAGGTGTTACAGTCGATTCAGGCGCTGGCCCAGGCGCGGCGTGAGTACCTGCGGGTGGTCATCTCGTACAACGAGGCGCAATTCCGTCTGTTGCGGGCGCTCGGTTGGCCTGAAGAGAGTGCCGAGCCCGAACTGGCCGATGGCGGCGCGGGCGGTTAGGGCGCCCGCTGTATTGCAGGGTCGCGGCCGGGCGCCAGCCGTCAGCCGATCTGGTTGGCCAGCGCCTTGCGACCGGGTTACAGCAATTCGCGAATGACCTGCGCGGTTCCGGGCAGGATCGGCACAGGACGGCCGGAGACGTCGCGGACGAATTCGTGCGGATCAATTCCCAGGCAATGGTATAGCGTGGCCAGGACGTCTTGAAAGGGGATCGGCCGTTCTTTTACCGCAGCGGCGAGCGCGTCGGTCGAGCCGACGACCTGCCCTGTTCGCAGTCCGCCGCCGGCGAGCAGCGCGCTGTTGACGCGCGGCCAGTGGTCGCGTCCGGCATCCTGATTGACCTTGGGGGTGCGCCCGAATTCGCCCCAGATGACCACCGTCACGTCTTTGTCGAGACCGCGCTCTGAGAGGTCGCGAATCAGGGCGGAGATCCCCTGGTCGAAGACCGGCAGGTTCCCGCGCAGGCGTGCGAAGCCTTTCTTGTGCCAATCCCAGAACCCGTAAGCGACCGTAACGCAGCGCACGCCTGCTTCGACGAGGCGCCGCGCGATCAGCAGCGGGTCGTTCCAGAGAGGGGCCGCGTCGACCAGAGGCTGGGGCGAGCTCTTGCCATACCGGGCGCGGACTGCGGGGTCTTCTTGTTCGACGTCGAGCGCGTCGACGAGCCTCCGCGACGTCAGCACGTCGAAGGCGCGGGCATAGGCCGAATCGACCGCGCGCCCGCGGTCGCCGTCGGCCGCGCGCCGGAATTGATCGAGGGCCGCGAGCAGCCTGCGCCGGTCGCTCAATTGGGCTGGCGAGACGAATCGCAGCTTCATGCTGGCGAGGTCTTCACCGTCGGCCTTCACCCCGGCGGCGCGGGGGCCCAGGTAGCCCGGCCCCGGACTGTTGTACTCCCGGTGCTGCATCGTCGGGAACAGGTCGACGAAGGGGGGGACGATGGGGCTGGCGTTTCCCTGAACAAGCGACACGACTGAGCCCACGTGCGGTTGACCGTTTCGCTGCACCTCTTCCATCGGGTAGCCCGTGGTCGTCTGATAGCTGGTGTGCTCGTCACGCATCCCAATAATCGAACGCAGCAGCGCGTACTTGTCGGCCACGGCGGCCAGCTCGGGCAGCAGCTCGCAAATCTGCATTCCATGAACGTTCGTTTCGATCGGATGGAAATCGCCGCGCACCTCCTTCGGAGCGTTCGGCTTGAGGTCGAATAAGTCCTGATGGGCCGGCCCACCGCAGAGATACACCATGATCACCGATTTTTGCGACTGCGAGCCCGCGCGTTCTTCGGCCCGCAAGAGCGCGGGGAGCGTCAACCCTCCCAGCCCGAGGCTGCCGATTTGCAGAAACGACCGGCGCGACAGACCGGCGCAAGTATGGAGCGAAAGACCGCACGGCGGCGAGGTGCAACGGGTCATGAGTAGCGTTTCGATGTACGTCTCATGCCGAATAACGAGCGGCTGCGAGGCTTGAAGGCCAGTTCATCTGAATGGCCAAGGCCAGCGCGCCCAGGGGAACGACGTCTTCGCCCAGGGCCGCGAGTTGAACCGGCGGCGGTTGAAAGGCCGGCGTGAGATGCGCAGGGAGTGCGGCCTCCACGGCGAGGCGCCATTCTTCGCCGATCAGCGACAGGCCGCCGCCGAGCACGATGATTGCCGGATGAAACAAATGCACGACGTGCGACAGCGCGAATGCCAGGTCGGCGGCCGTTTCGTTGACGATGGCGCGCGCCAGCGCGTCGCCGGTCTCCAGCGCCTCGCGCAGATGCCGCGCCTCGTCGCCGCCTCGAGTTTCGCTGACAAGTCGAGTCAGCGGACTATGGGGAACTTCTGCGCAGCGCGCGCGAATTTTACGACCCACGGCCCATCCCGAGCAGTGTGACTCGACGGTCGGTCCTCCCGGGTGCAAGAGCAGGTGTCCGAATTCCACCTCGCCGGGGGGCACCCCATGGTAGATCGCGCCATTCAGCACTAACCCGCCCCCCACGCCGCTCCCCGAATTCGTGTAGAACACCGGAGTCTGGTCCCATCCGGCGCCGAACAGGGCCTCAGCGAGGGCGGCCACGTTCGCATCGTTATCAACCGCGACCGGCGCGTCGGTCAAATCTTTCAGCCACCCGGTAAGGTCCATGCCGTCCCAGCCCGACACCTGCATCGAGCGGCATACGCGGCCCGTGCGCCAGTCGACAGGCCCGCCGAAGCCGACCCCCACCCCGCGCCAGCGCAGGTCGGCCCATTTCGCGAGCACGCCCTCCACCTGCGACTGAATTCCCGCGGCGCCCCGTTCGCGGTCGACCTCCAGCCGTTCGCGGCGAATGATTTGCGCGGGTGAGACGCCGGCCGCAACCTGCAACTTGGTTGCGCCGATTTCAATTCCCAGAAAAGCGTCGTTCATGTTCAATCGTGAAGGCGTCAATCAGAACGGATGCGTCACGGCCTCTGCTTTGATCAATTCGCGCGGCTGGTTGGCTTGAGTTGGTAGGCCCTATTCAGACTTTTGGGGAGCGACGGGTCTAAAGGCTGCGTACTGTGCGTCGCCGCCCGATTCGACGTACGCGAGCAGATCGAGGATTTCTTCGGCTTTCAACGTGTTGAGCAGCCCTGCCGGCATCAGCGACACGGGGGACTCGCGCCGCTCTTCAATCTCGCTTAACGGAACCTCGCGAATGTCGTCAGGCCTGGCCGGGTCGGCGGCGATCCGCAATGAATGGTCGTCGGCGCCGACGACAATGCCCGCCAGCGGGCGCCCGTCGGCAAGCTGCAGTACCTGAGACCGGAATTTTTCGTCGATCCGGTGCGAAGGTTCGGCCATTTCGCGCAACAGTTCGGCACGCGGGTCACCGAATTTCGAGAGCCGCGAACGGGCGTCGGTCAGTTCCGGCCCGAGTTGACCCCCCTTGCCCTGCATTCGATGGCAGCCGGCGCACGAAAGAGCGCGAAACAGGCTTTCGCCGGCGGCGAACGACCGGCCGCGCTGCGGCTGTTCGAGCAGCGGCAACAGATCCGGCAGCTTCCATTCTTTCACGAACGAGCGCTGCGGCGGCGGGAGTTCGAGCAGCCGGCGGTCGATCTCAATCGGAGCGCCGTCCTCGGGCAAGTCGACCCCGGCCGTCCACAGAATGCCGTTGATCAGCAGCTTGCGGAACTCGGGGATGTAATAGTTGTCGTGGAAATGACCCAGCGTGCAGCCGAAGCTGCGCCCCCCGCCTTTTCGCTCCAGCACCCAACCGACCGTTTGGTCTTTCCCATCGAAGTTCACCGTCAGCACCGGTAGCGCCCGCGGGCTGAACTTCAGGTTGAGGTAGAACTCATCGCGCAAGTCCCAGGACTTCCAACCGCGGCAGATCGGATGGCCGGGCAGGGCCTGAATGAGCGGACGGGTGCTCACGTTCAGGCCGCTGTGTGCGAAGTTGAACCAGCCTCCCAGGATTTCTTCGTATTCCGCGCCCACGTTCAAATCGGCGCCGGTCGCCCAGTGGATGGCCGTGAAACCGACGCCGCGCTTGAGAAGTTCCTCGGCTTGTTGCCTGCGGGTTGGCGCCAGCAGAATGTCACCTGCCGGCCGCGAGTAAAAAACGATCGCATTCACGTCGCGTAACAGCTCAGGGTTCGCGGGCCAATCGAGCTCGGGCGA
Organism: Planctomycetaceae bacterium; assembly: GCA_052388175.1. GTDB lineage: Bacteria > Planctomycetota > Planctomycetia > Planctomycetales > Planctomycetaceae > SIAF01. The sequence continues at coordinate 58,342 of JBQTIL010000032.1, read as the reverse complement.
GACGGTCGCTTCGATACCGTCTGTCTCGTTCAGGCAGGCCGCCAGCAACCGGCACACGTCGACGTACATGTGCGTCGCATTCGCATGATCGTACTTGGTCGGGATGAGCAGAACCCGCCGTCTGCGGGCCTCGTCGGCCGCTTTGTTCGCCACTGTCTCCGGCGAATCAAGAAATTCCAGCCAGCCCAGGCTGAGCGGTTTCTGGTCGGACCGTGTCCCGCGCTTCGATGCGTCGCGCCTCGCCTCGGCGACAACATACAGGTCGTGCAAACCGCCGGGGTCGCGAATGGGGGTCGTCTGTTCTTCGAATAGCTCGCCCAGCTCGTCGACTTTTCCGGCGACGTCAATCCGCGCGATCTCGGGGCCGTCGGGGGCGTCGACGTGCAGCGAGAGCGAGCCGCCCCCCAGGCCGCCGGCGTTCCATTTGACGCGGTTGATCCCTGCCAGATTGACTTCCTGAAATGCGATCCAGTCGCCGGGAGCGAACCGCACGACCAGCGCGTGCTGCCGCTCAAACACGTCAATCACCTCTGCCCCGGCCCGCCGATCAAACGATGCCGCGAGCTTGCGGCGGGCGTGCAGCACGCAGACATCCTCGCCCCTCAGCGGAGGCGCCGGCCCCGCGCCGTTGTCGGTGTACTCGGCATTCAGGACCAGCACCCCGGGGTTGAAGCCGAAGCGGTTACGGGAGGGGTGAGCGCGGAAGAACCCCCGGCGGCCGGCGACCGGCGCGGCCTCGTCGTCGTGGGCCAGCGACAGAACCCAGTCGACCATGAGGCGCGTCTGTTCCAGCGTGTGCTGGGGGTGTGGCGGCATCGCGTGGGCGCCCCAGACGCCCGCCCCGCCGTTGATGATCTTCGCCGCCAGCCGCTCACGCGCATCGGCATCCTGCGCATACTTGCGGCCCACGTCGCTGTACGGAGGGCCCCCCGAAACCTTCTGCGTCGTGTGGCAGGAAAAGCAGGTCGTCTTTCGCATTAATGCCAGACCCGGGTCGAGTTCTTCGCTTTCGAGCGGGCGTCCGGCGGCGTCGGTTTCCATCGAGAAGCGCCGCTGGAGTATGCGGTGACTCAAGAGCAGCCGGTCAGACGCAATCTTTCCGTCCGCGGTCGATCCATCCTCGACGTCTTGGGCGGTAATCGAATAGCGGATCATCTCGCCGGGGTTGAAGAACGAGCCGTGCGGTGGTTGCGTCACTCGCACGGCAGGCCGCGCGTTGCCCACGTAGACCGTTGTGGCCGTCTTTGAAACGGCGCCGGCCGAGTCAGACACGGTCAGCCCAATCTCGTACCGGCCCGGCGCATCAAACGTGGCTTGTGGGGTTGCGCCCGACCACTGTGGCATGGGCTTGCCGTTCAGCGACCACGCAAATGACAGCGTCTGGCCCTTATCGCGGTCTCGCGAGGCAGCGGCGTCGAGCCGCACAGTCAGCGGCTGCCGGCCGGCCGAGGGTTCCACCTGTAATGCGGCGAGCGGCGCGCGGTTTCCTCTGGCGTAGACGATGCGCACGATTTGAGAATCGGAGTTGTGCGCCCACCTGTCGCCATATTCGATGACGTAAAGCGTTCCATCGTTTGCAAACTTCATGTCGATCGGTTTACGGAAGATCGCATCGGGCATGAAGGGCCGCAATTCGGCCAAGTTTCCCTCGGAATCGAAAGTCGCCGTGAAGACCCAGTTTCGCGTCCAGTCGTAGAGGAACAGGTTGCGGTCGAACTCGCGCGGCAGCTTCAAACGAGAAGGGTTGGCGTCGTCGAAATGGTAGACCGGCCCGACCATCGCGCTGCGGCCCCCGCTGCCCAGCGCCGGGAACCTGTCGGAAGGGCCGGAGGGATACCAGATGAGCGCAGGCATGGGCGGCGGCAGCTCTTTGGCCCCGGTATTGTTGCGCGACAGATTGCGGGGCCGGCGGACGTCGAACAACTCGCCGACCTTCTTCGTCGCGAAGTCATAGTTGCGGTACGCCTCGTTGGGGCCGATGAACTGGGGCCAGCCGAAGTTGCCGGCCTTACGAGCCACGTTGATTTCGTCGTACCCGTTGGGGCCGATCCCCAGATTCGGGGCGACGTTGGGACCGACGTCGCCCCAGTAGACCCAGCCGGTTTCTTCGTCGACCGTCAATCGGAATGCGTTCCGGGTTCCCATCGCGTAGATTTCCGGCCGACCGCTGCGCCCCTCGGGAAACAGATTTCCCGGGGGGATCGAATAGGTGCCGTACGGTTCCGGATGAATGCGCAGCACCTTGCCGCGCAGATCGTTGGAATTGGCGCTGGAGCGGAACGAATCGACCATTTCTCGTCCCGGTCGCTGGTCAACGGGGATCTCGCCAACCGGGGGGGAGTTATCGCCGGTCCCCAGGTGCAGGTTGCCCTTCCGGTCCATGTAAAGCCCGCCCCCCATGTGAATATCGTGCTCATACTCGATGTGGTAATCGAGGAGCTTGATTTCCGACGCCAGATCAAGGTGCCCATCGCGGAGAGTGAACCGCGACAGGCGCAGCGTATCGCGGTTATCCTTCGGGCAGAAAAACAGGTACAGCCAGCCGGTCTCGGCAAACGACCGGTCGAGGGCGAAGCCCAGAAGACCGGTCTCGTAATGCAGCGCGATCGGCACCTCGCCGAGAATTTCGGTCTTGTGCGACTTCGGGTCGAACTGCTTTACGCGTCCGTAGCGTTCGATGAACAGCACACGTCCGTCGGGCAGCACTTCAAGCTGCATCGGATCGTCGCACGCTCGAACGACGACTTCCTTCTCGAGCCGATCGGACTCGAATGGTTCCGGCACCGCCGCGACGGCGAATTCGGCAGCGCAGACGGCAAGTACCGCCAGCGCGGTGATCAGATGTTTCATAGTCGTTCATGTGAGCCATCGGTTCGGCTCTCGACAGGCCCAGTGGCCCGCTGACAACGATACGGCCTTTCGTTGCAAGCCGATTTGGGCCTCGCAAAGCGATTTCACAAGGCCGGCGACGTTCCGGCAGCCAGAGCGCCCCCCGCTTCCTATCTCAGAGGGAACAGGAGACAGCGTCGACAAGCCGCTACCGAGTCGTTTTGCTCGTTTTGCCAGTTCTGCCAGGCTTCGTCGATCCTGGCACAGGTTGTGCGAGTCCCTTCTCTTTCATGTGCATGGGATCAAACTCTCGCGCCATTTTGTCCAGGTCTCCCTGCGTGATCTTTTTCTCCGGAGTATTCTCGGTGGTAAACCCCGACTGACCGCAACCGACCGCGACGGCGGGCACGAGAAGTGACAACATCAGTATCCAATTTCGCGAAATCACGAGCGCTATCCTTAATGGAGCCTTGAGGAAGGTTCAAAACCCATCCTGGGTGTCCGGGGCTGGACCGACGGGAAGCCCGTCGGGTCCCATTTCTTTCATTATTGGGCCAGCACCATACTTTTCCTGCATTCTCTCCAGATCCTTCTGCGTAATCACTTTCTCAGGAGTATTTTCGGTGGTAAACGGGGTGGTACTCCACGACTCACCGCAACCGACCGCGAAAGCCGACACGAGAAGCGACAACATCAATATCAATATCCAATTTCGAGAGCCCATGAGTGGTTTCTCTGATGCGGCAAAGTGAAGGAGTGAAAAATTGGCCAAATAGCTCCTCGTCTAAACCGAAACGCGCCAGCCCTGAATCATCCGCAGAACCGATGATTCCCGTGCAACGCAGCGTTTCGGCGCCAGCGAGGAGCTATTCAAGCGGGCAGCTCATACCCGCCGGAGGCCGTTAGTAGTCCGCAATGACATTGCCATCCTTGATGTAGGCGAGCAGGCACAACGTGTTGTAATCCATGCTCTCGCTCACGAAACGGGCCGAACCATCGCCAAGCAGGAACTGACACCCTCCGACGTGCTCACTACCAAAGGCATTCGGCCAAGCGTCTTTCGGTCCACCGCCGCAGTCTGCAAACGTGTTGTTAATTTTTTGGATGCAATTATTAAACGAAAGTGGATCGGAATCAGGATTCATCCTGCCGTAGGTGCTCGCCTGCCTGCCTTGGCCCCAGACCGGCATGTGAAGAGGCGGCCACATCTTCTGTAGTCGGGATTCACCAACCAGCAGCGCATTCGTCGTGCCATCGCTGAAGTCCCTGATCCTCGCAGACCCATTGTTGCCAAACGCGCCGACACCGAGAACAACCTTCCCATTCGGAAGAGTCACAGTGCCGGTGAATTCGCCATAAGTCGCAATCCATTCAACCTGAGCGCCGGAACAAACCATGTAGCTCGTCGGAGCCGCCTTATGCGTCCAGAACCACGGGGCCCAGGTGGTGGGGTCATCAAACGTGACCAAGACAACATTTGGGTCAGTGGGGCAAAGCAGGACTGGGAGAATCTGCTGAGAGGGCGGCAGATTGTTCACGTAGTTTCCCGCAACCGGTATCGTGTGCGAAGGATTTTTGGCATTATTCGACGCGGTGCGGAAGTCGAAGAGGTTATAGAGGTTCCCCTGATCGAGATATGGGAGAATCATCGTCCAGGCTGTATGATTGAGGATGCTCTGCTGACCAATTGCTGCGGCGGTAGCGGCAGTTGTCATTCCCTGGGCAATCATTCCGGGGGGCAGGATGCTGAACGTCTCAAGATAGTTGTGCATCGCCAAGCCGATCTGCTTGAGGTTGTTCTTGCACTGCGTGCGGCGCGCCGCCTCGCGCGCCTGCTGCACGGCCGGCAACAAGAGCGCAATCAACACGGCGATGATGGCGATCACCACCAGAAGCTCGATGAGCGTGAATCCGCGAGAGCGTAGAGCACGCGAACGAAGCCTACGATTCATGAGAGTCTCCAATCGTGAGTGAGGAAAAGTATCAAGGCCTGCATTACGCAACACACAACGAACTTTTCGCGAGAGACAATTCGGGGCGCCATGGCCCCCATCCTCCGATGTGCAGAAGGATTTAACGAAACGGCTAAAAGGACGCGGTCGCGGAGAAGAGTGAATCTGACGTCGATTACCCTACCCTGCGCCCGAAATTCGGGCTATCATACTTTCGGTATTTTTTGTCAGATTTTTGATCGCGCCGAGACCTGCCACCATGCCCCGCCGGCGGAAGGCCCGACACGTTGCGGTGCTCATTGAAACCTCCCGGGCCTTCGGTCGAGGTCTGATCGAGGGGGTCAACCGTTACAGCCGTCAGCACGGCGACTGGTACATCTACTTCGAGCCCCGTGGTCTGGAAGCGCCGCCGGCGTGGCTGGAGGGCTGGAAGGGGGATGGAATTCTGTCGCGCGTGCCCAACCGATCCATGGCCCAGGCCATGGAAAGCAAAGGGGTGCCGGTTGTCCATCTGCATCACACCACCATCAGCAGCTTTCCCATGGTGGGCGCCGACAACGTGTCAATCGCCCGGATGGCCTTCGACCATCTCTGGGAAAAGGGGCTGCGGCAATTCGCCTACTGCGGCCTGTCGCGTCATTTCAGCCTCCACATTCACGATCGAGGCGAGAGATTTCGCGGTTTGGTCGAAGCCGCCGGCTGCGCTTGTGCCGTATTCCCCGTACGGAAACGGTCGGGCCTCAAAATGGCCGACTGGGAACGCGAACAGCGGCAGATGGCCTCGTGGCTGAGCGAATTGCCCAAGCCGGTGGGGGTGCTGGCCTGTTTCGACGAGCGCGCCTTTCAGGTGCTGGCCGCCTGCCGCTATGCCGGCTTGCGCGTTCCTGAAGAAGTGGCCGTGATCGGTACCGGCAACGACACCCTGCTGTGCGACATGTGCCTGCCCCCGTTGAGCAGCATCGACCTCGATGCCCCGCGCATCGGGTACGAGGCCGCCGGTTTGCTCGAGCGGATGATGCGGGGAGACAGTCCGCCGCGTCGATCGATATTCATCTCGCCCTACAAACTGGTCCCCCGCGCCTCGACCGACATCCTGGCCATTGCCGATGCGGAAGTCGTGGCGGCCCTGCAATTCATTCGACATCACGCCTCGGCCGGCGTCAACGTCGACGATGTCGTGCGACACGTGGCGATCTCGCAATGCGTGCTCGACCGCAGGTTCAAGCGAATGCTGGGGCGGTCGCCCAAGGCCGAACTCCTGCGCGTGCAGATCAATCGGGCCAAAGAGTTGCTGGTCGAGTCGGACCTGCCCATTAAGCTGGTGGCCGAGCGCTCGGGCTTCGGCAGCGAACGGTATTTCAGCGACGCGTTTCGTCGCGGGACGGGCATCCGCCCGGGCGCCTTCCGCCGCCAGCACCGCCGGTCGCCGGCATGATGGCGTTTCCTTTTTGTTTCACCTGCTGACATCGCACGTTATTGCGCGACAGGCTCAGATCTCCGCAGTCTGCTAACGTCGGTAGCAGACCTTGTTGAACTGAGTTAAGCTGCCTCATAACGCAGAAGACGCACGGAGGCTGTCGGCATGAAGGAAACGTTCCCGGGTGGCGTCAGCCGACCCGTTGCCGCCGATGGGGTGGCTGAGCCGTTCGGCCGGGGAGTGCGTCGCGGCCTGATCCTGGCGGCTGAGGTCGGCGCGCTGGCGCTCGTGGCGGTCGCCCTCGGTCTGCTGGTGCCGAGGCGTGGCCGGGCGATTGATATTCCCCCTCACGCCTACCGCACCATCACAGGCGCGGGGGATGCAGGGGCTGAGCTGCGACTGCGCCGCCCCGCGCCGACCGAGCAGGCAGATCGAGACGCGGGTGTCGCGGAAGCCGCCCGCGAGTTCGCGATTGAGCTGGTGACTCCGAGCCTGAAGCGACGAGAGTCGTCGGCGTTTCCGCCGATCGCGATTCGATTCGAACGGCTCGACGTTCTGAACGCCGTCACCGACGGAAAAATCGAGCATTGGCTGGTCGACGGCGTGGTGCACTCCAAGAACGACCACGGAATCGCCGTCCCCTCGCAGTGGCGCATCGTGCTGGGTCGCAGTGACGACAGCTTCTTTCCGATTATCGCGGCCCTCGAAGGCTTCGCGATTTATCACCTGCGTTCTCATCCTGATCTGATCCGCGAGGCGCGGCAAGTCACGCTGCAGAAGCGCCAGGCCGAGGCCGCCGCGAAAAAAGCCCAGGAGGCCGCAGAAAAAAGCGCCGTGTGGCAGGCGCTTGAGGCGGCGAAGCCGCCCGAAGCAAAGGCGCAGGCCGCGCTGAAACTGGCTCTCAATCTACTGGCCGCCGGGAGGAAAGAGGCCGCGTTCAGGCGCCTGCACGAAATCATCGAGCAGTTTCCCGATACGGATGCTGCCGCCCAAGCCCGGAAACTGCTCGAGAAATGACATATGGCATCGACTGCCGCTGATTCGCCGATTTTCTTAAACCTGTCGCAGCGCTCGTTGTGCACGCTGACGGCCCTGTTCATAGGCAGCGGCTGTGCGGCATTGATCTACGAAATCGTCTGGTTTCAACTGCTGCAATTCGTGATCGGGTCGTCGGCCGTGTCGCTGGCGGCCCTGTTGGGAACGTTCATGGGGGGCATGTGCCTGGGTAGCCTGCTCGTCCCGCGCTGGGTTTCCGACCGTACTCACCCGCTCCGAGCCTACGCCTGGCTCGAACTGGGCATCGGACTTTGCGGCCTGATCGTTCTGTTCGGCATGCCGCTCGTGGGAACCTTGTATTCGAGTTACGTCGGATACGGGCTGCCGGGAATCGCGCTGCGGGCCGTTGTCGCTGCCGTTTGCCTCGTTCCCCCGACGCTGCTCATGGGCGCAACCCTCCCGGTGATCGCTCGATCGGTCAACGCCACTCCGCAGGGGGTCTCGTGGCTGGGCCTGTTCTACGCCGGAAATCTGACTGGGGCGGTTTCCGGTTGCCTGCTGGCCGGCTTCTACCTGCTTCGCGTCTACGACGTGGCGATTGCTACGTACGTTGCCGCGGCGATGAATCTGGCCGTGGCATTGATTGCCTTGTTGCTCGCCGCCCGGACACCCTATTTCGCCCCGGCAGCCGACGCACGACAGGAAACCGGCTCTGTCGCCTCGCCGTGTGCAGGGCGAGTCTTTATGGCGATTGCTCTGTCGGGGCTGTGCGCATTGGGGGCCGAAGTGATCTGGACGCGCCTCCTCTCGCTAATGCTTGGCGGAACCGTCTATACGTTTTCGATCATCTTGGCCGTGTTCCTGGTTGGCCTGGGCATCGGAAGCGGTTTCGGCGCGAGGCTGCGACACTGGGGCGTCTCGCCGGCAACCGCGCTGGGAATTTGTCAATTGCTCTTGGTCGCGGCCATCGGCTGGGCGGCCTGGCAACTCGCCGGCTCGCTTCCCTACTGGCCCATCCAACCCGGGCTCGCGCGCAGTCCGTGGCTCATGTTCCAGCTCGATCTTATCCGCTGCCTGTGGGCCGTTCTGCCGGCCGCCTGCCTGTGGGGGGCGAGCTTTCCGCTGGCGCTAAAGGCGCTGGCGTCGCCCGGCCACGAAATCGGGCGCGTTGTCGGCCGGGTTTATGCCGCCAACACGTTGGGCGCGATCATCGGCGCGGTCGTGTTCAGCACGCTGCTGATCGACCTTGTGGGAACACAGAAATCGCAGCAACTGATGATGCTGCTCACAACCGTCTCGGGCCTGGTCGTGCTGCTGCCTGCCGCCTGGCGGCAGACGAGCGATTCACCCGCCGGGGTCGGGCCACCGGCTCCACGGCTGGCGCGCGTCTTTGCCGTCGTTGGCGCCCTAGGGCTCGCACTTCTGCTAGTTCGCAATGTTCCGCCGATTCCTTCGGCGCTTATCGCCTGCGGACGGAACTTGTTGACCGACGCCGACAAAGGGGTCGTTCTCTTCCAAGGGGAGGGGTTGACTTCGTCGGTCGCCGTGAACCTGCTGCTCGACGGCAACCGCAGCTATAGCGTCAGCGGCAAGGTGGAAGCGTCGAGTGCGCCGCCCGACATGCGAATGGAGAAGATGCTGGGGCACATTCCGGCGCTATTGCATCCCCGGCCTCGTAGCGTGTTGGTGGTTGGCTGCGGGGCGGGCGTCACGGCCGGGTCGTTTACCACGCATCCTGACGTCGACCGGATCGTCATCTGCGAAATCGAGCCGCTCGTCCCTCGGTTCGTCGCGACATACTTCAACGACGAGAATTACAACGTGATGCGTGATCCCCGCGTGCGGGTCGAATACGACGACGCCCGCCACTTCATCCTGACCACGAACGAACGCTTCGACATCATCACTTCCGACCCGATTCACCCCTGGATCAAAGGTTCGGCCACGCTGTATACGACCGAATACTTTGAATTGTGCAAAAAGCGGCTCAATCCAGGAGGGTTCATCACGCAGTGGGTGCCCCTCTACGAGACCAGCGCCGACGCGATCAAGAGCGAATTGGCGACGCTGTTCAGCGTGTTTCCCGCAGCCAGCATCTGGGGGAACGACACAGCCGACGGCAACACCTACGATCTCGTCGTGCTGGCGCAACGAGAGCCCCTGCGAGTGGACGTCGATCAGACGATCGCCCGCCTGCAGCGCGACGATCATCGCCGTGTCGCCACGTCGCTGGCAACCGTCGGATTTCAGTCGGCCGTCGACCTCTTGGCCCGCTATGGCGGTCAGGCAACCGATCTCGCACCGTGGCTCAAGGATGCCCAATTGAATCGCGACAGGAACCTGCGGCTGCAATACCTCGCGGGGCTGGGCCAGAACACTCACCGCCACGAGACGATCTACAATGACATTCTGGCCTACCGTAGATTCTCCGACGCAATCTTCGTCGCCTCTGATCTTCGCCGCAAAGAACTCAAACTCCGGCTCGACGGTGTGCGAAAGACCCACTAACTCGCAACGTCCCGTGGGGACCGTGCGCCGGTTCAGGGGGCAAAACCGTTTTACTCCGTCCCTTGGTAAATTCGAGCCAGCTCCACCAGCAGGGGCTCGAGAATATCGAGGTATTCGGTTTCCGGCAGATCGCGTTTGCGCTGCCGCAGTGCAGACAATTCAGCCTCGATTGAATCGCGGCGGGCTCGGGCCGCGGGCAAAAGGCGCTCTTCGGGGTCGCCCGAGACGAGGCAGAGCCGGCCGGCGCGCTGGCCGTCGGGGCTCGCCCCGCCCTGGGCCGTCTTGACGACGCGCACACCTTGAAACCAGTCGGCAGGAGTCCCCTGGCGGTCGCCATTGTCGTCGAGCAGGGCATGTTCGGTCGCCAGCCGGCCATCCCCCGCGTAAAGCTCACGGACCCGTGCCGAGGCCAGCAGAAACGCTTCGAGCAGCGACGTCTGCTCGTCTTTGTCGAGATCGGCCTGCGGATCGTCGATGGCACTCGACAGATAGTCGCCGAAGTGCGCGAAGTTGTATTCATAGCCGCTCTTGGTCGCCGTCAGCACGATGCGGTGGGGGCCCGACAGTTCCGATAAGAACGGGCCGCTGGCTGAGGCGCAATTGACAATCGCCAGCGGCCGGGCCGAGGTTTTCAGCGAGGCGGCGAGGTCGGCTGCGGTGAAATCGGGCCCGCGGAGGTTGAACCGCGCGTGTTTGCCGTCGAACGTGCCGTGCCCGATCAGAATCAGCCAGAACGGGTGGGGTGATTCTGTAGAAAGTGGCTTCAGGCGGCGCGTGAGCAATTCGAGGTCGGAGCTTTCGCCCGTGGGGCCCAGGCCGATGGTCTCGCAGGCGACGCCCGCGCGCATGGCGGCGGCCCGCCAGCGACCGGCCCATTCGTTGAACTGCCGTTGGTAATCGTCAGTGCCGCCGGCGCCCACCACAACCAGCATTTCCGCCGCTGGTTCTGCGGCGCAGGTGCAGGCGACGGCCGCGAGCCACAAGCAGCCGGCGAAGAGGCGGGTTTTCATGGCAGGCCTTTCCACCGGCGCAGGCCCCATTCACCGGCCAGAGAGGCCAGGGCGAGAGTGAACATCGTCCAGGTGTGCCACAGAGGGTAAGTCCACGTTTCGATGATCGGCACTTTGCGGTTGGGCAAGCTCGCGACGAATTCTTCCAACTGGTCGGCGGCCAGCACTTCGCCGCCCGTTTCGCGGGCGAGGCGCTCGAGTAGCGGCTGATTGGGTGCCAGCGAGCGGAATTCGTCGGTATCGGGTTCGACGGCCCATCCTACTTCGCGCCGGCCGACCTCGCTGCCATCGGCCGCGGTCACGGCGACCTGGGCACGATACGCGCCGGGCGCGCGGGGGGCGAACGTCGCGACGTATTCGCCTGTCGAATCGCCTGCTTCCGCCGACAGCTCGACCTGGCGGCGGTCAGGGGTCTGTAGGGTAAGAGCCACATGGGCGTTGTCGAGGGGGGCGAACTGGCGGTCGTGTGCGCGCACCACTATCTCTACACCGGGCAGTGCGCCCCCAGGCCCGGGTCGCGTCTCGGCCTCAACGGGGCGCGGGACGTCGGCTACCAACCAGCGCACCGTCTGCCGCCACGATTTTTCGAGGTCGCTTTCGGAATGGTTCGCCCGCCGCATGTGCCAGCGCCACAAATCTCCCACCAGCAGCGCGGCGGCGCGGCCGCGACCGAAGGGCTGAACGACAAGCGCCGGCCACAGCTCGCCGGTCGGTGTCTCGACCTCGGCCACCACCGTGGCGCCGGGCTTGATCGTGCCGGTGCGATTGAGCGTGGCGAAAGGAGGCATGGCGGCGAGTCGCTTGGTTTCGTCGGTTTCGTTGGCGCGCAATCGCACCCAGGGTTGCAGCCAGCCTTCGCGGGTCAGGCGCAGGCGATAGTCGGTTTGCGGCCCGTCGGCGGCGCGGTCGACGTACACGGGGAGCATCTCTCCGATGGCCGTTCGGCGGAATGCCCCTTCTGCAAAAGATTCCTTGCCCCCCAGCATCAGAAACCCGCCACCGCGGCGACTGACAAATTGCTGTAACAACGACTGCTGATCTTGCGTGAAGAACGCGGCCTCGATTTCGTCGAGAATGACCGCGTGGTAGCGGAACAGGTCTTCCTGGGTCTTGGGGAAGCCGCCTCGAAGCTCATCCTGATTCTCGGCCCCCAGTCGGATGAGCACCGGTTCGTCGTACTGTTCGGCTTGTTCGTCATTCTGGTTGCCGAACCCACGAAAAAGCGGGTTGGTGCGTTCGCCCGAACCGCCCATGAACTTCATGCGCGGTTCGCGCTTCGCGATGCGCAGGAGCCCCATCAGGTGCACCTCATCGTCTTCGGCCAGAGCGCGCCGCAGAAATTTGAACTCCCAATTGGGGCGGCCCCCGACGTACAGCACGCGATAAGGCCCACCGCCGCGATCGATGGTGGCGAGCCGGCGGTTGTTGGCCAGCGTGGCCTCGGCGCTAGCGCCAGGTTTTCGATCGAAATCGGCTTCGCCTTCGAGAAAGGCGTGCACGGTGTAGAAGCTGATGCCGGCCCGTTCGGGGCGCAGCAGAAATCGTTCGACGCGCGGCTGGTCGTCGGCCGGCCCTGCCGTCGCGCGGCGCTCGACTTCGCGCCCCTCCACGTCGACAACCCGCACGACAACGTTCCGGTCGGCGACACCCTGCCCCGCGATGAGGGCAGCGATTGTCACGGGGGCTTCTTCGAAGTTGGTCTGGCTGACGGTAACGCGCGCCACCGACAGATCGACCAGCCCCGCCGCGCTGCCCAGCGCCACGGGATACAACGGCGGCAATTGCTTCCAGTCGGGCTCGACGGGGGCGCTTTCGGTTGTGTTGCCGTCAGTCAGCACCAGAATGCCCGCCACCGGCTGGCCGCGGAAGCGTTCGCCCAGGGCCGCGAGCGCCGTCGTCAGGTTCGACGCCGGCCCGGCGAGCGTCAGCTCAGAAAAATCCTTGAGCGGGCGAAGCGTCGAATCGAAGGCGTAGCGCCTGAGGTCGAAATCCTGGCTGAGGCGGGTCAGCCACGCGGCTTCGGCCGACAGCCGGTCTTGCATCTGCCGGCCGCGCGACTGAGAGCTGCCGCGGTCGGCCAGTTGCAGGCTGCGGCTGTCATCGGCGACGACCAGAAACAAGTTGCTTCCGGGGCGCGGGCGGACGCCGGTGAGCCGCGGTTCCACCAGGCAAGCCGCCAAGGCCAGAATGCTTGTGGCTTTGAGCGCCGCGCAAATGACGCGGGCCCAGGTGAACGAACCGCGGCGAATGTACGACCAGGCGAGAAGCGCCAAGGCCAGCCCGACGAACGCCGCGGCCCACACCAACCAGTGGGGCGCGCCCAGAATCAGCCGATGCTCGATCACGGCACGCTCCCCAGCCCTTCGTAGTAACGGCGCGTTCGTTCGCCATAGCGGGGAGGCACCGGGTCACGGTCGAGAGGCACGAGCGCCTGCTTCGAGCCCCGCCGCAAGAGCTCCTGGGTCACGCGGTCGCGGAGCTCGGCAAGCGGGCCGGCGACCTCGACCTTGACCAGGTCCCAGCTTGGGGGGCGCGAGTGTCTTTTGAACTCGGCCCGAATCGCGCGGGCCCGCTCACGAATTCGCGCCGCATCGCCCCGCAGTTCGGGGTCATCGACCATCTCTTCGACGTCGCGCAGCCGGTCGGACCAGTCGAGAAAACCCTGGCCCGTCAGAGGCGCCCCGGCGCCATTGTCTTCGAACTCGCCGGTCTGCCGTCCCCCGCGCTCTCGCGCGTCGCTCAAGCGCCGGCCGCCCCTTGCCGCACGATCAGGCCCCGCCAGCCGACCCGATTCCGTCGCCTGGGCGGCCCCGGTTCGCGACCCCGATTGACGGCCGCCGGCGTCGCGACGCGTTGACGCCGCTCCGCCCCGTTCGGAGGGCGAGCCGTCTTCGCTGCTTTCTTCTTCGCCCTGCGGCGGGCGCCCCGAGACGGAAGGTTCCAGCCGGGTCGCGTCGCCGGCAGCATTGGGCCGGCGCGGTCGATCATCGGCGCCGGCCGGAGATTCTTCCGATCGAGTTGGCTGGCGCGCCGTGGCAGCCCCGTTGCGCGGGGGATCGCCAGCGGAATCGTTGCGGGCGATTTCGCGGTTCAGCTCGTCCGCCAAGCGGTTCAGCTCGTCGCGCGCCCGGCGCAGCGCCTCGCGCTCGTCTCCCAGAACGGCCTCGGCCGCCCGCTCGACCCCCTCTCGCAGGCGGCTGATTCCCTGACCGGCGGGCTGCTCGAGCTGGCGGGCATCCTCGACGAAACCGCGCTCAAGCGATCGTTCGGCGGCCTCGAGCAGCCGGTTCAATTGCCGCCCCTGGGCCGTGCGCGCCGTGTCGTACAGCCTCTCGGCCAACAGCGGTTCGGCCTGCTCGGCCTCTTGCGCGGTCTGCTGCATCTGCTGTTCGAGCTGCGCCAGCCGTTGCCGCTGACGGGCGAACCCTTCCTGGGTCTGTTCGCGCTGGCCGTCGTCGCTCAGCGATCTGGGGCCGGTCGGTTCGTCGGGGCGGCCCGAAAGGCGCTGCGAAAGTTCCTGCTGCTCCTGGTCGAGCTCGCGCGCGGCGTCGCGCATCTGGCGCATGTCGTCGCGGAACCGGCCCGACGAGCGGCGGCGGAATTCGTTTCGCAGGTCTTCGAAATCGCTTTCGGCCCGCGTACCCGCCGCGGCGGCCTGCGATACCTGTTCGCGTTCGAGGGCATCCGAGGCGCGGCGCACCTGATCGCGCGCCTGGTCGAGCTGCTCGCGGGCCTCAGACATCTGCTCGGCGTTCTGGGGCGATTCCATTCGCGATTGCAGTTCTTCGGCGTCGCGCAATATCTGCCGCTGCTCTTCTTGAAGCCTCTTGAGCTGCCGCCGGATTTCGTCGTGCTGCGTTTCAGTGCGCGCTTCGGCGAGCGACGCCTGCAATTCCTTCAGGCGGTCGTTCAGGTCGTGCTGGCGGCGAGCCAGCTCGCGAAGGCGGCTCAACACCTGCCGGTTCTCGCGGTCGGCCGGCTGCTCGTCGCGCGAGTTCGCCAGTCGCTGCGATTCGTAGCGACGCTCGTCGTTCGACAGGGCGAGTTGCTCGAGCTGGCGGCGCTGCTGCGCCGATCGGCCCGCCTGCGCGCCCCCGGCCTGCGACTGCTGCCGCGCCACACGATGCTCGCGCGCACGAAGCCGCAAGAGCGCCTGATAGGCGGCCTGTTCAGGGGCCAGCGCCTGGTGCAACAGCTCGCGCGACGGGGCGTCGCGCGCGGCCTGCAACAGTCGGCCGGCTTGCTGCATCGCTTCGAGCGCCTGATCGACGTGCTCGTGCGACTCGACATCCTGCAATCTTGCGCGCAGCGACTCGAGCTGTTCCTGCGCGTCAGCCTGCGCCTCGCCGATCACCCCGATGTCGTCAGCGAACGCAGCGCCCGGCGGCTCACGAGACTCGCGCCGCAAAACTTTCCAGGTCGAATTGATGATCTGTTTCTGAAGTTCTGAAAGCTGCTCTGCGGCGCCGGCGCGAGCGCCTCGCATTTGACCCGGTTGCTGTCCGCCGCCTTGCGGGTCTCCCTCGCGAAAGATTTCTTCGAAATGCCGCACTTCAGCGAAATACATGTCGCTTTCGGTCCGGCGGACCGCGCCGTCGGGCCCGAAATCTTCGGCCCAGAAATGATAAGTCAGCAGCTCGTCAGGCCGGGCGTGCAACTCTTCCAGTTGAATCTGACGCGCCATCTCGTGCCGCACCTTGCCCGCGACGTGGTGGGCCAAAACGACCTCGACGGGGGGCCGCCCGGCGAGTGCATAGGTCAGCCCGACGCGATGGAGGCCGATGTCGTCCCAGGCTGAGGCGGCAATGTCGAGTTCTTCGAGCGGCGATGCCTCGACGTCGCGCGCGGGAAAAACGGGCTTCAGGGTCGGAGGCTGGTTCGGCAGCACGGTGATCGTCACCTGGGCCGAATCGACGTTGCGCCGGCCGTCATTGTCGACCAGGTCAATTCTGAACCGGTGCGATTCGTCGCAGTGAATCGTCGTCTGGTACGTTGCGGGCTCGCTGGCCCGGGGCGCGAGGGAGAGGGGCGCCTGCCGGTCTTCGGTCAATGTCGCCGAGGCAACGGGTTTGTTCAGGCGGCAGATCAGCGTCAGGTCGGTTCCTTCGACGACCGAAAGGGTGCGCACGTCCTGAACAAGGCGGTCTTCCATTCTTGTGTAGTGCGGAAATACCAGCCGCGCGTCAACCCGCTCGACCCGCGGGTATTCGAACACGCCGACGTGAAACGTGGGCGTGGCGTGACCAGCGAGCTCGATGCGGTAGTTCAGCGGCTGGTCGATACGGGCGATGCGTCCGCCGAAAACTGGGTCGGCCAGGCTGCGCGACATCGGAACCCGGGTTTCGTCATTCCCCGCGGTCTGATAACCGAGAAACGCCTCGGCCGGTAACTCCCCCCACATGCGGGCCAGCACGAGCAAGCCCGAACCGCGTTCAACTTCAGCATCCCCGGGCTCCACCGTCACCTGCCAGGCGCCGCCTTTGGCCAGGGCGTTTGCTTCGTTCACCGAAGCCGACGCCGTGGCGGGCCTGGCCGCGAACCTCAGCCCCAGCAACACCCCCACGAACAACGCGAGGCTGATCGCGTGGGCGACCAGGGCCGCGTGCATTCTCCGCCGTGAAACGACCTGCGGCCAGGGGTGCGCGGCGGCGTGGTCGAGCGCCTGACGAATGACGGCCGTCTGCAGATAGCCGAATCGGCCGTCGGGCAGTTCCGGACTTTGCTCGACGGCCGCGAGCAGACAGGCGCGCAATTCGGGGAACCTGGCCTCGATCGCGCGCGCCACCCGAGAGGGGTTGCGTGCCGATCGGGCGGCAATCCAGAGGCAGAGGGAAGCCAGACCACCCGCCAAAAGGCACAACGTCGCGAGAAATTGATTCGAGCCTGCCGAGCGAAAGTGCAAACCCCAGCACGCGCCGCCTGCGAGAGCGGCCAGAATCCACGCGAGCGCCAGCCCCAGCCAGGCACGCAACATGCGCTGCCGGCGCGCGACCTGCTCGAGTTGCGTTTGCAACCGCTGGTGAATCATGCTGGGGCCTCCGGAGCCTGTACGACGCGGCGCGCGGCCCGGCCGGCCAACCACGTCTCGAACATCAATATCATAAGCGACGCCACGATCAGCCAGCGCCACACCTGCTGCCGGCTTTCGAGCTCGGTGTCGCGCTGCTGCCTGATGCCGGCCAGTCGCTCAGCGCGCGTCGGCTCGCGGCTCATGTGAACGCCCCATTGGCCAAGCTGCGCGAGATCCAGTGGCGCCGTCTGCCCCTCGGCAGCCGCCACGTTCACCGCGAAACGCAATTCGCCCTCAGGCATTGAGGCGTGATAGACACCTGGCAGGTCGGTTTGCCTGAATTCGGTTTGGCCGCCAGCCAGCCGAGTTTCGCCTCTCTCGGGCGTTCGAATGACGATTGGCGACGGCGCGGTCGCTGCCGGCAGCGGCACCGGCTCGCCCACCGTCACGCGGACGACGTTTTCGCGGCCGCAGGCGAGTTCCAGGATCCCGCCCATGATGGCAACGAACTTACTCGACAGCGCCAACTGGCTGTCGTCGGGGTGCCAGCCGCTGGTGAATCCGAGGATTCGACCGGCCCCAAGCATCCGCTCCAGAATCGCCGGGTCTCGGTTGTCGAATCGGGCCAGAACGCGCGGGTCGTCGGGCGAACGCAGCGCGACGCCGCGGCGGCGCCAGAAATGAATGGGAGTGAAATCGCTGTAGCGCGGGTTCGCCAGCGGATGGAACAGCGGGTGGGTGAAATCGATCTCCCCCAGAAGCAGGTACTGCCCTTCTGCCAGCGGCGTGACCTGCGCGAGGTCGATGTCGTCGAAGAATCGCGGTAGGACCGGAGCGGCGGCATCGTCGCAGGGGGCCAGTAGAAGCGTGGCACGGCGCTCGACCCGCGCCTTCAGCTCGGCCTCGACGGCGGGAGGCACGGGCACCGTCACGACGAACAATCGCGCCGTATCCGCCGCAAAGGGCGCCTGGTCGCGCGGTCCGCGAACCTGAATGTCGACTTCGTACAGCGGATCGTGGGCCAGCGCCAGCCCCAGGTAGTACAACATGCCCTGCGGATCGTCGGGCAAGTCGTTCCCCACATACAGCACGGTCACTTGCTGCCGCCGGGGCGGGACCACAAAATAAACATTGTCGAAGTCGTGGTCGTCGCCCTGCAGCACGATGCGGTCTGACGACAAATCGTCGGCAGGCCGCGGCACGCGCGCCACGCGGTTCTGGCCGGGGGGCACATGCAGCGACACGTCGCGCGGCGTCGCCCCGCCCCCCGAACCTCCGCCCCACTTCAGCAGAAACTGGTCGCCCTTCGAATCGGGCGCGTTATCGACCCGCACCCGGATATCACCTGAGACCGAGTCGCCTTCGTCAACGAGCGCGCGAACCGTGGCGTTCGTTGCGGCTGTCGGTGCGACCTGGTGCACTGCGAGGCGCACCTCGGCCGGCCACTCGAACGATTGCAGCATTTCGAGCCGCGAGCCTGTCTGCACGTCGCTGATCAAAACGATCTGCGACTGCTGCGACGACTGCATGAGATCGGCCGTCGTGGCCAGGTCGTGGGCGACTGTCACAAGGGCCTGGCCCAGGTCGGTGGCTTCCCACGTCGGCTGAAGGTTGCGCAGGGCTGATCGCACCAGCTCGCGGCGCACGCCGATCGGCTCATTCGACTGGCTGTCGAACGGCACCACGGTCTGCACTCTGCTTCCGAATGCCAACAGTGCGACTTCGTCTTGCGGGCCCAGGTCGCGCAACTCGCGCTCGACGTGTTTTTGCACCTGCTGCCAGAGGTCGCGGCGGCGCATGCTGGCACTCACGTCGACCAGCAGCGCGACCCGCCGGCCCGGCAGGCTGTCGAGAGCCAGTGTGGCCGCTTCGCGCAGAAAGGGGCGGGCGAACGCGCAGGCCAATAGCGCGAGCGCCGTCAGACGCAACAGCAAGAGCAGCCATTGGTCGACCCGGCTCTTGCGCGTCAGCCGCGGGGGCGACGGCGAGAGAAACATCAGCGAGCTGAAATTCTGCCGGCCGCGCGGCGTACGGCGCACCAGATGATAGATCACGGGCAGGGCGAGCGCCGTCAGCGCGGCCAGATAGATCGGCACCAGAAAGCCCATCAGCCCCCTCCAGGCGCCGTAGCGCGGTAAAGGGGTGCGGTGCGCCGGAAAAGCTGCCTGCCGCGGCGCAGCCGCGCGTTCAGAAAATCGAATAGCGCCCGTTCGAGCGGCTGGTCGGTGCTGAGTTCGGCGAAATCGACGCTCAACCGATGGCAGGCTCGGGCCAATTCCTGCTTGTGGCGGGCGAAGCGCTCGCGATAGCGCAGCCTTTCGACATGGGGATCGACAAACAACTCGCGCCCGGTTTCCAAATCACGGAACATAGCCGCTTCGTCGAACGCGAACCCGGTTTCGGCCGGGTCGAGCACCCGCAGAACGACGATTTCGTGCCCCCGCGAGCGCAGGTAGCCCAGCCGCGTCTCGATCGCCTCGACCGGGGTCAAAAGGTCCGACAGCAGCACGACGAGGCCGCGTTTGGCCGCCAGCCGCGCGACCTGCTCGAGCGCCCCTGCCAGATCGGTGTTCGCGCCGGCGGGGGCCACTTCGAGAGACATCATCAGGTGATGCAGGTGGCCGGGACGAAAGCGGGGAGGGAGCACCTGCCTGATCTGCTGGTCGAACGTCACCAGACCGACAGCGTCGCGCTGCAGCGACAGAAAGTAGGCGATCGTGGCGGCGGCCGTCTTGGCGTACTCCGCCTTGTCGTACGCGAGCGACCCGAACGCCATCGAGCGGCTGAGATCGACCAGCAGCCAGCAGCGAAGGTTCGTCTCGTCTTCGAAACGTTTGAGGTAGTAGCGGTCGGTTCGCGCGTAGAGGCGCCAGTCGAGGTAGCGAGGGTCGTCGCCCGGCGAGTACTGGCGATACTCGGTGAACTCGACCGAAAACCCGTGATAGGGGCTGCGGTGCAGCCCGCTCAAAAACCCTTCGACGACGACTTTCGCCCGCAACTCGAGATTGCGGATGCGCATCAGGGTCGTCGCGTCGATGAACCCGCCGCGGCGGTCGCGCGGGGGGTTGCCCTCGGCCGTTCGGAGGGAATTCCGTACGAGCGTCGTGCGGTTCATCGGCGTTTGCCCCTAGGGCGGCGAAACGGTTTCCAACAATCGATCGATCACCTGCTCGACCGCTACTCCTTCCGCCTCGGCCCGATAGCCAACCAGAATGCGGTGGCGAAACGCAGCATGCACCACCGCGCGAATGTCTTCGACCCCCGCGTGGTTTTGCCCGCGCAAGAGGGCCCGGGCCTTGGCCCCGAGGACCGAATATTGCGCCGCGCGCAGCCCCGCGCCCCACGCGACCCAGTCGTTGATGAACGCGGGGGCCTGTGGCCGCCCGGGCCGACTGGCCGCCGCCAGACGCACCGCATACCGCACGACGTCTTCCGCCACAGGCACCCGCTGCACGACCTCGTGAAACCGGCAGACGTCTTCGCCCGTCAGCAACGGTTCGATCGGAGGCGCCTGACGAGACGTCGTTTGCCTGACGACGGCCACTTCGTCGTCTTCGGGCAGGTAGTCGATCAGCACGTTGAACATGAACCGGTCGAGCTGCGCTTCGGGAAGCGGGTACGTGCCTTCCATCTCAATGGGGTTCTGCGTCGCCAGCACGAAAAAAGGCTCTTCGAGCGGGTAGCGAACGCCCGCCACCGTGACCTGATGCTCTTGCATGGCTTCGAGCAGTGCCGCCTGGGTCTTGGGGGGCGTGCGGTTGATTTCATCGGCCAGAATCACGTGGCCGAAGATCGGCCCACGGATGAACTGCATCTGCCGGCGCCCGTCGGCAGACTGCTCGAGAATTTCGGTACCCGTGATGTCGGCGGGCATCAGATCGGGGGTGAACTGAATACGTTGGAACTTCAGATGGAAGATTTTGGCCAGTGACCGCACGAGCAGCGTTTTGGCGAGGCCCGGAGCGCCCGTGATCAGACAATGGCCCCCGGCAAACAGGCAGATCAACAATTGCTCGATCACGTCGGCCTGGCCGACGATCACCTTCGCCAGCTCTTTATCGATGCGCTGGCGGCTGTCGCGAATCTGCTCTACGGTGCGCTGTTCAAGAATGTACGGGTCGAACTGGTCCGTCACGCGGTGGGGTCTTTCTCTGGCAGTGGGTTCCTGGCGTGGCAACGAAGTTGACTTGCCGTAGTCCGGCTCGCAGAGCCGGGCGATTCGACAACTTTCGCGGCAAGGTTTCGTCCGGGTCAGCGTCCCGGACTACACCTTGATGACGCGGGTTGTCAATCAGTGCGTGTCAGTGAGTCATGGCGTAGGTGACGATGTTGATACCCATGGGGTACGACCATTTTTCGGACATCAGCCGAAAATACTCGGGGTCTTGGCCTTCCTGCTCCCAGCCGTCTCCCAGGTCGGTGTTGTGGCAGATGATGGCCATCATCCGTCCTTTATCGTCGAACAGCGCCCGATAGTGAGGCGTTTGAGAACCGGGGTCCCAGGGGCGGTCACTGGTCGAGCGGCCGTCGAACGCGTGGATACTGGGGACCTGCGGTTTCTGCTTCAGATCGTAGACGATGTGGAAGATTTCATGCTCGAGCGGCAACTCGACCGGTTCGCGATCGGGAAACACGCGTTTGATTTCCCGATAAAAATTGCGCCACTCTTCGTCGCCCCAGAAATCGTCGACCATCAGAAAACCGCCTTGCAGCAAGTAGCGCCTGAGGGCCTGCACCTCGGGCTCAGCCAGCGACATTCGCCCGGGCTCGATCAGGTACAAAAACGGGTAGTCGAAGATGGCGTCGTCGGTCAGGTCGAGGATTTTTCCATTGGGGTCGACTTCCAGCGACGTCAGCTCGTGCAGGCGGTACGAAAAGTTCAGGTCGCTGTCGGGGTAGTCGACGGCCCAGTTGCCCCCGCCGTACCAGCCCCCGCCGAACGACGAATACCTGACCCGCACGAACGTGAAGACGTCTGCCTGGAAGCGGCCGTCGTTCGACCAGTTGGGTACGCCGCGACGACCATCAGATGGCTCGGGCCGCCCCCGCCGGCCCCACATCCGCCGGCCCTGCCCCAAGGCGACGGCCGCCACGACGAGCGCGAGGGCCAGCACCGAAAGTCGCACGAAGCTGGGTCGACTCATTTGCTGCGAACCTCCTGCGGGCGGGCGTCAGGGGGCGTTTCGTCGTGCCGCGGGCCGTTCTTGCCGCTCTCTGCGCGTTCGAGCTGGCCGACGATTTCAAGCAGCCGCCGATGCGCCGCGCGATACCGCGGCGCTTCTTCGAGCGCGAGCAGGGCGTGCCGCTTGGCGGCGAGAAGGTCGCCCGCGCGTTGCCAAGCGGCCGCAAGCTGCAAATGCAATTGCGCCTCATCGGCCGGGTCGAGCAGCAACAAGGCGCGGTAGCTGTCGATGGCCAGGCGGTCATCAGACAATCGCTCGGCGGCCAGGGCGGCGTAGCGGTGGGGGGCCGGCAGCAGCGGGTTGACCGCCTGCCAGCGCAAGGCGTAAGTGCGGGCGGCCGGCCAATCTTCGAGCTGCACCGTCAATTCCGTCAGCCTCGCGAACATTTCGACATCGTCGGCCGACAATTCGGCCAGTCTTTCTAACACCGCTCGCTCGGGACCGGTTTCTCGCAATTCGCGATGAACGCGGGCCAGCAGAATGTAAGGGTTGTCGGCGCCCGAGTCGGCGGGGTAGAGCTGGCGCATGGTTTCCAGCGGCCGTTTGGCCCCCGACCAGTCTTTCTGTTCGATCAAGAGCTTTGCCAGGCGGCGCCAGCCGGCATAGTTGTGCGGATGATCTTCCAGCCACGCCGTGAGCATGGCGCGGTCGGCGCGCCGCGGCAACTCGGGTTGGCCCCAATCGACTTCGGGCGCCAGATTCGAAGCTCGCTGGCGGGCGTAGGCCGCGAACAGGGCGTCGAGCGCTTCGATCGGCGCCGTGTGGCGGGCGAGCGCTTCGTTGATAAAGACCCCCGCACCCAGGTCGTTCAGAATGCGATTGAGCGCATCAAGGCCGTAGGTCTCGATCAGATATTCGACCACCAGCGACGATTGAAAATAGGCGAACTGCAGGTGCAAAGGCGTAGGAGGGTTCAAAAACGCCCCACTCAGCTCGCTGACGGGGGTCAGGTCGTCGCCCAACACAAGCGCGCGGTAGCGCGGCGTGAGCGATTGACCCCAGGTCGGGTCAGCCTGTCGCTCTTCGTAGACCGAAATTCCCTCGCTGAGCCAGCGAGGCATGCGGTTGCGGGTCTTTTGCAGCGTGACGACGTGGCAGAACTCGTGCCACAGCATGGCCTGCCAGTTGGTGGGGCTGTCAGCCTGCGACGCCGGGCTGTTGGCCGTGATGACCGTTCCAAAACAGACCCCGAGAAAACCGGCGCCGCCGGGCATGCCGAACGTGCGCACGGCAAAATCCTGCTGCCTGGGGAACATCTCCACCACCACCGGCTTGTCGATTTCGACTCCATATTTCTCGCACAAGCGGCGGCGGGCCCGCGTCAACAGGTCGATCAGCGAGCGGCCGTAGATTTCGGCCTCGCGGGTTTCCATCCGCACGATAAATCCGTCGGCTTCGAGCGTGCGGAACTGAGCCAGGCTGTCGCGCAAGACCGTCAGATTGTGGGCGATAATATCGTATCCGTCATCCCGCGACGCTTCGTCGGCCAGTCGCCAGCCCTCGTCTTCTTCTCCCAGCCGCAATAAGTCCTGGGACAATTGGATTTTCGCCGGGCGATATCTGGCGTCGATCACGAGCGCGCGCCGCTGGCAGGCGGCCCCTTCGGCAAACCGGTACTTCTGCGACAGTTTTTTGCCGATCAGATGATCGACCTCGGGGTTCGACGTCCAGAACTTGAGCGCCGCCTCACGGAGGCGCGATTCGGCCTCGGGCTGGTTTCTGAGATGCGCGAGCACCGCGCGACAGGCCAGCGCCGCCGGGTGATGCGGGTTGATAGCGGCGATGCGAGCCAGCGACTCGTCGGCCGACGCATATTCTTCCGAATCAATCTGCTGCTCGACCGTCAGCAGCAGGGCGGCGACATGATTCGGGTTGCGATCGAGTGCCGCGGAAAGCGCCTTGGCCGCACGTGCCGGGTCGCTGGGCGCGTACGCCCGCGCGAGGCCCAGATGCACCTCGGCGTCTCCTTCGTCGAGCTTGAGCGCTTCTTCGAAGTGCCGGGCGGCGAGAGAGTAGTCGTGTTTGTCGAGCGCCACGTCGCCCGATGCCAGATGCGCCTCGACGACTTTCGGCTGCTGCTTGATCACTTCGCCGAAGACCAGATCCAACACCCGCTTCGGGTCGGCCCCCTGATTCAAGAGCATTCGGCCGACCACGATCTGGCTTTGCGCGTCGCCATACCGCCACGCAGACTGTCTGACGAGCGCGCCGATTTCTTCCTCCAGCCGCGCCACCCGCTCGCTCTGGCCGTTGAATCGACAAACGTCTCGGCCATACCATCGCAACAAGAGGCTGGTGGGAAAGCGGGCCAGGGCTTCGTCGAGTGTCTTTTGGGCGTCGGTGTAGCGGCCGAGCTGCATTTCGGCCCGCAATTTGACGAGGTGTAGCCCTTCGCTGATTTGCGGCTGCGCGAGCGCCTGGGTGGCGGCATCAAGGCATTCGGCGTAGCGACCGGTGCGATACATCCGCAGCACCGCGGGAACGTCGGCCGCATGGGCTTGTACCGGAAAGCCCAGGGAACACCACAGCAGCAGGCACAGGGCGAAAGATCGGCGAGCCAGGGGGCTAAAGTCCCGTTGAAAAACGGCAACCGAGGCTCGCTCCGCCGTTGGGGGAGGGCCGGGGTGGGGACAAATTGCCGGCGAACGTTGCGAACGGCCCTCACACTCGCCCTCCCCCAGGAGGAAAGGGATGTTTCTCGACAGGCCGCGGAGGGCCATGGTCGGAGGGCGCACCGGCTGTCGTTTGCCAGTCGTGCCGCCACCAGGGTGACCTGATCGAATCATCGGCCGAGGGTCCTTGTGCGACGAAGGCCTGCCAGTCACGTCGCTCCCCCGGCCAAGTCGCCCGATTCGGATGACGCCTTCGACATCTATTCTCCATTCTATCCAGGCGCCTAACCGCGTTCCATTCCAAGCGCTTGTTTGCCGTTCGGAACTCTCGCCGGAAGGCTAATGTCGAAGGTAGCACGCAACGCCTGGCGTCTCGCGACTTGGCTGCGATCGCGCCAACGATTGCGCCGGCACCGGTGGGGATCGCTGAGGGGGAACGTGAAGTGTTGACCCGAGCGCTGGATGAGCCCGGGAACGAAAATCGGGTGTCTTTTCTGGCCTGACTGCAATTGAGTGGATTCGTCCGGCCTCCCGTGGGTATGCTGCAACAGCGTCTGGACGGGTTCCCGCGGGGCCACACATGAGCGACGTCACGCGTATTCTGTCCGCGATCGAGCGCGGCGATCTTCAGGCTTCCGAGCAGCTTTTGCCTCTGGTTTACGACGAACTGCGGCGGCTGGCCGCGCAGAAGCTCGCGTCTGAAAAGCCTGGCCAGACGCTGCAGGCCACGGCCCTGGTGCATGAGGCCTACCTGCGGCTGGTCGATGTGGACCAGCCGCAGCAGTGGGATTCTCGTGGGCATTTCTTCGCCGCCGCGGCCGAGGCCATGCGGCGGATTCTCGTAGAGGCTGCCCGCCGCAAGCGGCGGGAGAAGCACGGCGGTGAATTCGACCGCAACGAACTGGACGTTGATTCCATCGAGTTGCCTTCACGGTGCGACGAAGTACTCGCCATTCACGAAGCCCTCGGCAATCTTGAGGCCTCGAATCGAGAGGCTGCCGAGTTGGTCAAATTGCGTTACTTCGCGGGATTCACGGTTCCCGAGACGGCCGAATACATGGGAATCTCCCCCCGAAAAGCAAGCCAGATTTGGGCTTACGCTCGAGCTTGGCTGGCGACGGCGATCGCCGAGGGCCCCTCCGGCTGACGTCAGGACAATGGTTTCGGGGATTCCGTCTAAAATGATGCGCGATTTTCACGCCTACATCGCATTATGTTCAGCAGATCGCGATCTGCCATAAGGTCGCCGACATGACTGAGCAGTCCCTCTTCATCGCCGCTTTGGAACAGGCGCCGGCCGAGCGTCGTGCATTTCTCGACGCTTCGTGCGCGAGCAACGCAGAACTGCGGCAACGACTCGAAAAACTTCTGGCATCGCACGAAGCAGCCGTCAGCCTCATGGACCAGCCGGCGGCGGAGCTGGCGATGTCAATCGCCTCGACTCCCACCGAAAAACCCGGCACGACCATCGGTCGGTATAAGCTGCGCGAAATCGTGGGTGAAGGCGGCATGGGTACGGTGTACGTCGCCGAGCAGGAGCGCCCTGTGCGGCGCAAGGTGGCCCTCAAGGTCATCAAGCCGGGGATGGACACCCGCGAAGTGATTGCCCGCTTCGAAGCCGAGCGCCAGGCCCTGGCCCTGATGGACCACCCCCATATCGCCAAGGTTTTTGACGGGGGGACGACCGAATCGGGCCGCCCGTACTTCGTCATGGAGCTGGTCCGGGGTATTCCCATCACCGACTACTGCGATCAGCAGCACGTTCCGCTCCGCCAGCGCCTGGAGCTCTTCACCAAGGTCTGCCAGGCCATTCAGCACGCCCACCAGCGAGGGGTCATCCACCGCGACATGAAGCCCTCGAACGTCATGGTCACGCTGCACGACGGCGTGCCGGTGCCGAAGGTGATCGATTTCGGTGTCGCCAAGGCGCTCAACCAGAAACTGACTGAACAGACGCTGTACACGCGGCATGCCCAGATCGTGGGAACGCCCTTGTACATGAGCCCCGAGCAGGCCGAATTGAGCGGCCTGGATGTCGATACCCGCAGCGACGTGTATTCGCTGGGAGTGCTCTTGTACGAACTGCTGACGGGGACGACGCCGTTCAACAAAGAGACGCTGTCGAAGGCGGGCTTCGACGAGATGCGGCGGATCATCCGGGAGGAGGAGCCCGCGCGTCCCAGCGAGCGGGTGAGCACGTTGGCGGCCGAGAAACTCACGACCGTCGTGCAGCAGCGCGGGGTCGACTCGCGCCGGCTGAGTGATTCTCTGCAAGGAGAGCTCGACTGGATCGTCATGAAGGCGCTGGAGAAAGATCGCACAAGGCGCTACGAATCGGCCAGCGCCCTGGCGGCCGACGTACAGCGGTTTCTCGACGACGAGCCGGTCGAGGCCTGCCCGCCGTCGGTCGCCTACCGGCTGCGCAAGCTGACGCGGCGGCACAAGGCGGCGCTGGTCACAACGGCCATCGTCATGCTGGCGCTGGTCGCGGGTACAGGGGTCAGCGTCTGGCAGGCGGTGGAAGCGACTCGCGCGAGAAAGTTGGCGGATGATCGGCTGGCGGAGGAAGCCACGGCTCGACTGGAGGCAGACAAACAGCGCCGCCAAGCGGACGCTAACCTTGTCCTCGCGAAGAAACATCTCGCTGGTGAACAGCAAGCCCGCAACGACGCCGACACGCAACGCAAACACGCCGACACCAATTTCCAAAAAGTCGTCGACGCGGTCGACCAGATACTGATCCGTGCGTCGGATGAAGGATTGGCGCACATCGCCGGCCTGCGGTCGTTTCGTAACCAGCTCCTCAACGATGTCTTGAATTTCAACAACGAGCTTCTTGCCCAGCGGAGCGAAGAGCCGGCGGTGCAGTTCAAAGCGGCAGAGACCTGGCATCGAATCGGAAAAATTCGAAACCGTCTTGGCGGACCGGCCGCGGCACTGGTCGCACAGGAAACCGCGCTCCAGATTGCCGATCGTTTGCTGGTCGAAAGCCCGGACAACAGAGAATTGCTTGTGCTCAAGTATCAGGTGTGTGCGGCAATTGGTACCGAGGCCGCACTCAACCTTGCTCTCGCGGCATGCCAGCGCCTCGAGCGACTGTTTCCAGACGATCCTAAATATCGGAATGACGGCGCCGGAATCAAGTTTGTGTTAGCCCTTGCGTTCAAAGCGAAGGGCCAATTGCCCGAGGCGATTGATTTGCTTCGGGCCTCGGTCCAGACGCTGAGAGAGTCTGAAGCGGCCGATCCGCAGCCGGCGACGTGCGGGTCGTTGATGTACTGTCTGAGGAACCTGGCGGACTTCATTATTCTTTCGCAGCCCGGCAAGCTTGACGAGGCCGACCAGCTCCTGACGGAGGCCGAGGCGTTGGGGGACGTGCTCATTCGCGACCACGCTGGCAAGGCGCTGGACGAAGATGGCGGTATCCCAGAACTTGGCGGTATCCCAGAACAGATCCACTCGCACGTGTTGTTTAGCCGCGCCAAGGTTCGCGAACGGATGGGGCGCGTCGGCGACCAGGAGGCGTTTCTCAGGGGCGCAATGGCAGCGGTCGAGGGGCCGCTCGACGCGCTGCCCGAAGCACAGGGGGAGCGCCGGCGGTATCACGATAGCTGCACCTTGCTTTTTCCTCTCCTCGAGCGGCAAGGTCGTTTGGATGAGGCGGAATTGGCCGCCCGACAGGCATGTCGGACGCTGACCAAGTACCCTCCGCTTGGACCGGCCGAAATGGAGCAGCTCCGCTACATAATCGATCGATTCGCCGAGATTCTCGCCAGGCAAGGACGCGGCGACGATGACGAACTGGCCGCCTTCCGTCGCAAATTCAGGGCCATGCTCGAACGCCAGCTTCCGGAATTGGAGGCTCCCGAATCGACGGACTCAGCCGAGCTATGGATTCGAGCGGCGGTGATCTACACGATCCTCGAGGACAAGGGACGTGCGGAAGCCGCCATTCGGCGCGCCGTGGAGATTGGTCCCGATCGTCTCGATCGCGACTTCGCGGATTGGATGGCCGATCGGCTTCTCGATGAGAAGCGGTATCGCGAAGCCCTCCCGTTTCTGGACCGCGCCGTGGAAATCGGATACCGCGGCAGTGCGGCAAGGTTTCGCAAGGAGCGAGTCCGGGCTTATTTCGCACTGGGCCAGTTCAGCGACGTGCTGAAAGACCTCGCTGCCGCCATCGAATTTGGCGACACGTCAGCTATCGCGCGGATTCGGCCGGCCGATGTCGCCGCCTGTCCCGATGAAGGTTTTCGCGCTGGTGTTCTCGCGCTGGCGGACAAGACCATCGAAAGAACGCACGGCAGCGCTGATGCGCATGCCGCCCGCGCGGCGTTGCACCTTGCTATGGGAAATCTTGCCGCGGCGCGGAGCGACCTGAATGTCAGCACGAGTTCGCCCACGGCCGGGTACTACGCGCGATATCAACACGCACTCTTGTGCCTCGCGTTGCATGACGAGCGGGCTTTCCGCGCCGATTGCGCGCAGATCGTCCGTCGATACCGCGACTCCCGCGATCGAAACGAACTGGTTTTTTCGGCGTGGACCTGTGCACTCGCCCCGAATGCGGTCGGCGACATGGACGAGGCGATCTCGCTTGCGTCGCGCGCCCTCGAAATCGGCAACGAGGACCAGCAGTCGCTGCAAGCGCTCGGCGCAGTCCTGTTCCGCGCCGGCCGGCTCGACGAAGCGCTTGGCGCGCTGGAACGCTCCACAGCCGCGACCGCAAACGCAAATACGACACTCGTCTATGCCTGGTATTTCCAGGCAATGACATTTTTCCAAATCGGTAAGGCCGACGAAGCCAGACAGTGGTGCGACAAAGCGCTGGCAGAGACTGCGACGTTACTCGACGAGAATCGCAAGAATAGCGCCGAGCCGGTCCCCTGGAATCGCCGGCTGACGCTGGAACTGCTGCGTGCCGAGGCGACACGGATGCTGGGCGCCAAGGGGATGCACGATCAAGAGGTCAACAACTCGGGCACGGATTGAGAGCCCATGGTCGGGAAACGAGTCAAGGGTATCCAAAAAAACAACGGCCGGTGAGACCAGGTTGACGCCAGAGGGCTCACCGGCCGCGACGTCCCGCAGCGCACAGGCCTGCGCGCCGCGGTTGCCATATCTATTCTAAGCGGGCCGCCCGGAGCCTGTCATGCGAGCCGCGTCTGCCGGCCGGTCCCGCCAGTCAAAAAATCAGGTAGTCGAAAAGTCGAACAGTCACAGTGCGGCGAAGCCTCAACGAATCGTCGTGACGCAATCCGAACCACGAAGCCAGGGCCAAATCATGTCGAAGCCACGAGGCGGCGTGTCGATCTCTCTGCCGGGGCGGCTCTGGTCGTGCGTTGGCACCTTGCTGATCGGGGCAGCGGTCGCTATTCAATTCGGCCCCCCCATCTTTCCGCAGGAAGCCACGCTGTCCTGGATTGAGCAGCGTGGCGGAGAAGTCTTTTTCGATCCCACGGGGCCGGGCTGGCTGCGACGCTGGGTCGGCGACCAGTCGCTCCGGCCGTTTGCCGAGGTGCACACGGTGGCTGTCAGGGGCTGCCGACTGACCGACGCCGACCTCGCGCGTCTCCGAGAGTTGAAACAGCTTGTACGACTTGATCTGCGCGACACTCTGGTGACCGACGCGGGCCTGACTCAGCTCGGCGAGTTCTCACGCCTGCGCCTGCTCGACCTCAGCGGAACACAATTCACCGGCTCGGGTCTTGTGCAACTCGCCGCTCTGCCGGCTCTGGAGTTCCTGTCGCTGGCCGATACGTCTGTGAGTGACGAGGCGCTGGTGCACTTGCCGGAGCTGAAACGGCTGCGTTCGCTCGACCTCAGTCGGACTCGGATCACCGATGCCGGCCTGGAATACCTGCCTGCGCTGCCAAAACTAACCGATCTCGCTCTCAACGGTGCCTCCATTACCGATCGGGGCCTGGCCCGCATCGCGCGGCTGACACTATTGGAAAGCCTCCATCTGGGGCAGACGCCAATTACCGACGCGGGGCTGGCGCGGATTGCGCGGCTCGCTCATCTGACGGACCTCCGTCTTCAGCAGACCCTGGTCACCGATGCGGGAGTCTGCCACCTGTTGGCACCCGGGACGCTGACGACTCTGTATCTTGACGGCACGTCCGTTACGGATGCGTGCCTGGCGCACTTGAAGAAGATACGGATGTTGCAGGAAGTCTCCCTGCGACAGACACGGGTGACCCCGGAAGGGGCCGCTGATCTCTATGGGGAGTTTTTCAAACTGAGGCCGCTGCCACAAATCAAGGTGCGTTTCCCGTAGCCTGAACCCGCGACAGTCCATGCATTCGGGTGCGCGTTTGTTCATCAATTACGAAAGCAACCGCATAGGCCTCATTTGGGCGCTTGAAAAAAATTGCGGCCGGTGAGCACCACGTTCACGCTAAGACCGATTGGTTGTCAATCGATCGGCGGAGGCTTACTATGCGCGGCGCGTGCGCGGGCCTCGAGCCTGCCGGAACAGCCTGATACTAGATCCTTGTCAGTCTCGGCTTGAGGGGCGCCCATGTCTGTACCACGCCGCGGGTACTCCCGGCGCCGTCGCATTCTCTTCGCCGTGCTCGCGCTCACGTTGTCGCTCGCTGCAACGCTGGCGTTGCTCGAGTGGGCGGCGCGGGTGTACGCCTATTCGATCGCCAGGCACGGAAAGCGTTATGAGACCGACGCGCAACTGGGCTGGTCGTTCCGGCCGAACGCCGACTTCATGATGCGCGCCTCAGACGGCTCGGAGTTTCGCTTCGTCACCAATTCGAAAGGCGTCCGCGTGGCGCCCGACGAGAGAGAGCGCGAATTCTGGGAACCGGGGGCCGAACGAAAAGTGCTGATCCTGGCCGACTCGTTCGGCGAGGGCGAGAGCATGGACATCGAAAGCCGCATGGATTACGTCATGTCGCGCTCGATGCCGCACTGGACGATTCGGGCTGTGGGTTGCAGCGGCTACAGCGCCGAGCACGAGCTGCTCTTGGCGCGGCAGATGGCGCCGGAACTGGCCGCGGGCGACGCGGTGGTGCTCTTGACCTGCTCGAACGACCTCGACGAGATGCTGTGGCGCACGAAGGGGGGCCGCGCAAAACCGTGGTGCGAGATCGTGGATGGTCAGGTGCGGCTGCACCCGCCCCAGATCGGGCTGCACCACCGCTTGCGCGACCGGTCGTTTCTGTTCGGCCTGTTGATCAGCCGCATGCTGCAGGAGCCGTTTCCTGACCGCAGCGAACATGTGCGCAGCGGCCGGATGTACGTGGCGATGGTCAAGCAAATCAAAGCGGCCCTGCCGCCGGGGGTCGCGTTCGTGGTGGCGTATCACACCGGCAACGGGCGCGGTTTTGGGGCGGCGGGAGACATATTTACGCAGCTCGACGAGTCGGGGATCCCCACGCTCGATCTTGACACCGTGGTGGGTACGAAAAAGACACGCCCCGAAAACTTTCTGCCGTGCCGGCATTGGACTGTGCGTGGCAACACCCTCGTCGCTCAGGCGCTGCTCGACGCGATTACCGGGCAGATCACGGTTGATACCCGCGACTGACGATCGCCGTTTCGCATGTCGCGCGCGGTTTGTACCTGGATTTTCAGCACCCTGGCTCGCATGTAAGGGCACGCGATGAGCTGAACGTTTCGTTGGAAGGAAAAGACGCTGACCTTTTCGACGAGGCGTTTCTCCGCGCGTCTGCCCCGGCTCATTGGGTTCTTTCACAGTTGCGCACAAGCGTTTGAGGTACACGCTATTCCTTTGAAACCGCGCTCCGCGCCTGCCTGACGCAATCGCGCAACGGTCGCTAGAATGGCGGCTTTCCATCGCGGCCCCCCGGCAACGGCATTCTGCGCCGTGGGGGCCGAAAATTGAAACAGGCAGCACATGACCGGCATTGATGTGTTTCTCGAAGTTCTCAGGGCGTCGGGGGTGACGCACCTTTTCGGCAACCCCGGCACAACCGAGTTGCCTTTGAACGCGGCACTCGTCGATGACGATCGGTTCAAGTACCTGTTCGGCATCCAGGAAATCCCGGTCGTGGCGATGGCCGATGGCTATGCGATGGCCTCGGGAAAAACGGGCGTCGTCAACGTTCACATCTCGTGCGGCCTGGGGAACGCGATGGGCATGCTCTACAACGCCCATATCGAAGGCACCCCGCTATTGGTTACAGCCGGCCACCAGGATCGCCGGCTGCAACTGGGCGACCCGGTGCTGCAGGGAGACGTTGTGCGGGTGGCCGCCCCGTGGACCAAATGGTCTTATGAGGTGCAGCGGATGGAGGACCTTCCGGTCGCCGTTCGGCGGGCTATTCAGATCGCCCACACCCCGCCCACCGGCCCGGTTTTTCTTGCGCTGCCCGTCGACCTGCAGATGGAAGAAGTTTCGCCCGCTCAGAAGGCGAACCTCGACCTCAGCCCCCCGCACCTTCCCGATCGCCGCGTGCGGCCCCCTCGCGAGGCGCTTAAGCGCGCCGCGGAAATTCTCGCCGCGGCAAAGAACCCGGCAATTCTGGCTGGCAGCCGCGTGACCGAAGCCGATGGAACTTCGGAACTCGCGGCAGTCGCCGAACGTTTGGGGGCCCCGGTGTTTTGCGAAGCCACGCCGTCGCATGGCCGAGTGCCCATACGAGTCGACCACCCGCTCTACCGCGGCGGCCTGCCCAACTGGTCTCCTGAAACGCGCGAATTGCTCAAAGAGTTCGACGTGCTCTTTGTCGTGGGCCTGAATCTGTTCCGTCTGTACATTTTCCGCGAGCCCTCACGGCCGCTGCCGGAGACGGCCCGGCTCATTCACCTCGACAGCGCACCCTATGAGATCGGCAAAAACTATCCGCCGGAAGTGGGGCTACTGGGCGACCCCAAATCAGGCCTGGCCGAGCTCAACGAGCTCTTGGCGGCCGCCGGTGCAGGAGGAGAGCCGGCGCAAGCGCGGTTGAAGAAATACTCCGCTTTGCGGGAACAGGAACTCGCGAGCTTGCGACAGCAGATCGCCGCCGAAGAGCGGACGCGCCCGATGCCGGCACGCGTTCTGATGCAGGCATTGGCGCGGGCCCTGCCCGCTCACGCAGCCGTCGTCGACGAGGCCATCACCACGCACCACAATCTGTTCGAGCGGCTGGGGGTCTTGAATGATCCGCGGGCGTTCTTCGCCCATCGCGGCTGGGCGCTGGGGTGGGGCCTGGGCGCGGCACTCGGGGTCAAACTGGCATGGCCCGATCGCCCGGTTCTGGGTCTGGTGGGAGATGGATCGGCCCTGTACGGAATACAGGCCTTGTGGTCGGCCGCGCACCACAACATTCCCGTGACCTTTGTGATCCCCAACAACTCCCAATACAAGATTCTGAAATACTGCGGTGACGTGATGTCGCTGCCGGAACTTTACGATCCGCGGTGCCCCGGAATGGAAATGACCCGGCCGCCGGTCGATTACGTGGGCCTGGCACGGGCCTTTGGCGTCGAAGCGGTGAAATTGTCTGAGCCGGAACAGATTACCGAACGCGTGCGGAACTCGCTGGCGGGTGACCGGCCGCTCCTGGTGGAAGTACCGATTGCGGGATGACCGCCCCCTAACCCGATTGTCAAGGAGCGCCCAGATGTCCGAACAGCCCATGCGGCTCGCGACCCAGTGCCTGCACGCCGGGCAGGTACCCGACCCCGGCACGAACGCGCGGGCTGTTCCCATCTATCAATCGACGTCGTTTGTGTTCAACGACAGCGATCACGCGTCGCGCCTGTTCGCGCTCGAAGAATTCGGCAACATCTACAGCCGCATCATGAACCCCACGTGCGGCGTCTTCGAGAAGCGCATGGCCGCTCTCGAAGGAGGTTCCGGCGCCCTGGCGACCGCTTCGGGGCAGGCCGCCGAATCGCTGGCCATTTTGACCATCGCACAGCACGGGCAGAACATCGTCAGTTCGACGAGCCTGTATGGCGGAACTTACAACCTGTTTCACTACACGTTCCCCAGGCTGGGCATCGGCGTGAAGTTCGTCGACCAGAGCGACCCGCAGAATTTCCAGCGGGCGATCGACGGCCAGACGCGCTGTTTGTTCATGGAGACGATCGGCAACCCCCGGCTCGACGTACCCGATTTTGACGCCATCTGCCGAATCGCGCACGACGCCGGCATTCCCGTCATCGTCGACAACACGCTGGCGTCGCCCGCCCTCTGCCGCCCCTTTGAACATGGCGCCGACGTGGTGATTCACAGTTGCACGAAGTTCATCGGAGGGCACGGCACCAGCATCGGCGGCGTGATCGTCGAAAAGGGAGATTTCCCCTGGGGCAACGGCAAGTTCCCTGAACTGACAGAACCCGACCCGAGCTACCACGGAATGAAGTTCTTTGAAACGTTCGGGCCGATGCGCATGGCCTATATTCTCAAGGTCCGCACTCAGCTCTTGCGCGACCTGGGCCCTTGCATGAGCCCGTTCAATGCGTTTCAGTTCCTGCAGGGGCTCGAAACGCTGCACCTCCGCATGCCGCGCCACAGCGAAAATGCGCTGGCGGTCGCCAGCTTTCTGCAGACGCACCCCAAGGTCTCGTGGGTCAACTACACCGGCCTTGAATCGCACCCCTGCTGCAAACTGGCCCAGAAGTATCTTCCCGCCGGGTGTGGCGCGATTCTCGGGTTCGGCATCAAAGGCGCGACTCCGACGCAGCAGCGCGAGCACGGCCGGGCGCTGATCAACCGGGTGAAGTTGTTCAGTCATCTGGCAAACGTGGGAGACAGCAAGAGCCTGATCATTCACCCGAGTACCACGACGCACCAGCAATTGTCTCTGGAAGAGCAGGCCAGCACCGGGGTCACTCCCGATTTCGTGCGGCTCTCGATCGGCACTGAAGATGTGCGCGACATCACCGACGATTTGAAGCAGGCGCTGGAGGGAATGTAGACTACAAAATATCTGAACGACCGGAGCGGTGTGGCATGAAGGCGGACCATGATCTGATTCGGCAGGAAGTTGATGAGATCCGAAGGATTTATCCGACGCTCTCACAAGACGGAGCCTTTGTCGCTTGGTTCCTAAGGGCATTCATTGTCGATGACGGCCAACTCGCCGTCGATTCCCTCACGGGCGGCTCGGGCGACAAGAACCTCGACGCGGTGCTCGTCGATGATGAAAATCAGCGAGTCTTTCTGATCCAAGCTAAATACCGCGACAAACGAAACGGGCATCACGAGAAGCCAAATGATGTCTTGGGATTTGCCGCAGTCTCACGATCATTCTGGGGAGCTCCTGAAGCGCGGCGCAAATTCTTATCCGGCATGGAGCCAGCGTCGGTCGCACGACTGAACCAGGCGTTTGATCGGCTGCATCGCCGGCGCTACGTGCTCGCGATGTATTATGTGACACTGGGGCGATGCAGCCGTCCGTTGCGAGACGACGCCGAGAGTGCCATCGCGCATGCCGACGGACGGAGCGAATTCACTCTACTTGACGGAAAGGACATTCTCCGCCTGCTCACTGACTACCTGGACGGCGCGGCACCGCCAATCCCACGTTTGGATTTGCCGATCGAACAAGGAGGCGCGATGGAAACTACGGGAATCATTCATCGCTTTGACAAACCAACGGGACTTGAATCCTGGGTGTTCTGTGCCAACGGGCAAGACGTCGGCCGATTGTTTCGCGCTGCAGGCATCCGTTTGTTCGCGAGAAATATACGCGGGTTCTTGGGAAATACTCAGATCAATCGCGGAATGGCCGACACATTGGCATCACAGCCAGAAAATTTCTGGTACTTCAACAATGGCGTGACGATCGTCTGCGATAACGCCCAAAAGACGTCCCAGGATGGCCAGGATATTCTGAGGTTATTTAATCCACAGCTTATCAACGGACAACAAACGACTCGCACGCTCGAAAAACACGGCCGCCCGAAGGCGAGTGTCCTTGTTCGCACCATTAAAATCCCGCGAGACGGCGAATGGGGCCGCAACCACTTCGACGGGCTTGTGACAAAAGTAGTCTGCGCCACGAACTGGCAGAATGCGATCCGACAGTCAGACCTCAGGGCGAACGACGCACGGCAAGTACGACTTGAACGAGAGTTTCGAAAACATGGCTATCACTACCTTCGGAAACGAGAGACAAAGGGTGAGGCGAAAATGCGCTTTGGTGGCACGTTCAAAGCACGACTGAAGAAAGAAGAGCTTGCCCAAGCGGTCGCTGCCTGCGAACTGGACCCGCTGTTAGTTCGCGAAGGAAAGGAGGGGCTGTTTCACGACCGCTACTACGCGACGATTTTCGGAAACAATAGCGTCTACTTCTACCTGACACGGTATTGGTTGATGAAGGCAATTCAAGGAGCGGCTCACGGCTATCCGGAGCGCGCCTATGCGAAGTGGCTTGTGTTGAACTTCGTATGGAATGAGCTCAAAGAAGAATTGGGTAAACGGCGCGTCGCAGAAGACTTTTGCCGAGCATTCGAGGCGAGATGGCATTCGCGGCAACTGCGGATCAAATTACACCGCCTCATTGGTCGCGTGTTTCGTGCGGCAACAATGTTTTACCGGCGAGAGCGGGGCTCGGGAGAGCGGGCCAAGGACGTTTCAACTTTCTTCAAGCGCGCCAAACTGCACGTTCGATTCGCTGAGTTCTGGCATTCGAGAGCCAATGACCAGAGGTGCGGATTCGATCGCATCAAGGAACGATTTCTGACGCAGCTTGCGCTGTTCGCCTCTGAATGATGTAAGCGAAGATTACCATGTCGGAAAATCGAAAGACAACCGTTGAACTTCCGGTCTCTATGTATCGACGCCTGCGACGACTCGCAAAGGCGCGCCGTGTCAGCTTGTCGGCGCTGGTTCGCGAGGCTTGCGAGAATCAGTTCGCCTCGGCGTCTCGCAAGCAGCGCCTTGCGGCTGTCCGGCGACTGGGAAGCATGGATCTGCCGGTCGGTACTGTCGAAGAAATGAAGCGCCAGTTCATCCCCGATGCGGTGGAGCTGCTGCCGTGATCCTCATCGATTCGAATGTGTCTTCATGTACGCGGCAGGCGCGCCCCATGCGAATAAGAATGTGTGCGAAGAGTTCTTGAAGCGGGTGGCAGTTGGCGACGTGGATGCCGCTATTGATGCCGAGGTGCTTCAGGAGATCCTCCATCGATACAGATCCATCAATCGCTGGCAGCAAGGACGAACTCTATTTGATTTGGTTCGCCAAATCGTTCCAAACGTGGTTCCTATCACTGCGGAAGTTGTAACCGAGGCGCGGGGGTTGCTTGACCTGTATGCGCGGCTCTCAGCTCGCGATGCACTCCATGCGGCCGTCTGTCTTGTGGAGGGCGCCGAGGCGCTTTGCAGCTTTGACGGCGACTTTGATCTCGTTGCCGGGGTCGTTCGACGCGAACCCGGATCCGTCGGAACCTGAACGACTCATCGAAACGAATACCATTCCGCTCATGCCGCAATTGTCGGAACCCGAATGGCCGCGGAAAGCGGCGATACCTCTTAGCCTGCGCTGGCAGTGGGGCAGCCGGCAGCCCATCAGCTTTCTGATGGAACAGGCCGTCCAAAACCCTGACGTAATCGCCTTCTCGGCAGGACTGGTCGATCAGACGTCGTTGCCGGCCTCGCCCGTGAAAGACGCGGCCGCCGCGCTGTTCGCTGACGAGCCACGATTGCGCCAGGCGCTGCAGTACGGCACCACGCCCGGTGCCGAACGACTGCGCCAGCGCTTGCTCGAACATCTGACGGAACTCGAAAAAACTTCGGTGGCCGACCTGGGCATTGACGCCGGCCAGGTGCTGCTCACGACCGGGTCACAGCAGCTCTTGTCGCTGGTGGGCGAGGTACTGGTCGATCCGGGCGATATCGTGTTTGTCGCCGCCCCCACGTACTTCGTCTTTCTGGGGACCCTGAACGGTTTGGGGGCCCGGGTTCAGACGGTCGCAACCGACGACGAGGGAATGCGGCTCGACTTGCTCGAGGCCGAGCTGGCGCGGCTCGAGCGCGCGGGTGAGCTCTCGAAGGTCAAGCTGATTTACGTCGTGAGCTATTACGACAACCCCACCGGTCGCAGCCTGTCGCTCGAACGTCGCAGCGCGCTCGTCGGGCTGGCGCAGCGCTGGTCAAAGCAGCGGCGCATTCTCGTGCTCGAAGACGCCGCTTACCGCGAGTTGCGATACGACGGCGACCTGCTCCCCAGTGTCTGGGGGTGCGATGGCGCGCGCGACACGGTCATTCTCGCCCAGACGTTCTC
This sequence comes from Planctomycetaceae bacterium, assembly GCA_052388175.1. Lineage (GTDB taxonomy): Bacteria > Planctomycetota > Planctomycetia > Planctomycetales > Planctomycetaceae > SIAF01. Next base: position 19,628 of record JBQTIL010000032.1, on the reverse strand, counting down.
GAAGAGCTTCTCTCCCGGGTTGCGGGTCGGGTACGGCGTTGTGCCGCGCGACCTGGTCGCCCCGCTGTGCGACCGCAAGGGGAACGAAGATTTCGGCTCGGCCAACTTCAACCAGCACCTGCTGGCGAGCGTGCTCGAGCGCGGGCTATATGGCCCGCACGTCACGAACTTGTGCCAGACCTACCGCGCCAAGCGCGACTGCATGCTGGAGGCGGCCCAGCGGCACATGCGCGACCTGGGCGGCGTCGAGTGGGTGCACCCGCACGGCGGGCTCTATGTCTGGATGACCGTGCCCGCCGGGCTCGACACGGGCTTCGATGGCCCCCTCTTTCGCCAGGCAACGCGCGAAGAGGGGGTGATGTACGTCCCCGGAGACGTCTGCTACGGCGGCCCCGCCGAGCTGCGACCCCGCAATCAAATGCGGCTCAGCTTCGGAACCGAATCTCACGAACGCATCGACGAGGGGTTGCGACGCCTGGCAACAGCCGTGCGGGCGTGCCTGCGACGAACGCCTCAATAGCGCAGCACGACGGCGATGCCTTGGTGAAGATCGAGCGCGCCCCGGTCGTAGAAGTAGACTTCTCCGCCGTTCGCCAGAACGATTTCAATCACTTCGTCGACGGCGTCATCCAGAGCTGCGGCCCCCCGGCCAGTGTAAGGCAGCAGCCGGTCTCCTTCCGGAGAAAGGTCGGCAGGATACTCAAAACCCGTTTCGACCAGCACCGTCTGGCATCGTTTCTCGAACGCGGCCCGCCACACCTGATCGATACCCGACGCGTGGCGATTGGCGCTCACCGCTTCGTCGAGGCGCACGAGCGCCTGGGTGCGGGCCAGCGTCGCCCCTGACTGGAACACGGGCCACACGAGCTTGCCCAGCGAGGCCGGATGCGGCTTGTCGTAGCTGCCCGCCACGACGCCCACGATCGCGGCAGGGTCGCGGGTGACTTCCTGATAAAACGCCAGATAACGCTCGACCCCCACGACCACCAGCGGCAAATGCTCGCGCTTCTGAATCTCTGCCAGCGCGTCATCGACCTTGCGAAAGAACTGGCGATGCGATTCGTCTCGCACCGCCGATCGGTTGATTCCCGTACCGCCGGGAAGCCGCGAGGCTCCGCCGGGCCCTTTGTGAACCATCGGAAAGGGTTTCGCCGTGTGTTCGGTCAACTGGTTGGTGGTGGCGTCGAACAGACGGGTCGGCTTCTCGGTCAGAACCAGCACCCGATAGCGGGGGGTGCGGTTCAGTGTGAACAGCAGATCGCGCGTGGCAAACGTAGAGTCGATCTGAACTCGCGGTTTCACGCGGAACGGCAATGCGATTGCCTTGGCCACATCGTGGCTGGCGAACAGGGCCAGCCCGTCGAGCGTGTGGTTCCAATCCACCTGGCCGACAAGCGTCTTCAGGTTCTTCACGAGTGCCGCAACTTCGCGCTTCTTGAACTCTCCCTCGAGCCGCTTCAACCCTTTAGCCACAAGATTCTTGACGACGATGCGGTCGCGCTTGTTCGCCGGGGCCGTGCGATGCGTCGGGGCAAAGAGCGAGATCGAAGGGTAATGCCTCTGTTCCTTCAGTTGTTGCAACTCGTCGCGACAAATCATGTGTTGATGGGCTTTCCGAGAAGTTGGATGGGTCGAGTGGCTCGCACAGCTTATTCGACCGGCGGCCACGCAACAACGCGCTTCCGACCCCTCGATCGTCCCGAGGCGGGCGCCGGTCACAGAATGATTTTCGCGCGCAGCCCCAGCACCAGCGCCGAGTCGGCGGCACGCTGACCGGGGTTGATGGCCTGCACGTCGGCCGTCAGCCGGAACCACGGAGTCACCGCCAGGTCGTAGTACAGCTCGCAGCCATGTTCGTCACGCAAGGGCAGCAGGGTCTTGAGCAGAGTGCTCGCGCCCATGTAGAAATACGCCGCGCCGAACGAATCGTCCGAACGGCCGCGAACGGGGCTCATGCCCGCCAGGCCCACGTTGAGAAACCAGCGAATCGGGTTCGGGTCGCCGTCAGAGACGCCCAGGTTGCCGAAGACGCCCCAGCCCTTCCGCGAATTCTCCGGAGCGACGACGAGAAACTGGTCAAACCCATAGCTCACCGCCCAGGTTCCCGTCTGCTCCACAACGCTGAAACCAACTCCAGGATTGATCACGTAATCGTCGGGCGACAACGACGAGAAGGCGCCGTTCGAATAGGCGAAGTCGACGAACTGATGACCGGGAAGCCCAAACGGTTTTACCGGCAGTCGCAGTTGTGTGAACAGCGACAGGCCGTTTGTGAACAGATTGTCGAGGCCGCTTTTTCCCGGCTGGCCCATCGGGTCGACGATCAGCGTCGTGAATACCGGGTCGAGGTCCTGCAGGTAGGTGAAACCGGCGCCCGGCGTCGAATAAGGCAGCACGCGCCCCAGCATCGGGTTGATGACAAACGCCGTGTTCAGAAACCGGTCGGTCCCGTAGCCGCCCATGAAGGGATGGATATTTACGCCGTCAGCCGTGTTGATCTTGCCCATGTAAAAGACAAACTCGTCGGTCGCGAACTGCTGAATCTGAAAGTTCGTGAGCGCGGTGGCGCTGCCCGTCGGCTGCGGAAAAAACAACGCGAAATCGACCAGCAGCAGGCTGCCAACCTCGGTGTTGATGCTCTGCCCCAGCCGGGTCTCGCCGTGCAGGTTGAGATACAGGCCCCGCCAGCCCAGCAGCTTCTCTCCGCCGATCACGCCGAAGTAGTCGAATTTGAGGCCGTAATCGAAACCGTCGCCCAGGCCCCCGCTCGCGAGCCCCTGATAGAACTGCGAAACATTCGTCTTGAAACTGATTCCGCTGTCGCTGAGGCCGGTTCGATAGCCGAGCCAGTCGCCCGTCACACCGAAGGCGGGCGTTTTCGCCGGACCGGGGGCCTCAGCGGCATTCGCGGCGATCTCGTCGGCAAATGGCGGATCCGGCGCAGGTCGCTCGCCGGCTGGAAGGCTGGCGCCCGGAATTCCCGGCAAAATCACCGGGTCTTGCGCGCGGGCGACTGGCGCGCAGGCCACAAGCGCCAGCACCAGTAGCCGTCTGGCCCATGAAATAGCGCGCGGCCGGTCGGCGAAGAAGCACGCCATGCCGAGTCTGTGATCTGCAGGATCAGGCCCCATCGAGCAGCAACCCGCAAGATCGAGAAGGCGTCGCTTCCTATATCGACATCGCAACCCCGCGCCATTCATAAAACCGGCAATATCGAATCGCAGTTGACGCCGGATCGTCGCCCTGCCGGCCTCAGCGCGACAGTGCCTGCCTGACGCGAAGCATCAGCAATTCGACATCGTTAAGGCCGTTGTACTCGCGCACTGCGGCAATCGCCGTTCGCGGGTCATCGGTGACCAGATCGTCGACGCCTTGAAGTATGAGCCGCGTCATCTCGGAAGGCCGGTCGACCGTCCAGACGGCGACTTTCAACCCGGCCGCCTTCGCACGGCCCAGCAACTGGGGTGAAACGCGCGACCGGCTGACGCTCAAGAACTCGACGTCGAGCCGGGTGACATCGCCGAGACTGGCCGACACCAGGTACCCCAGGCGAATCTGTGGTGCGAGCCGGCGAACCTGTATCAGTGCATCGTATTCCAGAGAGATCACGGTCGCCTGCTCGACGAAATCCTGCTCCTCCAGCAGCCGAACAACGCTGTCGGCCAGCCGGGGCTCGGCCCCGTAGTACTTCAATTCGATGCTCAGGCCGATTTTTCCGCGGGCTTCCTCGATGAACTCGGCGAGTGTCGCGATGCGCTCTCCGACGAATGGCGGCTGATGCAAGCGCCCGATGTCGGCGCCGCGCAATTCTTCATAAGTCGATCGACTGACGACCAGGGGCGCTCCCGCCAGTCGCTTCAGGTCCTGGTCATGAACCACCACGACGACGCCGTCGGAACTGAGCTGCACGTCGATCTCGGCGGCCTGCGCGCCCTCGGCAATGGCCTGACGGAGTGCGGCGAGCGAGTTTTCGGGCGCGCGAATCGGCCCCGCGCGATGCGCGGTGACCTTTACGGCCTGACGCGCGGTCAACTTTGTCGCGGCCAGCCAGGCGTAAGCGCCGGCCGCCGCAACCAGCACCACCCCTGCCGCAGCGAGCGGTAGCGACCTGATTCGGAACATGCCCGTCGATGCGGGCGCGTCATCAGCCGAACGAGGGAAGGGCTCAGGAGCGGTTCGCGCATAAACGTGCCACACCGCCGCCGCATACAGACTCTGATCGATGACCGCGCTGGCCAGCAATACGGCAGAATTGACGACAAACAGCCCCGCTGTCCCCCACAATGCCGAAGTCAGCGTGTCGCCGGAACGTAAGAAAACATAGTCGGCCAGAAGGGCCAGCAAAAGAGCGAGCACAGCAGAGCACGCGATTCGGCCGGTCAGCCACAGCGCGGCGGCAGGCAGCACCAGCAACCGGTGTTTCCGCGCGCGTTGGGCGCTGGTTTTCAGGGCCTGCCTCGGGTCTGCCCCCTCGCACATGATGACCGGTACCGCCACGAACCACTGCACAACGAGCCACACGAGCGCCGCGGCGGCCAACACGGCCAATACCGCGCCGATGGCGACGGCCGCCATGAAGCGCGGCGGTCGGCGGGCCAGAAAAAAATTGATGTCGGCGCCGCTGAGAAGCAGCCAGTAAACGAAGCCGGCCGCAACGACAAATGGCAAGAGCACGGCAATCGTGACGATCGTCTGAAGCAGCGCAAGCCCCAGCAGCTTGGGAGCGCGCCGCAACCCAGAGAGCAGCGCTCGCCGCACGCTCGATTGCGGGCGGCTCAAAAGATGAACGAGGCACGCCTGTTCGAAATACACCAGCGCCAACGCCACCGTCGGAACCAGCGTGACCGTCAGCAACCCAGGCGCACTGGCCGCGAATGTCGCCAGTTCCATGTTGCCGATCGCGGCGAAACCGGCGGTGCGGGTGAGAAGTACGCGCAACAGGGCGGCGACGAAGGGGGTCAGCAGCACGAACGAAATCAGCCACAGCATCGCGCCCAACGCCGCCAGCGATCGCCAGCGGCGAACCAGCGACGCCGCCATGTCGACCGCCAGCGCAGTGAGTCGTTCGAAGCGGAAACTCGGCATCGACAGGCTACTTCTTTGTCGATGGGCTGTCAGTGCTCTTGGCCGGCCTGGGGACTTTGTGCAGGTCAAGGTCTTTCAGCAGCTTGTCGGTTGCGGAGCTGGCCGCGTCGAGATGCGAGATGGCGTCGTGACAGTGGTCGCAGATGGTGTCGGGTTCCGCCGGAGCGCCGGCGAGGTGTTTGTCCATTTCGTCACAACGCGCCGTGACCGCCGCGTGCTTCTCTTTGATTTCGTCGACCGCTTTGACGACGCTCGGCTGGTCGGCATGCGCCTGCTTCACCTTGTCGAGCGCCTGGTTCGACGCGGCGACGTTCTTCCGAATGCTGGCGACATGCTCGCGCGCCACCTGGGGCCGCAAAGGCTGCTCTCCCCGCCCTTCGTAGTACACCATGTGCGCGTAGTCGCGCGCATGGCTCTGATACGTGCGCGCCTGAAAGCTCTCGTAGGCCTTGCCGCTGATCTTCCAATCGGCGCCGAATTGAAACTGCGAGCACGCGGCCTGGGCGACAAACAAGACGGGCAAATACAGCGCTGCGCCTGGTAAGCTGTTCATGGTATTATCCTCTCAGAAGACGTCTTCAGCGACCCAGATACCGCTGGAAAAAATCATACGCCCCTTGAGTCGTTCGTTCCAATTCGCGGCCAGCCCAACCGTGATTGGCCCCCAGCAGCAACTCGACGCGGCCGGGCACTTTGGCCTCAGTCAGCGCCCTCGCCATCAATACGGCATGTTCGTTTGGCACAAGGATGTCGGAGGTGCCCATGAAAAACAGCGTCGGGGCATCCCCCGGCGAGACATACGTGATCGGCGACGCCCGCCGATACTCGTTCAGTTTCTGATCTCGCGGCCCGCCGATGAAGTTCTCGAGTATTCTGCGCGAGAATTCAGGAAACTCGGCGGTCAGATCGGTCGGGCCAAAATAAGCCACCACGGCCTGCACCTTGCTCGACTGCTCGGCCCATCCTCCGGTCCCTTCCAGGCCGTCATCCTTGTCCATCGTTCCCAGGTACATGGCGAGCATTGCACCTGCCGAATACCCGATCGCGCCCAAACGCTCGGGGTCGACCCCCAGTTCGTCGGCGTGGGCCCGCATCCACCTCACGGCACACTTCGCGTCTTCAATCGGCGCGGGAAAGAGATACTTGGGGACGAGGCGGTACCCGACAGAAACGGCGACGCACCCGCGTCTGGCCGCTTCGACGATCTCATTGCGGTGTGCATCCTTGCTACCCTGATAGAAGCCCCCCCCGTGGAAGAACAGCAGGCCGGGTCGCGCTTTGGCCCCCCTCGGACGCGCCAGGTGGAGCGTCAGTTTTTCGGCCCCGCCCGTGCCGTATTCGACATTCTCGCGAAAATCGATTTGATCGCGTTTGGCGATTGCTGCCGCCAGTGTTTCACGAACCTTGTTGGTGCGAACGAACTCGCCTCCGCGAACCTTCATGGCGAGGCTGTAGACCCGCTTGTCGCAGGTGATGAAAAGCGTCTTGCCGTCATCTCCGCCGAACGTGCAGTTGGACGCGAACTCTTTGATCGGAATCAATCCCAGCGATGCGCCGAACTTGTCGACGACCCACACGCCGCCATTGCCGGTCAAGTACAGCGTGCCCTTTTCATCAATGGTCATGCCGTCGGGGTAGATTCTCTTGTCAACCGGAACCGGCGGGTCGAAAAACAGCCGCCCGGGCCCGACGCTGCCATCGGGTTGAATGCCGTAGGCCCGCCAGTTGTTGTCGATATCGTCGGAGACGTACAGCGTCTTGCCGTCGTTCGAAACAATCACCCCATTGGGCGCGAGGCAATCGAAAATGATCGGCCGATAGGGGACGTCCGTCGTCGAAACGTACACTACGCTGGGCCGATTCTGCGCCTGCCCGGGGTCTGTAAAGTAGATGTCGCCGTTGGGCGCCTGGGCGACGTCATTGGGCTGGTTGAACCGGGGGTTGCTCACCAGAACCTTTTCATCGATGGGGCCGTCGGGGCCCAGCGAATAGCTGACGATGCGGTGGCCGTGTACTTCGGCCGCGAGCAATCGTCCGTCGTTTGCCAGGAACATTCCATCGGGTGCGCCCGCCGGGCCGGCGTAAACGCTGGCTTTCTGAGGAGCGTCGAGCCTCAGAATCTGGCTCTTGTTCTCGTGCCATGCGGTGAAATACAGCTTCTTCGACTCGCGGTCCCACGTGGGGCCTTCGTAGAAGCGACCATCGGCAAGAATCGGGGTGAGCATCGCACCGTCGGCGACGGTGGCCGGCAGCGAACCATCGGCCCCCCATGCCGGCGGCGAAAGAATTCCCAGAATCAGGCACGCCGACAGAACCCCGCGCAAGGTGCGGGCGGATTGTATGGCCGGCCCGCGAGTCAATCTTTTCTGCGAAATCGCTAATGCAGTCTGCCGCCCCGCGTTCTCTGCCTGAATCATGAAATTCTCCTCTGTGCCTTGCCGCCGGTCGTCTGGCGATTTCTATCGACCTGCCAAGATATCGCGTCGGCACAGCGCTAGCCAGTACCGTCTAAAGTAAAGATGTGTGGGCGTTTCAGGAGCGGTTGAGCCCGTGCGTCTGCACGCCGCCGACTCGAATCAACCTTCTGCCGACGACCTCGGGCCGATCGCCGCCCGCACATCAGTTGCGGTCTGCGCCGGCGCGCGGCGCTGGCTTGCGCGTGGCCGGTCCGCCGCGAACGGTCGTCGCCACACTGAAGACCTGACCTGCTCCGCTGATGTATAGCGTCTTGCCGTCGTCTCCGCCAAAGGTCACGTTAGTGCAAAACATATTCACCGGCACCAGCCCCAGCGCTTTTCCGAAAGGGTCGACGACCCACACGCCCCCGGTGCCCGTGAAATACAGGTTTCCCAGTTCGTCAATCGTCATTCCATCGGGGAGCGCTCGCTTATCTTCAGACAGCGGCGGCTCAAAGAACAGCCGGCCCGGGCCGACCGATCCGTCGGGCTGAATGCCGTACGCGCGCCAGGTTTTCGGCCCATCGTCGGCGACATATAAGGTTTGACCGTCGTTCGACACGACCAGCCCATTCGGGATCTGCACGTCGAAGACGACCGGAATCAATTCCTTCGCAGCATTCAGCAGATAGACCATGCCCGGGCGCTTGCCGGTGAAATCGGGGTCGCTGAAGTAAATATCTCCATTCGGCGCCTGCGCGACGTCGTTCGGTTCGTTGAGCCGGTCGCTGTGGACGAGAACCCGGATATCGGCTGGACCGGCCGACTCGATGACGACGCTCAGCACACGACGCCCCTTACCCTGGGCGACCAGCAGCCGCCCGTCGAGCGCCAACTCGGTACCGTTGGCCCCCTCGCTATTGTCAAGCCAGACCGTGGCCTGCCCCTTCGCATCGAGTCTCATCATTTGCGATTTCGCCGCGGTCACGTCGGTGAAATACAGCTTTCGGGTCCGCGGATCCCATGTGGGGCCTTCGTAGAACCCGCGGCCGCTGTAGATTGATTCGGGCTGCGTGCCCGGCTTGACCGTCGGGGGCAGCGGCACATCGGCGGCACGAACTGCCGCGGCCCACACTGCAACAACCACCATCACGACAGACATAACCAGCCTGCCATTGCGCTGCGCCATCTTGCAATGTCCTTTCGAAGAGAAGTCGATCAGGTGCGCTCACTTGCGGCGCCCTGATCCGAGTCGGCTTGCGTTTCGTTGCGCGCCAACTCGCTCAAGAACGTTTTTGCGTCGATCGATTCGACGCGCCCCAGCGCCTCAAGATCTTCCGCTGTCGGTTCGCGCGATCTGCTGGCAGGAACTGTGCGGAGCCTGCGGCCGCCGGCCAGCAACTTCCACGACGTTGCGGCAAAACTGAGGGCCAAGGCCGCCAGCGCCAGCACGAAGTAAACCGACGAGCGGCCAGGGGCCGGGCGCGCGGCAGGCTGCCGCACCCAGCGGAACGTGCGGCCCAGCAGCATGGGGGCGGAATGCAGCCCGTGCGCCGTCTCATACGACACCCGCTTGAAAAAGTACCCGGTGAACTGCACGCGTTCGCGCACCTCGTCGCCTTCAGGAAACCCGACCGGCTTTTCGGAGCAGACGAAGCGATAAGGGCTTCGTCGGCCGGCATCGTCGGTGAACATCCAGCCGTCGAAGAGCGCCTCGATGCCGGCGTCGTTCTCACCGGGCGTGAGCCGCGTGAGGCGCCGCAATTCACCCGCCAGAGTGACGAGCTCGCCGCGATATCGTTCGGTGTCATTCATCAGCGCGGCATAAGAGATATCGCTTCGGCCGGCGCGCTCGAGCGCCCTCATTGGCGCGTCGTGCGCCCGGGCGAGCAATGAAAAGTAGGCGGCGAACTCGGAATGGCGGACCCCCACCACGTCGTCACGCACGGCGGCGAGCAGTTGGGCCGGCACGCGCAACATCTGCCCGGCATCAGGTGGGCCATTCGCAGAAGCCGGCGGGTCGTCGGGTACTTCGGTGGCCACAATCCGCACCTGGTCGGGCGCGAGCGCATCGTCGATCTGCGGCTCGGCGATCTCGGGGGCAGCCCCCTCGTGCCGCCCGGCGGCCGGCGCATCGCGGCTCAAGCGTGTCAGCCATTCCCAGTTGGCAGGCTTTGACGCCTCGAAAATCGCGATGAGCACCAGCCCCAGCGAAAGGACCAACCACGTGACTCGCCGCCGAAGGCGTCGGGCATCGTGTTGCAATGCGCTGTGGTCCGTTCGCGGCGGTCGCATCAGAGAATCGCCATCGAAATCGTCGTTGACCTCAAATCAGACCCCCCGGATAATTCCTCGGGCCAAAACGATTCTACACACGCCGGAGGCGTGGTTCATGGTCGCACCCGCCAAACTGTCGCAACTTGAGCGCCAGAATGCACTCTGGCTGGAGCACTACCCGGCGCACGTTCCCCTGCAACTCGATTATCCGCGTGAACCTCTGGGTTGGCTGTTGGAGCAGGCGGCCTCGCGATTCCCCAATCGAATTGCGTGTCACTACTACGGGCAACAGGTCACCTACGCCCAGTTGTCGGCCCAGGCCCGCGGGCTGGCGTCGCGGCTCATTCAGGCCGGCCTTCAGCCGGGCGATCGCGTTGCGGTTCTGCTGCCCAATGTTCCCGAGCATATTGCGGCGCTGTTCGGCATCTGGCTGGCCGGCGGCGTCGTGGTGGCGCTCAGCCCGTTGATGGTTGCCGACCAGGTGGCGTCTCTCGTCAGGGCCACGGGATGCCGCACGGCGATCGTCCTTGACGTGCTGCTGCCTTTGCTTGCCCGTTGCGGCGCAGAGCCGGGGCGGGTGCTTGTGACGACCCTTCAGGACCGCATCCCTTGGGCAACCCGGGTCGGCTACGCCTGGCTGCGGTGGCGGCGAAACGGCTGGGGCCGGGCCGATCGGAACCTGGCAGAACTCCGGGAAATCGGTGGCGGAGCTGACGTGGTGCTGCGCAGGCTGCAGGTCGACGTCAACGAACCTGCGTACATCCTTCCGACCGGCGGAACGACGGGCGACCCGAAGGCCGTCGTGCTGGCGCACCGCAATCTGATGGCCAACGCCTGGCAATTGGCCCATTGGTCGCCCGGTGAAGCCGGCGCCGACGTCGGACTATCGGTGCTCCCGTTCTTTCACGCGTACGGCCTTTCTTCGTGCGTGATGTGCGGTATCGCGCGCGGAGCCACTTTGGTGCTCGACCATCGGTTCCATCCGGACGCGACGGTGGAATTGATAGAGCGGCATCGGGCGACCGTGTTTTTCGCCGTGCCGACGATGCTGTCGGTCTTGAATTCGCAGATTTTGCGGAAACGGCCCCGCGATCTCAGGTCGCTGAAATGGTGCATCTCGGGAGGTGCGCCGTTGCCCCGGAATGTTGCCGACGAATTCAGTGAACACACCGGCTGCACGGTGGTCGAGGGGTACGGTTTGTCGGAGGCCAGCCCGGTGACGCACGCAGGCCCGCTCGACGGTACGGCCGTGCCTGGCACGATCGGCCTGCCGCTGCCCGATACGTTTGCGCGTGTCGTCGACGCCGCAACCGGCCGCGCCACTTTGCCCCCTGACACCCTCGGAGAGCTCGTCGTTCGCGGCCCCCAGGTGATGACCGGGTATTGGAACAATCCGGCAGAGTCGAGCCGTGTGCTGCGCGACGGTTGGCTGCACACGGGAGACCTGGCGACGTGCGACGACCACGGGTTTTTCCGCATTGTCGATCGGCAGAAAGACCTGATCATCACGTCGGGTTTCAATGTCTACCCCAGCGACGTCGAAACGGTCTTGCGAGGTTTTCCCGGCGTGCGCGACGTAGCCGTCGTGGGCCAGCCAGACGACGAGGCCGGCGAGCTGGTGAAGGCGATTGTAGTCGTCAAACCGCGCACTGCGTTCAATCGTAGCGACTTCGACGAGTTCGCGCGGCTGCACCTGGCGGTGCACCAGCGGCCGAAAATCGTCGAGACGCAAACGGCCGACCTGCCCCGAAACTTTCTGGGCAAGGTCCTACGCCGTGAATTGCGGAGCGTCTGATGAGCGACTCGCGGCGCAGCCCGCTTTCGGAGCCATTGGCGATCGTTGCCGGCGTTCGAACCCCGTTCGTCAAGGCGTTCTCGGCACTGGCGGATCGGCCGGCTGACGAGCTGGGCCAGATCGTCGTCGGCGCGGCGCTGGCTCGGATCGGGCTGCAACCTGCCCATGTCGAAGAAACGGTGTTTGGCAACGTGGCCGGGCCTCCCGAGGCGTCGAACGTAGGGCGGGTGATTGCCGTCCGGGCGGGTGTGCCCCGCGACCGCCCGGCCCACACGGTCAACCGCAATTGCGCCTCGGGCGTCGAAGCGCTGATCACCGCGTGGCAGATCATTCGTGAAGGACGGGCGAACGTCGTTCTGGCGGGCGGGGTCGAGTCGATGTCCAACATCCCGCTGGTGTGGGAGCCGGGCATGCGCGACTGGCTGGTCCAGTTCAGCCGCGCCCCCTGGTGGACCAAAGGGTCGCTGCTGGCGGAATTGCGCCCCGCCTATTTCAAGCCGATGGCGGCGCTCGCCAAGGGGCTGACCGATTTCACCTGCGGCCTCAACATGGGGCAGACCGCGGAAGTGCTGGCAAAAGAATGGGCCGTCTCGCGCGACGCGCAAGATGCGTTCGCCCTTCGCAGCCACCAGCGCGCCGCCGCCGCCTGGGAGCAGGGTTTTCTCAAGAACGAGGTGACCGCCGTCCCGCCGCGAAAGGCCGGCGGCAACCCCGTCGATCGAGACGTCGGCTTTCGGCCCGGGCAATCTCTCGAGGCGCTGGCAAAATTGCAGCCCCTGTTCGATCGACAGCGGGGCACGGTGACGGCCGGCAACAGTTGCCAGATTACCGACGGCGCCGTCGCCGTGGTCGTGATGTCTGCCGACCGCGCGCGCTCGGCCGGCCTGCAACCCCTGGGCTACGTGCGCGATTACGCGCTCGCCGGCTGTGATCCGCGGCGGATGGGGCTGGGCCCGGTGTATGCGATCAGCAGGCTGCTGCGGTCAAGCGGGCTGGCCTTGGGGGATTTCGAACTGATCGAGATCAACGAGGCGTTCGCCGGGCAGGTGCTGGCGTGCCAGAAGGCGATGTGTTCGGCAGAGTTTGCGGCCGAGGAGCTCGACCGGCCCGCGGCATTGGGGGAACTCGACCCGGAGCGATTGAACGTCCACGGAGGCGCGATCGCTCTGGGCCATCCGGTCGGCGCCTCAGGCATGCGGCTCGTGGTCACGCTGCTGCGCGCCTTGCGCGAACGGGGCCAGCGGCGGGGATTGGCGTCGCTCTGCGTCGGGGGCGGCCAGGGTGTGGCCCTTTGGCTGGAGACCGAATTGACCTGACGGGGCGGTCCGAAGCGGCGGAAAAAAGGCAAAATCTTTGATCAAGCCGCGAAAGCGATCCGCACGCAATATGTGCCACTGCCGGCGGGCCGAAGAAATAGCCCAACCCTCCGCGGTACAATGCCGGCATGAGCGAGCGACCGAACAAACCTCCCGGCCCAATCGCATTGCTTATCTCGAGCATGCGCTTTCGTCGATGGACTGCCTGTGCGGTCGCCTTCGTCATCCTGTATTGGGGAATGATGGGGCCGCTCAGTTGGTACAATCACCACGGATATCTTGCAGAGCCGCTGAAAACGCCCGTTCGGGTGATGTACTTCCCGATTCGCCACCTTTGCGAAAAGTCGCCAATGATCAACGAATACATCGGCGAGTTCGCCGATCTCTGGGCAGAGCCGGAGCCAAGGGCTGCCCCGTGACTTACGTCAATTCCCCGCGCCCCGCCCGAAGTGCGATCCGCACGAAAATTGCACCAATACCGCCACAGCAACGTGCTGTACACTCCGCCGTCTGCCGGCTACACTGGCGTGCTCGCCCTGCGGGGCGAACCATGTGAGTTCCCTGCCGCGCGGTCGGCGGGGCGCAAGACCATAATTCACATTGCCCGCGTGAAAGGTACGTCGAGACTATGGCATTCGGCAAACGACCATTGAACAAAAAGGGCCCCAAGGGGCCGGCCAAGCGGAAGTCGGCGAAGCAGAAACGGCCTTTGAAATGCCGGTTCTGCACCAAAGAGGGTTGCCCGCGTCCGGTGTATGTCGATTACAAAGACCTGCGGACGTTGAAGGTGATGATTACCCGCGACGGCCATATGATGGCCCGTCGCCGTACCGGAAATTGCGCCAAATTTCAGCGCGCCGTGCGCCGCGCCGTCTTGCGGGCGCGGTACATGGGCCTGTTGCCCTACGTCGTGCGGGAAGACTGAGCGCTTCATTGTGCCCGAGCAGCAGGGTCAATTCCCAATGGATGACGGCGCGTTGCAACCCAGGGCCTCGCTGAACAATACGTTTCGACCAGAAAAGTTGACTCGGCTCTCGGCGTGAACCGAGTCGCTGCCGCCGTTACAATGTTGTCGTGGCGGTTCCTGTTGACGCGCGTAATGATTGGCGGCGTGGAGCAGTGTCATGCCTGTGCGCACTATCGAAAGCGTCGTCGAGATCCAGGAAGACCGTCGCATGGTGGTGCAACTGCCCGCCGACGTTCCTCTTGGAAAACACCGCGTCGTCACGGTGCTTGACGAACGAATTGTGGACGCCGAGAGCAACAAGGTTGCGGATTGGATGTTTCCGGTCTTGAAGGATGCGCAGTGGCCGCACGACATGCCATTGACGCGCGAGGAAATGTACGACGGCGATGGCCGTTGATTCCATCTTCATCGACACCAACCCTGGTATTCGCAACCATTCCCGGTTCCCCCCTCCATCAGCCTGCCATCGCTGCGCTGCACCAACTGGCCCAATCGGGAGCGCCGGCGTGGATCAGCCGACAGGTGCTGCGCGAGTACCTCGTGCAACTCACCAGGCCAGGCGTGCTTTCAACGCCCCTGGCTCCGTCGTTGGCAGCCATGCAGTTGTCAGCCCTGACTTCGCTCTACGCGATTGCTGATGAGACGACTGCAGTAACCACCGAATTGTTGTCGCTCATCTCACGTGGTCTGGCCATAGGTAAGCAGATTCATGACGCCAATATCGTGGCGACATGCCTTGCGTATGGAATTCCGCGATTGCTGACACACAACGCAGGCGACTTTACTCGGTATGCGTCGTTGATCGCGATTGAGACGTTGTAATTTGATTGCTGTAAGGCCAGGGAGCGTCAACGTGGCTTCCGGCGTCAAAGGACCGCCAAGCGCCGATTTCAAGGAGCCACCGCGCGTTCGTGCTCGAGAGTTGGCATTGCCGTCGATTGCGGCAATCGTCCTCACCCTCATTTTCTGGCAGCCGCTCTGGGCCGGGGGGGGGCTGGTCGGCAGCGACATCTATGCCTACTTTTTGCCGCAGAAGGCGTTCTACGCGGCGCAGCTTCGCGCCGGCAGCCTGCCTCTGTGGAACAACCTCGTCGGCTGGGGCTACCCGCAGCTTGCCGAGAGCCAGACGGGAGTCTTTTACCCCCCCAACCTGCTGCTGTACCGTCTGCTCGATCTGAACACGGCGTATAACGCCAGCCAGATCCTGCACTACGGGCTGGCGTTCTTTTGTATGTGGCTCTACGCGCGCGAGCTAGGGCTGCGAAACGCAGCGGCCCTGCTCGCGGCTCTCGTGTATGCGTACGGGTGGTTTCCCGCGCGCATCTGTCTCGAGTGGGCCGTGGTCGGCGGGGCCTGGCTTCCGCTGGCATTGTGGTGCGCCGAACGCCTGATGCGCACGCGGCTGTGGCGCTACCTGTTGGCGCTCTCGTTTGTGCTGGCGGTTCAAATGCTGGCAGGTCACTTCACCCTGGCGTTCGTGACTCAGACGACGCTGGCGCTGTATTTGCCGGCGCGGCTGTGGTGGGCCCGGGAAGATTCAAACTGCGAGGCATCATTCGGTCGCGCCCGATGCGGCCTCATGATCGCGCTGGCGCTGGTCGCGGGCTTCGCGCTGGCTGCCGTGCAGCTTTTTCCCACCTGGGAATTGAAGCAACAAAGCCAGCGCGGCAGCGTGAATGCCGAACACGATCCGGCGTATGGCTACATTCCGTGGAAGTATCTGTCGCAAGTGGTCGCCCCGTGGCACTGGTATATCGACGAGGAGGCTTTTGACCGCGCGATGATCGAAGGCGGGCCGCGCACCAATCGCGTCGAAGCCCACCTGTATTTCGGGCTGGTCCCTCTGGGGGTGGCCGCGTGGGGATTGTGGACCCTCAGACGCGAGCGCGATCGACGGCTGCTGGCGTGGTTCGTGATCGGGATTCTGGCCCTCGTCTATGCCACGGGCGCCTGCATGTCGTTTGCCCGGCACCTGCCCGGGTTCAGTTTTTTTGAAGGGCCGGGGCGATGGGGCATTGTGACCACGCTCGCCGTCGCCCTGCTGGCCGGTTATGGACTGCAAGCGCTGCAGAATCGCTGCTCGCGCCTCGGGGGTGGTCTGGTGTTGGCGGTGGTGCTGCTTGGCACGACGGCCGACCTGTGGCTGGTCAGCCGCCCGTCTGTGTTGCGCGATCTCTGGCTGGGAGATTTCACGTGGGATCGCCAACGTCTGGAACGCACCTCTCGCGAGCTGACCTTTGCCGTCATCCTGAAACCCCCAGTGATCGATCGGCTGGATTCAAGCCCGGTGAGAGAGGCGCTTTTGGCATATGAGCGGCCGGCGCGGCTGTTCAGCCCTGCGAAAAACCTCCCCACGCTCCTGGGCGTTGCCGCATTGCCAACGTATTTGGGTCTTGGTCCCGCGGCGTATTTTCGGCCTGAGCTGATGTTTCCCGGAACGCTCGATTTCTCGTTGCCACCCACGGCCGAGCAGGTCGTTTGGCTGCGGAATGCCGGTGTGACGCATTTGTTAAGTTTTGTACCGCTCGACCCGGCCTGGCCGGCAAACCCAGTTTGGTCGGGCGACGACCCATTTCTGAATCAGTCGCTGGCCCGTTCGCCTCGCGAGCCGCTTTTTCTGTATGCGCTATCGCAAACCCGGCGCCGCGCAGCGTGGCTGGAGGAAACGGCGGGCGAGCAACCGCAGATTGTCGGGTATCGGCCGCACCGAGTTGAAATCGAGGCCAAGTCAGAAACCGGCGGGACGCTGATGTTGACCGATCTTGATTACCCAAGCTGGCAGGCGTCGATCGACGGCGTGCCTGCCGACGCAGTGCGCGGGGAGGGTATTTACCGCGCCGTATCGGTCCCTTCGGGAACCCACTCGATTGTCTGGAACTATCGCCCTACGTCTCTATACTGGGGCGGGGCCATCAGCACCGCAGCGCTCGCGATCTTGCTGGCAATTTCCTTTTCTTATTTTCGATCTCCGCGGGCTGTGCAACGTCAGGAACATGAAAGCCGCCTACATCACTGAGACCGGCGCACCAAGCGTCATTCAATACGGCGAAATCCCCAAGCCCTCACCCGGAATCGGCGAAGTGCTGGTGCGGGTGGGCGCCGTCGCCGTCAACCCCATCGATACCTACATTCGCGCCGGCATGATCTCGATGCCTTTGCGGTTTCCATACGTTATCGGCTGCGACCTGGCCGGAACGGTGGAAGTGGTAGGGCGCAGCGTGCGGCGCTTCAAAGAGGGAGATCGCGTGTGGGGCAGCAATCAAGGGCTGTTCGGCCGGCAGGGAACTTTCTCTGAATACGCTGCCGTCGACGAGAAGTGGCTGTACCCTACGCCGGCCGCAGAAAGCGATGCCGAGGCGGCCGCTGGCGCTCTGGTGGGCATCACCGCGTACCTGGGATTGTTCCGGTTCGCCCGCGTGCAGCCGGGTGAACTGGTCTTCGTCAACGGCGGCTCAGGGGGAGTCGGGTCGTCGGTCATTCAGCAGTGCAAGGCGGCCGGCGCCCGCGTGATTACCACCTGCGGCAGCGACGCCAAGCGGGCCTACTGTCAGTCGCTGGGGGCCGAGCTCGCGCTCGACTACAACTCGCCAACGCTTGACGACGATATCCGCCGCTTCGCGGCGCCGTTCGGCGGAATTCACGTCTGGTTCGAGACGCAGCGCGAACCGACGCTCGAACGCACGATCGGGTTGATGGCGATGCGCGGGCGAATCATCGTCATGGCCGGCCGTCAGGCGAAGCCCGAGTTCACCTTGGGGGCGTTCTACACCAAAGACCTGTCGCTCCTGGGATTTGCCATGTTTAACGCCTCGCCCGACGAACAGCGCGAGTGTGCGACGGCGATCAACGACCTGTACGCCCGCAGCGGCTGGCACCCCGCGGTTGGAATCACAATGCCCCTTTCGCAGGCCGGCGCCGCCCACCAATTGCAGCAAGACAACACGCTCGACAAAAAGGGAACGCTGGCGGGCAAGATTGTGCTGGTGCCTGACGCATAGCTTCGTCGCAGCCAGGGTTTTCAATCCGGGAGTGGGTGATGTTTCCCGCCCGCAAGACCGGGAAACCCCGGCGGATTCCCATCGGCCGCAAGCGGGGCGAGCGAGTAGGGACGGCTGTGCCGGCCGGTGATGTGTTCTACACATTGCAGGCGGGATGCGGGCCAACGCAACGGCCGTCAACCCGTTGGTGCCGGTGAGCGCCTGTGGCTCTCAGGCGAAAGCCCGACCTGCTGGGGCACTCGAACATTTCGACGAGGCAGCGATACATGCACCTCGATGACTGCGAATTGGCCGAGGCGCAAGATTTGGTAGAATGAGGCCGCTGTTCACAATTCAAGCTGGCAGCTCGGCTTGGCGCTCCAAGGAGACGATGGCCGTGAATCGATGGTGGATTTGGCCGGCGACGTTCACTGCCTTGGGGATTCTGGCGGTTAGTTTGTACGACGGTGTGATGACGCGTTGGGTTGGAAATGCCGATTTGCACGTCCAATTTGTGGTCGCTGACGCGCTGAGCGGAAAGCGGCTTGAACGATCCGTGATTCATGTGAAGCAAATCCCAGAGGGATTCTGCGAAGGCCGGACGGCGCGCGAATTCGAGTTGCAGACCGAGATCTGCAAATGCTGCATGTCGTTTGGGACGCAGAGCGGACTGAAATTCACCGATACGTATTTTGTGCGGTTGCCCCACTGGGACGTTCGCGTCTCTGCCGAAGGCTATCACGAATCAGAACCTCTCTACCTTCCTGAGTCCGATTACGTCGTCCAAGCAAGGAGAGCCGGCCCCGGCGGCGCAGAAGTGGTTATTCACGTGGCGCTTTCGCCGAACGAGTGATGGACAACGCCACTGCAATTCACTCGGCGGAGTTGAATGGGGACGGCTGTGCCGGCCGGTGACGCGTTCTACACATCGCAGGCGGGATGTGGGCCAACGCGCTGGCCGCCAGCCTGTTGGTGCCGTGAGCGCCCGTCGCTGTCAGGCGAGAGCCTGACTTGGCCGCCGGGGCGGGGTTCTTTAACCGAACAGGAGATTGAGAATGATTCGGATCATCATCGACAATGGCTCCAGGACAATTCTCCCTGTCGACGGCAGCGATGACGATGGAAGCAGGCCGGAATTGGAATTCGTGGCGCCAGACGTTGGCACAGACGAGAGGATCGAGTTTGCTCAACGAGTCGCGGACCTGATTCTCGAAAAGGCGGAAGCGGACCAGGCCTGGCGCACTGGAGAGGTGCATCGGCCTGTTCAAGGCGAGCGAAAAACCGCCAGGGAGCTCGGCGAATTATCGTTTACCGACCCTCGCACAAAACGCTTCTATTCGTGGCTGCTCAGGCACCACGGCGGACAATGCCAGGAAATTCTGTCTCGGGGCCGGGCGAGCGCCGGCCAGAACCCGAACGTGCTTGATTTCATTTTGGACCGAACAACGGATCAAGTGGTCATCGATAGAGTCGCCACGGAGCTTGAGGAGCTCATCAGGCACCACGCTCCTGCTCAGGACATGGTGGAGGATCCGTATGCCGCAATTCTGGTTCTGGCGTTGGGCGACCTGAACTATGACGAGATCGCTGAAGCGCTGGCCGCGGGAATGAAAGACCCATTAGCTCCGGAGACACCATGAACCACGAAATCAAATCGCACGTCGTTGCCCGCATCGCGGACGCGCGGGGTCGGCCGCCAGGCTGCAGGCAACATGTCGAGCAGCAGGAATTCGGCCAGCACTTGGGCGTCGACCTTGTCCGATTTGTTTTTACTCTCGGCGATCACGCGGAGCTTCTGGGGATGGGCCAGCACGC
>JBQTIL010000031.1:0-42540 GCA_052388175.1 Planctomycetaceae bacterium | reverse complement strand
CGGCCAGCAGATCGACTTGCTCGTAGGCGCCCGTGTGATCGTTGAACTCAAGGCGGTGATCGAGTTCCACCCGCTTCACCAGGCCCAACTGTTGTCGTATCTGAAGGCCACTGGCCTGCGTCTCGGGCTGCTGATTAACTTCCACGTTCCGGTGTTAAAAGGCGGCATCCAGCGCGTCGTGCGCTGATTCTTCGTGCCCTTTGTGCCCTTGGTGGTTACGCCCGCGGAATCAACCACGAAGGTCACCAAGAGCACAAAGGAAGGCAGCCAACTGTTGTCGTAGTTGAGGCCAGTGGACCGACGGACCTGAATTGACAACCTGAACCCGCGGATGCGTCGTTCGCGGTGCCTCACGATCATCGCGATTCAACCTGTCACACCAGAACAGTCGGTCCGCTGGGAGGCTGTTGCCGCGTCGTGCGCTGATTCTTCGTGCCCTTTGTGCCCTTGGTGGTTGCGCCGGCGGAATCAACCACGAATCGGGCCGCGTTTCAGGCCCCCCCGATTGAGGAACTGTTTGGCCAGGTGATGCGGGACGCGGAGGAGAGCCGGTACTGACGAAAGCCCGCCATATCGTTTCGGCGGGGTTTTTCATTGCGCCGCGCGGTGCGATGCCGCCATGAAAAGCATCAGCGGTGCAATCATCTTTCTGGCAGGGGCGATCATGTTTAGCGCTGGAGCTCCCCAGTTCGCGAGAGAGATGATAGGGGCGGCAGGTCTCGTTGTCGCGATAATCGGCGCGTCGGTCTGGATCACTTCCCTCCGGGATCGCGACCGCCCGTAAACTACGTCAATTCCCCGCGTGCCGCCCGAAACGCGATCCGCACGCAAACCGTACCACTACTCGCCATCGCGAAGCGTCGCGTTTGCCGGTATTCTGTCGCAACGACGCTGAACCGATGCGAGGACCACTCGGCATGCGAACACGATACCTCGTTCTGATCATGCTGGTGCTGCTGTCGATCATCACCTACACCGATCGCATCTGCATCGGCGTGGCGGGCGGAAAGATGCAGAAGGCGCTGGCGCTGTCGGATACAGAATGGGGCTGGGTGTTGGGCGCGTTCCTCCTGGCTTACGGATTGTTTGAGATCCCCAGCGGAGCACTCGGCGATAGAATTGGTCAGCGAAAGGTGCTCACCCGCATCGTCGTGTGGTGGTCGGCCTTCACGATGCTCACCGGCGTCGCAACCGGCTTCTACTCTCTCGTTGCGACGCGGTTTCTGTTCGGCGCGGGCGAAGCGGGGGCTTACCCCAACGCCTCGGGCTGCATCGGCCGGTGGTTTCCCGTCGGCGAGCAGGCTCGTGCGCAAGGCTTGATCTGGAGCGCCAGCCGCGTGGGAGGTGCGCTTACCCCCCTCGTCGTCGTCCCCCTGCTCAAAGACCGCCCGTGGCAGGTCCCCTTTTTCTTTTTTGGTGCGATCGGGTTTGTGTGGGCGGCCGTGTGGTTCGGCTGGTTTCGCGATGACCCGGCCGGGCACCCTGCGGTCACGCCCGCAGAGCTCTCGGAAATCGGCGCCAACCACTCGCGCCCCAACCACAGCGGAGTTCCCTGGAGACGGCTTTTCGCCAGCCCGCAACTGTGGCTCATCATGGCCATGTACTGGTTCTATGTGTTCGGCGCAATTTTTTTCATGTTCAGTTTGCCGAAGTATTTGACGAATGGCCGGAACTTCAGCGACGGCGAGATGGCCATTTGTGTGGCCCTGGCCTTCGGCATGGGGGCGATTGGAAACGTGGCCGGAGGATGGGTCAGCGATCGACTGTCGCGCCGCTTCGGGCTGCGCATCGGCCGCAATCTGCCGGGCACGGTGTGCCTGCTTCTGACGGGGCTCTTGTTGTTCGCCACGGCGTTCACGCCGGGAAAAATCGGCCCGGCGATTCTGTTAATTCTGGCGTTTGGCGTGATGGACGGTATGCTGCCGGCCGCCTGGGCTTTATGCCTCGACGTGGGCAAGCGGTACGCCGGCGCGGTCAGCGGTTCGATGAACATGGCCGGTCAGGCTGCCGGGTACGTCAGCACGGTGCTCTACGGCTACCTGATCACCTGGTACGGCGACTATGAACTGCCGATGATTCTGTTCGCCGTCAGCATGTGGATCGGCGCACTCGTGTTCGCGCTGCTCGACCCGACGCGACCGCTGATTCCCGAGACCGAAAGCCCTGCTGTGGTGGAAGAAGCACAGTCGGCGCTCGTCTAGACTTCGTCCGGTTCCCCGTTCCGGGTGGACGACGCACTTTGCGATCGGTAGCGGAACTCGCCAGAGTTCCGACCAGGTGCGCTACGACTTCTGCATCGCGCACCCCCCTTTCCGTCCGTCGCGAGTTGGTCTTCAGGGCTCGCGGCGGGCGGTGCTACAATCGCCGGCGACCGACCTCTGCCGGGGAATTGTCGGGGAATGCCGCCGGGCACCTTGCGGTGCGTGTGCAGGGTGGGCAAGCGAACTGCGCTATGGATCTCGATGGCTGCCGTTGACGCGATCAAGGAAGGCAAACGAAGTCGCCACGATCGACTGCGGCTGTGCATCGAGCTGGGGGTGTCGCTGGCCATTCTGGTGCTGTTGTTTCGCACGTTTCTGGCTGGCGGCTACCTGATTGAAACCGGTTCGATGGCCCCTTGCCTGCTGGGCTGCCACGTGCGACTGTCGTGCCCGGCCTGCGGGCTCGAATTTGCGGTCGACGGCAAGAGCAGTTGCGGAATGGCGGCCTGCCCGAACTGCGGCCAGTCAGTGCCTGCGACGGCGCACTTGCGGAACGATGGCGACCATTTGTTCGTGCATCGCAGCGCGTTTTTCTGGCGGCGCCCGCGTCGGTGGGAAGTTGTCGTCTTTCGCAATCCACAAAAGTCAACTCAGGCGTTTGTGAAGCGCGTCGTGGGGTTGCCCGGCGAAACCGTGGAGATTCGCGATGGCGACGTGTTTATCAACGGGGCGCTTCAAGCCAAAGATTACTCGACGCAATGCGGGATGCGAATTCCGGTGTACGACCACGACCACTTCCCGACGGGCGACGACCCCGACTGGCGCCCCCGCTGGCTGGTTGATCGCACCCAGGGAGGATGGAGCGAAGTCGGTGGAGAGTTTCACTTCGCGCCCCAGGCGTCGGCTGACGAGTCGGCCGAATGGGTTTGCTACCGGCATTGGGTTCGCCGGGGCGGTGCCCAGAAGACGGTTGTCCCGCTCGAGGCCTGGCCCGCCCAGACCGGTAACCCCGAAATGAGTTGCCTGGCCTATGACGAATCTCGGCATCAATTGGTTTGTCGAGGCGCAATGTCGCACGCGTTGCGTGACGAATTATTGAATCTTGACGGCGTGGCGTTTCGAGACGCCATCGACCGACTGTACGAGGCGTCGCATATCGCTCCGATCACAGATTTCTGCGGCTACAATTGCGGCCGCAGTGACGGCAATCATGAAGTGCGCGATTTGATGATCTCGCTGGAAGCTGAGTTCGACGATCAGCCCGGCGCATTTTTCGTCGAGTTGAGCGATGGTTCTGCAAGAATGCAGTGTGAGTTCGACGTCGCGGCGAGGGAAGTGCGGTTGCACGACCTGCAGACAAAAGCCGTCGTGCGGAACGCGCCCCTGCCGCGGGAGTTGGTGCAGGCGCCGACCCAGATCGAGTTTTCTCTGATGGATCGCCAGGTGCTCCTGGCTGTCGGCGGCCGCCAGACTTTCGAGCCCTGGAACTGTCCGCCGCCGGGTCAGATGGGCGGCACTCCCTGGCAGCCTGTGCGCTGGGGCGCCCGGGGCATGGCGGCCGTTGTGCGCCACGTTCGATTGTATCGCGACGTGCATTACACAGTCGGAGACCCCGAAGGACGTACCCCACCACGCTACCAACTGGGCCCCGATCAGTATTTTGTGCTGGGTGATAATAGCCCAGTCTCGCGCGACAGCCGCGTGTGGCCGGCCGGCGTTGCCGTGACGTCGGAGTTGCTTCTGGGCAAACCGCTCGCCGTTCATTTGCCCTCACGCCGAACCAGGCTGAAAGTCGGAAGCTGGCAGACGGAGATCCGCATTCCCGAACCTTCGCGAATTCGCTACATTCGCTAGGCTCGCGAGAATTTGAAACCGCGGCAGCACCTCGAGCGTAGAATGGTGACGAGGGGCGGTCACTTCGTCTTCGAATTGCCGAGTTATCCGGAGCAAACAGTGGCTGAAAAACCAGAGGGCCAGCATGTTGCCTCACCGCCGGCGGCTTCGCGCGGAAAGGCGAGGCGCACGCAGCCGGCGGAGGGCAAGGCGACGGCCGCACTCGATAAGGCGGCAGCGCGGGCACGACGTCCTGACGGGTGGCGCGAAACGATCGAATCCATCGTGGTGGCGTTTGTGCTGGCGTTCTTGTTCCGCACGTTCGAGGCCGAGGCCTTTGTCATTCCGACAGGCTCGATGGCCCCCACCTTGTACGGTCAGCATCGCGACGTGTACTGCGAAAAGTGCGGCACGCGGTTCGCCACGGGGGCCAGTTCAGGCAATGCCGTCGATGCCGAGATTCGCAACGGAAAGATTGTGCCGAACTACCGCTCGCACTTCGCCGTTTGCCCCAACGCGAATTGTCGCTTTCCCAACGATGTGATGGATCGCGAGATCTTTGCGGGCGACCGGATCCTGGTGAACAAGTTCCCCTACGACTTCGCCGACCCGGAACGGTGGGACGTGGTCGTGTTCAAGTTTCCGGAAGGGGCCAAAACGAATTACATCAAGCGGCTGGTCGGGTTGCCGGGTGAAGAGGTTCGCCTCGAGGGCGGCGACGTCAAGGTGCGCCGGCCTGACGCTGACGACGTGTTTCGCATCGCGCGAAAGTCGCCCGAGAAGCAGCGGCGGCTGCAGATTCCCGTCTACGACGACGACCACCCGGCGCGCGAACTTCTGGCCGCCGGGTGGCCCGAAGCGTGGGACAACGAGGCGGACAGCCAGTGGTCGGCCGATCGGCAGGCTCGCGCTTATCGCGTCGACGCCGACCCGCTTGATAGCAATCGCTGGCACTGGCTGCGCTACACGAACTACGCGCCGCTCGCGGCCAACTGGCAGTTGGCGCTCGCAGGGCAGCGAATCACGACGCGCCCGGAAGTCCAGAAAGTAGGCGATTTCTACGCCTACAATGCCCGGATCACCGCCGGCGAAGCCGATGTGGCGGTCAGTCGCGGTGAACTGGCTCAACTGTTCGGCGACAATGGTTCAGAATGGGTCGGCGACCTGACGGTCAACTGCACAGTCGAAGTGCTGGCGCCGATAGGGGCGCTGTTGCTTGAACTCGTCGAGGGGCCGCGGCGTTATCGTTGCGAAATCAATCTCGAGACCGGGCAGGGCCTGTTGTCGTATCAGCATGAGCAGGCGCAGGATGACGCGTTCGAGCCGGTTGGTCTCGCTTTTGATACGGCCCTCAAGGCCGCCGGAAAATATGCCCTGAGCTTTGCCAACGTCGACGACCGGCTGTGCGTATGGGTCGACGATCAATTGGTCAAGTCTCTCGACTTCGAGATCGACTCGCGCTACCCCCCGGCCGATCCTGCGTCGCAGAAGCCGACGAAAGCTGATTCTGCTCCCGTTGGCGTGGCAGCACTCGGCGCCAAGGTGCGGGTATCTCATCTGCGGGTAGAACGCGATGTGTTCTATCGCAACGAAGACCCGCCGGGCGTTCACGCCGATCGCGAGATGACGTACCGCCTGCGCGACGACCCCGACGATGCCGACGACGAGTTTTTGATGCTGGGTGACAACAGCCCGAAGAGCAACGACAGCCGGTTGTGGGTGACGAGTTACGCCGTGCCGCGACGATTGTTGATTGGCAAGGCGTTTTTCATTTACTGGCCGCACGGCGTGCCGTTTCTTAATGGAGGCCGGGGGTTCCCGGTTTGGAGCTACGGCTATGACGTGCGGTCGGAAGCGGGCGTTCGCCGGAACCCGACCATTCCCCAGTTCAGCCTGCCGTTTTACCCGCAGGTCGCGCGGATGCGCCGGATCCGCTAACAACGTATTGATCAAGGGGCGTCTTGAACTTTGTGAACATGTACATCTCGAGTGGTTTTTGCGGGTGCGGAGAGTTCCAGACATCGCTTTCAACAGGCTGCTAAAGCGGCAAGTCGCGCCGCCCGCGGTTTCAGAAAATCATGTCGTCACGGAGGACGAGAGATGCCGCCCAGGCTGCAATGTGTCGGATTGAAGAAGGTTTACGGGGGCCGCACCGTCGTCAATGACGTTGCATTCGACGTTGAGCGCGGCGAGATCGTGGGGTTGCTGGGCCCCAATGGCGCGGGAAAGACGACTTCGTTCCGAATGACCTGCGGAATGATTGCGCCCACGGCCGGTCAGGTGCTGCTGGACGGAATCGAAGTCACCGATTGGCCGATGTACAAGCGGGCACGACAGGGAATGGGCTATCTGGCGCAGGAATCAAGCGTGTTTGTCAAGCTGTCGGTCGAAGAGAACATCCTGGCGATTCTCGAACTGCTGAAAGTCGGCAGACAAGAGCGTCGTCGCCGGACGGACGAATTGCTCGAAGAGTTCGGGCTGTCGCGGCTGGCAAGATCGCTGGCGTCGACCTTGTCGGGCGGGGAACGCCGCCGGCTCGAAATTGCACGCTGCCTGGCCAGCAAACCCACGCTGATTCTGCTCGACGAACCGTTCACAGGCATCGACCCGGTCACGATTCAGGGAATTCAGGAAATCATCCGTGCGCTGCGCGACGACGGTATTGCAATTTTGCTGACCGACCACCGGGAAATGGAAACCCTGACAATCACCGACCGCAATTACATCATTTGTGACGGGAAGGTTCTTGTGTCCGGCGATTCGCAGACAGTGCTCGGCAATGAAGCGGCCCAGCGCGCGTATTTCGGCAAACGCACCTATCACGACGACTACCTGCATGATGCAGGACGGGGGCCAATTCAGGGCCCCCATTCGGCAATCACGGCTCCGATGAAGACCCGCGGGTAGTCTTGGAAACCCCAAGGCCCCGACAAAGGGCCAGCCCCTTGGTGCTTAACCCAACCAAACGGCGCCCATTTCTCCAAAGATGCCCAAACTACGCGAATTTGCGTGTGGATTGAGAGGCGAAGGGACAGGGGTAGCAGTGTCAGCCTGGAACTGAATCAGGCTGGCCGAACTCTCTGCCGCGGGGCCAGGAACGGCATTCTGTGCTTCGTTGACAGCCCCTGAATCGCCGTAGCTCACTCTTGACCCTGCTTTTGTGTCAACCTACAATCTGGTGAAGATGGTGGAATACACTGTCTGGTGCGGGTCTATCGGTGAGCGCGGGGTCGTATAGAGACCGGTGACTTTGGCTCCCCGTATGCCTACCGCCGATCAGCCGCACTCTGGGAGAGCAGCCGGCAATGTTGGTTTTGTCGCGGAAAAAGAACGAAAGCATCGTGATCGACGATACGATCATCGTCACGGTGGTGGAAATCCGGGGCGATAAAGTGCGTCTGGGAATTCAGGCGCCCAAAGAAGTCCCGGTTCACCGCAGTGAGGTGCATGCGGCGATTCACAGCGAGCAAGCACGTCGCGAGCCTCCGGTCGTGCCTTCGGCTGAAAGCTGACCGGCACGGTGGAGATCGTGCGGTGCCAGATGGTTGTGGCGATCTCGCCCCATTTTCTGGATGCTGAGCGGCGGTTCGTTGCACAGGTCGTTTTAATTTCTGACGACCAATTCTATAATGGCCTGATTCGGCCCCGCGGTCTCTGGCGCAACCGGCCGCAGAACATGAGCCAGCGCCCGGTTTCGAGCGCGAGCCATCAGACGGATCGGGTTGTGAATGACTCTGGCGCAGGCTTTCGAGGCGCAGTTCCGGGGCGACGTTCGCTTCCGCGGCGCCGCCTATCTCAAGGCGGAACGTGTCTGTCTGACACGCGTGACGGCCGAGCAGGTCTTGGCGGTCGTGCAGGATGGTGTCGAACACCAGACGCAGCTTGTCCGCGACGGCAGCGAATTGCGGATGCAGTGCAGTTGTGCCCAGGTCGACCGGCCAGGCCCTCTGTGCAAACATCTGTGGGCCACGTTGCTGGCTGTTGACGCCAGCGGCCTCGTATCGGGTTCCGTCAAACCGGGGCATTTTCCACCTTTCGTCACCGAAGCGGCGTCTGAACCGACGTTCGATGACTATTGGGAAGGTGATCCGTTTCGCGACGTTTACACCCCTCCGGCCGTCGTACGGGCGGCGCGATCGGGCGCCGTGGCCCCCCCCGCACCTCCCGGCTGGCAGGATAAGCTGCAGCGACTGAGCGAGGGCCTGCATGTCGAGGCGACTGCCGGTCAGCCGCAACGTGAGCGCGAGATCATTTACGAATTTGATGTCGCCGCCAGCCGCGATCGCAAGCTGCTGGTCTTACAGCTTTCTCAGCGCCAGAGGCGTTCCAACGGGCACTGGGGCAAGCGCAAACCGCTCAAGCTGCGGCCAGGAATTCTGGATGAAATTGATTGCGACGACGATCGCGTGATTCTGGCGCACCTGGCTGGAGGCGCTCCTGAACGGGCGGCCGTTTGGTCCAACCCAGAGCCTCTGAGTGCCGCGTTTCGTTATCAGATCGCTCCGGCGCTCGTTCACATGCTGTTGCCCCAGGTTTGCGCGACGGGCCGTGCCATGCTGCTGGGCGATCCTGCCGAAGAGCCTGCACTCGAATGGGATGCGGGGCCCCCCTGGCAATTGTGCTTGACGGTGCGCAGCAATGGCGAGGAGGCGCCCTGGCGACTGGAAGGGCGACTGCGGAGGGGAGACGAGTGGCAGGATGTGGCTCAGGCCAGGGTGCTGTTGCCGGGCGGCATTGCCCTATTCGGCCGGCGTTTTGCGCAGATTGAAGATTTCGGCGCGTTCGGATGGATCGAACTCGCGCGCACCGACGGGGCGCTCGAGGTTCCGCGCGATTCTGGCGCCGAAATGATCGACCGACTGCTTGACATGCCGCGGCTGCCCCCGCTGGAACTGCCCGAAGAGTTGCGTCTGGAGGAGTTTGCGGCTGACCCAACGCCCCAGTTGACCCTGTTCACCCCTCGCGGACTGCGCTGGCAGCACGAGCGGCTGTCGGGTGAGGTCGGCTTTGAGTACGCGGGAACCGTTGTCCGCAGCTCCAGCCCGCAGGGTGCGATCGTGCAGCGCGAGCTGGGGCGTTGCATTCCGCGCGATCGAGAGCGCGAAGAAGCGGCGTGGCGCGATCTCGAACGGCTGGGGGCTCGGCGACTGTTAAACACCTTTCAGGGACGGAGCGATGTGGAAATTCCGGCCAAGTCGCTCGGTCCTGTGGTGCGCGGGCTGGTCGCTGGTGGTTGGCTTATACACGCCGACGGAAGGCGCGTGCATCAGCCGGGCCCTTTGAGCCTGGAAATCACGTCGGGCATCGACTGGTTCGAATTGCACGCGCGCCTCGATTTTGAAGGGCGGAGCGTGCCCTTTCCGGAGCTGTTGTCGGCCCTGGCGCGCGGCGATTGCACCGTGCGCCTCGATGACGGCTCGCTGGGAATTATTCCTGAAGATTGGGCGAAGCGATATGGGCTGCTGGCAGGGCTGGGAGTCACGGAGGGAGATCATGTGCGGTTTTCACGCACCCAGGTCGGCTTGCTCGATGCGCTGCTGACGGCGCAGGAAGCGGTTCGCTGCGATTCAGGCTTCGAGGAATTGCGTCGCAAGGTGCGCGAGTTTTCGGGAATTCACGAGTTGCCTGCGCCCGCTGGTTTCGTCGGCGAATTGCGGCCGTATCAGCAGGCGGGCGTCGGCTGGCTCAGGTTTCTGGAAGATTTCACGTTCGGAGGCTGCCTGGCCGACGACATGGGACTGGGAAAAACCATCCAATTCCTGGCGCTGATGCAGGATCGTCAACGGCGCGGGCTTGTGAGCGGCCCGTCGCTGGTCGTCGTTCCCAAATCGCTGGTATTCAATTGGCACCAGGAGTGCAGCCGATTCACCCCGGAACTGAATGTTGTGGAATACACGGGGCTGCATCGCGCTCGAATACGCAAGAAATTCACCAGATCGCACCTGGTGCTGACCACCTACGGCACCGTGCGGCGCGACATTTTGCATCTGAAGGAAATTCCTTTTGAGTACGTCGTCCTCGACGAGGCGCAGGCGATCAAAAACCCGGGGTCTCAGGTTGCCAAGGCCGTACGACTGTTGCAGGGGCGACAGCGCCTGGCGCTTTCCGGCACGCCGATCGAGAATCACCTGCGCGACCTCTGGTCGATTTTCGAGTTTCTGAACCCGGGAATGCTGGGTCGTGCGTCAATTTTCCGGCTGCACACCTCGGAAGCCGGCGACGATCAGTCGCGAAGACTGCTGTCTCAGGCGCTGCGGCCCTTTATTCTGCGGCGCACGAAGCGCGAGGTGGCCCGAGAGCTTCCCGAGAAGTTCGAGCAGACCATTCTGTGTCAGATGGGAAAAGAGCAAGAGCAGCTCTATAACGAACTGCGCGACCACTATCGCGGCTCACTGTTGGGCCTGGTGCGCAAACAAGGGCTGGCCCGATCGAAGATGCACGTCTTAGAGGCGCTGTTGCGTCTGCGGCAGGCGGCATGCCACCCGGCTCTGCTCGACGAGAACAAGAAATCTGAGTCCTGTGCTAAATTTGACGTATTGGGTTTGCACCTGCAGGAGCTTTTGGAAGAGGGGCATAAAGCGCTCGTGTTCTCTCAATTCACCAGCTATCTTGCACTCGTTCGCGATTTCCTCGACCAACGAGGCATCGTTTACGAATACCTTGACGGTCAGACGCGAAATCGCCGCGAACGCATCGAACGGTTTCAGAGTGATCCGGGGTGCAGCGTCTTTCTGATCAGCCTCAAGGCAGGTGGGCTGGGCCTGAATCTCACCGCCGCCGATTATGTCTTCCTGCTCGACCCGTGGTGGAACCCTGCTGTCGAGATGCAGGCCATCGACCGGGCGCATCGCATCGGCCAGTCGAGGCAGGTGTTCGCCTACCGCCTGATCTGCCGGCACACTGTCGAAGAAAAAATTGCCGAGCTGCAGGGCCGCAAGAAAGAGCTGGCTGACGCGATTCTTCAGGCTGACAACAATCTGATCGCCGACCTGTCTGCCGACGATCTCGAATTGCTGCTGTCTTGAGCCCGTCGACGGGCAATCGCCGTTGATCGTGTCTGCTCGCCACCCAGGGAAACAGAACGCAGCAGCCCGATTTCAGGGCGGCGCATCGTCACGGTTCGGCGAACGGATCGTCGCCGAACTCGATGCGCGGCCGAAGCGGCTCACCAGCCCGTGCCGCTGCACCCGAACGAGGAGCCTCGGCGGCCCGCCCGGCTGAGAGGGGGCTGCGCCGAACCGGCGCGAAGCGCAGCGCACCAGGCCCGCTGTCGCCCGAAACCGACGGGTGGGTCGAAACGGCCGACGACGACGGGGCGGCCGTACTTGTGGGCCGCGCCGGCGTTTGCCGCAGCGACGAAGGAGCCGGCCCCGCACCGGCGATCTTTCCCGCGTTGGGCGGCGAGCTTTCTTGCCCGAGCGCCGGGATGAAGATTGTCGTCCCTTCAGGAAGATCATCGGGGCTGCGCAGAACGTGGCGATTGGCTTCATAGATTTCGCGAAACCTGGCGCTCGTACCCCAATAGCGCTGCGCCAGGCCGCTCAGCGTATCGCCCGGCTGGATGACGTGCGACTTTGCTCCATCGGGTGTGCTCGCGGGAGGGCGCCGCGAAGCAGGAGCGCCGGGTATCGGTTGCCAGTCGCGGTTGTGCGCCGGGGGGGCGCTGGTCGAGAGATCGCGGGCCGTTGGTTCGGGCTTTCGCGCAGCCTGTGCCGCCGGCGCCGCGATCGGATCAGGGGCCGGCAGCGGCTGGCCCGCGACGAAAGCGCGGTGTTCGGCTTCGTCTTCCCGAGTGAGGAAGCCGGGGGGCTGGTAGGCTTCCGATTTCGTGGGCGGCGCGGCACCGACGGGCTTCTTCGCAGGAACGATGGGCGGCGCCGGGGGGCCGTCGGGAAACTCGTCGACTCCCTGGAGATAGGGAGTTCGTGATTTGTCGGCGATCTGCCGGTCGAGCCCGGCGGCGTCTTCGAGTGCCGGCGGCGCAGGAAGTTTGACTTCCGGTTCACGTCGGAAGAACAGCGCCCCGACGATTCCCACCAGGGCGACACCCAACGCCATGCCAATCTTCATATCGCGCTGCATTGTCACATTCCTCAATTTCGCGCGTTTCCGAAAAGCTCGCAGGGTGCGTCGAGAAACCCAAACCGGCGCCGCGCATTCGGCGCCGGATGACGCGACTCAACTTGACACTCAGCCGCTTCGCGGCAATTCTGCGACGCACCCTGCGGCGTCCCGAACCAACCAGACGGGTATCCGCTAATCGGGTATCGACCGATGCAAATTGGTCGCCCCAGCGTCAGAGTCGCGACTTGAGAAAAAAATGTCCCGCACGCCGCGTAGCTGACGGCTGACCGGTTGCTGCGGAAATTTCCGGGGTTCGATTCAAGAACCGTTACGGCTCGTGGGGAAAGGCAGGAATCTTCCCACCACGACGATGCTGCCGCGCGCACCGAGCTATCCCGTCGTCTGACGCGCGGAATCTGCGAAAAAACGGCGGGCTGCGCCGACGAGCGCCGGCACGGTTGTAGCGTGTCTACCAGCGCCCGCGTTCAATTCCGTTTTGCGGACAGTTCCTTGTAAACATGCTCGATATTTTCACCGCGAGTGCGCACTGCGACGCCAGCCCATTGTTCGTACCAGGGCAGCTCGATCGTTTGCTTGACCTCGTCCACCGATTTGCAAACACGATACTGCGCGACAGGGCCATAACTCAGGCGTCCTTAGGCAAGTGCCGACGCACAAATGCCAGAGCCTCATCGTAAGCCGCCTCGATCTTCTCTTTGTCACCCCCAAGAAGGCCGTGCTCTCCCTTCTCAATGGCGATTAGCTTGTGTTCAACCCCATGCCGCGTCAGCTCACGGTCCATCAGCACCGACTGCTCGTAGGGCACATCGCTGTCGATTGTCCCGTGAATCAGGAGCGTCGGCGGATACTCGGGCGTCATGTTTCGCAGCGGGCAGAGCGCGTCGTACGCTTTGTCTTCGGTTTGGGGGTCGTAGCCAGTAACCTCCTTGGGCCAGAGGCCCTGCTGCCGGCAGTAGAGATAGAAGGGGCCGCGATTGTCGCCTGGTTGCGAGCCGTCGGCCAGGGGTTTCGTCCCGACGGCGGCGTAAGCAGACTCTCGACTGACGAGCGGCTGTTTGCGGTAGTGCTCACTGGGCTGGCTGTACCACGCGCCTGGAAGGTCGCCGTAACCGTAAAGCGAAACGAGCGCGGCGGGTCGAGGCTGAACGCGGTAGCCAGTCGTCAGCGTCAGGTAGCCGCCGGCCGACCCGCCCATCACGGCGATTCGACGGCCGTCTGCGTGAAACAGCTCGGGCCCTTTTTCACGCACCCAGCGACAGGCGTCGGCAACATCGACCAGAATCTCGGGGGCCTTGGTTTCCGGCGCCAGACGATAGTCAATCGAGACGACCGCGTAACCAGCCCGCAACAGGCCTTCGGTCAGTCGGCGATCAGCCCACCGTCGGCTCCCCATAATCAAAGCCCCTCCATGGATCCAGATCGCCACGGGCACGCGCGACACTTCGTCGCCGGCTGGTCGGTAAACGTCGGCCTGAAGCTCCAAGTCGCCGATCTTCTTGTAAGTGAACGTCTGCGATCGTGGCGGCTGATCGTCGGCTGCAAACACAAACGGCGCGACGCTCGCGGCGACGGCGCAGCCCGACGAGACCTTGAGAAATTCCCGTCGCGGCATTCGTGCGGACATTGGTCTCTCCGAGGCAAATCCTGGCTGGGGGCAATCGATCGCGCAACTACGGTACCAGTCAACAACGAAGAGCACAACACAACGATTCAGCCACGAGGCGCAGCCGAGCGCCTCGCGGCAAGTTGTCAGCGGGCGCCCAGCTCGTGCACCATGTGCACGAGCGCCTTCACGTGGTCAGGGTTGGCTTCGGGCATGACCCCGTGCCCCAGGTTGAAGATATGCCCCGGCCGCTTTTCGGCTTCGTTGAGCACTTCTTCGGTCTTCTGACGCAGCGTGGTCAGGTCTGCGAGCAGGGCCGCGGGGTCGAGATTGCCCTGCACGCCGCGTTCGTAGCCCACCATTCGCCAGCCGTCGCTCAGATCGATGCGCCAGTCGAGGCCGATCACGTCTCCGCCCGCGTCGCGGCAGAGTGGCAACAGCGCCGGGTTGCCCGTGAGAAAATTGATGACCGGTACGCCACGAGGCAGGCCGTCGATCACCGCCTTGGTGTAGGGGCCCACGTATTGCGCGTAGTCGGCCGGTGACAGGCAACCGGCCCAACTGTCGAACAACTGCACGGCCTGACAGCCCGCATCGATCTGCGCGCGCAGGTAGCGTGCCAGGCTGGCTGCCAGCCGGTTCATCAGCGTTTGCCACGCACCGTGGTCGGTATACATCAAACGTTTGGTGGCGAAGTAGCTGCGAGACCCGCCGCCTTCGACGACATAAGACGCCAGTGTGAAGGGAGCGCCGGCAAACCCGATCAGCGGGATGTCGGCCGGCAGGTCGCGCCGCACCAGCCGCACCGTCTCGAACACAAACGACAGGGCCTCCAGATCGGCGACTTCCGTCACGCGATCGACGTCGCCCGCCTCGCGAACCGGGTTGTGAATCACCGGTCCTTCGCCCTGGGCGTATTCGAGCTCGAGACCCATCGGTTCGAGAATCGGCAAGAGGTCGGCGAACAGAATCGCCGCATCGACCCCCAGGGCCCTCTGGGCCGACAGCGTCACTTCGGCCGCCAGATCGGGCCGCTTGCATAACTCGAGAAACGTCACCTTGCTGCGGACAGCCATATATTCCGGCAAGTAGCGCCCCGCCTGGCGCATGATCCACACCGGCGTCGTATCGACCGGATCGCGCCGACACGCCCTCAAGAAACGCGAATTGTGCAGCACGTCAGGAAGCGTCATGGACTCGGTGCGCGGGCAGATTGTAAGAACGGCAGGCCAGGTTGATGGGGCACACGCACCCGCGTGCATCCGGGCGCCGAATGAGCGGGTCTAAGCAACACGAATTACGGCAACGCATGATGACGCTTGGCAGAGAGCACGTTGCGCGCCTGATGCGCCGTGGCCAGAACAAGGTGCCCCATTTTCGGGTGTTCGGGTTCAATGTCG
Source organism: Planctomycetaceae bacterium (assembly GCA_052388175.1). Taxonomy (GTDB): domain Bacteria; phylum Planctomycetota; class Planctomycetia; order Planctomycetales; family Planctomycetaceae; genus SIAF01. The sequence goes on along the minus strand of JBQTIL010000031.1, from coordinate 27,418 downwards.
GGAGGCAACCCCAGATTGACCAGTGTATCGCTCGCGGTTGGGCCGATGCTGGCAATTGCGCAGCCCTGGGCGGCTTTCAGCCATGCGTCGCGAAGGCCCAGCGATTGGGCGACCGACAGCACGTTGCGCACCTGCTGGGCGCTGGTGAACATCAGCACGTCGAATCGCCCGTCAATCGTTGCGCCGATTGCGTCCTCCAAGGGTTTGGTATTCTCAGGCAGCGCCCAGCGATAAACGGGCACCGGCGTCACCCGCGCTCCACGTGCCGCCAGTTCGCAGTACAGTTGGTCATTCGGCTCGCCATATTCCTGCACCGCCACCGATTTGCCGGCAACCGAGACGTTGGCATCCAATAACGCCAGCAGCTCACGCCAGGTGTTGGGTTCCGGCACGTGCCAGTCGATGCCGACTTTCCATTCGCGCAGCACGGCAGCAGGTTTGGGCCCCCGCACGATCACCGTGCAGCTCTCCATTGCCGCGAGCAGCTTTGCCCGGTCGAATTTCGCAGCGAGCGCTTCAGCCAGCGCCCGCGTGCCGACGCCGGTCAGTAGAATGAGAATTTCAATCTCGCCGGCGAACAGCCGTTCGGCAAATGCGAAGACCTGCGGATTCTGTTCGAGGGGCACCTCGCGCATCGACGGTGCGATGGTCACCAGCGCCCCGTGCCGTTCGAGCAGCGAACGCAGCTCGTGCCCCTTGCGGCTCTCGAACGCACAGACGCGCAGGCCGTTCAAACTCGAATCCACTGAATCCGCGTCATCTGCGGGCATGGCTCGATTATAGCAGTCGCATTGGGCGGCGTGCGCGCCTAAATTCGGCCCGCCGCCGGCTTAGAGCGCCGCCCAGACCACCACACCAACCCCAGCCCGGCGGCTGCGGTCAGGCCTCCCAGAATGGTCCACAAGGGGGGCAGGTGGTCGCCATCAGTGACGCCGATTCCTCGTGACGCCAGCTCGGGCTGATAGTGGCCCAACAAGACCAGCAATGCGTTATGACAAAGATGCAATACCATTCCGGGCAGCACGCTGCCGCTGCGCCAGCGAACCCATCCCAGAACCAGCCCGATCAGCGTGCTCGAAAGCAATCGTTCGGAGGCCAGCGGGTTGGGAATCACCGCGTGAAACAAGCCGAACGCCGCCGCCGAAAGTAGAATCGCCGTTGGGGCCGTCGTCGCCTTGTCGAGCGCTCCGTACATATAGCCGCGAAAGAACGCCTCTTCGAAGACCGCCGGGACGACCGCCAGGGCAATCAACGACAGGCCCACCGGCACCAGCCGCAATTGCTCCGCGAACTTCTGCACCTCTTCGAGATACGCCGGGTCGAAACTCACGCCGCGCCAGGTCTTGCCCAATACCACGACTTCGTGCGCGAGGGTCCAGACCGAAAGCCCTGCCAGGAGGGCGCCGGCAAAGGCCAGGGTCGGCTGCCGCGGCAACGCGAACACCCGCGGCAGACTGACGCGGCGCATCCAGCAGGCGAACCCGGGCAGGGCGCCGAAGACCAGCACGGTCATCACCATTCCGCCCAGAAGTTTGCGGTCGATGCTCTCGGCACCTCCCAGCAGGTTCACCAGGATGAAATAGGCCGGAAACATCACCGCCAGACACACGGTCGCAGCCGTTACCGATGCCACGGGTTGCGATTCGCGCGGCCGCCGGAACAGATCCGACCAGCCGGGCTGGTCGCTGTAGAGCACCGACTCTGAACCAAAGACGCGGGCTGCCAGCGCGATGGCCGCGGCGGCATACACCAGGGTCGATACGACCACGGTCAGGGCCGTGAAGCCCGTGGCGCGCAACTCGAGCAGATCGCGGCCCAAGAGCACCATATTGGCCAGCGGCGTCACGAGCAGAAGCCCGGAAAGCTTCAAGCCCGGCAGCAGACTGACCATGCCCGGCGCCAGCGACACCAGAATCAAAGGAATCAGATACGCCTGAGCCTCTTTGAAGCTCCGTGCGCAACTGGTAATGACCAACAGAACCGCCGAAAAGAACGCGGCAAACAACAGCAAGAGGCCGAAAACAGCGGCGATCACTCCGAGCGAGAGCCCCCCCTCGCCAAACAACAGTTTGCCCATGCCGCTGACCGACATGGTGACGGTCATCGTGAGCATGTTGGCCGCGGCGGTCAGCAGGGCGACGGTCAGAACCGCCACGTATTTTGCGAACAGCACGCCGATGCGCGGGATCGGCGCGGCCACGAGAATTTCGAGCGTGCCGCGTTCGCGTTCTCCGGCGGTCAGATCGATCGCCGGGTAGACGGCCCCGGTGACCGTCATCAGAATCAGCACGAAGGGAATGACCGCGGTCATCGAGACGGCGCCGCCCACCCCCTCGTCGGCCGCGCGATTCAGACGCACCACCGAAACGGGTTCGACCCGTTGCGTCACCCGCAGCGCCCGCAGGCGCTTTTCGAGCAGCCGCTTGCCGGCGGCGACCAGGTATTTCTCAATGTAGTCGGCCGCCTGCCGGCTGTGCAGCGAATCGTCGCGGTAGAGCAGTTCCACGTCGAGCGCAACGTCACTCTGATCGTCGGATTGCGGCGGCGGTCCTTTCAACCTCAGGGCCACGTCGATGTCGTATTCTTCGAGCCCGGCTTCCAGTTCGTGCCGCACGCCGGTTTCAACCACCGGTTCCGAAGAATTCTCGACGGGCGCGGGAGCGTGAATGTCGACGGTTTTCAAGCCGCCCAGCGACAGAAGCGCCACGAAGAAGTGCCCCTGGTCGCTGTCGGAGAAACCGAGCGTGTAACGTGGGTGTTCGACGTGCCCCAGTTGCGACATGAAGAACTGCTGAAAAACAATCGTCAAGAGCGGGTACAACAACAGCGGCATGAGCACCAGCGTGACGATCGTTCTGCGATCGCGAAGAATCTCGCGCAGCTCTTTGAGCGCGAGTCGCGCGAGCCGCGGCAGACGCTCGTGCGGATCAGGCGCGAAACGATCGGCGGCGGCCGGCCCGTCAGGCGACATCTTCAGTTCTCGATCGGCAGCGGTTCTGCGCTGGCCAACAGCGGTCTGCAGACCGACAATTTGAGAAACATCTCGACGAGCGAACGGCACCCGGTCTGCACGCGCAGGTCGGCCAACGCCCCCTCGGCGACGATCTGCCCCCGGTGCAACAGCCCGAAACGTGTGCAAATGCGCTCGGCCTCGTCGAGATGGTGCGTACAGACGATGACGGCTTTGCCGGCCTGTCGGAGATGTTCGATGTATTCCGTGACGACCTGCGCCCCCAGCACGTCGAGGCCCAGGGTGGGCTCGTCGAGCAGCATGACCGGCGGACGGTGGATCAGGGCCCGGGCCAGGTTCACCCGCTGTTTTTGCCCCGTGCTCAGCGTCGAGCAGGCGCGGTCGAGAAACTCCCCCAGACCCAACAGGTCGCTCAGGCGCGAAAGCTCCTCGTGGGCGGTCGCCTGGGCCAGGCCGTACAGGTCGGCGAAAAAGATCAGCATTTCCCGCGGGGTCAGATATTGGTAGAGGCCCGAGTTCGCCGAGACCAGACCCACCCGCCGCTTCACCTCGTCAGGAAAATCGACCGACCGCAGCCCGTCGATCGCGGCATAGCCGGCGGTGGGGCTCAACAGCCCCAGCAGCATTCGCAACGTCGTCGTCTTGCCGGCCCCGTTGGGGCCCAGGAGCCCATAAACTTCGCCCGCAGCGACAGAAAACGACACCCGATCGACCGCCTTTAACTCGCGGCCCCCGGGCAGCGGAAACAGTTTCGTCAATTCCCACACTTCAATCATGACCAGTCCGCCGCCGAGTCAGCCCCAGACCGATCACAGTATCATCGAGTCGCAACGCGAAGTCGAGCAGCCCTCACGAAAAAGGAAGTCCTCGCACTGGTTCGCCTCCGCCGCGCCGGCTAATCTGACGACATGACTGGGGAACAAGATCAACTCCGGCCCGACCCGGGCGTTCTGGCCGCGCTCAGGCTCAATCTGGTCGAAGGAGTCGGCCCGCGCACCTGGCAGTCGCTGCTCGCGCGCTTCCAGACCCCCGAGAGGGTCTGGGCCGCTTCCGAATCCGAATGGCTCGAAGTCGCCGGGGTCGGGCCGAAGCTCGCCGCGGCGTTGCTCGCCGCGCGGCACACGCAGAGGGCCGAGCGCGAGTGGCGGCGGTGCCGCGAGATGCAGGTCGAACTTGTCGTGCGGGGCGACGCGAATTACCCGAAGCCACTCGCAGAGATTCACGATCCGCCTGGAATTCTCTTTTGCCGCGGGCAGCTCGAACCGCGCGACGACCTGGCCGTGGCGATCGTGGGCTCGCGGCGCTCTACGGTTTACGGCCGGCAGCAGGCCGAGAAGCTCGCCGGCACGCTGGCGCGGGCCGGGGTCACCATCGTCAGCGGCCTGGCCCGCGGGATCGACGCCGCCGCCCATCGCGGGGCGCTCGCCGCCGGCGGCCGTACGATCGCCGTACTGGCGACCGGGCTGGCGAACATCTATCCGCCAGAGCACGCCGAGCTGGCGCAGGCCGTCGCGGCCGGCGGAGCGCTCGTCACGGAATCGGCCCTCGATCAGGCGCCCGTTCCGGGGTTGTTTCCGCAGCGCAATCGAATCATTTCGGGTTTGTGTCTGGCGGTCATTGTCGTGGAAGCGACGCGGTCGAGCGGGGCCCTGCACACGGTGCGGCACGCCACCGAGCAGGGGCGCGAGGTGTTCGCGGTGCCGGGGCGCATCGACAGTCTGGCAAGCGAGGGGTGTCACGACCTCATTCGCGATGGCGCAACGCTGGTGCGCCATGCCGACGACGTTTTGGAAGCCCTGGGTCCGCTGCCAGCCCCGGTCGTATCGGCCGACGGGCAAACCGTGCGGAGCGCCCGCGAACTGTCGCTCGACCCGCAGGAGCGCGGGATCCTCAATCTCGTGGCCATCGACCCCACGCACGTCGACGAAATCCTGAGCGCGGCCCAGATCGAGCCGTCGCGCGTGCTGGCGACCTTGACGGTCCTCGAAATGCGACGGCTGGTGCGGCGATTGCCCGGCGGGCAGTATTGCCGGGCCGATTGACGGCTCGTAGTACCGGCTTCAGCCGGACCTCAAAGGAACGGCGCCATCAAAGCCCGGTTCTGTCAGGAGGCGGGATTACGAACGCTCAATCGCCGGCGCCCACGTCGAGCGTGATGGCCGTCTGCACGAGATGGTTTTCGCTGCGGTGATGGGCGATCAGCGTCAGCATCCAGGCATGCAGGTCGCGGCGCACTTCATTGGCGATCGGCGCGATCCAGGCGTTGCACTCGACGCGCCCGCGCAACTCTTTGAGCTTCTCGAACAGCCGCTCGTGGTCGTGCTGCAACCGGTCGACGCGCGGAGACCAACTGGGAAACCGCTCGAGCACCACGCTCAGGTAGCCGTCTTCTTCTTCGAGATCGAACTCGCGCGGCAAGGTATCGACGAGCGCATCGAGCACGGCCATCAGCCACTTGCGATTTTCGGCATCGGGGTGCTCTTCGAGCAGGTCGCGCAGATCTCCCAGCAGAATGTATTCGAGGCTGCTGAACTCTACCAACATCCGCGCACGTTGCGGGTCCATAGCGAACTCCTTCCCGCGACCGCAGCCCGCAAATCCTAAAGCCAGAGATCGACCGGCGCCCGTCGCGGTTGCCGCCCGATTCAACATCCTGAATTCTACCCACGCCGTTTTCAAATAGTCAAAACTATTCGGGCCGGAACGCATGATTCACGCGAGCTTTGCGTACCGCCTGACAAGCGCCCGGGCGCTCCGCAGGCCGTCGACGGCCGCACTGACAATGCCTCCGGCATAGCCCGCCCCTTCGCCGATCGGGTACAGCCCCCCAAACCCGGGGCATTCGCGCGTTTCCTGGTCGCGATCAATGCGCACCGGCGAGCTGCCCCGCATTTCGGGCCCTACCAGGATCGCCTCCTTCAGAAACTCCCCCCGCCACTTGCGGTCCATCACGGGCAACCCCGCCCGAATCGCCTGCACTACCGCCTGGGGCAAGATCTGCGCCAGGTCGCCCGGCACACTGCCACGCTGATAAGAACACGTCAGCTTTTCACCCGGCGCAGGGGGCCGGCCCGCGACGAAATCGCCGGCCTTCTGAATCGGGCAATGGTAGTTCCGCCGCCCCAACTCGAACGCCAGCGCCTCGTACCGCCGCTGCAGCTCGACCCCGGCCAGCGGGTGCGATTGCCCCTCTTCCTGCGGGTCAAAGGTCACCACCAGGCCCGAGTTGGCATAGGGGGTGTCGTGCCGCGAGTTGCTCATGCCGTTCGTGCAGAACATTTCCGGTTCCGACACGCTGGGAATGATCACCCCCCCGGCACACATGCAGAACGTGAACACGTCGCGCTGGCCGCGGGCGACCAGCGTGTAGTCGGCGGCCCCCAGAATGTCGAGGTACCGTGCGCGGCCGTATTTGTGCCGATTCACCTGTTCCTGCGGCTGCTCGATGCGCAGACCGAGCTGAAACGGCTTCGATTTCATCGGCACGCCCGCGCGGTGCAACAGCGAATACGTGTCGCGGGCGCTGTGGCCGATGCCCAACAGCACGGCCCTGGCCCGCAGAGAACCGCTCGAGGTGGCGATTCCGCGCACATGGCCTTGGGCCACGTCGAGACCTTCGAACCGGCAGTGGAAGCGGTATTCGCCCCCCAGTGATTCGATCTGCCGGCGGAAATTGCGCACCAGCATCGGCAGGCGGTTGCTCCCCAGGTGCGGGCGGTGCTCGTACACCAGCGACTTCTTGCCGCCGCACTCGACGAACCGCTCGAGCGCCCAGTCGACGTCGGGGCCGGTCATGCGGCACGTCAGTTTGCCGTCGCTGAACGCCCCGGCTCCTCCTTCGCCGAAGAGGTAGTTGTTTTCGGAATCAAACGCGCCGCCGCGATCGAACTCGCGAATCGCCGCGACGCGCTCTTTGACCGGGGCGCCGCGCTCGATCACGATCGGCCGATAGCCCCGCAGGGCGAGGTAATAGGCCGCCAACAACCCGGCCGGGCCCGACCCGACGACGACGGGACGTTCGTCCAGCGGTTCCGCGCCCGGCGCCGGATCGTCGAACTGCGCCGGTTCGTAAGGCTCGACGCGCGGGTCGCGCCGCCGCTCGACCGCCCGCGCCGCACCTTCGGGAATTTCGACGACCGCCGAGTAGACGAACTTGAGGTCGTCGCGCGCCCGGGCGTCGAGACTCTTGCGAAGAATGCGGTACCGCGCCACATCGCCACCCGTGAGGCCCAGGGTCGCGGCCAACACGTCGCGGAGCGATTCTTCCGGCTGCTCGACCGGCAGCTCGATGTTGCTGACTCGCAGAGGCATCTAGCGGGGTGTTGAAAAAGGTGTCTGGAACTCTCGGCACCTGCGAAAACCCATCGGAATCTGGATGTTCACAAAGTTCCAGACACCTTTTTCAATAGGCATCTAGCGCGCCGCCGTCCTGACGGTGTCGACGATCATGCGAAAATCGGGGTCGGCGCGGAGCGGGTCGAAGTCGCTTTCGTCGTCGATCAGGTTGCCGATGGAACTGTCCATGCGCAGGGCGCGCCCCAGCCACGAAAGGGCCTGCGCCTTGTTTCCCGCCAGCGACCAGTAGCAAGACAGGTTGTACAAGATGACGGCCTTTTTGGGGGCGATGCGGTAGGCCTGCTCCATGGCCGTGATGGCCTTGGGAAGCTGGTCGGTGCGCTTGTAGCACCAGGCCATCGCCATCAGCAGTTCGACGTGGTCGGGGTCCTGGGCGAACGCGCGGGCAAACGCATCGAGCGCCTCGCTGTGCCGGTCGAGCGCTCGCAGCGCTTCGCCCCGCAGAAAATTCGCGCGAAAGAGAGTGCGGTCGGGGTCGTCGACCTGCCGGAGCGTCGCCAGCGCCTGCTCGGGCATTTCGAGCTCGAGATACCCTTCGGCTTCTCTGAGCAGCCGTGTGCGTCGCTGGCGGGAATTGTGGCTCAAGGCCGCGGTCTCCAAGGCCGGTGGGAATTGCCCATTACCGGCAGGGCCCTGAACTTCGTCGCCGGCAATTTATTATGCGTCTCGCGCCCCCTGGCGGACAAGTCGGCGTAGTGAGGGGCGAGGCGTGAAGCGTGAGGTGTGAGGCGTGGTGAGCAGGGTTCCCCCACTTAGCAAGGGGGGGTGAGGGGGGTCGGCGCCCCTCGTGCCAAAGCTCCGGCTCAGCAATGCGTTGAAAAACGAAAAGCGCAGCGCCCTCCCCCAATGGGGCCCACTGGGGGAGGGCTCGAGTGGGGGCAAAATGCTGGAGTATGCGCCAAATGGCCCTCACCCTGACCCTCTCCCAGCGGGAGAGGGGAGTTCTTCAACGGGCTGCCGCACGGGCACGTCAGGAAGCTCCCGCTTCCGGTTTCTTGGCGGAGTGACCGCCGCCGCCAATCTGGCAGACTGCCAGAGAGGCGCCGAAGAGAGCAAATCGTCGTTTTTTGGCGGGTTTACACGAAGATGTGCGAAGGCGCTCGAAGGCGCGGCCGCGCGCCTTCGCAGAAACCGCGGAAATCGCCCGAAGGCGCTCGAAGATGCCACCGCGACGTTGCATCGGTGATTCCCTCGAATCGGCCATTCTGGCAGGTACCTCAGCCCGTAGGGTGCGCCGAAGCGTAGCGAGTCGCACCGTTCTGGTTGACCTCCTGTTGCGCGGTGTGACTGCGCTGCGCTGGTCAGACCCTACAAGCTGCTCACCCTACCGGCGTCGGGAATCCCGGAGATGAGGTCAGTGACCCGGACCAAGGCGCACCATCTCCGCCGCAAGATATCGCGATTGCCTCTATTATACCGCGCGGGAAATGGGGCGCGCAGAGGGTGTCGCGTGCATTTGGAAAAGAGGAGGGAAATAGTCGCGGCGAGTCGCAGCCACGCGCTCGAAATGACCATCAGGGCCGCTGCAAGCGATCGAACGCCTCAAGAACCATTTCGCCGATACTGCCGGGGCTCCACAGAAGCTGCTGCGACCCGTCGTCATCATCGCTGCGCAACCCGGTGTTGGTGAACGTCGAGAGAATGTACTCGGCGTCGTCGCGTTCGATGCCGTAAAGGTGGAAATAGGCGGCATCGAGTTCAGCACGGAGTTCGGCGCGTTCGGAATCTTTCCAGAGATGAATGCCGTCGCCGCGCGAGCCTTTGAAGTCGCAGGCGTTCGCCAACGGGCTTATGTCTTCGGCCGTGCATGAGAGCTTCAATACGCGGTCGCTGATCCAGTGTTCGAGAGTTTCCTTCTTGGACCAGGGACACTTGTCGGCGTAAACGTCGGGCGGAAGCGTAGGGAGCTGCTCGACGATGAAGAAGTTCAAATGCACACTTCCGACCTTCTGGCGCGCGACATAGTCGAAGACGAACGAATTCAGGTTTGCCAGCAGGCAGCACTCGCGACGGGCACGAATGTTCTGGCCCGGAAACACAAGAGGAGCTGAGTTGACAACCGCAGCCCACGGCAGGAATGACGCGATCATTGTGCGTTCGTTGGTGGCGCTGGTAACGTCCTTATAACCAAAGAGCCAGTCGCGTTTGAGGTCCCCGGTGACCGCGCCTACGATTGCCGCGTCGACCCACCATCGTGGCGACGCGCAGAATTCGGGGTTCTGGTGCTGCACAAGGGAGGTCTCGGCCTTCTGACCCTGGCGGACCCAATTCTCTTCATCCACCAGCACGCTGGCCGCCCGGTGGTCGAACGCCTGCACCATCTTCGCTTCGTACAGCGGCAACGCCTGCTTCTTCGCCTTGACGAAGACGTTGCCTTTGAGGTTGTACCCCCTCTTCTCCCAGACCTTTGCCTCGCGAAAATGGGCGGCGTCGTTCGTTTGATGGAACATCGTGAAGAACTTGATTCCCCATGGGTTGCCCCCCTGCTTGCGGCTCTCATCAATGAGAATGGGGACGCGCCGGTAGATCGCTTTGGTCAAATCGGCATCACGGCGCGTGCGAAAGATCGGGCAGGTTCTGGTATTGGGGTTAAAGAGCGCCATATCCGCGGCGGTGAGCGGAATGTGACGCTGCTTGCTCGTACGAGCCGTTTCTTCTACGTCGTGGGCAAAAAAAACGAAATCCGCCCGCTCGGTCGTGCTGGTTTCACCGCCGAAGACCAATACTGAGAACTTGAATGAGCGATGCACGCCCTCGAAAATTCCTTCCTTGTTCTCAAAGTCATAGAGCGACACGAGCCGCTTGTCGTTCATCAGGCCGCTGAAAAACTCCTTGGTCGTGTCGTCGGTTGCGATTCCTGACGGAACGAGAATGCCGACCAGCCCGTCGGGCGCCACCAGGGAACGTGCCAATTCGGCAAACAGCATGTACAGGTTCACGTCTCCCTTGCCCGTGAGCGGGTAGCGGCCCGAGGCACGGGCGTAATCGAGCAACTTCTGCGCATGATCGCGGGCGGCGAGGTACGCCGCGTGCAACTCGGGGTTGGCCCTGGGCATCGCGGCGATGCGCCTCTTGCGGTCATTGGCGCTGACCGCCCCGGCGGTCGTCGGGTCGGTCAATGAAAAGAATTCTCGATCCTGCACCTTGACCCGCTCCCACGGCGGATTGCCGATGACGCACGTAAACCCCCCCGCGCTCCCCTTGCCGAAAATGTTCGGGAATGACTTGTGCCAGTCGAGCGCCTTCGGATCGACCGATTTGTCGGAGACGAGGCTGTTGCCGTGAATGATGTGGCGGGAGAGGTCGGCGAGGGTTTTTCCCTTGCGTGCCGAGCGAATCCACAAGGCGAGCTGCGTGATTTCAACCGCTTCCTGCGAGAGGTCGACGCCGTACAGGTTGCGGCTGAGGATCAAATCGGGAATTTCGTCTTCCAGCGAGACGATTTCATCGGCCGGGAACCCCGCGCCTGCCAGGCCGTGGACGACAGCCAGGTAGTGCGCTTCCAGTGCATCATAGGCACGGATCAGAAAAGCGCCCGAGCCGCAGGCAGGGTCGCATACCGTCATTCCCTTCAGGAATTCGAGACAGGCGGACCAGTACGCCAGCAACTTCCCGGGGTCTTGCTCTTCGCGCGACTCCGGATCGACGTCGAACTGCGTTTGCAAAGCACGAAAACGCTCGCCAACGGTCGCATCGACCGTGCGCTCGACAATCAGGCCGGTGAATGCGGCAGGGGTGTAGTAAATCCCGAAGCGCTTGCGCTGGGCGCTTTTGGGCATTTTGGAAGCTGGCGAGCCGGCGGACGCAGTTGCGACGCGCGGGGCCTTGCGCCTGGCAGCTCTGCCTGCGCCGTTTCCGTTGGCCTGTTCGATATTGGCCTTCAGGGCGAACAGGCCGCCGACGCGAAGCTTTTCGAGTTCGGTGATCGAGCGCTCGAACAGGTGCCCCAAAACTTCGACGTTCACCTCTTCAGAGAAGTCGTAGCGGCCGAACCCGGCGAAGGAGTTGGTCCATTTCTCGCTGAACAGAACCAAAGCGTTGATCTCAGGGTCGTCGGCGAACAACCCCCCATTGAACGCCGTGATCTCGTGCTTTCCCTTGGCTCCCTTATCGATGGCAGTGAAGAGGTCGAGGAAGTTTTCCCACGCCGGGTTCAAGGCGCGGCTGTATAACCGGATTTCCCGCGGCGTGGTTTCGAGCAGTTTTTCGGGGAGCAGGCCGCGGTCTTCGCAGAAGGCGATGAAGATGATGCGGTCGAGGATTTTTTGTGCAAGGCGAATCGCAGAGTCGAGAGACTTGCCTTCGTTGCAGTAGAGATGCTCGATCAGCTCCAGCCGCCGCCATTGATATTCCTTGTACAGATCGTCGCCGACCTCCTTTTGCCGCGCCTGGGTCCTGTGCAATAGTTCGAGTGCGCGGGGCTGTTGACCGAGCCGCGACGGTAGCAACCCCCCGCGCTCGAACAGGTAATAGAACTCGTCGAATCGCTCGCGTATGCGCAGCTCTTGAAGCGAGAACTCTTCGTACGCCAGCGTTCCTTTTTCGCGGTGATACAGCCGAATCGTCGTGAAATTGGAAACGATGACCCAGACACAGTCGGGAAGTGCGTTGCGATAGTCCCAGGCCTGTTGGACGGCCGTTCGGCCGCCCGAGCGATCGCGATCGAGATCGGTCGTGGCCCCTTTGAGCTCGATCACCGCCGTCGGCACAGCAACTCCTGGAAACTCGCCCAGCGCCGCGTCGGCCGTACCGACGCCAGGAACAGGAAACTTGTGTTCCAGTTGCCACGCTTCGGGGCTGGTCGTCTTGACCTGGTATCCCAACCCTTCGCCGAAAAGCTGATCTAAAAACTGCGTGTCGATCGAGGTCTCATTGTGCCGGCTGAGATGCCCGCTGGTTTCAAGCGCCGCCCACCGGACGGCGATTTCGTAGGCCCTGTCTTGCGCCGCATCACGCAACTGCAAACTCGTGGCCGCTTCGCGCAGGAAGCGCGGAATGAACAGTGCCCGTTGGCGCCGCAGACGGCGCACAAGATGTCGCGCTTGCTGTTCGAACAGGCCCGGCCCGTTGTGTTTCGGGCTTTTTCGACGCGCCATGGATGCTCCGCCCAGAGAAGGCGTCATTGTACAGTCGCGGCGAAAAGTACAACCCTTTGGGGATGCGAAAATGAGAGAGAACCCGGTGACGTGTTTCCGATCAGGATTTCGACAACGTGCCGCTGTGTGGCGGTACGAAGTCTCCGGCAAGAGGGTGTTGACCCAGTGGGTCAGCTATCGTAGAAGGGACCGCGAGCGACCAAGGCCAGGCGACCGACGGCCGCCGTCGAAGCTCGGCGAGATTCAGCCCGACCACTGGCTGGCCGAATACACCACCGAACTGCTCAACGTGTTGCGTATTGCACGTTCTCGCGTTGCTCGTCGAGCTGGAACCGGATCAGGCGAGGCTGCTGGAGGCAATCTGTGAGGGACAAACACTTGATTTCCGTCGATGAGCTGCGGGCCGCCGGGGCGCTTGACGTGCCCCCGGCATGGCGAAAGTCATTGGGCGGCGGGAGCGCCGATCGCGAAGCCGTAGAGCGCGATCTCTTTTCAGGTTTGTCCGGGCTCGATGACCCGCTTCCCGAACAGCAACAGCCCGCGTCGGGCGACGCGGAGCGCGCGAATTGGTAAGTGGTTCCCGGTATTCCTTTGGGAACCTACATATGTCTGGTCCCGAAGGTCCTCCTTGGGGACCGACCGTGCAAGCACCGGCTCCGCGGCCTTGGAGTTCTCGCCGGTGACGCTTAGGCGCGAAGCGGGAGCTTTCCCGCATCAAATCGCGCAGCTTGGGACGAACCCGGGAAATTATCTCCGCTGGCGCATGGCGCAAACGCGACCACCCTGGCTGGAGCGAAACCAGGCGTCGATAAAAACCGTTGGCCGGCCACCGTTTGCCGGCCACGGGCAATTTTCCCTGCCGGGATGGTATGATTTGTGCGTGAAAAAAAAGGTGTCTGGAACTTTGTGAACATGTAGATGCTAAGGGGTTTTCGCGCGTGCGGAGAGTTCCAGACACCTTTTTCAACACGGTCCCAAGAGAAGGAGCATCCGATGTTCCATCAATTTGGCGCCCCGATTTGGGCATTGTCGGGCCTGCTTTCTCTGTCTCTGACGTTAGGTTCGGCGCTCGCCGCGGGTGAGGCCGAGCCGGCCCAGATTGACGACCCTGCACATTTCGACGAGCTGGCTGCGGCGCTCCAGCAGAAGTCGAATGCGTTGTGCTGGGAGCTGCACCGCCATCACCAGCAGCAGCCCGATTTTCGGGAAACGTATCGAGCGGCCAAAGAGCTCTGGTCGGAAGCGGGCGCTTTTCGCGACGCGCTTTCGGCCGGCACCGTTGCGACCGCCGCCCTGAGTCAACAGGTGCGCGCCATGAACGATCGATTCGCCAGGGTCGAGGCGGCCACGAATGGTTGGGGCGATGGCGAGATGCCCGTGACGCCTGACGCGCGGGAAGAGCGGATGGTGGTCGTGCCGGGGTCGCGCTTCAACGTCGAGATTCCGCTCTTGTTCGGCGGAGGCATTCAGGTCGGCAGGCCGCCGCAGGTGGTCGTCGCGCCGCAGCCCGGCCCGGGACTTGCGCGTCGCATGCTGCATCCGCACGCGCATGGCAGCAAGCGAGCGCTCGTCCGCCAGCTTGAAGCCACTGGTCTGGCGCTCGGTTATTTGAGCGAAGACCTGAGCGTCGGGTCGCCGGGAGACCCAAGGCCGGCGCCTGCCGAATCGGCCGCTCCTTCCGCTGAATCGAACCTGAGCCCGCCGCAGAAGATATTGCCCCCGTCGGCGAAGAAATGAATACGCCGGCCACCGCACCTGCTCCCATTGTCCGCACGGCGTTTGATGGCATAGGGTGAGCACACGGCTGTCTCTTTCTTCCCCCGTCGAGGACATTGGTCTCTGCAGAACTATCTCTCCCTCCCCCTTGACGGGGAGGGGTCGGGGGTGGGGGTGTTTTTCTGCATCAAATCCCGGCGCGCTGGGACTCGCCCCCCTACCCCAACCCTCCCCCCGCGAGGGGGGGAGGGTGAAAATACTTGCCGCCGGTTTGTGAGCTGAGAGAACCGTCCATGAGCGAACGCCGCGACAGGCCGACGTTGGCGTTCTGGGTGACGGTCGTTGGCGCGGTGCTCGCGATATACGTCTTAAGCAGCGGGCCAACGCAGGAAATCGGCAAAACAATCTCGCGGCGCGAAATGCGCTACGATGCGCTCTCGCCGACGCCCGACAGTGCGTGGCTGGAGCTGGCTCCCGGCCGCTGGTGGCAGACGGCGTATTACCCCCTGGTGTGGTGTTCCGGCCAACCGCTGGGGGCGCCCTTGAGGTGGTATTGGCGGCTGTTTCCGCTGGGGGATGTTGAGCCGGGAACGAATGATGGTGTCTGACGATTTCGCAGACTGAAGGCTTCGGTTCGGCAACGAATGGCTCGCTGGCGGTGGCACCCTCTGACTTTGTCCCTGCTTTGATGGCTTTTCTTATTTGCGTGGAGAGGAGAGCCTTCGATCAACGTCTCTGTGGCGCGACGGTTGCGTGACGAACGGCGATCGGCCAAAAAATGATCTGCCGGCGGTCATAAAGCCGGCGTCGAACGTTCGTGTTGCAGAAGGTATCCGCGGGCCGTCAAATTCAACGATCGGAGTTCATCATGATGCGCACGTTACTGACACTGGCGGCCGGGGCGGCACTGGGGGCTGGCGGGTTGACGTTTGCCCAGCACCATGAGGGCGAGTCGGTGAAGGTCATTTCGACGCAGGACATTCGCGAAAAACTCGATGGCAAGGAGGCGAAGGTGACGGTCGTCGAGGTGACGATCGAACCGGGTCAGTCGGGCGTGGCGCATCGGCACCCGGGGCCGGGTTTCGTCTATGTGCTCGAAGGCGAATACGAACTGGGCGTCGACGACCAGCCGACGAAGAGATTCAAGGCCGGCGAGACGTTTTACGAGCCGACGGGATGTCTGCACCGGGTTTCGAAGAACCCTGCGGCGAAGGGGCGCACGCGGCTGATTGCGGTGGTGCTGCACCCGCGCGACGCGAAGGAGATCGCGATCCCTGAGGAAGCGAAAAAATAGTGCGGTGACAACCGGGTGTAAGACACGTTTCAACGAATTCAAGAACCGCCGGCGACGCGGAGAGCGCAGCGACGCACAGAGACGGGCCGAGCCAGCTCCCGGGATGCTCCAGAATCCAATCGGGCCGAAAAGATTTGACCACGGACCACACAGAATACACGGAAACGAATTCGGAGAATGATTTTTCTCTGTCTGCCTTATTTCTGTGTGTTTCGTGTGTTCCGTGGTCTTTTCCTATCTTAGGTTGCGGCTATGCCGCGCTGCGCCCTCAGCGGATCTGATCCTCCTCTCAACACGCACAACAAGAGAAAGGTCACCCATGAAAATCGTCGTTATCGGCGGCAGCGGATTGATTGGATCGAAAGTGGTCGAAATTCTTCGACAGCGGGGCCACGAGGTGCTGGCGGCGTCGCCTTCGTCGGGCGTCAACACGATTACCGGCGAGGGTTTGAGTGCAGCGCTCAAAGGCGCTTCAGTCGTCGTCGACGTGGCAAATTCGCCATCGTTCGAAGACAAGGCAGTTCTCGAGTTCTTCGAGACTTCGGGACGGAACCTCGCTGCGGCGGAAGCGGCCGCCGAAGTGGCGCATCACGTGGCGCTATCGGTCGTCGGAGCCGACCGTCTGCCCGATAGCGGCTACATGCGCGCAAAGGCCGCCCAGGAGTCGCTGATCCGGTCGGCCAAGACGCCCTATACGATCGTGCGCGCCACACAGTTCTTCGAGTTCCTGGGGGCGATCGGCGAGTCGGCCGTGGTCGACGGTGCGGCCCGGCTGCCATCGGCCCTGATGCAACCGATCGCCGGCGCCGACGTGTCGGCAGCGCTGGCCGACGTCGCCCTCGGGCCGCCGGTGAACGGCATCGTCGAGCTGGCCGGCCCGGAAGCACTGCCGATGGCTGAGGCCGTGCGGCGTTTTTGGGTCGCGAAAGGCTCGCCGCGGTCGGTCGTCGCCGATTCGCAGGCGCGATATTTCGGCGCTCAACTAAACGATCGTTCGCTGACGCCGGGCGACAACCCGCGCCAGGGCGTGACTCGGCTCGAGCAGTGGTTGACAAAAACCACGGGAAAAAACGCGTAACCATTGGGAGGACAGAACGAGCGGTCGACCGCGCAGCGATTGCGTCGGCGCAAGCGGCTTGCCCAGTCGAGCCGACTTTTGCTGTCACAACTCGCCGGCGGCCGCGTAGTGATTCCAGCAGCAGAACAGGTCGTGCCGGCGGAACGTGGGTGCCGGCCGGCGAATCTCGCTGCTTTCGCGCTTCGAATGCAGATCTCCTTCGGCGATTGCCGAGAATGAATCGAGGCGGGGGAACTGACCAGTACGACCGGCACTGGCCCGTAGCTGGTGCGTGGGGTGGTTCTCCCGCCTTTACTTTCTTTGCGGCAGGAATCGTCTCGCAACGAATTGCAACGCGACTTTGGTGAGCTATGGTTCTCTACCCTTGGTGCTGAGGGCGGGATGGCCGGCTCGTGGGGCAGCCATTCCGCCCTCTCTTTTTTCTTTGCGAGTCGCTGAATCGCTCGCCCAGCGCCGTGGAGTTTCACCGGGGCACTTCCGCCCCCGCTCGCCGACTCGGGAACGCCCGTCTCTGGCTCTGCGCCCCTGTTTTCTGTAGAGAGAAACTCATGGCGACCGATCGAGTCGCCCGATTCGCCTCCGCGCCCCACGGATAAGCCATGAAACCCCGTGGACCCATCGCCAGGTTCCTCGCTGGTCGCAGTGCGGCCCGGCGGCTGGCGATCGGAAAGCACGGCTGGGCCTTCTGGCTGGGGGCAGCCCTTCTTGCGCTGATCGGCTATCCGTTGAGCCTCGGCCCTGTGATGTGGGTGTTTCTGCACACATCGGCATTCGCTTGGGCCGGTGACACGATCGGCTGGTTCTACGCTCCGGTCGGATGGGGTGAGCAGTACGTCCCGGAGCCCGTCCGGCGGACGTTTTACTGGTACCTGACTCTCTGGGGATGGACCCCCCCGAGCCGTGATGTTCGAGCCTGACTTGCGGCGCCCACTGAGAAATCGTCGGCCCGGAAGGGCCGCCCTGCCGCAAGTGATCGATAACGGCATAGACGGCGCTCTTGAACAGCGACGCGGCTACAATCACGGAACGTTGCGTTGCAAACCAGAGTCAATCGGCGGCTTCAGGTCGGCGGGGATGTTGCGCGTTATGTCTGTGCCACGAAGCGTGTCCCCCGTACAACTCGCCGTCGCAGGTTTGGGCCGCGCGGGGACCTACCACCTCGAACGTTTGAGCCTGCGCGACGATTGCCGCGTGCTGGGCGCGTTCGACGAATGCCCCGAGGCCGTGCGGAAGGCGGCAGGTCTCGTTGCCAAATGCTATAGCTCGTGGCGTGAATTGCTGACTGACGCGAAAGTCGAGCTGGTGTTGATCGCGACCCCCCCGGCCACTCACGCCGCACTGGCGATCGAGGCGCTCGCGGCGGGCAAGTCGGTTTTGGTTGAGTCGCCTTTGAGTCTGCGCCTCGACGAGGCCGACTCGATGCTGGCTGTGGCAAAGCGCATGGGGCGCAGTTTGATTGTCGTTTCATCGCGCCCGGGCGACGACGATTTCCGTGCGGCACTCTCTTGCGTGCGGTCGGGCGCGCTGGGGCGACTGGTGGCGCTCAAACACGTGACGTGGGAATATCATCCGCGGGTTTCGCCACCGTCCAGGGCAGGTACCGCGTCGCCAGATGAGCGTGCCAGATCTCCCGCGACGGCCCAACGGCCGGACCATTGGCGCGATCATCTCGCGACAGGCGGCGGCGCGTTGTGGGAGTTCGGGTTCGCGCAGTTCGACCAGCTATTGCAACTGGCAGGCGAGCCGCCGCAACACATTTTCACCCGCTTTTATGAGGACGCCGGCCAGAGCGCCGAAGACGGGTTTCTGGCACTGGTGGCCTTTCCCTCGGGCCTGCTCGCCCAGGTAGAGGTGTGCCGGAGTGTTGCCGCGCCGTTGCACATCGGCTGGACGGTGGCCGGCACGTCGGGCTCGTATGCCGACCTGACGCAATACACGGTTACCAGCGAAGGAGAAATTGTCGACGAACGCCTGCCTGCCGTCGCAACAGATGCCGACGACTTCTACGCAGCGGTTTTCCGGCATCTGCGCTCTGGGGGGCCTAACCCCGGTCCGGCCGACGAAGCGCGGCAGGTGATCGCGCTCGTCGCTGCGGCCTGCCGGTCGGCGAAGACCGGGCGGCCCGAGGCTTGATCCGAAAGGTGTCATTCCGTCGACGCCGACGGTAGACTGGCACAAGTCCGAGCGCGGGGGCCAGGGCGGCCTCAGCCGTTCCGTTCTCTCAGACGGGCAGGGTCCGCATGTCTCTGAACAACGACATTCTCGAAGTCTACCAGACCGGAGAGTTGACAGTCGTCGGTTTCGGCGGCAGGGAAATCCTCGATCAGATCGACCTGACCCTGTGCCGGGCCGAAATCGTGGCCTTGGTCGAAAAGCACGGCTGCAAGACGCTGGCGTTCGATCTGTCGGGGGTGAAGCTGATCCCCAGCGGCATGCTGGGCCTGCTCGCGTCGCTGCGGCGAATGAATGTCGAAGTCCACCTGTACAATCCGTCGGCCGATATTGCCGAGGTGTTGCAGGTGACGCGGCTGAACGAAGTCATGCCCGTGCATCACGTCGATTTCGACGGCCGAAGCGATGCCGACGGCGAACGCAAGACGGCAACATGACGGCGTAACCCGCCTGCCGGGCGAGGGCAGCCCAGGCCGTTTGCCTTTGCCGGTGAATCGGCGGGCCGAATGGCGGCAGCTACTTCCGGGCGACCTTCGATTCGGGTTCGACCGGCAACCAGTCGCCGGCGGGATAGGTCGGCCGGCGCACCAGGCGAGCATTCCGAATCGGCGCCTCTTTCGTCAGGCGTTTGCGTTCGGGAGCGGCGCGCCAGGCGATCTTGTCGTCAAGATTAATCGTCGGCAGCTCGGGCGAACGAAATTCCTGCTCGCGGCTCACGTTGGGCACTGCCGGGAGGTGGAATGAACTTCCCCGGGGAGTGACCGGAACCGGGTCGCCCAACTGGCTGTCAGCGCCGGGCGCGCCGCCGCTCGGCCGCTGAACCTTGTATGACTGGCGACCAGCGCCCGAGCGCTCGGACCGCTGAAAGTCGGCGTCGCTGTCGTTTCGATCGTCTGGTCCGCCCGAAGGAGGCGTCGCGCCCGCGTCGGGAGCGAACGTTTCGGGCTGCTTTTTCGTCTCCCAGAGGGGGTCGGGCGTGGGGCTTGTCGAGTTTGCCGAAGGAGCACACGAGCCCGAAGCACAGGCCGCGCCGCCGCACGGCGCACACGCGACCCCGCACGGGCTGCATGCCGACCCGCAGGGAGCGCCATAAACCGGGGCATAGTACGACGAAACGCCGCACCCGCCGGGCCCGCACCGGCCAAAAGGCGCCGGGGCGTCGTAGGCCCGGTAGCCGCAGCCATATCCGCCGCCGCCGCAACCGCCCCAACAGCACGGAAAGAAAAACGCCTCGGCTGGCGCGGCGGAAGCCCCCCACACAGACGATACGCAGACGAACGCGGCCAGCACCTTCTTCGCGGGCAATTTCATGGTGAGTGCAACCTCAAGGTCGGCGTGTACGGTCATTTCGCCTCGCACGTTATGTAAACCTGCGAAGGCAACTCTGTCAACGAACGATACACCACAAGCGCTCGATGCACCGCAAACTTGAGAAAAAAGCCTTCGGCAGACCCGAATTCCTTCGTAAACTATGCCGAACAGGCAGACTATAGGCCGGCTCGAATGCCCCCAGATTCGCTATCCCCTTCGCGACCGCTCCAGCCGGACGATTCGACCGCGTTTCAGGCGGCGCGGCGCGTCTTGCGCGACTATCCTCGCCGGTTTCAGCCGCTCGATTCGAAAAGCCTGGCGCCGGCGAGGCCGGGCTTCAGCGGAGCGCAAGTCTGGCGGGTTGTGACGGAATCAGGGCCGTTCTGTCTGCGGGCGACCCCCGAAGCGGCTGTGGAACCGCTGCGATTGCGCGGACTGCACCGGTTGCTCGCGCACGTACACGCCTGCGGGGTCGTGCAGGTGGCGCTGCCCGTCGCGCGAGTCGACGGCGCCACGTTTGCCTCACAGGCAGGATGCGTCTGGCAACTCGAGCCCTGGATGCCCGGTATCGCCGATTTCCGACAGGCGCCCTACGCCCGGAAGCTCGAAAACGCCGTCACCTGCCTCGCGCGCTGGCATCAGGCGGCGAAGTCATTTGACGCGACTCGGGCCGAAGCCCAATGGTTTTTCGTCGCCGCGGGCCGATCTCCCGGAATCACCGAGCGGCTGGCGCAAATCAGCTCGTGGAACACAGAAGCCTGCGATCTGGCGAGACGTCGAATTGCAGACGACGATTGGAGCGAGTTTCGCGCGCACGCCACGCAGATTCTCGAACTCTTCGAGCGCGTCACCCCGCGCATCGCCCGCGAATTGAGCCTGGGGAGCTCGCTCGAAATCGCCCTGCAACCGTGCCTGCGCGACGTCTGGCACGATCACGTGCTCTTTACGGGCGACAACGTCACCGCGTTGATCGACGCGCATGCCTGTCGCAGCGATTGCGTCGCCACCGATCTGGCGCGGCTGCTGGGAAGCCTCGTGCCAGACGACCACGCGGCGTGGGATACAGGCGTTGCCTGTTACGAGCGCGTGCGGCCACTGAACCTGGCCGAGCGCGGCCTGATCGAATTGTTCGATCGCAGCGCGGTGGCTTTGAGCGGCATGACGTGGCTCAACTGGCGCTATCGCGAGGGAAGGCCGATCGACCGCACCGACAGCGTGCTCGAAAGGCTCGCCGCGATCTCGCGGCGTCTGGAAATACTGGCCGAGACCTAGTGCCTCGACCGAGCTGCGTTGACTGAAGCGACCAGGGTGCCGACAAGCGCAGCGCAGTCGCACCGTTTCGGGTGAAGCCGAGTCGCACGGCGTGACTGCGCTGCGCTGGTCACACCCTACGCCTGCTGAGGCGCCGGCAGTCACTGCAACAGCGCATAGAGGATGATATTGACCCCCAGGCGCACGGCGTCGTCGTGCAGGTACCCCGTGCAGGCGGCCGAAGCCTGCCGCTCGAGCGCGCAACTGATGTCGTACTTGCTGTAAATCACGATGAACCGGCCATCGACCTCGACTCCTTCGAGAAACGGTTCGACCGTGCGCACCGCGACCGACAGCGCCGCGTCGCTCACGTCGACATCGGGTTCGCGGCGTTTGACCGTTTTCAGCTCGTACCCCACCTTGCCATTGAACAATTCGTGGTTGGGTGGAATGCGCTTGAGCGCGTTTTCAGGGAAGAGTTGCTGCATGAGCCGGCGAAAGCTCTTGTCGAACGCCGGCGCCCCGCAGCAGGCGTCGGCCACCAGCACGCCGCCGCGATCGAGATACTGGCGGAGTTTTTCCTGCTCGGTCTTCCCCAGCGCAAAATCGTGCCGGCCGTGCATGTAGACGATCGGGTATCGAAACAGGTTGGGGTCGGCGAGCGTCAGGTCGCGCTGCTTCGTCGAGGCGGCGAGGCCCACCGTTGAGTTGAGGGCCAGCAGCAGATTTCGAAGCGCCTGAGGGGCCGCGTCCCAATCGCCCGTGTAGCGGATCTTCGCCAGCTTCAGCAGGTCGCGCTCGACGCGGTCGATCGGCGTATCGGGCTGCACCTGGGCGTCGCGGGCGATCTTGTCGAACAGCTCGCGCCCCGTGACGTATGCCACCACGTTCACCCCCACCCGCATGGCCTTGGTAATCATGGTGTTGAGCGCCTGCGGCCGATGCGGAATGGCGAATGAAGTCCATTTATCCCACAGGCAGGAGATGTCGTCAGGAGAATAAATGATGCTGGTGCGGCAACCGACGTCGACCCCCCAGAGCTCGGCAGACGGCTCGCCGCTTTCTCGATCGAGCAGGTTGTATTCGGCCCGGAAGACGGGGTGCGACGCATCGAGCTTGCGCAGTTGAGCTTCCGACTGGGGGTACATTTGCCGCACCATGTCGCGAAACCCCTCGTCGAACGCGGCGCTCTTGCAGCCGTTGACGACGAAGAGAAAACCTCCCTGCAAGACGTACTCTTTGAGCAGCGCGAGATCTTCCTGGGTGAACCGCGGCGGATCGGTGCCATTGAAGAACACAATGGGCGCCTGCAGCAGATCGCGCACGCTCGCCTGCGACACGTCGACGATCTGCCAGTTGAGCAGTTTGGGCCACTTGTCGAGGCCGGTGATGTGCTGCGTCAGATTGCGGACGTCATTTTTGTGACGATTCCAGTCACTGGCGACGACCCCCCGGGCGCCCTCGCCGCGCGAACCGTACTGCAGTTTGTTGATCAGCACCGGCGCCAGCCCCTTCGACATGAACATCAGCGAGAGGCCTGTTCCGAGCACGGGGTCGCTTTCCATCTGCCCCACGCCGCGCCAGGCGCCAGAGAGCCGATCTTGAACGGCCACGAGGTGTTCGGCCCCCTCGCGGTACCAGTCGTGCTTGTCGCCTCTGTTGTTGACGAAGAAGCGCCGACCGCTGAACCGCCCGGCCCGCTCGAGCCCATAGAGATAATACAAGAGCCACATATTTCCGCCCGGGTTCTGCCGGACGGAGAAGTTGTTGCCGAGCCAGCGGCAGGCATCTTCGAGCGCTTTGTCAGGAGGGTCGTCAGCGCAACAGACGGGGGTGCCATCGGGGTTCAGCTCTTTCTGCTCGGCCTTCAACATGGCCTCGGTAATGACGAGACTGGCAATGCCGGCCACCGTCATGCTGCCAGTTGTGCCAGCACCTCGGCCCGTGTAGCTCCAACCTCCGTCGGGGTTCTGGGTAGCGATCCAGTGATTGCGGGCCCTTCGCCAGACGTCGAGCTTGACCGGCACCCCCATCTCCTGGGCTTCCCTTAACCCGAGAATGGCGAACTGGGCGTTACTGCGGTCGCCGCTCAAACCGATCGCGCCGCGCCCCGGCCCGTAGCTCCACAATCCGTCGTTGTCACCCCCTTTAATCTGAGTCTGCTCGAGTAGGCTGACGAGCTTGTCGACGTTGAGCGCGTCGCGCCGCCCATCTTTCGCGGCCGCCAGGGCCTGAATCATCAGCGAAATCTCGTACGTCATGGTCGGCTTCTGGTCGCGAAGCCATCGCAACCCCCGCTGAATCTCGCGGTCTTCAGCCGTCATGCCGGTGTTCAACAATGCCAGAAGCGAGACGCAGGTGACGCCGATCGGAAAAGCGTCGCCGTTCGAATCCAGCCGCCACGATCCGTCCGAGCGCTGCATTTTCAAGAGATAGTGCTTGGCCCTGTCGATGGCATCGATGGCCGCGCGCCAGGTGACTTCGGCAGCCTGCGCCCGTGCGCCGCAGGCGAGGCAGAGCACGATCGCCAGTACCAGTCTGACCAGCCGCCGACGGGCTAAGTAAGCCATGAACGTCCTCCTGGCGCACTATCTTACTATGGTCGCACAGGCGATTGAATCGCGAGATCGGCGTCGGAGTGTTTCGCCGGGTCGTTTGCAACTCGCAGTCGCCTCGTTTCGCCGGGTCGTTTGCGACCCGCGCTTGTGTTCAGCTTGAGCGCCAGCGCCGCGCCGGGCCGGCCCCGGCGGCGAAACGACACGAGTAAAGATGATTTCTTAAAGCAATTGATGATCATACGGTCACGACAAAACGTAGGGCGTGACCAACGACCAGCGCTGCAAAGGCTTCCCCTCTTTGACCGGGTTTTGCTTGACGTAGCGGATTGCTCGGAGCACGTCGGCAAGGTATCGAGATACACGCGCCAGCCGGGGCCGCCCCACACGGGGCGCTTCTCGTCCGGCCATAGCCCCTGCGACTTCAGTTCCTGCGTGGCGCGGGCCTTCATGTGCCCCACGTTCTGCTCGACTTTTCGTGCGTGCCGCGCGATCACCAGGTGCACGTGTTCAGGAAGAACGGCACAGGCATAGACCACACAGCCTGATTCGGCGATCGCAACGGCAAAACCCTCGGCGACCGCCAGTGCCTGCCGCCCGGTGAATGTCACAGCCGGAAACAACAGCGACTGCTTCGCGGCGAGGCGCGCTGTTCGGTCGTGCTGCTGGTGCGCGAGCGAATGGGTTGTGGTCACGGTGGTCGCCTTACCGAATCGCACCAGCTCCCACCGCCCAACGAACTTCGACCACGACCCCCGCGGATCGTTCGGCAGCCAGAACCCATAGGCGCCAAAGATCACGTGATACGCCAGCACCATGGGGTATGTCTCGCCCGGCTGATTGAGACCAGTCGATAGCGGGTTAGCATGCGAATTCAGATACAGCGGAAACACGGGTCGCAAGCGACCCGGCGAAACAAGAAGAAGTTGCCGGGCAGCGAAACAATTTGCGCACGCTATTCGTCGGCGCTGACGGGCTGGCCGTTCGTGGCCGCCCCGCTCTTGGCGTCGTGCACGTGGCGGGCCGCGCGAACCTTCTGAATCAGCTCGTCGCGGAGCTTCGGGTTTTCCTTGAGGAAATGGCGCGCCTTGTCGCGCCCCTGCCCCAGTTTCAGGTCGCCGTAGGCGATCCACGTGCCGCTGCGATCGAGCACCCGGTCTTCGAGCGCCAGGTCGATCACGTCCCCCTCGAGGCTGATGCCGTCTTCCACCAGCATGTCGAATTCGGCCCCGCGGAACGGCGGGGCGACCTTGTTTTTCACAATCTTCGCCTTCATCCGGATGCCGATCGTGTTGTCTCCCTCTTTGAGAGTGTTCAGTCGGCGGACGTCGATGCGGCAGGTGCTGTAGAACTTGAGCGCCCGGCCGCCGGGGGTCGTCTCGGGGCTGCCGAACATCACGCCAATCTTCTCGCGAATCTGATTGATAAAGATCACGGCGGTTTTCGACTTCGCGATCGCGCCGGTCAGCTTCCGCATGGCCTGACTCATCATGCGGGCCTGGAGGCCCACGTGCGTGTCGCCGATTTCTCCATCCAGCTCGGCCTTGGGGACCAGGGCCG
Source organism: Planctomycetaceae bacterium (assembly GCA_052388175.1). GTDB lineage: Bacteria > Planctomycetota > Planctomycetia > Planctomycetales > Planctomycetaceae > SIAF01. The sequence goes on along the minus strand of JBQTIL010000031.1, from coordinate 2,058 downwards.
CCACCGAATCGATCACGATGCAGTCGACGGCGTTCGATTTGATCAGCATCTCGGCGATCTGCAAAGCTTCTTCGCCATGCGACGGCTGGCTGACCAGAAGCTCTTCAAGATTGACGCCGATGCGCTTGGCCCACGAGGGGTCGAGCGCATGCTCGGCGTCGATAAAAGCGGCGATGCCCCCGGCCCGCTGGGCATTGGCGATGACGTGCAGCGCCAGAGTCGTTTTGCCGCTCGACTCAGGGCCGAACAATTCGATGATCCGCCCCCGCGGTATCCCCTGCCCCCCCAGTGCCAGATCGAGCGACAGCGCCCCGGTGGCGATGCCGGCGATGGGGACGTTGGCCGCATCTGACAATTTCATGATCGCGCCGCGGCCAAACGTTTTTTCGATCTGGCCCAGCGTGTTTTCGAGCATTTTCTGGTCGGCTGAATCGGCTTCCAATCGGGCGGGCTTCGCGGGTCTGGTGACTCGGGCAGTCATGGCTTGCTCCTGAAATGCGGGGGCACTTGGCGATGGTTGGCTGCGACATTTAGCCAGGGGTGACGCGGAGGCCCAAACCTCGCCCCCCGTGGCGAACCGCAGGCCCTTGATTTGTCGCATTACTGAACAAAGGAATACTATCAACTTCCTTCGGAATTGTACAAGCCAGAAAATCAGGAATTCTTCCGATTTCGCTCCAGAACCAGTTCGAGGTACGAGCGCCGCTCGGCAGCGGGCAGCTCCAATTCAGCGGCCAATTGCAGCACGGCCTGCTGCGCCAGAGGCAATGCAGACTCGGCGGCCAGCGTTTCGATTTCCAGATAAGTCCCCACGCCCTCCACGTCATCCACGGCGATCTCAAACGGCCGTCCGTCGCGGGTCAAATGCTGCACCGTGCGCCTTTTGCGCACCGTCTGCACCGGCTCAAACCCCAGGCACTTGAGCGTCTCAGCCATGTCGGCCGCGGCCTGTGCTCCATCCGCCAGGCGCGTTTCAAGTTCCCGGCGGGTTTTCGTCAGCCGGTCGACGACAGGCCCCTTATACGTCAACCAATTGCGTTCGCCCACCGACCGCAAACGCAACGCTTCGTTCGTAACGGCAAAATCGCGGCCAGGGTGTCGGAAGTACACATCGACCTGCTCAACCGGCAGATCAGGCGTGGCGCCCCAATCGCGCAGCCGCGAAATCGTCTGGGCCGGGTCGGAAAGGGGAAACTTCAGTTCAACTTCGTACATTTTGCCCCCGTCAAGGCGCCAAACAGACAGCCTGTGCGTCCGGCAAACGGGCTAACGCGCGATTTCATCGACGGCCTGCACGACGGCGGCCAATACGTCCATTGTCGAGACGATGCCCCGCAATTGACCGTTCCAATCGACGACGGGAACGCGATGCCAGTGGCCGTCGCACATGATGCGAGCGACTTCAACCAGGGCCAGGTCGTCGCGAACCGATGCCACCCGCCGCGACATCCATTTGCCAACCGGTTCTGACGCGCCGGCCTCGTGCTGCTGCGGGCCGCTTGTCAGGGCCCTCCAGATTTCATCCCATTCGTCGGCGTGCGACTGCGGCGCGGGGCGGGCGCTCGCCGCCGCCAGCCGCGCCGACACCGCCGGGATGACGTCGGCGGTCGACAAAAGCCCCTGCAGGTTGCCGGCGGCATCGACGACGGGGGCCCCCGAGATTCGCAGGTCGCGAAACAGGTTGGCCGCGTGCTGAATCGTGTCGGTCTCGAGGAGCACCACGAGCTTCTCGGTCATGATGTCGCCGGCGGTGAGCGAATCGAGGCGGCCGGGAAGAAAGGGCATCGCAGATCGTCCTTTGTGGGTACGGGCCATCGGAATTCTAGCGGAGCGCCGGTTCCGCAGGGTAGCCTCACCGGCGCGCGGCATTCTAAGCGAGTAGGGTGCGCCGAGCGCAGCGAGTCGCACCGTGACCAACTGATCGACACTAACTACTCACATTCCGCACCCCTAAAACGAAGTTGCAACTCCTGAAATCACGAGGATTTACTTCAAACGAGAAAATACGGCTTCTGCGAGGTGCGATCGCAGCAGCGAATGGACAGCGACAATAGAAGC
>JBQTIL010000030.1:0-103224 GCA_052388175.1 Planctomycetaceae bacterium | reverse complement strand
AGGAGTCTCGTCAGAATAACTTGCCTGATTTTTAGATTGCTGTTCTAATCCCGCGGCCATGCAGGATGCGATCAGCAAGCAACGGATTGCCGAGAAGTTCAAGTCGCTCGCGGCGATGATGCACGAGCGCATGCGTCGGCAGTGGGCGGCTGCCGAGGCGCGATCCTACGGCTGGGGTGGCATCGCTGTCGTGAGTGTCGCGACGGGGATGTCGCCCCACACCATCCGGAAAGGACTCGGGGAATTGGTGGAGCGGGCAGTCAATCCCGGGACGCCTATTCCAGAACGGCTGCGTGCACTCGGAGCGGGTCGAAAGCGATGCACAGAATCGGATAGCGAACTGGAGGCTGCATTGGAACGGCTGGTCGATCCCGTCACTCGGGGTGATCCCCAGTCGCCTTTGCGGTGGACCTGCAAGAGTACGACTCAATTGGCGAACGAACTCACCCGCAAGGGGCACGCTGTCAGTCCCAGTAGCGTGGGGCGATTGCTGAGAGCGGCAGGGTACAGCTTGCAGAGTAATCGAAAGACAAAAGAAGGAGCCGATCACCCCGACCGGAATGCTCAGTTCGAACACATCAATGCCACGGTGCGGGCCTTCCAGAGACGGGGGCAGCCGGTGATTTCGGTCGACACCAAAAAGAAGGAATTGGTTGGGAATTTCAAGAATGGCGGACGTGAGTGGCATCGGAAGGGAGAACCGGAAGAAGTCCTGGTCCACGACTTCATGGACAAGGAACTGGGCAAAGCCATTCCTTATGGCGTCTACGACGTCACCGAGAACGAAGGGTGGGTCAGCGTCGGGATTGATCACGACACGGCGAGATTCGCTACGGAAGCGATTCGGCGCTGGTGGAAGAAAATGGGTTCGAAGCGGTATCGTGGGGCCACGCAGTTGCTCGTCACGGCCGACGGCGGGGGAAGCAACAGCAGTCGATGTCGACTGTGGAAGCTGGCCTTGCACGACTTGGCGACCTGGCTCGGCATACCAATTCACGTCTGCCACTTCCCGCCGGGCACAAGTAAATGGAACAAGATCGAACATCGGATGTTCTGCCATATCACCCAGAATTGGCGAGGGCGCCCCTTGGTCAGTCACGAAGTCATCATCAACCTGATTGCCAACACCGCCACCGACGAAGGCTTGCGCATCAAAGCCGAACTCGACACAGCCACCTATCCCCTCCGCACCAAAGTCACCGATGACGAACTTGCTACCGTGAAAATCAAACGCCACAAATTCCACGGCGACTGGAACTACTCGATTCGCCCGTCGTAGTGATAAACTTGGGCAACTTATTCTGACGAGGTGCCAAAGAGAATCCGATACGCACGGCCCCGCCGAGTTTTGAATATTCGTTGTCGTATCGGGGTCTCAAACGAGGCGGATTCGGGAGCCAACCCGCACGCCTCTGGAAGCAATCTCAGGCTGGCGAGCGCGTGCACGAAGGCCGCATACCAGCGAATAGCGCCCTGTGGGGAACGTTCCGAAAGCCATGAATAAATATATTCGACGTCGGCTTCAGCGCGAGGAAAAACGCGAACGGCGTAATTCATTCGGGATGCTGGACGAGGCCGTGCTTCTGCCGAAATCGCACGTCGAATTCCTCAAGAGGAACGCCTCGTTCGCCCGCAGCAATGTCGTTCAGGGCCTGTCGAATCGCGAGAATCGTTTCTGCCGCATCGTCGGGATGAGGATTCTCCGCTCGCCACAGATCGAGTGTTTCCTCGGGCGACAGGTTAGCCTTGTCGCCTTCTACGCACTCCGAGACAAACCGCTCGAACCGCGCAAGTTCCGTCTCAATGGACAAAGACATGCTGACCTCCGTTCGGTGGACCTACTGATTGTACCGCAAATCGCCGATCTAGGCAGCCGAGATTACACCGCTCGCGGCTTTTGTGATTTTCGTCGTTTCGACGACTTAACTCCCTCGAATCGCACACCCGTGATCCTGGCCTTCTCGAACGCACCTTTGATTCGGCGGCTGACGATCAGATGCTGCGTCGATTCCTTCAGGCGAAAAATGCCCGCATTCGCCGCTCGTTTCGCGTCGAGCGCGAGCTTCCGGATGTAGCCCACGTCCGCGGAATCTTCTGGAATCGTCCGCGGCTGCACTTCTGATCGGCCCCTGTCGAGGCATTCGACAAGGTTGAACCGGGCGCAGGCGTCGTAGAAATCCAACGCTCTCATAACTGCGTGCAGTATCGGCAAAACGTGCAGGGGTGCTCGGCTGCGCCCGGCGGGCGAACCGGGTTTTATAGCGTCCGTCAACTACGAGCCCGCCGTCGCCACAACCTCATGCTTGTGCAGATAACTTTCATCCACCGGATAGTTCGAAAACTGAATCGAGTAGTACTGCTCGAACCAGGCCTGAATGTCCTTCACGCAGGCCGGGTCGTAGGCCGGTTCGACGTGCAAAAGCTTGCCGATGCTGTCTTGCTGAATGTCTCCCTGATCGACAACGATCTCTCCGTGATGGATCACGTACCGAGGCAATTCGAACATTCGCTGGCGGTCGGCGTCGGGCGAATAGATCGTGATGTCGGCATCGGCCCCGACGCCCAGGTGGCCTTTGTTCGCCAGGCCCAGCATTTTCGCGGGGGCGGCGCGGGTGATGATGGCGATTTCGCCCAATGTGTATTCGCGCGTCAAATCGCCCAGCGTGCAGTTTTCGCGGACCGCCGGGTGCACTCGCGCCAGCACTTCTTCGCGGCGCGAGCGATCCATCAACAGGGCGATAATCTGCGGGTAGGCCAGAAACGAACCGCCGTTGGGGTGGTCGGTGCTCATCGCCACGCGCCACGGGTCGTCGACCAACAGGTACCATTCGAGCCCGATCGCCCATTGCAGGGCGTGAACGCGGCTTTTGTCTTTGTAACTGATAGGGACGATGCCGCAGCCGGCCTCCATTTCGGTGTCGGCCGAGAACCACTTGCGCCCGTAGACCTTGTGCAGAAAGTAGCCCAGCGGTCCGTCGCCCGTCATCGAGGTCGTTTCGCCGAACAGCACCTGCCCGACGTCGGTCGTCAGGTTGCGATGGGCGTTGAAATACTCCGCCAGCTTTGAAACTTCCGACCGAAATGTGCCCTGATCATCCGGGTCGCCCCCGTAGCTGTGGAACTGAATGTGCGTCAAGTGCGCTCGCAATCCGTCGAGCGCCTGCATGGTTCCCAGGGTGGTCTGCCAGTTGCCCGGCAGACCGAGATTGTTGCAGTGGATGTGTACAGGGTGTGGCAGGCCGAGTTCGCCCGCCGCCTGCGCGACGCCCGTGATAATCTGCCGCGGCGTCACGCCGAAATGATCGACCGGCGCATCAAGCCCGGCGGCATCGCCCCCGCCCGACTTCCAGATTTCGACCCCCCCGGGGTTGACGATCTTCGCGGCATATCCCTTGGCTGCACCCAACAGCCAGCCGACGAAGTTCTTCAGTTTTTCAGGCTCGTTGTCGCGAAGCTGCTGGAGGACGTAGTGGTTGTTGCCCAGCAAAACGAAGAACCCCTTGTCGATGATCGGGGTGTCGTGAAATTCTTCGTGGACGTGACGGGCCGCCAACGGCGGGATGGCCGCGTCGAAGGCCGTGGTGTACCCCAGCCCCGCGTACTTGTACCCCGTGGCGAAAGTGCTGGGGACGCTGCCCAGAGTGCCCGAGCGGGTGATCGGCGTGCGCATGACCTTGGGCGCCAGCCGCTTGCTTTCGGGCATCATTTTGCGGGCCGTGTTGACCTTGGGCCCGGCGATGTGGCAGTGCATATCGACGCCGCCCGGCATGACAATCAGCCCGCGCGCATCGAGCGTGCGATTGGGCGTCGTCGCAGGATCAGTGGGCGCCGCGATGATGCGGCCGTTTTCGATCCACAGATCGCGAGTGTCGCCGTCGAGCTTGTTTTTCGGGTCGTAAACGGCGCCGCCGGAGATTTTGAAGAGAGACACGTCAGGAGGGATTCGCGATTCAGGGTACTGGCCAGGCGTCGAGTTTAGAGCCAGGATGTCGAACACTCATGACAATTCACCGCGGCAACAAGGGGCCACAACGTCGGACCTCAATTCCGTTGCCGATTCAAATGCACATCAAGTACTTGCGATCGCCCGATCGGAGATGGGCCGCGTTCGCTCGCGCAAAATCTCCTTCACGCGCTTTTCGATCGCCCGCAAGACCTCGAGGTCGCTGGGGTACGGCGATTCAAACGCCGGCCGCAGCGAAATCGGGATGTCGTCCATGCGGTAGACCGTGCCGGGCACGTTGATTCCATAGACGGCCGTCGTAAACGCCACCGTGGCGACCCTGGCGGTGTCGCTCAACTTCGGGTCGAGCACCACCGTCGGAATGCGCCGCAGGTGCTCGCGCGCCGGCTGGCTGAAGTTCGACATCGGGTCTGATGCGATAATCATGGCCGCGTCGGCTTCACCGCGGGCCAATACATCGGAAGTCGTAAACTCGCCGGGGTTGAACCGCGGAAAGCCCCGATTCAGGTTCACGCCGAACGGATACCCCGTCTGCCACGTCACCACGTTGTCGGCCCCGGTGACGTTTCCATGCCCGCGCATCGGCTTGGCCGTGAAGCGCGTGTAGCGGTTCATGTCGCGGGCCAGCGCCAGCACCGCCTCGCTGTTGAGGTGTTTGCCTCGGGTCATCGTCAGTCCCATGCCGAACAGAATCACCCCGAACTTTGCCCGCTTCATCTGCTCGACGACGTCTTTCAAGACCTCCAGCTTCACCCCGGTACTCGCTTCGACGCTCGGGTCAATTTCGACGCCGGCCGCCAGGCCCCGCATGGCCCAGGCCAGCTCGAAGTCCGACCGGGGTTTGATCTGCAGAAAAATGTCGGCCGCTTTCGCGCTCTTGGTCTTGCGGACGTCAATCAGCACCGCAGTGCGGTCTTTGCGGCCGTTCGGCACGAACTCGCCCTTGGGCATCAGGCTGTATTTTGTGAAATGCCGGGGGTGGCTCTCCGCAGGATTTCCCCCCCAGAAAATCAGAAAGTCGGCCCGATTCTTGACTTCACCCAGAGAGCAGGTGACCTCGCCAACCCCCTGAAACGCCATCCCCGAAGGCCCGTGGCAGACCGAGGTCGTGGTATCGACGTTTCCGCAGATCCAATCGCTGATCGCCACCGCCACGCGCTGCGCTTCGCACGTCGTGTCTGACAGGCCGTAAGTGATGGGAAACGTGGCGTTCGTCAGAATCTGCGCAGCCCGTTCGACGGCCTGGTCGAACGTCGCCGGCTGGCCTTCGATCGTCGCGACCGGCCGATCTTCGGCATGGTGGTTCAGGAACCATGCCTTCCCCAGCACGCAGGCGTTCTTGGCCTTGGTGATCGTGTTCCCTTCGACCGTCAGTTCCATGTCGTCGCAGACGCAGCCGCAAAACGTGCAGGTCGCGTCCTGAATGACTTTCAGGCCGGCGGAGGCGGTTGCGGGCGGCGTGGCCGTGGCAGTTGTCATGCGGATCTGTCGTTTCAGGAATCTGGGGTTATGGGTTCAAACAGCCGCGCTTGATTCCTCGATACTCACGCTTTCTCGAGGCATACGTCGATTCCCTTGCTGTCGGGCATGCCGCTGCAATGCGTCTCGGCCCCCATCAGTCGGCACGAGATGTCGCCGTAGCTGATAAACAGCAGCCCCGACGGCAATTCTTCGCGTGGCGCCGTCTTGCACGGAACAGTGACGCTGCCCACTTCGTTCCACAAGCGCACACGGTCGCCGTCGGCCAATCCCAGCCGCTGCATGTCGTCGGCGCAAATCTGCAGGGTGTTGATTTCGTCCTGGTATTCGGCCGTGTATTTTCCCTCGTTGAGGGACGTCCCCTGACGACTGGTCCGTCCGGGGATCAGAATGAATTGTTCCGGCATGAAATTGTGCTAAAGGCGTTTCAATCTTGTCGGCACCCGATTCTCGCAGGGGCTGCGAGTGTGGTCAACGGACCACCGACGTGGTGCGAGCGCGTCGAGCACCGGCGCGAGACGGCGCGCGCAGTGCCGATTTCGCAGACTGAACTTCTGACTCCATCTGCAACAACCTGATTTTCAAATCGACGCCCTGCGGACACGTGTAGCCTCCCCAGCCGCCGCCACTGGCCACCACCCGATGGCACGGGATCAGAAGGGGAAAACGATTCGACGCCATTACCGAGCCCACGGCGCGGGCGGCACGCGAATACCCTGCCTTCGCGGCCAGGTCTCCGTAGGTTGCCGTCTTGCCGTACGCGATCTTGCGGGTCAATGCGAGTATGCGGCGCTGAAACGGCGTGCCCGCGGGCAATGCCAGCCGAATATCGTCAAATTCAACGGGCGCACCCGAACAATACTGTTCGAGCCGCTGTCTCAGTTGAGGGTGCCAGTCGCATTCGGAGTCACAAGACGCACCCCCAGTCGCGGCTGACGCTTTGCGGCCGGCGGCGCGCCGCACATTGTCAGCCGAGGCGTGCCCTACGATGACGGCCTCTACCACGCCGTCGGCGCCGACCAAACCGCACCAACCGCACGCGGTCGGGAAAATCGACAAATTCAGACTGCGAGTTAAGACCAGAGGCCGCCGCCGCCGCGATTTGACGCTTTGACCCATCTTCACCACCCCTCTACAATGCATGCGTGAGGCCGCGATGCCTCGCGCGAAGCGGTGTGCTGCGGAGACCAGGCCGGAGTTGGGTTCGACCGGTGCGGCTGCGGGTGATCGTGACAATTGCCGTATCGGGCCGCAAGCCACTCGGCGACCAGGATTGGATCAATGACCGATTATTCGAATCTGGCCGACGACTTCTACGTCAATATGAATTTGAATACCGAGATGGCGCTGCCGGCGGCGCGGGAAACAATTCTCGGTTTTTTTGAGCGCGTCCAGAAGACTTACCCGACGATGCGGAATTTCTACACCCGCGAATCGGGCGATTTTGTGCTCGAAGAAGACAAAGAGCAGGGGCACTATCGCTGGATCAGCATTGAATCAAGGCGGGTGTGCAGCGGGTATGTGAACCCCCCCGGCATCAATGCGGCCCTCGAGCAACACAAGCTGGTTCTGGAGCTGATTCCCTACATGCTGTCGGTCAGCCCGCTGGACTGCGAAGCGCTCGATCTCATGATGGGGTTCGACTTCTCATATCGCGGGAATCACGACGCGCTGGTCGCTGAAGCGCTGGGAATGAGCCCGGCGTTCGAGGGGCTGGTGAACGTCGCCGAATCGCAGGTGATCAACTACGAGCCCTCGATGACAATCGCGCTCGACGACTCATGCCGTCTGCAGGGGCGCCTGATGATTGAGACCCGCACCAACGCCTATCACGTGCGCCGCGGCGATTACCCGGAGGAACAGATCAGCGTGTATTTTACCGTGCGGCAATACGGCAGTCTGGCTCCGGGCGCCACCTTCGAAGAAACCCTGAATCGCCTCCGCGAGCACAACGAGCGGCTGCTCAATCGCTGCGTCGTCGACCAGATTCTGCGGCCGCTGGCGCAGGCGATCTCAGCCAAGTAGCTCAGCGATCTGATGATCCGCCGGCCCGGCCATGCCCCTGGGGCTCTCATTCGGTTGGCGCGTGACGAACATAGCCGGCCGACGACTGGAAAAATTTCCGCCGGCGCTCATCCGCCTCGCCCGGCCCGTCTGCCGCTGATCGCAGGTCGGCGAGATTTGCCGCGCAATAGCGGCAGCCGATCGTTTGCACATGGAAGTCGATGTAGTCGGCCCAGCCCGGCGCGAGCGCCCCCAGCAGGTGGCTGCCCAGAATGCTGCGGCTGGGGCAAGTCAACCGACCGCTGCGCCAAACGTCACCGACAGAAGGCGGCTGCTGAGCGCGGCTTTCGCGCAACTCGGCTGCACGCCGTCGCAAGGGCGTTGAATCTCTCAGTGCCGACTCGATCGCAGTCATTCGCTCGACAGCCAGGGCCTCGTCGAGGTATCCCAAAAGTTCGGCGTCAGTGAATTCAGCGGGCATCAAGCCAACCTTTGAGGGCCATTGTGCCGCAGAGGCTGCCGCGACAGAACGCCGATCTCTCACAGTCGTGCCGGCTTGAAGCCGCGAAGGGCTCAGGCCCCCAGCGTAGCCACGGGCACGTCATTTATGTTGTTCTGCCAGGGCCCGACGCCGCGACGCAAATCTCGCGGCGGTTGTGATGCAACTGCCGAGCGCGGACGCGCAAAAACCCCCACCGACGCACGCGCTCGAGATACTCGGGAATTTCATCGGCCATCGACCACTCTACCAGTTTCAATGTCAGGAGCAGTCCGTGCAAGCCTACGCCGGGATAGCCGACAATCGCCTCGACCGTGTCGAGCGTGTAGTTGGGAGGCAGATTGACGTCGCAGGTCAGCCACTGGATGTCGAGGAATTCCCGGCGGCGAACCTCTTTCGAGCGCTTGCGGATGTGCCGGAATCGCGGGTGACCCAGCACAAGGGGCGCCACCTCAGCCGGGTCGATACCCAACACCCCGACGCCGCGCTCCAATAGCGCCTGTGACGCGCCACCCGGAGCGCATCCAATCTCCGCGACCCGTTGGCCGGGTCGAAGGTCAAAGCCCGACCAGACGAGCGCTTCGCGCATCTTGAGGTAAACACGCGACACAGCGTCGGAGGGCAACGCCTCGGGAAAGAATCCGCCCGGCCAGCTCGATTCCAGCGATCGCACCCGATGCACGCCGACCCACCACTCTTTTTCATCGATCAATACCACGTCGCCCACAAGTTCGGCTTTTTCAGCCTGCTGATTCAAGTGCGGGGCCGTGCGGTGCCCATCCCAATGGCGCTGCGACGAATCGGCGACCATTGGCGTCGTCGTCGAATCAAGGGCGCCAGAGAGCTGCGGGGCCGACTGCAGAATTCGTTCGCCTGCAGCAACCGCCTCCGGTGTGACACCCGGTTCGTATTCGCGGTAACCCGGCTCGTCCTGGTCGCGAGGCCAGACGTGCAAGTGAGTGATGGGTCGCTGGCCCAAAAGGCGCCACACGGCCTGCGACTTTTCGTCGATCGTCGCTGCGGCGGCCTTTCCCAACGAGAACCCGCTGGCGCGGGCAAACACGCATTCGAGGTCGAGGTCGTCAGGAGGTCTGGGGCCCGGAGGCAGTTTGAAAGTGAGAAAACCCGGCCGCGAATAGGCGAAGCGAAAATCGGGCCAGGTACGGGCCATTTCGCTCTTCAGGGCGCCCTCGGCCCCGACCTGACATGTGGCGAAAAGAAAATCGGGGTGCTCAGACATGGTCGGCCATTGTAAGGTCGATGAGCGCGGTTTGCATCGGCGCCAGGCCCTCTCTACGATCATCTGCCCCGGCAATTGAACGAGAGAACATCGTGCGAAATCGGCGGCCAACATCGGAAAAACACCCCTCAGGCCCCGTCGCGCGCCGCGCGGGCCAGAGGGCGACGGCATTTGAGTTGCTGACCCAGCGCCCCCTCGCAGTGCCCGGGGAATTGCCCAGCGTACGGCTCCGTTCCGTCCGCGCGCACCCGTTTCTGTTTCGGAAACTGATCGGTCGCGCCGACGACTCGGCGCGGCCCGGCGATCTCGTAGCCGTTCAGACGCCGCAGGGCGAGCACTTCGGGTTCGGGCTGTTCAACCCGCGGGCTGAGATTGTCGTACGGATGCTATCGCACGGCGCCCAGCCCCCCGGGCCTGATTTCTGGCAGCACCGCCTCGAACAGGCCGTCGCCCTGCGGCGCGACCTGTTGCGGCTCGATACCGTGACAGATGCCTGTCGCGTCGTTCACGCTGAAGGAGACGGCCTTTCGGGCCTGATCGTCGACCGCTATGGAGACGTGTTGTCGGCGGAACTGTTCAGTCTGGCGATGTACCAGCGATCACACGCGCTGGTCGTAGAGCTTTCACAAATTCTGGGAACAAAGCATTCGGTCGTGCGCACCGCGCCCCAGACGCACGGGCAGGAAGGTTTTGTGGCAGACCCCGCTGTTTCGCCTGATTGTCCGCGCGACGTCGTGATTCACGAAGGGGGCGTTCGCTTTCGTGTGCGGTTCGAAGGCGGGCATAAGACCGGGTTCTTCTGCGATCAGCGCGACAATCGCTTGCGGCTCGCAACTCTCTGCAAAGGCCGCTCTGTTCTCGACCTGTGCTGCTACACCGGGGGCTTTTCCATCGCGGCGTCAAAATCGGGGCAGGCGCGGGAAGTGACCGGCGTCGACCTCGATGAATCCGCGATCGCACTCGCGAAGGAAAACGCCCGGCTCAATCAGGTGCCGGTGAATTTCGTCCACGCCGACGCCTTCGGATACATGCGCGACATGTTTCGCAACAGTCGGCAATACGAAGTTGTCGTCCTCGACCCGCCGAAGCTGATTCAGAATCGCCGCGAGATCGACGAAGGGACGCGCAAGCACTTCGACCTGAACCGCCTGGCCATGGCGCTGGTGGCGCCGGGCGGCCTGCTGTTGACCTGCTCCTGCTCGGGTCTGCTCGCTGAGGATGAATTCGTGCGACTGGTCGTGAATGCCGCACGGCACTCGGGCCGGCCGACCGACGACGGAACGGCCGTTCGCGGAACCTCCGGCCGGTCGATTCAGTTGCTCGCCAGGACGGGCGCCGCGGCCGATCATCCCGTCGCAGGAGATTGCGCCGAGACGGAATACCTGAAGGCAATCTGGGCGCGGATCGTGTAGTCCGAAATGGAGGCTGGCCTGAAAGTCCCCGCGAGGTCAGTGGAATCTGCCGGTTTCAGTATTGAAAGAGGTCGATTGCCCTGGCGTTTGGTTTATCATTCTCAAAGATGCATCTCCATTGCCTTAAACTGCTTATGGCGATTTCTCCCCTGATCGAGCCAACGCCTGAAGGTTCTGCTGCGTAGAATCGGGTATGAGCGACAATGCTCGACTCTTGCTGACGTTGCTGCTGGCCGCAGGGTTGTCTCTGCCGACAGGCTGGTGTTGCCTGCCGTCGACCACCGTAGCGTCTGATTCGGGGCCGCGCAGTTGCTGCGAGAGGCATTCAGCGCCGGTGCCACGACCAGTCGAGGCCCCACAGCCGGCTTGCTGCTGCGCGACCAAGGTGATCATTCCGGTTGAGATATCGAGCGTCGCTGCCGATGTATTCAGCTTCTGGCTGGCCCTGCCGGTGACTGCCGTTGACGAAGGCCCCCCGAATGCCGGCCAGGACCAGCCAGCGCTGACTGCGACGGGCCCTCCGTCGCGCGTGCTCCAGTGCGTGTGGCGCTGTTGATCTCGAAGCGGTACGCGCGTCCCTCTCGCGCGCAAAGTGGCGCCATTGCGCCATAAGCCGTTTCTGATTTGATCTACCGCGTTTGATTTCACCAAATCACCAGACTGGAGAACGACCATGTTGACGAAACTCATCGCCGGATTGTTTGTGACCGTGGGCGCGGCCCTGGCCGCAATAAGCCTCGGTTCGTCGCACAACACGACCGACTGCTGCGCTCAAGGCCTGGCCTGTTGCGACACCAACCGCGGTTGCTGCGAGTCAACCGACCTGGCCGCCTGTTGCGCGCAGGGGTTGAAGTGCTGCGAAGACGATCTTGCATGCTGCGATGCGGCCCCGAAATGCTGCGTTGAGGGTCGAGCCTGCTGCCGTGAGGCCCTTAAGTGCTGCGACGACGCAGCTCAGTCGGCCTCGGCGGCAACGCCGGCCTGCTGCCGCAAATCGGCTGCACCGGCAGACACCCTGTAATTCTGTGAAACGACAGAATGGCAAAGGAGGTCGCACACAACCACCCCGGCCGGTCGTATCGGCCGGGGTGGCTTGTTGTCTGGCGCACCGCTTCTTCGGAGGGCCATCAGCGTGACCTGCTACGACCTGGCCGCAGCCAACATGGCGACGGCGTAAGCGCACGCCGATTCCGCAACGTCGTTTGACAGGCGCTCACTGAGCGAGATGAGTTCGGCTGCTTTCAGCGCAGGGCAACCGGCCAGCGCATCGCGTGCGAGGAATTCTCCAGCGCCTGACAGCACAATCGTCTGCGGGGCGGCGGCCAGACGCGAAGTCACCGTGAAAAGCGCCTGACGGACGGCATTCTCCTGGGCGGCTGCAAAAAAATCGGCAAGGTTCAAAATCTCCTCGTGCGTCAGTTCGTCACGGTCAGAGCATACCATTCGCGCCAGCCGGTCGCGGGCCGCTGAGACTGTGGCGGGGCGCCCGTTTGCCGTCGCGGTGCTTGCCGGCTCCTCCGCCAGCTTTCCGCGAACGAGGTGCACATCGAGCGCCGTCGCGAACAGCTCGGCGGCGACGCGACATAACCGCCCGCGATACAACACCACGGGCGTCACGGCACACAACGGGGTTCGGCGGACGCCCGTGTACACCAGTTCGCCGCTGGCGAGTCGTTCGCGGTCGGTGCGTCCGGTGGGGCAGGGGGCCCCGTCGCATAACGGAATGACGTCGGTCGTTGTGCTGCCGATGTCAACTAACAGGGCCGGCCCGTGCGGAGCCAGCCTCCCGGCCCAGGTGGCCAAAGCATGCCAGTTGGCGGCGGCGACTTCGAAGGGATGGGCGCGGGCTTCGGCAGGGCCAACCAGCATTCGTCGAGACGACCAGATACGAACTTCGCGTCCGGCCGCTGCCTGCACCACGGCGCGAACGATATGGTCGACGCCCTGGGCCCGGGTGTCGAAGCAATCCGCCAGCTCGGCCGTCATAGTGACAGCCACTGCGTCGCACGGGGCAAAACGCAAGATGAGGGCCGACAGCCGGGCCGTTAGCTCCCCGGGCGCTCGCCAGATTTCGAACGGCTCAGACCAGGCCCGCCCTGTCTCGTCGGCCGCCTTCAGATTCGCGCCGCCGATGTCGAGACCGAGAACGCTCATGGCCGACTAGTGAGAGGCTTGCCGCAAAAGGGCCTGCGCGGTGCGCTCGACATCGTCGTCGTCATTGTCCGACAGTTCGGCCAGACGCTGTGCGTTGCGTCGCGCCGCCAGCCTGAGATAGAGCATGCCCGAGTGCACGTCGCGAGCGACGCCATCGGGGTCGTGGTTGCCGTGGGTCAAGAGCGAAGCGAGCCGCGAGTACACACAACTGCCAATGAACAACTCGGTGGCCACGTCGCCCAGCCGCGCCAGTACGAACTGCCGATTGACAACCTCTTCGCGATACCGGAACAGGGCGATCTGGCAGGCCCGCGCGAGCTTGGCAATTTGCCGCGAAAGCACGGCCACAACGGGCTGCAGGCGGCCGTGGACGACCGGAATAGCCGGAAGGGGGCGGCGCAGCTTCGCAATTCTCCAGGGGTGCGCGCGGATTTCGAGCATTTCCTGGCCAAGGTACCGCAGCCCGACCCCGGCGATGAAACAGCGCAGCACGTCGTTGGCTCCTTCGCCGATCATGTTGATGCGCGCGTCGCGCATCATTCGCTCGAAGGGCTGATCGCTGAAATACCCTGCGCCGCCATGAATCTGCAGCGTGTCATTGACGATCTTCCACAATTCTTCGCTCGCAAACACCTTGAGCATGGCGGTTTCGAGCATGTAGTCTTCGGCGCCCCGGTCGATCAGGGCCGCCGTGTGGTACGTGGCGCTCTCCATGGCGAACGTGTGCGCAGAGGCATACGCGATCTTCTGCTGCACGAGGCCGAATTCGCCCAATGTCCGGCCGAATTGTTTGCGAGTGTTGGCGTATTCAATGGCCTTGGCCAAGCACGTTTTGGCCGCCCCCGTGCAGCTCGCCCCAAACGTCGTGCGGCCGAAGTCGAGCAGGGTCAGGGCCTGTCGCAATCCTTTGCCCAGAGGCCCCAGTACGTTTTCCGGGGGAACGAACATGTCGTGAAACGCCAGTCGCGCCGTCGCCGTGCCACGGATACCGCACTTGGGCATGCGGGCTTCGACCACTTCGAAACCCGGCATGTCGGGCGTGACCAGAAATGACGTGACTTTTCCCTCCGGTGCGCCGCTGTCGGGCGTGCGCGCCATGACGGCGAGTACGCCGGCGATTGCCCCGTTGGTGATGTACCGCTTTTGCCCGTTCAGCACCCACCCTTTGCCATCGGTTGAAGGCGTCGCCCGGGTCTGCACGTTCGCGGCGTCTGAGCCGGCCTCTGGCTCGGTCAGGGCAAACGCGGCAATCTGTTCGCCCGAGCAGAGCGGTCGCAGCCAGCGCTCCTTCTGACGGTCGTTGCCGAACATCAGCACCGATCGCACGCCGATCGAATGGTGTGCATTGACGAATACGGCTGTCGCCGAACAGTGCCCGCCCAACACCTCCATGACCCGACAGTAATTCTGCTGCGACATTCCCGCCCCGCCGAATTCGCGCGGAATCGTCGCCCCCAATACCCCGATCCTCCCCAGCCCCAATACGACGTCGCGCGGAATATCTGCCTGCCGGTCGATCTCGGCCGCGTCGATGTGTTCGTCGCAAAATCGCCGAACGTCGCCTACGGCCGCGTCGCCCACGGCCTGCTCGCCCGGCGACAGCCGCGGATACGGCAGGATCGCCCGTTCGAGGAACCTGCCGAAATACAGCTCGCGGGCGAAATTCTCACCCTGCGGACCCGAAAACAGCAGCTCTTCAGCCTGCTGAAGCTGCTTCTTCTGAAGCTCGTCAAGCTGGTATGCCACGGCGGCGCCTTTCAATTGAATCGCGAATCGAGAGCGCATCGAAGAATCTGCGATGCAACTGGCCGCAGTGTACTATAAACCCGGGCACCTGTCGCGGTTCGGGCGATCGGGGCTAAAGTAGAGGCGCAGGTTCAGATGGAGACATCCTGGGCCTTCATCCGCCTCGGTACGAACCGGCTGCCCGCGCGCCGTGTCGAGTCTGGTTGCGACCGTGCCGGCAGCGGAACGGTGGCGGTAGCGAAACTCGCCAGAGTTCCGCGCCTGACCCCGCCTGGCAGAAGTCTGGCGACTTCCGCTACGTCCTCTGGCGGGAGATTCGATACAGTGGAGGCGCCGCGCCGGCGGCGTTCGTGGCGGGTCAATGGCGCCGAAGCACGAACCGCGGCCCCATGCACCGTGTCAGACCGTTTTCGGGTTGGCGCCTCTTGCGCGGCAGTCGCTGGATCATACCGATCATGAACACCTCGCAGCTTCGAAAACTGGGCGTCCCTGACGAATGCCTGACGAGCGCCATCCAGGGCATCCAGGCGGCTGCTCGGGCCGGCGGATGGAAAGGGTCTGAGGCCAAACGTCTGGTCCGGGCGATTCTCGAGTCGCCCGAAAGCCACGTCGCGCATCCGCACTTCGGGCCGTTCGCCCAAAAGTTGATTGCTGAACGGAGCTTCGTGCCTCCGACACCCGTCGATTATAGAACCTGGGGAACGGAAATTGACGCTGCAGCCCATTCGCAAATGCGCGACGCGTGTGCCGTTCCTGTAACCCGCAAAGCGGCGCTCATGCCCGACGCCCATGTGGGATACGGGCTGCCGATCGGCGGCGTGCTGGCCTGCGAAAACGCCGTCATTCCCTATGCGGTGGGCGTCGATATCGCCTGCCGCATGAAACTGTCGGTGCTCGACATGCCTGCCGAATCACTCCACAAGCGTTTCGAGCTGTTCAAGAGCGCGCTCGAGCGCGGCACGCGGTTCGGCGTCGGCAGCGTTCACGAACGCCCCCAACAGCACCCGGTGATGGATGCCGACTGGGGCATCACGCGGATTACCCGCGAGCACCGTGACCGCGCCTGGAAACAGCTCGGCACCTCGGGGTCAGGCAACCATTTCGTCGAATTCGGTGTCGTGACGATCGAGCAACCAGCCCTCGAACTGAACCTGCAACCGGGCCAGTACGTCGCCCTGCTCAGCCACAGCGGCAGCCGCGGGGCAGGGGCCGCGGTGTGCAGCGTTTATTCGGGAATCGCCCAATCGCGGCTGCCGCAGCGCTACCAGAAACTGGGGCGGCTGGCATGGCTGGATCTCGACAGCGAAGCCGGCGAAGAATACTGGGCCGCCATGAACCTGATGGGAGAATACGCGGCAGCAAACCACGAGGTCATTCATCGCCTGGTCTCGCAACTGCTGGGTACGCAGATCGTCGCATGCGTCGAGAATCACCACAACTTCGCCTGGAAAGAGATTCACGACGGGCGCGAATTGATCGTACATCGCAAGGGCGCGACGCCCGCCGGCGCCGGCGTTTTAGGGGTGATCCCTGGTTCAATGGCCGACCCGGCGTTCGTTGTGCGGGGCCGGGGCGTGGCTGAGAGCCTGAACTCGGCCTCGCACGGCGCGGGCCGGCGAATGTCGCGCCGCCAGGCCCGCGACGCCTACAACTGGAAAGCGGTCAGGAACGATTTGGCGCAAAAAGGCGTAACCGTGCTCTCGGCCGGCGCCGATGAAGTTCCTCAAGTCTACAAGCGCATTGAAAGCGTCATGCGCGAGCAGGAGGACCTGGTCGAGATCGTGGCCCGTTTCGATCCGAAAATCGTCAAAATGTGCGACGATGGCAGTCGCGCAGAAGATTGATTCTGGCGCCGCAGTAGGCCGGCTGTTGCCGCAGCCCGGCCGGCCCGCAGCCAGGGAGGCTGTCGCGCCGCGTTCAGTAGGTTGTCGACAGCGTAAACCCGACTCCGCGAACAACCGGGTCGTAGTACGGATAGACGCGATAGTTTCCGTACCGTTCGAGGTGCGCACCAGCGACCGATTTGCCGATCACGAACCCCAGCACCGAGCCGAAGAAGACGTCAGAAAGGTCGTGCTCGCGCTGATCGATGCGGCTCCAGCCCACCAGGCCCGCCAGAACGTAGCAGGGAAGCCCGACCGGCCAGCCGTAGTATTCGTCGGCGACGGCGGCGATGCAGAACGTGCTCGACGCGTGGTACGACGGAAATCCCCACCGTCCATCCTGGTACTGATCGGTCGGGCGCTGCGTGTCGGTGACGCCTTTGACCGCGACGGTTGCGACCGCCGAGATGCCGTAGGCGCAAATCACCGCCTTACTGAATTCGTGCAGCTTCTCATGCCGCCCCCACATGCTGATTCCGTACAGACCGAACAGCACCGGCAACTGGTACGAAAATTCGCCAAAGTTTCGCAGCGTCTGGCTGCCGGTGCCCCACCGCAACGGAAATTCGGCGGTGTACTCGCGTACGTCGCCGTCGGCATGTTCCCGCAGGGCAATCGTGCCGCCTGCGGCCGCGCCCAGTACAATGGCGTTCTCCCACGTAAACACCGAACACGTGTCGGCCCACAGCGTCGGCAGTAGCTCTCTGCAGTCGTCGCGAAACGTAAAACAGGGTGGCTCATCCTCGGCATCCCAGGCATCGACCGCGTCGTCGTCTTCGTGCACCAGGGTTCCGGCGCAATCGCCGGTTTCGTCGTCGCCGATCGATACGAACCTCCCTGCAACCTGGTTGTACGCGAACTGAGGCCGAAAGCGGGTATGGCGCGCCTCGGGAACGCGTCGTTCGAACGATTCGGCCTCTGACGCAGGCAACAAAGCCGGGCGAACCCACGTCTCGTCGTCTTTCGCCTGGATCGTTTCTGAATCGTCGAGGTCCGCGAACTCGTCTACCACCCGGTCCACCGTCTCAACGGCCTCGATTGACGGTGCTGACCCGGCAGCAACGCCGATCGGCACCTGCCGGCAGCCGGCGAGACAGGCCAGCCACAGGCCGGCCATCGCCAACTTCGGTGCCCACGAAGCGCGCTCCGAAGACGGCAGCGGCAAGGAACGACACATGGTGCAGGCGAGCGCCAGAACGTCAATCAACGGCCGAGCGGGCCGGCGCGGCGCGCGGTCCCGTTCCTCTGTCATTCGACCATCAGGAACGGCGCGTCCAGAAAAACCGGTAGAGGCGGTAAAGTTCGCCGGCGCCCGCGCGGCGCTGTGCCTGAGGCGAAAATGTCCAGGCCTGAAGGCTTTGCGCCGCCACGGGCCGAACCGACTGGTTGTCAGCCGCCGTTCAAATCGGCCTGCAGCCGCGCCACGATTCGCTCAGACGCCCGGCCGTCCCAGGTATCGGGGGGCCGCCCGGCCTTGAATTGACCATCGAGAATGCGAGTTGCCGCGGCCACGATCTCGCCCGTCCGCCAGCCGACGAGCTCGTTCGTGCCGATCTCAATAGTGATCGGGCGTTCGGTATTCTCCCGCAACGTCAGACAGGGGATCCTGAGGGCGGTGGTTTCTTCCTGAATACCGCCCGAATCGGTCAAAACCAGGCGCGCGCTGTCAATCAGGCTGAGCATGGGAAGGTACCCCAGGGGCTCAATCGCCAGAAACCCGGAGGCGGCGAGCAACGAAGCCAACCCGAATTCCTGGAGCTTTTTTCGGGTTCGCGGATGGACGACAAAGATGGTCGAGAGTCGCGCGTTGAGGTGGGCGAGGGCGTCGAGAATCGACCTGAGCCGGTCTTGATCGTCGACGTTCGAAGGCCGATGCAGTGTGACGAGTTGATACTGCCGCGGCGCCAACCCCAGCCGGCGGCACTGGGCCAGATCTCTGGCCCGCCCTAATTGAGAGAGCAGGGTGTCGATCATCACATTGCCCACATAATGAATGCGTTCGGGTGCGATGCCTTCGCGCAGCAAATTGGCTTCTGCGACAGGTTCCGACGTGAACAGCCAGTCGGAAACGGCGTCGGTCAGAATGCGGTTGATTTCTTCGGGCATCGCCCGATCGAAGCTGCGCAGCCCGGCTTCGACGTGCGCCACGCGAATTCCCAGCTTCTGCCCGGCCAGCGCCGCGGCCAAGGTCGAGTTCACGTCGCCCACGACCACGACGGCCTGCGGGCGATGTTCCGTGAACTCGCGCTCCAGGCCGCGCATTACCTCGGCAATCTGAAACACGTGCGAGCCCGACCCCACGCCCAGATTCACGTCGGGGTCGGGGATGCCCAGCTCGGCGAAAAACGTGTCGCTCATCTGCGCGTCGTAGTGCTGGCCGGTGTGAATAATGCGCGGCCGCTCGCCCACGGCCTGCGCCGCGGCGACCAGAGGGGCCAGCTTCATGAAATTCGGACGCGCACCGGCGACAACCGAGACGATCATGCGTGCTCAAACCCGGTAGTACTGGCGGTACCATTCCACAAACCGCGCCACCCCCTCTTCGATCGACGTCTGCGGCCGAAACCCGATGTCACGCACCAGGTCGTCGATGTCGGCGAACGTGGCCGGAACGTCGCCGGGCTCCATCGGCAGCAGATTGCGCGTCGCCTTTTTCTGCAATGTCGCCTCGAGGACTTCGATCAGATACATCAGTTCGACGGGATGATTGTTACCGATGTTGTAGATGCGATACGGGGCACTGCTGCCGGCCGGGTCGGGCTGCTGGCCCGTCCACGCGGGATCGGCGCTCGCCGTGCGATCGAGCGTGCGGAGCACCCCTTCGGCGATATCGTCGATATATGTGAAATCGCGTCGCATGCGGCCGTGGTTGTAAACGTCAATCGGGCGACCTTCGAGAATCGCCCGCGTGAAGAGAAACAGCGCCATATCGGGCCGGCCCCACGGGCCGTAAACCGTGAAAAACCGCAGCCCGGTGCAGGGGAGCCGATACAGGTGGGCGTACGAGTGAGCCATCAACTCGTTGGCCTTTTTCGTGGCCGCGTAGAGGCTCAGTGGATGATCGACGTTATGGTGCACCGAGAAGGGCATCTGTGTGTTGGCGCCGTAGACCGAACTCGAGGAGGCAAATACCAGATGTTCAATCTCGGCCCGCCGGCACCCTTCCAGCACATGCCCGAATCCCGTCAGGTTGCTGTCGAAATAGGCCTCGGGGTTCGTCCGCGAGTACCGCACCCCCGCCTGGGCCGCCAGATGCACGACGCGGCGCGGTCGTTCTTCGGCAAAGAGCCCCGCCATTCCCGCGCGGTCGCTGAGGTCCAGGCGCGCAAAACGAAACGCGGGCAGCCGCTGCAACTCGACGAGGCGGCCTTCCTTCAGGCGCACATCGTAGTAGTCGTTCAGGTTGTCGAGCCCCAGAACTTCGTCGCCACGCGCCAACAGGCGGCGGCTGACGTGATAGCCGATGAAGCCCGCTGCGCCGGTGACAAGAATTCGAGACATCGTTCACGCTGACCACAGGTCGCTTCCTGACGTCTGTGGTTGTACGAGAGTTTGATGCGCAGGGAAAGAGTCGCGGCCGAGCGAACACGCAAGCGCTGTTCGAGGCAGATCTGAAAGCGAGGCACGTGTTAGTCGATCCGCTCCAGATCGCACTCGTCAACCAGCACGCTGGCCCCCTGCTGTAAGAATCGCACGGCCACCAGCAGCCGGGTTTCGCCTCGACGCTGCAATACGACGCCCTCCTGCCCCGCCAAAGGCCCCGACCGCACACGCACACGCACCCCGGGCGCCATTCGGGTCTCTGGGGTCAATGGCTCGCCGCTCTGAATCAGCCGCCGTAATTGCTGCAGGTCCCAGATCAGATCAGGGCCATTGGCGACTGGTATATCTCGCGAGATGCAATTCGTCGCCAGCGCGTCGTAACGTTGTTCGGCATCGCCGAACATGAACACGTAATTGGAAAACAGCGGGATATATGCGGTGCGGTACCGGCCGCCAGGCGTGCGTGATCGCCGTTCAACGAGCGGGCCGTAGAAGGGAATCTCCAAGCTCCGCAACTTGCGCATCAGCTCTTTTTCCTGGCGTGATCTCGTGTACAGCAGCCACCACGAGCGACCGCCGTACTCAGCGCCGCCATCGCGTTCCAGCAAATCTGGAGGAAACAGATCGGGTTCCGCGGCCAAGGTCGGCATAGTCGTCAACTCTCAAGAAGCAAGTCTTTGCTGCCCGGGCAAACCCTGAAGGTGTCAAGGTCCATCCGAACCCGTCCTGACTGATCGCTCCCGCCAGAGCTTGGCATCCTGCCGACAACTTCACAGCTCAGCCTCCCTCACCCTTCGGGCTGCGTTCCCTCGCATTCATGCTTCGCAAGGCTCAGGAAAACAGCCCCAAGCCTGCGCTGCCCGATCCTTCACCGGCAGGACGTAGCCACCCATCCATCTCTTACTAGCCCATTTGTCGAACTCAAGACACTCAGGCCCAAAACCACCGACTTTTGCAGTAATTTCGCGAAAATTACACAAGGTCTGCACTTTATGGCGTTCCGGCACTCTGTATCACTTACCCTGAATCTTAGCCTCCGGCAACGCAAAACTGAACGGTTTATCGGTGCAATTTGCGACGGCAGTTTGCCACACTCCGCTTTAACTGCCGCCAGCCTGATTCATTTGAGACCAGTAGGCCGCACTTAGCTCTCTGCCCTTTCCAGATGAATTCACACCTGAATTCATGTCGCCACAAACCGCTCATAGCCCCAACATGGGCGAAGCGAACGTCTTAGACTAAGCCCTCGAACGTCGATCGCGGCGCTGCCGCAGGGACTGCGAACCATCGACCAGGGGGGCACGTATTAATTGCGTGCCTGTCGATTGGTTCATTTCGGCGCAGTTGCCACGATTACACACCCGAGGGCTATTCGCTGGCAAGTCGCGTGCCGAATAAAGATTCCCGTCACGAACAGGCTGCTAGACCCCTGCGCGAACGTCACGCCCCAATAATTGCGGTGCGCTCGGCAGGTCGCTGTGTCCCATGAGGAACCGATCGACTCCCACGGCAGCCTCGCGCCCCTCCCAAATCGCCCAGACAATCAGCGATTGCCCGCGGCGCGCGTCTCCGGCGGAGAACACGCCGGGCACGTTCGTCATGTAGTTCTCGTCCGCCTGAATGTTGCCTCGGGGATCCACCTGCACTCCCAACTGTTCCACCAGCCCTTTCTTCTCGGGGCCGACAAACCCCATCGCCAGCAATACGAGGTCAGCCGGAATCTCGAAATCGCTGCCGGCAACTTCTTTCATGACCTGCCGCCCATTCTCATTGACCCATTCGAGCCGCACGGCGTGCAGGGCCTCAACGCGACCATTGCGGCCGGAAAAATTTCTGGTTGATACGCTCCAGTCGCGGTCGCCCCCTTCTTCGTGAGCGCTGGAAGTGCGAAGGATGGTCGGCCAATAGGGCCACGGCATTGTCGCGTCGCGCCCCTTGGGCGGCTTGGGCAGCAATTCCAATTGCACCACCGACCGGCAGCCCTGGCGGTGGACCGTCCCCAGGCAGTCGGCGCCCGTGTCGCCTCCCCCGATGATGACCACCTGCTTGCCTTTCGCCGAAATGAACGCTGCGTCAGGAATCTCATCTCCTTCGCAACGGCGGTTCTGCTGCGGCAGAAAGTCCATTGCGAAATAAATGCCCTGAAGTTCGCGCCCCGGCACGGGTAAATCGCGCGGCACCGTCGACCCCACCCCAATGACGATTGCGTCGAACTCGCGCTTGAGGTCCGACGCGTTGATCCTGCCTCCGACGTCGGAATTCGGCTGGAAGACAATCCCCTCGGCTTCCAACTGATCCAGCCGGCGATCCAGAACGCGCTTCTCCATCTTGAATTCAGGAATGCCGTAGCGCAGCAGGCCCCCGATGCGGTCGGCCCGCTCAAAGACCGTCACCAAATGGCCCGCGCGGTTCAGTTGTTGAGCTGCGGCGAGACCCGCCGGGCCGGATCCGACGATCGCGACTTTCTTGCCGGTACGGTGTGCGGGGGGCTCGGGAACCACCCACCCTTCGGCGAACGCCCTCTCGATGATCGAGTTCTCGATGTTCTTGATCGTGACGGGAGGCTCGTTGATCCCCAGCACGCAGGCTTCTTCGCAGGGAGCGGGACAAAGCCTGCCGGTAAACTCAGGAAAATTGTTCGTCGCATGCAGGCGGCTGACCGCGTCGCGCCATCGGCCCCGGTACACCAGGTCGTTCCAATCGGGAATGATGTTTCCCAGGGGGCAGCCGGTGTGGCAGAACGGCACACCGCAATCCATGCACCGCGCTCCCTGCTCCATCAACTTGAGTTCGGGAAAGGGCTGATAGACTTCGTGCCAGTCGTGCAGCCGTTGATCAACAGGACGCCGTGGCGGCGTCTCGCGATTGAATTCCATGAACCCGGTAGGTTTACCCATTTGAATCCTCCGACCCCGCGGCGCGCGGCCCGCAGCGCCTCGGCGGGCGTTCGATCGTGATGTTTCCGTTGGCTGGCGGCGATCAGCCGCCCGCACCGACCGCCCCGGCAAGCACCGCGCCCTGGGCGGCCGTCTTGCGGCGCGCTTCCAGCACGCGGCGGTAGTCGCGGGGATAGATCTTGACGAATTTTGTTTGCAGTCGATGCCAGTTCTCGAGCACGAACTGTGCGCGTTCGCTGGCCGTGGCTTCGATATGCTTGCGCAACAACCCTTGCACGACCTCGATGTCGTCATCGAGCTCCAGCCGTTCCAGGTCGACCATTTCCTGATTGCAGAGGACGGGAAAGCGGCCCGATTCGTCGAGAACGTAGGCGATCCCACCGCTCATGCCCGCCGCAAAGTTCCTGCCGGTCGGGCCCAGAACCACGACCGTGCCCCGCGTCATATACTCGCAGCCGTGGTCACCCACTCCTTCAACCACCGCGCTGACGCCCGAGTTCCGGACGCAGAAGCGCTCACCGGCGACGCCCCGGATGAACACCTCGCCCCCCGTCGCCCCGTAGCAGGCCACGTTGCCAATGATGATATTCTCCTCGGCCACAAACGTTGCCGTTCGCGGCGGAAAGACGCTGACTTTGCCCCCCGAAAGCCCTTTGCAGAAGTAGTCGTTCGCGTCTCCCTCGACCTGCAGCGTAATGCCTTTGGGCACGAACGCGGCGAAACTCTGCCCGCACGATCCGTGGAAGCGAATCGTGATCGTGTCGTCGGGCAATCCTGCGCCTCCCCATTTTTTCGTCAGGCGGCTGCCCAGCATCGTGCCTACCGTGCGATTGATATTCTTGATGGGAATGTCAAACGCCACCTGCTCGCCCCGCTCAAGCGCCGCGTGGCACAGCTTGATGAGCTCGTTGTCGAGCGCAGCGCCCAGGCCGTGGTTCTGTGGTTCGCGGCAGTACACCCCCACCTCAGGCGGCACTTCGGGCTTGTGCAGGAGCATGGAAAAATCCAACCCCCGCGCTTTCCAGTGGTCGATCGCCTGTCTGGAATCGAGCCTGTCGACACGACCGACCATCTCATTCACCGTGCGGAAACCCAGATTCGCCATGATTTCACGCAACTCCTCCGCCACGAAGGTGAAGAAGTTGACGACGTGCTCAGGCTGCCCGGTAAACTTCTCCCGCAGCCGTGGGTCTTGCGTGGCGATGCCTACGGGGCAGGTGTTGAGGTGGCAGACGCGCATCATAATACAGCCGGCGGCAACCAGCGCGGCGCTCGCCATGCCGAACTCCTCCGCCCCCAACAGGGCTGCGATCGCCACGTCGCGCCCGGTCTTGATTTGGCCGTCAGTCTGCACCACGATGCGGCTGCGCAGGTTGTGAACCACGAGCGTCTGATGCGTTTCCGCCAGGCCCAGCTCCCAGGGAACGCCCGCGTGCTTGATCGAGGTCAGCGGACTGGCCCCGGTGCCCCCTTCATAGCCTGAAATCAGCACCACGTCCGACTTGCCCTTTGAGACGCCGGCGGCGACCGTCCCCACCCCCACCTCGGCAACCAGCTTCACGCTGACCCGCGCCTCGGGGTTGGAATTCTTCAGGTCGTGAATGAGCTGCGCGAGGTCTTCGATCGAGTAGATATCGTGGTGCGGCGGAGGCGAGATCAGCCCGACTCCGGGGGTCGCGTGCCGCACGCGCGCAATGTATTCGTCGATTTTATGCCCCGGCAATTGCCCGCCTTCTCCGGGCTTGGCCCCTTGAGCCATTTTGATCTGCAGTTCGTCGGCGTTGACAAGGTACTCGCTGGTGACGCCGAACCGGCCGGAAGCCACCTGCTTGATGGCGCTGCGGCGCAGGTCGCCGTTGGCGTCGGGCTTGTACCGTACCGGGTCTTCGCCCCCTTCGCCCGTGTTGCTCTTGCCCCCCAGCCGATTCATGGCGATCGCCATCGTCTCATGCGCCTCGCGCGAAATCGACCCCAGCGACATCGCCCCCGTGGCGAAACGCTTCACGATTTGCGACGCCGGCTCGACTTCGTCGAGCGGCACAGGCTGGGCGGCCGGCTTGAATTCCAGAAGGCCTCTCAAAGTCGCCAGCGTTTTTTCCTGGTTGTTGCAGAATTCGGCATACTTGCGATAGGCGGCGCGGTTGTTGGTGCGGGCCGCGTGTTGCAGGCGGGCCACCATCTCGGGATTGATCATGTGATGTTCGCCGCGACGCCGCCATTGGTATTGCCCTCCCATGTCGAGGTCGAGGTTTTCGGACACGTCGACTGACGGCCACGCGGCGGCGTGCCGGCGCTGTACTTCCTGCGCGACGACGTCGATTCCGATGCCCTGAATGCGCGACGCCGTGTGCGTAAAATACTCCTTGACGAACTCGCGATTGAGCCCCACCGCTTCGAAAATCTGGGCGCCTCGATAGCTGTGCAACGTCGAAATACCCATTTTCGACATGATCTTCAGCACGCCCTTATTGACGCTCTTGATGTAGTGCTTCTCGGCCGTCTTGTAATCGACGTCGCCTTTGCCGTTCTTCAGGTGCTGCCGCTGGCATAGGTCCGCCAGGGTTTCAAACGCCAGATACGGGTTCACGGCCCCGGCGCCATAACCGAATAACAGGGCGAAGTGATGCACTTCGCGCGGTTCCCCCGATTCGATGATCAGGCCGCACCGCGTGCGCGTCCCCTCGCGGATCAGATGCTGATGCACGCCCGAGCAGGCCAGAAGCGCCGGGATCGGCGCCAGGCTCTCGTTAACGCCGCGATCCGACAGAATCAACAGGGCGGCCCCCGCCTGCACCGCGTCGTGCGCTTCCTGCCGGATGCGACCTAGCGCCGCCTGCAGGGCCGCCCCGCCGCCGGCCACGTCGTACAACGTCGAGATCGTGTGTGACCTGATCGCTCCGGCCGAAACCGCCCGTACTGACTCAAGGTCGGCATTCGTCAGAACGGGTTGCTTCAGCCGCAGTTGCTGGCAGTGGGCCGCCGTCTCGTCAAACAGGTCTTGCTCGGCCCCCAGCGTTGTCACCATCGACGTCACAATCTCTTCGCGAATCGCATCCAGCGGCGGGTTCGTCACCTGCGCGAAAAGCTGCTTGAAATAGTTGTACAGAAGTTGCGGCTTGTCCGAGAGAACCGCGAGCGGCGTATCGTTGCCCATGGAACCCAGAGGCTCTTCGCCATTGGCCGCCATCGGCCCCATGATGATCCGCACGTCTTCGAGCGTGTACCCGAAGGCCTGCTGTCGCTTCAGCAGCGCGTCGAAGTCGCAGGCGATGCCTTCTTTCTTCGGCAAATCCTCCAACCTCACCTGTTGCTCTCGAAGCCACTGCCGGTAGGGCTGGCGGCGGGCGAAACCGCTTTTGATTTCTTCGTCGGCGATAATCCGCTGCTGCGCGGTGTCGACCAGAAACATCTTGCCGGGCTGCAATCGCCCTTTCGACAGTACGTTGGCCGGGTCAATCGGCAGCACGCCGGTTTCCGACGCCATGATCACGAAGCCGTCTTTGGTCACGGTGTAGCGCGAGGGGCGCAGGCCGTTCCGGTCAAGAACGGCGCCGATGACGGTGCCGTCGGTGAAGGCGATCGACGCCGGCCCATCCCAGGGCTCCATCAGGCAGGCGTGATACTCGTAGAACGCTTTTTCGTCGTCGGGCATGCTTTCGTGCCCGTCCCAGGCGGCAGGAATCATCATCATGATCGCGTGCGGCAGCGACCGGCCGGTGGCGTGCAGCAGTTCGAGCGCGCAATCGAACGCCGCCGAATCGCTGAGCTTTTCGGGAATGATGGGAAACAGCTTGGGGATGTCCTGCCCGAACCGGGGGTGCCTGAACAGCGTCTGCCGGGCCCGCATCCAGTTCTGATTGCCCCTGACCGTGTTGATCTCGCCATTGTGGGCAACGTATCGGAAGGGGTGCGCCAGGTCCCAGGTGGGAAACGTATTGGTGCTGTACCGCTGGTGCACCATGGCGATCGCCGTTTCCATGTCGGGGTCGGTCAGGTCGGTGTAGTAGCCCGAAATCTGCGTTGCCAGCAGCAGGCCCTTGTAGACGATCGTGCGGTTCGACAGGCTGGGAACGTAAAAGAACTTCTTCTGCCTGAGCGAACTGGCGGCGATGTGCGACTCGAGCCGCTTGCGGATCACGTACAGCTTCCACTCGAGCGCCTCGGCCCCCGGCGTGTCGGCGCCGCGGCCGACAAACACCTGCCGGATCACCGGCTCAACCTTAAGCGCCGTGGCCCCCAATTGAGAATTATCGCGGGGAACGTCGCGCCACCCCAGAAACCGCTGCCCTTCTTCAGCCACTACCCGCTCGAACGCCTCTTCGCAGATGCGCCGCTCGGCCGGGTCGCTGGGCAGAAACACCATTCCAGAGCCGTACTCGCCCGGCCCGCCGGAAAGCGGAATGTTGAGTTCTGCGCACTTCTTCACCAGGAACTTGTGCGGCAATTGCATCATCAGACCGGCGCCGTCGCCGGTGTTGTCTTCGCATCCGCATGCGCCGCGGTGCTGAAGGTTTACCAGAATCTGCTGGGCGTCAAGCAGCAGTTGGTGCGATTTTTCGCCCTTGATGTTGACGATAAACCCGACCCCGCACGCGTCGTGCTCGTGCCGCGGATCGTACAACCCCTCCGCCCCGGGAGGGCCGTCGCGATATTGCATCTGACTCGCCATATCATGTCTCTCCGTCGACGTCCCCGCGCCTCGCGGCCGGCCTGAACTCATGTGCTCGC
Organism: Planctomycetaceae bacterium; assembly: GCA_052388175.1. Classification (GTDB taxonomy): domain Bacteria; phylum Planctomycetota; class Planctomycetia; order Planctomycetales; family Planctomycetaceae; genus SIAF01. Next base: position 75,675 of record JBQTIL010000030.1, on the reverse strand, counting down.
AGTCGAAAGCGGTCTTTCTGCAGAATACAAATCGGAATTCGCCGCGGCCCGACCGAACCCACTGGCCCTACCCGCTGTGCCCTTTAGACGCGAGTTCGCTGGCTGCGCCGGCTTCCGTTCGAGCCGGCGCCACTCACGACTTCGGCCCGTCGTTTTGCCCTCCGCCGCCGAGCGCGCCGGGCCCCGGCTGTTGCGCCTGGCGGCGCCGTTTCGCGCAACAACTCGACGAACTTTTTTGCCGCCGTCGTCAGCTTTCGGCCGCGGCGGTGCACGATTCCGAGCGGGCGGCGCAGGTCGCAATCGGCCAGCGGGATCGCCGCCAGAGTGCCGTTCGAAAGCTCCTGCCAGACGGTTGGTTCGGGCAATAGCGCCACGCCCGAGCCAATCTCGATCGCCCGTTTTATGGTTTCAATGTTGTCGAATTCATGTACGACGTTGACGGCGATTCGGGCCCGCCTGAGCCAGCGGTCGACTTCGCGGTGAATCGTCAGATCCTGCGTGAACCCTACGTAGTCTTCACCTGCGAGTTCCGCGAGCGGTATTTCCGCGCGCGCGGCGAGCCGATGGCCGGGCGGCACGACGAGCACCATGGGCTGCTCCTGCCAATCGAGGCTCACAATCTCGCCGCCGTGCCGTGGGAATGAGACCAGGCCCAGGTCGGCACGGTCGTCGAGCACCTGCTGATACACGGCGTCCGGGTGCAGGTACTCCAGCCGCAATCGGACCTGTGGATACTGCGATTCGAACCGCTGTACGAACTGCTCCATCTGCATCAGGCCGACGGAATAGATGGCCGCCACACAAACACCGCCGGCCACCTGGTCGTGCAGCGAGCGAACATGATCTTCGACGGCCCGGAACCGCTCGAGCAGATCGCGACAGCCCTCGTAGTACACGCGGCCGGCGAGAGTCAGTTCCAGCGGCCGCTTCGAGCGATCAATGAGCTTCGTGCCCAATCGCTGCTCCAGATAGTGAACCGCCTGGCTCGCCGACGACTGCGAGACGCGGTGCGCTTGCGCGCCTTTCGAGAAACTGCGGCGTTGCGCCACGTCGCAGAAGATCTCGACAAATCTCAGGTGCATCGGCGGGAATTATGAGTATTGCTTATAGTCGATTCGAGAGAGTATCACAAGCTTAGATACGACTTTACGCACCGGGCCTGTGCCCGTCAAGCGCCCGGCCTATCGCCCGATCGAACCCCGGCAAAGCACGGGCGAAATTTACGAAACGACCACCTGCGCGGTCACTTTGACATTCTCCGCTGCCTCCCGGTAAGCTGAGAATCTCGAACACCCGCATCGGTCGCGCAACCCCGTTTTTCTGGTAAGCGCCCAGGTCTGCGGGCGCCGACGCTGCAGACGAAGAGACTTCAACGAGGAGAATTCTATGACGAGCCCCCCTGTTCGCTGCTTGACGATCGTCGTGTTGGGGTGGTCTCTGGCCGGTTCTCTGTCGGGAACCGCTTTGGCCCAGTTGATTCCTGACAAGCATTTCGAAGCCGCTGTGCGTGAAATGGTCTTCGAGAAGAAGAACAACTCGGCGGAACTAACCGAAGACGACCTCAAGAAGATTTACATTCTTAAGGCCCCGGGAAAGGGCATTCAGGACATTTCCGGAATCGAAAAGTGCGTCAACCTGCTGGAGCTCAACCTGGCCAAAAACGCCATTGCAGACGCATCGCCCCTGAAACAACTGAAAGGCATTCAATCGCTGGACCTGTCGCACAACAAGATTGTCGATCTCACCCCCTTGAGCCAGCTTGTGGCTTTGCAGTTTCTGGAACTTTCGGATAATCAGATCGTGTCGGTTGAGCCCCTCGCCAAGCTCGAAAGGCTTTCAGCCCTGTACATCGCCGGGAATCGGATTTCCGACCCGACGCCGCTGTCGTCGCTCGCGCGGCTGTGGTCACTCGACCTCGCTCGCAATCAGATCGGCGAAATCAAGGGGCTTGCCAATCTCGGCGGGCTGTCGCTATTGAAGCTCAGCGACAACCACATCGTCGACCTCTCGCCGTTAAATCGCCCCTTGTCGGTGGGCACCTTGCTGCTCGAACGGAACAAGATTTCCGATCTCACGCCGCTCCTGGCGGCGGTCAAGGCCGACGCAGCCGGTGAGAAGCGCTTCGCCCCGTTTCTGCGACTGTATCTCGCGGGCAACCCCGTGTGCGGAGAATCGGCGCAGAAGCAGATCGAGGCCATCAAGGCGGCCGGGGTTAAGGTGTTTGCAGGCGAGCCTGAAAAGACGGAAAAGAAATAGCGGCAGTGGCGCCGGACCGGCCCGTCACGATGACGCCCTACCCCTGTCAACTGGTCACGCCCGCCGACCTGATCGACGCGGCCGCCTGGCAGGAAGCTTGCGGAACGACGCGCAACCCGTTTCTCGACGTGCGGTTCTTTCGGGCGCTCGAGCAGTCGTTTCGCGGTCTGGCGACGTTCTGGTACGCCACCCTGCGCGACGACTCCGGCCGGGTGATCGCTTGCGCGGCATTCTCGCGATACGTGGTCGACGCGGCCGATTTCGCCCCGCCGCCGGCACAAAAGCTGATTGCGGCGGTTCGTCGCCTCTGGCCGCGATTTATGAAATTTCACATTCTTCTGGGGGGGTTGCCCGTCAGCGTCAGCGGCTGCCAGCTCGCGATGCCAGAGGGCATCGACGCCGGCCGTTTGTGCCTGACACTCGACAAAATCGCCGAGGGGCTTGCCCGTCAGACCCGCACCAAACTGATCGCGTTCAAAGAGTTCGCGCCAGAACAGGCTGAACGCCTGGCCGCGCTGGCAACCCGCGGCTATCGCCGGGCGCGAAGCGTCGTCTCGTATCATCTGGAAGGCGAATTCGGTTCGTTTGAGAAGTACTTCGAATCGCGCAGCAAACGCACCCGGGCCAACATCCGCCGGCACTTCCGCAGGTTCGAACAGGCGGGCCTTTCATGGCAGTACCTGCGCGGGCGCGAAGCAGTTGAGGCGTTGCGCGACCCGGCGATCCACCGCCTGTATCTCAACGTGTTCGAACGGTCTCAGGCGAAATTCGAGCGGCTGCCGAGCACGTTTTTCGCGGAATTGGCGACGCAGCTGGAGAATGACGCCTGTTTCACAATCGTCAGGCAATTTGACCGCATCGTCGGCTTCTGTTGCGGCGTCGCCTCGCCCGGCGAACATGCGATGATCTATTGCGGGCTGGATTACGAAATCAACCCGCAATCCGACCTGTACTTCAACATCATCTATCGCGGTCTGGCGCAAGGGTTGGTGCCTGGCGTGCAGGTGGTGCACGTAGGGGCCACGGCAAATGAATTCAAGCAACACATGGGGTGCCGCGGGGTTCCATTGTCGATTTTCGTGAAGGCGGTCGGGCGAATGGAGTCGCTCGTGTTTGGTAGCCTGTTTTCAACGCTTTTCGATGCCGAAATGCCGCCGGCGCCCGCTGAAACTTGAAAGAACCAGGCCTTCTCGAGCCGACAAAGGTAGATGCCAGGTAAAACTGGCTGCCAGATCGGCAGTATTGAGAGCCGGTGGCGGAAAACTCGAGAGCACCCAGCGCGACTGCGACATCGAAGATGCTCTCATACGCCTGGCGCGTGCAGCGAAGCGTTGCTGAGATCAACCAGGCCGAATGGCGGCAGGCTTGCGGTGCGCCAGCCGACCCCACGCTGGATGTGCGCTTTCTGCTCGCCGTCGAACGGGCCTTTGCCGAAGACGCCGAGTTCTGGTACGCCACGTTCTTCGACGACTCAGGTCGGCCGATCGGTTGCGCCTGCTTTTCGCTGTACCGGGTCGACGGCGCGCTGTTTGCCCCGCCGGTGGTCCAGCGTCTGACACAATCGGTGCGGCGGTTCTGGAAGCGGTTCTGTCGCTTCAAGATTCTGTTGTGCGGACTGCCGGTGAGCACTTGCGGCTGCCAGTTGGCCGTTTCTGTCGAAGCCAATCTCGATCGTTTTGCCGCCAGCCTCGATGAACTGGCGCAACGCCTGGCGCGCGAATCAGGCTCGAACCTGATTTCATTCAAAGAGTTTCCCCCGGCCCTGGCCGATCGGCTGAAAGTGCTCGAGCGGCACGAGTATCGACGCGCCCACAGCGTGGTGGCCTATCAGCTTGAAGGAGAATTCGAGTCGTTCGCAAACTACTACGACAGCCGCAGCAAGCGCACGCGGGCGAACATCCGCCGGCACTTTCGCAAGCTCGAAGAAGCCGGCCTGACCTGGGAACATTTTCGCGGCGGCGATTCGGTTGCGCAGATGTTTACCGACGACGTACACCGCTTGTACCTCAATGTATTGAACCGGGCCGAAATGAAGTTCGAATGCAACCCGGCCGAGTTCTTCCGCGAGGTGGCGCGCCAGTTTCCCGAAGAGGCCAGCTTTACGTTCATTCGGCAGGGAACTCGAATCGTCGGGTTCTGCTGCGGGTTCGCCTCGCCCGGCCAGCACACGCTGCTGTTTTGCGGACTTGAATACGCGCTCAATTCCGAGTCAGACCTGTACTTCAACCTGATCTACCGCGGGCTCGAACAGGCCCTGGCGCCGGGCGTTCGCATCGTGCGCATCGGTGCATCAGCCGATGAATTCAAACAGCATATGGGCTGTCGGCCCACAAACCTGTCGATCTACGTGAAAGCGGTCGGCGCCGTTTCGTCGTTCGTGTTCAATCGCGTCTTCGGGCTCTTGTTCGATGCCGAGGCACCGCGTCAGGCCGCCACGCCGCGCCCCGGTCTGCGGATTGACCCCGCGCACGACGGTCCTCCGCCGTCGCTCCGGTTGCCAGCGCGCGAAGACGCCGACGCTGCGAGCGAAAATGCCGATCATTGCACGGCCGCGAGCGCTCTGCGCCACTGCGCATAAGACACCAGGCGCCGCCCCGAACGGAGAAACGCCCGAACTTCAGCCGGCGTGGGAAACGTCGTGTAGTCGCCGGAGTTCGCGGGCGCTGCGTCAGGCACCGCTGCCACGACGTTGCCCGCCAGCCAACGCGCCAACAGGTCGGCGCCGTCGCGCAAGAGTTCCAGGTACAACCCGAATGCCGTGGCCCCGGCAGGAACAGCCCGCGGCTCCTGGTGCAAGATCCGCCCCGCATCAAACTCGTCGGCGACTTCATGAATCGTGAGCGCGGTGGAGGTCAGGCCCCGTTCCAGTGTGCGAAAAATCGGGTCAGGACCGCGCAACGCCGGTAACGGGCTGGGGTGAAGGTTCAAGCAGGCCTTCTGTGGTATCGAGCACACTCCCGGGCCGATCCACTGATTGAAGAACAGCGAGGCGACGTAGTCGGGCTCGAGCGAGCGCAGCCAGTCGAGAGTCGGGGGCGCGTTGATATCGGCCAGTGACCGCACCTGGCCCCGCACGTTCGCCAACCCCGAGGGCCGTCGGCGAATGCGCAGCGCCGTCCAGGCCACGTCGGCCACAAGGGCGTTGTAAGCCAGGTAGCGCCAGCCGGTGCGTTTCCAGAGCGTCAGGGCCGTCGCCAGCGTTCCCTTGTTCTTGTAGACCCGCGAGCTCAGGCCCACACCGACCAGCTCGATACCCGGTTCCGCCGCGAGCCGATTGATGATCTCGGCCCCGAATAGGCCCGGCATCGTCAACAGCACCACGCGCGGCCGGTTCGTCATTGATCGATCCATGGCCTTGGGCTCCGTGCCAGTCGGCTTGCGGGAACGACGGCGCGGCGCCGTCTCAGGCACTTGAAATCTGGTTCGCTTCCTGCGGCGCTGCAAACCGCGGAGGGAACAACGCTCGCCCGAACTGCTTCAGCACCCACCGTGTCGACAGGTCGGCGCCCCGAATGAAAAAATACAGCGGCCGCTGATGGCACCCCAGCTTCTGGTGCTTGAATTCGTCGGCGCTCTGCCCAACGCAAATCTCCAGCCCGTGCTGGCGGTACGCGTGATCGAGCGCGTGAAAAAACAGATTGAAGTACAAATCAGACGACGGATTCAATTCCGCGTCGTAGCCCACGAAGATCTGGTGATAGTTCGTCGCCGTGAACACCGAAAAGGCGAATGCCACGATCCGCCCACTCTCATGCACGAACGTATAGCACGTCTCGTCGGGCAGTCGGCGGGCCAGCTCTTGAAACGTCTCGAGCGTCACTTTTTCGAGCCGCACCGCCACGCGATCGAACACCGTCTCGTACAGCCGATACACGCCGCCGGCGAACAGCCGGTCGGCCCCGTCGCCTCCTCGCATTTGAGAAACCGTCAACCCGGCCGCGGCGAATTTCTTCTGCGACTTGCGAATCACGTACCGCCGGTTCGATTTCTGCTTCGCGACGTAATCTCCAAAATCGCGGTAGATCGGGCGGACCTCGTTCATCGGCAGGCTGTCGGCGCGTCGATACCCGAGCGCTGCCAGCGCCGGCTCGATCAATTCTCTTTCGTCGTCGCGGAATTCCTTGAAAACGATGCACCGCGAACGCTCCTGCCGCGCCAACTGCGACAACAGCGCGTCGAGCTGCCGCACGATGGCGCCGGCATCAACCCCGGCGGCAAATCGCAGGTTACTCTGACCCGCCGAAAAACACACCCCGCAGAACAGCACGCGGAATTCCAATAGCCGAGGCAACACGCGGCCGATCCATTGCGCCGCCGATTTCGCCCAGCCGTCGGCCAATAGCGCCGCGTCGACGCGGTACGAGCAGAAGCTGGCCGAGGCCACCGGCCGGTCTCCCGCATCGTAGACGATGACGTGCCAGAACTTCGACGATTGCGCCATGCCCACTTCGAGAGCTTCCAGAAATCGCACGTCGGTAAACGGGTCGCGCGGGCCGGCGCGCAGGCTGTTCCAATGATCCAGAGGCACATCGCTGATCCGATGGAAAACAGCCAGCCGAAACGGTGCGCCGCGGTCGAGGGCTCTGCCACGACCGGCCTCGATTGTCGGGTCGGCACTGCGGGCCCGGCCGCGTGTTTCCAGTGCCGGGATCGTCGCGACGCGGCTTTCGCGCGAAGCAGGTGGCGACGGTTCATCCAGCCATCGTTCCGACATCCTGGCAACTCCTTCGAGGGGGGCGTTCGGAAATCCGTCAGCCCCCACACGCACTCTTAGCAGGGTGTTGAAAAAGGTGTCTGGAACTCTCCGCACCTGCGAAAATCCCTGGGAATCTGGAGGCTCACAAAGTTCCAGACACCTTTTTCAACGGGGTACGCGCGTCTCGTAAGCCGTTTGTGCGTCATGCTGGCCGATAACCGATTTGACGACCATTTCATCGAGAAGCCCCGTCGAGTAATCGATTTCTTCGCAGGTTTGGGCTAGCGCCACCAGCAACCGCTCAATCTCAGCCTCGGTAACAATCAACGGCGGTTGCAACCTCAGCACACGCGGCGCCGATCGGCAGGTCTGCGCAAAGATTCCGTGGCCGTTCATCAGCGTTGAAAGGGCGTGCCAGACGTGAAACGCCTCGACCATCCGCTCATATTGAGGCACCATCACGGCGCCCAGCCCAGTGGGGTCAGAGGCCCGCCAGTGGGCCGAAAGGTTCCGGGGCAGGGCGGCGAATTCCAACCCGACCAAAAGCCCCTGCCCGCGTGCCTCGCGCAGGCAGCGGAACCGCCGGCAAAGGTCGCCCAGGCCTCGCAACAGTTGCGCGCCCCGCGCCGCCGCGTTCTCAGCCAGGCGTTCCTGCTCGAGCACTTGCAGCGTGGCGAGGCCCGCCGCACACGCGAGACTGCCCCCGCCAAAGGTGCTGGTATGCAGGGCAAACGTCTGCACGGCGCCATACGCCTGCATCCACAGGTCGCGCCGCGTCAGCATCGCGCCGCAGGGAACCAGCCCGCCCCCCAGCGATTTCGCCAGACAAAGCACATCGGGCTCGAGACCTTCGTGTTCGCACGCGAACAGTGCCCCGGTCCTTCCCAGCCCCGTTTGCACTTCGTCGATAATCAATAGCGCCCCGAACCTGCGGCACAACTCCTGGGCCGCGCGGAGATAGCCCCAATGGGGAGCGCGCATGCCCCCTTCGGCCTGCAACGGCTCGACGATCAATGCCGCAAACCGCCTGGTCGCCAAAGCCCGATCGAGCAGGTCTTCGTCGCCGTAGGGGATTTTCTCGCAGCCGGGCACCAGAGGCGCGAAAGGGCGCTGGTATTCGGGAGTTCCGGTGACCGACAACGAACCCAGCGACTTGCCGTGATAGCCTGATTCGCAAGACAACAGCGCCTCGCGGCCGGTCACAATCCGCGCCAGCTTCAGCGCCGCTTCGACCGACTCGGTGCCGCTGTTGCAGAAAAACACCATTTCGAGGCCGGGGGGCGCCACCGCGGCCAGATCGGCCGCCAGCGCCGCCTGATACGGGTTCACCGCCGACTGGGTGAAACCGGGTGCATGCTGGCCGAGCGCCTCGGTCACGGCCCGGGCGACTGCCGGATGATTGTGCCCGAGATTGAGTGAGCCGAAGCCCGAGACGCAGTCGAGATAGGCGCGACCGTCGGTGTCGTAAAGGTAGGCCCCCTCGCCACGGACAAACGTCTTGACGAACCCGCTGGCACCCCCCACCGCGTGCAGCACGGGGTTACAGTGTCGCGCGTGGCGGGCCGCCGCCAGCGGCGCGAGTGCTGTCAGCCCGCTGACCCCCCGCGAGCGCCGTGCCGACATTCGCCAGCGGATTCGGCGGAACTCGGCGCAGGCCCCTTCATCGAGCGGATTGCCGAAGGCGTACATCCGCGAGAATTCGAGCCCGTGCGCGCGGGCCCGCGCGCCGATTTCCTGAATCCCGTGCAGACTCAGGTTGCGCCCCAGCGACAGGCACTGCGGTCGCCCGTCAAGGGCCAGCACCAGCGTTTCCGCCAGGCAACTGGGGATCACGCCGTGCTGGAACCGCAAGATCCGCGAGGGTGAGCTCATGGTCGAGGGAAGCCCCACCAGACCACCGGTCAGCACCAGAACGTCAGGCCGCAGCAGGCTCGACCCGATCACGTCTGTCGGAACCCCCACGTCGACCACCACCGCCCCCGGCAGCAGATCGCGCTGGTCGATACAGTTGCCCGACGACGTCGCAGAGACCACCAGCCGCGCGCGAGCCACGGCGTCGGGGATTCGCGGGACGATTTCCGCCCCCAGTTGCTCGGCCAGCCGCCGCGCCAGGCCATTGCCCCCGTTGCGCCCCACCAGCAGCAGGCGTCCGCAATGAGGTGCTACGAGCGTGGCCACTCCCGAGGCGATGCTGCCGGGAATGCCGATGACCGCCAGCGTCTCTTCCTTCAAGTCGATTCCGAACTCGTCGACCGCGCAAAACAGGTTTTGCACCGCCGTGTAAACGGTGAGGCTGTTGCCGGTGGTCACGGCGATGGCGCTTTTCTCGGCCAGGTGTTCGCCGCGCCCTCCGACAACTCCCGTCATTGAGCCTAAACCGACGAGCCGCGCCCCCCAGTCGGCCGCCTGGGCGACCGCCTGTTCCATGAAGCCCAGTGCCCGGTCGGGTTCCTCAAGGATCGTACGGGCGTCGAGCGGAATCTCGTACAACCGACCGCTGGCACGCGCGCCCGCAGGAGATTTCAGTTCCCCCAGGTCATCCAGCATCGAAACGGCCGGTTCGGCCTCGCCCCTGCGGCGCTGGCGCGTGCGGGCAATCTCTTCGTGCAGTCCCGCCGCGAGTCGAAACGGGTCGACGCCCCATTGCGCCTGCAGCCGCCCCTCGGCGTCGAAATTCGACAGCGCGCCCGTGGCCTGACTTAACGGATGAACCAGAAATCCGAACTTCATGCAGCCGACCATGGCCCAGGCTCAGGCAAACCTGCGATGACTCCCTTCACCCCGCCGGCATTATGAGAAATGCCGGGTAAAAGAGCAATCGTCAGGACCAGTCCAACGGCGCTTGCCAGGCCCGCTTCAGGTCGGCCCAATGGGAGTTAATCACAGTCTCGCCGCCGGCGCCGCAGATTGCCAGGCGGTCACTTGCGCTCACCGCGCCCAATTCGACGCACGGCAGACCGTCGAATTGACGCTGCACGTCACTCACCTGAGGCGTGGGCACTTCGACAATAAAGCGTGTGTTGCTTTCCGAGAACAACAGCGAGACGTCGTCGGCAAGGCCGAATTGATTGGCGGCAGTTGCCAGCACCACATCGGCCCCCAGTCCGCCCGCAAAGCACATTTCCGCGAGCGCCGCGGCCAGCCCCCCTTCGCTCAGGTCATGGCAGCTTCGCACGAGCCCCGCCGAGATCGCCGCGTTGAGCGCTTGAAATATCCGCGGGGCCCTCTCGATGTTCACCCGGGGAACTTCGCCGCCGGCCAGTCGGTTGACCAGCGCGTAGTGGCTGCCCCCCAATTCGTCGTAGGTTGCGCCAACCAGCAGCAAGCGATTGCCGGCCGTCTTCAAGTCCATCGTCACCGCCTGCCGCACGTCTGAGATCTGGCCCAGCGCGCTCACCAGCAGTGAAGGGGGGATGACCACCGTCTGCTTCCGCCCGTCGCCGTCGAGATACGTGAATTCATTGTTCAAACTGTCTTTGCCGCTGATGAACGGCGTGCCGTAGGCCACCGCCACATCGCGGCAAGCCAATGCCGCCCGCACGAGGCTGCCCAGAGTTTCAGGCCGGTCGGTGTTGCCCCAGCAGAAGTTGTCGAGAATCGCGATGCGGCGAGGGTCGGCCCCCACCGCGACACAATTGCGCACCGCCTCGTCGATCGCCGAGGCGGCCATCCAGTACGGGTCCAGGTCGCCGAAGCGCGGGTTCATGCCGTTGGAAATGACGAGGCCCCGATACGAACGCAGATCAGGGCGAACGACAGCCGCGTCGCCCGGTCCGTCGTTCGCTATGCCGACCAGCGGCTTCACCACGCTGCCCGCCTGCACTTCATGATCGTACTGCCTGATCACCCACTCTTTGCTGCACACGTTCAACGACCCGAGAATCTGCATCAGGTCGTCGTCGTACCGCTCGCGCCTGACGCGCGGCAGCCGGGTCGCAGTCGCGGGCTCGTATACTGCGTCGCGCACGACGGGCGGTCGGCCGTCGTGCAGAAACGACATCGACAATCGCCCGACTTCCTGCTCGTGATATTTCAAAACCAGCCGCCGGGTGTCGGTGAAGCGGCCAATGACTGTCGCCTCGACCCCCTCCGACCGGCAGAGCGCGTGGAAATCGGTCCATCGCGCGGGAGGAACGGCCAACACCATCCGCTCCTGCGCCTCGGATATCCAGATTTCGGTGTACGACAGGCCCGAATACTTGAGCGGTGCTTTTTCCAGCCAGACCTCGGCGCCGGTTTCGGCCCCCATTTCGCCCACCGCGCTCGAGAAGCCCCCGGCGCCGCAGTCGGTAATGGCTGAATACAACCCGCGATCTCGAGCTTCGAGAATCACGTCGAGCAGCATTTTCTCGGTGATGGCGTTGCCGATCTGCACGGCGCCGCCTGAGAGCGATTCGCTTTCATGCGTCAATTCGGCCGATGAAAACGTGGCCCCGTGAATTCCGTCGCGGCCGGTCCGGCCGCCGACGGCGACGATCAGGTCGCCCGGGCGCGTTTGCTTCGATTCTTTCCCCACGGGAATCATGGCCACGTTCCCGCAGAACACCAGCGGGTTTGCCAGGTACCGCTCGTCAAAAAAGATGGCCCCGTTGACGGTGGGAATTCCCATTCGGTTTCCATAATCGCGAACGCCCGCCACGACTCCCTGCGCGACCACGCGCGGGTGCAGCACGCCGGCGGGCAGAGCGTCGTAGGGGGTGTCAGGAGGCGCGAAGCAGAAGACGTCGGTATTGCACACGGGGCGGGCCCCCAGCCCGGTGCCGAGCGGGTCGCGGATGACGCCACCCAGGCCGGTGTTCGCCCCGCCGTAGGGTTCCAGGGCCGACGGATGGTTGTGCGTTTCGACTTTCATGCAGACGTGCTGCCCGTCGTCGAATTTGACGACGCCGGCATTATCTTGAAACACGCTGACGCACCAGTCGTCTGTTCCCAGCCGCTGCCGAACCGCAGCCGTCGCCGCGAACACGGTTTCTTTCAGCAGATTTTCAAACTGGCGTCCCCCATTCTCGTCGCGGTACCGTACCCGCCCGCGCAGCGTCTTGTGCGAACAATGCTCGCTCCAGGTTTGTGCGACGGTTTCCAACTCGATGTCGGTAGGGTCGCGCCCCAGGTCGGCAAAGTGCGCCCGAATCGTCTGCATTTCAGGAAGACTGAGGTACAACTGCCCTTCGCGGCTCAAGCGCAGCAGCCCTTCGTCATCCATGTCGCGCAAAGGGACGACCACCAGCTCGAACCGATACTCTGTGCCCAGCGCGAGCGTCTCAAACTGCAACCCGCCCCACACAACCTGCTGTATCGCGTCGTTCGAGAGCATTTTGGCCGCCAGTCGCTCCAGATCGGCGCGGGGGGCATCGGCATGGAACCAGTATTTCTGGCACGTCCGCACGGCCGACACAGGGTGGCCGAAATCCGCGAGTGCGTGCCGAACGCTGTCGGCCACGTTGTCGGTCACGCCGGGCTTGTACAGCACGTTGACCAGCGATCGAGCGTCTCGGGGCTCGTCGCCCGTCGAGCCCGACGTCTGATGCCCGAGCGCCCGCAAGGCATACGTTTCCACCACCGTATCCACCAGAAAGCCTTGGGCGATGCGCTCGAGCGTCGGTGCGTCGATCTGACCTTCGATCAAGAACGAACGGGCCGAGTGCGCCTCGCGAATGGAACCTATGCCCAGTGCCCGCGCATTTTCGAGGACACGCGCCGCTTCGCGATCGGGGACCTGAGGCGCGGGCCGAATCTCAACTTCCCACAGCATGCTTCAAACTCACAGTTCGCGTTTGTCTTGGTTTTATTTGTCCCGGTTCAATGCGTCGCGAACGGCCTTGGCCGCCACGAGCAACTCTCGAATCTTATCTGAATCGCCCGCCTCCAAAGCGGTGCGAAACGACCTCACGATCTCTTCGCACCGCTCGAGACTCTCGAGCACCGGCCGCGCGTTTTCCTGCAGAATGGCGGCCCACACATCGGGGTCGCCGGCCGCGATGCGCGTCGTGTCGCGAAAACCGCTGGCCGCGAGATTCCGGTTGCCCGGCGACAAGGTCAGCGCGAGCGCCGCCGCCAGCACGTGCGGTAAATGGCTCGTTTCACCCACTGCCCGGTCATGGGCCGCCGGCTCCATTTCGACGACCGTCGCTCCCAATGCTTTCCATAAGTTGGCTACCCGCGTGACGGCTGCCCGCGAACTTGTCGGCACGGGCGTCACCACGCAGATTCGCCCGGCGAACAGATTCGCGTCGGCATTCTCGAACCCCTGCTTCTCCGAACCCGCCAGCGGATGCGAACCGACAAACTCGATTCCCGCCGGCAGGGCCGTCGCGAGGCGGCGGCAAATCTCCTGCTTGGTGCTTCCCGCATCGGTGATGATCGTACCTGGTCGACACGCGGGGGCAGCCTCTTGCACGGCTGGCACGATGCGGTCGACGGGCGTACAAAAGACCAGCAGGTCGGCCCGCGCTGCCGCAGCGACGAGATTGACCGACGCTTCATCCAGCAGGCCGCGCTGGCGCGCTTCGGCCAGCCGCTCGGCATTTCGGCCCACCCCCATCACCCGCCGGCACAACCCCCGCTGCTTGAGCGCGGCCGCAATCGACCCGCCGATCAACCCGACGCCGGCAATGGCGACCGTCTCGAAAAGGCAGTCGGCAGCATCCTGCGGCTGGCTCATGGCAACCGCATTGTAGGTCGCGACGTGCGCCGCCGAAAGCATGCCCCGGCCCGGCGCGGGCTGAGCGGCGGGATACTCGCGACCGCTTCTTCGAATCTCTCGGCTCAGAGGTTCTCGCGATCGAACCGCGGCCATGCGTCCGATTTGGCAGCTTGACCATTGTCGGCAGCGACCGCTAAGTTGGAGCCCCGGGGGATCACACGGCAGAATCAGGTAGCGGCCAAATCTCGGCGAACCCCCATGCTGTTCAACAGCCACGGTTTCATCTTCGCCTTTCTGCCGCTGGCCTTTCTGCTGTTCTGGTACGGCGGCAAGGGAATTCGCTGGCGCCTGACCGTTCTCACGCTGGGCAGCTATCTCTTCTATAGCTGGTCGCAGTTTGAGAGTTGGAGCGACCTGCGGGGGTCTCTGGCGATCGACGGTCTGCCGGCCCTGCGCCATTTCCTATGGCGCTGGCGGTTCACGCTGATCATGCTCTTGAGCAGCAGCGTCGATTATTGGGCCGCGGCCTGGATGACGCGAACAGAAGCGGCCGGTCGCCGCAAACTGCTTTTGGCCCTCTCGCTGTCGGTCAACCTGGGACTGTTGGCGTTCTTCAAATACTTCGGGTTCTTCACCCAGATCGCCAACGACATCAGCAGGTTTGCCGGCGGCGGACCGGTGCCGATTGTGAGCATGATTTTACCTGTCGGCATCAGTTTCTACACGTTCGAGTCGATGAGCTACGTGATCGACGTTTACCGGGGTATCGCAAAGCCGGCGCGAAGTTACCTCGACTACGCCTGCTTTATTTCCTTTTTCCCGCACCTCGTCGCCGGCCCCATCATCCGTTACTCCGACATCCTGCATCAGTTTCGCGACGTGGCCTGGGCCCGACCCCGCCCCGATTGGGACCATGTCAGCACCGGTCTGGTGTTCTTCACGCTCGGAATGGCCAAGAAGCTGCTGGTTGCCGACCCCATCGCCCTGGCGATCAACCCGCTTTGGAAGTCGTTCGGCGAAGGGGCCACGCTGGGTATCGAGGGAAGCTGGGCCGCAGTGCTCGGCTACACCTTCCGAATCTACTTCGACTTTTCGGGCTACTCCGACATGGCCATCGGGCTGGGGCACCTGTTCGCCGTCCGCCTGCCGCAGAATTTCAACAGCCCGTACCAGGCGACCGACCCGGTTGACTTCTGGCGGCGCTGGCACATGACACTTTCGTCGTGGCTGCGCGACTATCTGTACATCCCTCTCGGAGGTAACCGCAATGGCAAACAAGCGCGAAACCTCATGCTGACGATGCTGCTGGGCGGCCTCTGGCATGGCGCCGCCTGGCTCTTCGTCGTCTGGGGGGCCTGGCACGGGCTGCTGCTGGTCGCCTTTCATCAGCTCAAATCGCGCGGCTGGGCGCCTGGCAATGACCACTCCCCGGGGCTGTGGTTCAATCGCCTGACGACCTTCCTGCTGGTCGTCGTCGGCTGGGTCTTCTTTCGCACGGCCGATGTCCATACGGGCAGCTACGGCGTCGAATCCATCGCACCCGCGTTTCGCATGCTGGGCGAAATGGTCGGGGTCAAAGCGACCAGCACCGTTTTCGCGCGGCCCGCGCTCGATGCCTGGTTCTGGCCCGGAATGTTTGCCTGCTGGCTCTGGTGCAATTTTGTCCCCAACAGCCACGAGGTGGGCTACTACGCGCGGTGGACCATCCCGCGCCTGGCCGCCCTGGGGGCCGTGCTCGCGGTGGCGTTGTTACAGATGGGCACCGGCGTTGATTTTCTGTATTTCAGGTTTTGATCGCACGTTTCCTGATGAAAACCATCGCGCCCGACCCCGAATCTGCGCCCCACCGTGGCGACACGGCGGCAGACCGCGCACCGCATGCCGCCACACCCGGCATTGCCGGCGTGCTGGCATTTCTGGCCTCCTTCGGCCTGACCTTGGCGCTGGTTCTGGCGGTCAACGTGCTGGGAAACGGTGACGACGTGTTCCCGAGTCCGCTACGGCCCCCGCGCAACGAGCTGGCGTGGAAAACCGGCCGCCTGGCCGGCCTGGTTGATGCGCGTGCCGCGCCGCAAGCCCTCATTCTGGGCTCCAGCCGCGCTTTGGCGTTCAGCCCCGATCAGGTTGCGGCCCTGAGCGGCAAACCGTGCTTCAATTTCGCCGCCGCCGGCGCCAATATCGTCGAATGCGAAGTTCAGTTGCAGCATGCGATCGACCTCGGAATTCGCCCCGAGTTGATCATCGTCAACGTCGACGAAGGCATGCTGCTGTCTCCCTACGGCCGGCATCACTTCCGCCTGGCCGGCATCCCCGGATTGTTCAGCCGACTCTCGGCCTACGAACAACTGAAGATCGGCAAGGGGGTGCTTTACGGCATCGACCTGGCGACGACGTGGCGCAGCCTGTTGCGGCTCTGCTCGTCGCCACCGCCGATTTCTGCGGAATATTGGAACCGCGATGGGCGCGTCTTTCTGGCGAACGGCCGCAGCCTGTTTGCCGAGCGACTGCGCCGTCGGCAGAGGCCCGACTACGATCTGCACGAGATCATCGCCCGCCGCGCCGCCGAATCAGGCGCGACGGCAGGCAGGCGAACAAGAGAGCGTTTTGATTCGGCTGCCGTCGGGCACCTGCGAAAGCTGCTTGACCGCGCCCAAAGTTGCGGCGCAAAGATGGCATTGGTCGTCACCCCCGAGCACCCTGCCGCCGCCGGCACGCCGCTTGCCACACACCGCCGCACGCTCCTGGTCAAACTGCAAAAGCTGCTGCGCGAAGAATGTGAGCGGCGCCATTTCGCGTTCTTCGACTTTTCGAACCTCGACACATTCGGCGGCGACGCTGACGAGTTCTGGGATGAGATTCACCCGACCCACGTCAACACGCGGCGCATGATGAACGCAGTTTTCAACCGCCCTCCCGAGGAACCGACCGAGCCGTACCCCGACGAATACGCCCTGTTGGCCGAGTTCGAGCGGAAGGCCGGGTCAGGAAACTAACAGCCGTTCGAGCGGATGCCCCTTGCACAGCGCCATCGGGCGACCGATTGGCGTCGTCAGCTCTTTCGAGTACTCGACGCCCAAAGTGTGCAAAATCGTGGCATACAGATCGGGAAATTCGACCGGGTCGACGGGGTCTTTGTTCTTTCCCGTCGGGTCGGTCTCGCCGATCAACACTCCCCGGCGGAACCCGCCCCCGCCCACGACGCACGAGAAACCGGTGGGCCAATGGTCGCGGCCCCCCACCGGGTTGATATTGGGCGTCCGCCCGAATTCGCCCATGCACAACACGACCGTGCTTTCCAGCAGGTCGCGTTCGAGCAAGTCGCGAATCAGGGCGGAGAACGCCGGGTCCAGCACGGCAGCGTTGGCCTTGTGCCCCTCAAAATTCTTGGCGTGAGTGTCCCAGCCGTTGCAGTTCACCTCAATCGCGCGGACACCCCCTTCGATCAGCCTTCTGGCAATCAGGCACCCTTTGCCGAAATCCGAATCGCCGTAGGCCGCCCGCACCGGGGCGGGTTCCTCTTCGACCTTGAACGCCTGCAACTGTTCGGAAGACATCATCGCCAGAGCCCGGTCGATCGTCTCGCGGTGCAAGGTCGCGTCGGATTGCAGCCTGCGCCCCTTGCGAAACGCCCCTTCAACCACATCGAGACTGCGCAGCCGCCGAGATTGGCGGTCTGGCGAGACGCGTGAAACCAGGTTTTGCAGGTTCTGGCCCGGGTCGAGCACCTTGAAGGCGTCGAAATCGTCTCCCAGAAACCCGCCCCGCGCAGGCCACTGCGTTCCGACCAGCGAAATGTGCTGAGGAATCTGCACGCCCGGCGCGGGCAGCTCGTGCGCGACAATGGCCCCCAGCGAGGGGTGTATCAGCGTCGGGTCGGGCCGATAACCGGTCTTCAGCAGGTAGATGCCGCGCTCGTGATCACCCTCTTTCGAAACCATCGAACGAATCACGCACAGCTCGTGAATCTCTTCGGCCACCCGCGGGTACAGGTCGGCAATCTGCAGCCCGGCCAGCTTCGTAGGAATGGGCTGCGTCTTTTCGCTCAACTGCGGGTGCGGATCGAACGTCTCCAACTGGCTGGGGCCCCCCGCCAGCCATAGCGTCAACAGCGACTTCGGCCGCTCGGCCCCCCGGGCCTGCGCCGCACGCCCCTGTAAGCCGGGCAGCGCGAATGACAGGCCCAGGCCTGCGGCGATTCGCAGCACGTCACGGCGGGTGATCGATTGCGGATTGCGAATTGCGGATTTTCGATTTGGGAAACGGCCCAGTCCGCACTGGAACTCCGCAATCCGCAATCCGCAATCCGCAATGTGTTTCAATGGTTCCATGAGAACTCCGTGGCGTTGAACAGCGTCCAGATCATGTCTTCAATCGCCTGTTGGCGGGCAGGGCCCTGCGCCCCCCGCAACGTCTCGACGAAGTAGCTCAGTTCATCAGCCGACGGCCGACGCGACAGGCACACCAGATACGCCGTCTCGACGCATTTTTCGTCGGTCGACGCCATCGTGGCGATGCGGCCGGCCGCATTGATGGGGCTGCCTTTGGCCGCGTCGCCGGCCCGCTGGCCGTTCAACATCAACAGCCGCTGCGGAATCGTCCCGCCGCGGTCCTGCAATTCGTTCTCACCCAGGTCGCCGTAGTCGCGCACGAATTCCCCTTCGGTCAGCATCCGCAGGGCCCGCAGCACCCAGTGCGAATCGCCGTCGGCCGTCTGAATCGACCCGCTCTGCCGGATCGACCCGATCGCCTGCTCCGGTCGCAGGCGGATCAGCGGGAAAACGGCCCATTCACCTTCGGCCTGTTTGAAAGCCGCCAGTTCCGGCCCCAGCGACGACTTGTCGTCGCCGGCAGTGGCGACCGACCATTCAGAGCTCAGCCGGAAAGGTCGCGACGCGGCAATCACCTGAATCAGGCGCCGCAGATCGCAGCCGTGCGCACGGAAGTCGGCCCCCAGCACGTCGAGCAGGTCGCGATCTGTTTCGTGCGGGTCGGGCAGATCGTCAACCGGTTCGTGCCAGGCGCGGCCGAACAACAGCGCCCACACGCGATTGGCGATCGCGCGTTCAAACCGGCGATTCTGCGGATGGGTGACCCACTGCGCCAGGCGTTCGCGCCGCGAGCCCTCGTCGGGCAGCCAGTCGGGCTGGAACGGAACGCTCGGCGGAACGACCCGTTCCTGTGTCGTCTTGCGGTCTTCGACCATGAATTCGACGGTGGTGCCGCCGCGCGTCGCCCGGTCTTCAACCCCCACCAGATTGTGCTCGACCTGCCCGTACAACGCCGCCAGCCCCTCGAACTCGTGCTGCTTCCAGTGGTCGAAGGGATGATCGTGACACTGGGCACAATCGATGCGCTGCCCCAGAAAGGCCCGAACCGTCTTGCCCGCCAGCTTGTTTCGGTCGAGAAAGTCGTCGGCGAGCGCGGCGGTGATGAAGTTGGTGGCGCCGTGGCCCGTCCACAGGCCCGTCGCCGAGATCATCGTTCGCACCACTTCGTCATAGGGGGTGTTGTTGGTCAATTGTTCGCGCAACCAGTGCGTGAAGCGGTCGCGACGAAAGATGACGAACTGGCCCCCTTCGTTTCCTACAAACCCGCGCGCCAGACGTTCGCCGAAATAGTCGGCAAACCGCGGGTCGGCGAGCAGGCGGCGCGTCCAGTGTTCGACGCGGTCGGGCCGCTCGTCGGCTTCGAACGCTCGAATTTCCTCCAGGGAAGGAATCGTGCCCAATAGCGCCAGCGACAGCCGTCGCACGATCTGCAATTCGTCGGCCGGCTGCGCGGGGCTCAAACCGGCCTTCTGCCAGCGCTGCTCGAAGAAGGCATCGACCTGCACAACCGCGGGCGCGAGATCCGACGTTTCGACCCCCACCTCGTTTTTCGCGGTCGTGCCGGCCAGTGGGTCGCGGGCCGCCCAGGCGACCAGTGCCACGACGGCGACAACGACAAGAATCGGCAAGACCTTCGACAGATGCCGCATCGGGAGCGCCTGGGATGGAACATTCCGTTTCGCCGGCGGAATTGCCCGCCAATCCTGCTAAGGTATTCGATTCTACCCGACGATGCTTGCCACTGTTTCACCAATTTCCCGAAACAATTGCCAGTACGTTCGGGTAGAATGACGGGGTGCCCGATATGCCTTCCGCCGATCGCCGCTTGCCGCAACACTCAACTAGACAGAATGTTAGGTCGGATGATGAGATCGTAGATTACGGCATCGCACCCCTCGAGATTCCACCGTCTGCCGAGCCTGCCACCGAACTGACCGACTTCCTGGCAGATCGGCCTGATTCGGCAGGTATCGTGGGCCGGCAACTCCGTCCGGCTGGTGCGGGTCGCGAGTCGGACGTGTTGGTCGGCGGCCCTCCCATGATTCTGACGGCCCCCAACTCAGTCGCTGGAAACCCGCAGCCGTCGCAGGCGCCGACGTCGAAGAGCACATTGCCCAGGCGAGGTGCAATCCGATTCGTCGTCGATTTGGGGGCCCGCGCGTTTCGCACACTGTTCGGGGTCGCCAGTCTGATTCTGATTCTGGCCGTCGTCGCCGCCATTCCGATCGTCAATTTTCTGGCCCTGGGTTATCTGCTCGAAGTCGAAGGTCGGGTCGCCCGCTCGGGGCGGCTGCGCGACGCATTTCCCCTGGTCGACCTGGCCCCCAAACTCGGCTCGATTGCGCTGGGTGTCGTGTTGTGGCTGGTGCCCTTGCGGTTTCTGGCCCTGGCAGCCGCCGACGCGCGCTTGATTGAGCCGGGGTCGCGCTCTGACTTTGGCCTGCACCTGCTGGTACGGGTCGCCGCCGGCCTGATCACCGTGCACCTGTGCCTGGCGCTCGCGCGCGGTGGCAGCCTGAGCTGCTTTTTCCGCCCGCTCAAAAACGCGCGCTGGCTGCTCGCCCGCTGGCGTGAAGGGAATTATTGGATGCAGGCTGAGTCGACGGTACGGGAGTTTATTGCCGGGTTGCGGCTCAGGCACCATTTTTCATTGGGGCTTCGCGGCTACCTCGGGGCGATGGCCTGGCTGGTCATTCCCACCGCGCTGTTCGCGGCGACGAACAAGACCGAAGGCGTGCCGATCATCCTCACCCTGCTGGGGGGCGTCTTGCTGATGGTCGTCCTGAGCTGGGTGCCGTTCCTGCAGGCACATTTCGCCGCCCAGAACCGGTGGGGCGCCATGTTCGAGCTGCGAAAAGTCAGGCAGCTTTACCGCAATGCGCCCTTCTCTTGGCTCGTCACCATGCTCGTGACCCTGACCCTGGCGCTCCCCCTGTACCTGTTCAAGATCGTGCTGCCTCCCGCCGATGCCATGTGGCTCGTCACCATCGTGTTCATCATCAGCATTTACCCGGCCAAGGTGCTGACCGGCTGGGCCTACCACCGCGCGGTCGCGCGTGAACGCCGCGCATGGGTCGGTTTGCGCTGGCTGTCGCGCCTGGTGCTGTTGCCGTTGTTGGCGCTGTTTGTGTTTCTGCTGTTCTTCACGCAGTTCATCGGCGAGCACGGCAAAGGGGTGCTGTTCGAGCACCATGTCTTCTTGTTGCCGGCGCCGTTTTTGTAGGCGCACGACGAGCGAGCCTTCTTCAGCCGATATCGACCCCCACCGCCACGATGCTGGCCGCGGGAACGCGCAGCCGCAGTTTCCCGTCAGCGACTTCCGCCGCGAGCGGCTTGGGCGCCACGGCGTTGGGCTGGTCGGGCGTGTTCATCGCCCGCACGTTCGCCCCCGAGAGCACCGTCGCCTTGGCGCTCTTCGGGGTGCCCCCCGTCAGCGAAACAACCGCCTCGGTCTCGGCGGCGGCATCCTGGTTGACGAGCGTCACGAGCAACGCCTTCCCGTTGCGCGATGCTGAAGCATTCAGCGAAGCCTGCTCGCGCTTCCCGCGGCTGATCGTCGGTGCGCCCGAGATATCCACGCGCACCGACGTCGCTCCCTGATGCGGGCGAAACATCTCGTACACGTGGTAAGTCGGCGTCAGCACCAGCGACTTGTCGTCGGCCAGAAGCAACGCTTGCAGGCAATTGATGGCCTGGGCGATGTTGGTCATCGTGAGCCGCGCGGGGTAGCGATGGAACATGTTCAGACAGCTTGCGGCAAACACGGCCTCGCGCAAAACGCCATTCTGACGGAACCCGTCGTCGAGCTTGGCGTCGTCGTGCCACGCGCCCCATTCGTCGATAATCAGCCCGATCGGCTTGCGCTTCATCTGCCCGAACAGGGGGATGCGCGCCCGCAGCGGCTCGACCGCGTCGATGGCGGAGAGCGCATCCTGAATGAGCTTCTCGAAGTCGATGACGTCGAGCATCAGGTCGGTGTATTGATCGTCTGAGAAGTTCGTGCTGTGTCCCCGCCGGAAATAGCGATGGATCGACAGGTGGTCGAGGTAGGGCAATCCGCCCCCCAAGGCTTCGAGGAACTTGCGGTTCCAGTCGTCGGCGATGTGGCCCACCCCCACCAGTTCGAGCCCCGACGACAACCCCAGCCGTTTGAAATACACGGCGTACTGCCGGTATTGCTGGGCGTATTCAGCCGCGGTCATCTGGCCGCCGCACCCCCAATTTTCATTGCCGATGCCCCACCACACGACGTTGTACGGGTCTTTGTGGCCGTTTTTCACACGGGCCGCGGCAGCCCCCTGGTCGCCCGTGCCGTTACAGTACTCCAGCCAGCGGAGCGCTTCCGAGACGGTCCCCGAGCCCACATTGACGCTCAGGTAGGGCTGTGCATCGAGCAGCCGACACCAACTGATAAATTCGTCGGTCCCGAATGTGTTGGGTTCTTCCCGCAGCCACCAGTGATTGCGCTCTTTCTTGCGCTGGGCCACCGGGCCCACCGCATCTTCCCAATGGTAGGCGTCGGCGAAGCAGCCCCCCGGCCAGCGCACGACCGGCGTCTTCACGCGCTTGAGGGCCTCGAGCGCGTCGAGCCGGAAGCCGTCTTTGTTTGGAATTTTCGAGTCGCGGCCGACCCAGATCCCGCCGTAGACCAGCGTGCCGATATGCTCGGCGAACTGCCCGTAGAGCAGGGGGCTGATCTTTCCCAGTTCCTGATCGAGCAGGATGGTCACATCGGCCCGCCGCGATTGCGTCGCGAGCGGGTACGCCAGCGCCGCCGGCGGAACGGTGAGTGCGGCGAGGGAACCCAGAAAGGTGCGTCGATCGAGCGGCATTGAAACTCCTCAGGCGATTCGGGGGGCGTCTGCCCCCAGGTAGGGTCAAAGGTCGGAAGTCAGAGAACAGAGCCCAACGCGAGATATTGCCGGTAAATGCAACCCCGGCAGTGTGGGCGCGGGGAGGCTTGAAGTCAACGATGCGAGACGTGGCATCTGCAATCTGCCTGCCTGATCTCACGAGCATGCCACCGTCGCTACCGACGTCACGAGACCTCACTACAGAACAGGTGCCGCAAAACGGTCAACACCGCCGCCGAGTGCGTCGGGAAAACCCAACCCGCCGCAAAAAAACCTCGTTCCCAAAGCTCCTGCCTGGGAACGAGGTTAGAAGGTCGGGGGTTACGCCCGATGAAAACCGCAGGAAGCGCCGAGTTGAAAAAGTAGGGTGCGACAAGCGAAGCGCTGTCGCACCGTGTGCCAATGGAGTCCAGCGCACGGTGCGTCTACGCTTCGCGTGACGCACCCTACGTCACTTGATCGAAGCGCTCAGCGCGAGGAAGGATTTCGAGTTCCAGATCGAGGGCCCGCGGGCTTCGGACCACCCTGGAATTCTACGGATTCACTGCCTCCGCCAGCGTTCACAGGCCCCCCCGCCTCCCCCCAACCGAGGCCTTCGGCGTCGCTGAGAAGCTGGGTGAGCCGGCGCTCGATGATTTTTTCTTTCGCCTCGGCGCGCTTATCGAGCGCCTCGCGCAGCCGCTTGACGCGCTCTTCGATCTCGGCAATCTCCTTCTCCCGCCGCTGCTGGCGGATGACGAACTGTTCCTTCAGCATTCCCGTCAGCGCCGCGCGGGCGGCAGCGCGCGAGTCGTCACTGTCAGCGCTCATGAACGCTGAAACGTGCTTGTTCACCTGCTGTTCCAATACCATGTCCTGCAGCACCAACGGGTCTGCTTGCCCGACACCGCCCATCGTTCCTGCACCGCCCATCATTGAGGAAAGCATACCCCCAAATCCTCCGGGCAAATTCTCAAGGGAAGCCGGATCAACAACTCCTGTAATCATCCCATGCCCCACTCTCCGGGGTAATGCCGCAGGGTCGGGCTTCTTATTCTGCGCGACGGCCACGTCATCAAGCGAACTTGCCAGAGGTTTCTTGTTTTGCGCGACCGCCCCGTCACGGAGCGCAATCGTCAATGTCAAAGCCGCCGCGATCAGCAAACCGATGCATAGTCTCTTACGCATGGCGTGAGTCTCCCGATTCCAGAAAAGAAAAGTAGGGTGCGACAAGCGAAGCGCCGTCGCACCGTTCAAGTTGCAGTCCAGCGCACGGTGCGTCTACGCTTCGCTTGACGCACCCTACGCCGCTCTGAGTGCCTTGTGTTCATTCCGAATCATTGCGGACTGTCGCCTCGGGCAACTCGCGCTCCAGGCGGTCGAGCTGCTGGCGAAGGTCCTTCACAACTGGTGACCAGTCGTCCGAGTGCTCGGCCGTCGGGGTCAACAGCGACCGCTCGGCATGCTCGACCCTCTGCCGCAATTCATCGAAGTCTGCGGCGCGCGGTTGCCAACCCAGGCCGCCAGCTTCGGCCGTCACCTGCCCCTCGTCACCATTCGTCGCGGAGGTGCTTTCCTCAACGGCACTGTTTGCCGCGGGGCCTTCAACGACGTGCCGCGAGGGCCAGCCAGCGTACCAGACCGCGGCGGCCGCGACAGCAATCAGCGCGACGGCCGCGGCGACCCCCCGCGCCAGCCGCGGTCGTGCAGCCAAGGTGTCGCCGATCTCCTGACCGACGCGCCGCCACCACGGGTCGGAAAGCGGTTCTCCCCGCTGGAGCCGGCCCAGACAGCCCCCCAGAACTTCCGCCACTTCGGCGGCCGACTGAAACCTGCGGGCGGGCTGCTTCGCGTGCAGTTTGCGGATGATCCGCTCGAGCCACTCGGGAATCTCCGGGTTCTGTTGCCGCAACGGCCGCGGATCTTCGGTGCAGATGCGGTGCAGGACCCCCATAGTGGTCTCGGCCCGAAAGGGAGAGTGCCCCGAGCACATGGCGTACAGCACGCTTCCCAGGCTGAACAGGTCGGTGCGATGGTCGATCGCTTCACCCCGGGTCTGCTCAGGGGCCATGTATTGCGGGGTCCCCGCGACCATCCCGCTGCACGTCAGGCTGGCTTCGTCGACCGTGCGGGCGAGGCCGAAGTCGGTCAGCAAAACCCGTTCGACGCCATGCTCCAGCAGAATGTTGGCCGGCTTGATGTCGCGGTGGACCAGCCCCTGCGCATGTGCGGCGGCCAGACCCGAAGCGGTCTGCAACCCGATCCGCAGCACCTCGCGCAGGCCCAATGTCCCCTGCCGGTCGAGACGCTCTTGCAGCGACCGACCTGGGACATACCGCATCACCATGTAGGGGAGCCCCTGATGCTCATCGACGGCGTAGATCGGAACGATGTGCTCATGAACGACGGCAGCCGCGGCCTGCGCCTCGCGGGCGAACCGTTTTCGGGCGGCGGCGCTTGTTGCCAGATGCGGCGCCAGCAACTTGATCGCGACAAACCGATTGAGGGCCCGCTCGAACGCCTTGAGCACAATGCCGGTGCCCCCGCGGCCGATCACGCCGGCAATTTCGTACGCGCCGACGCGCCCCAGCATGGCCGGGTCGTCGGTGGGGGCCAGAAATTCGAGCGCGAAGTCATCGGGCTGGAGGTCGTCGCGCGCTTCATGTTGCGATTCCAGACCCAGGTAGCGCCCCGCGTCGCGCCACCATTCGGGAGCGCCGGCGGTCCGTTCGAGCTCGTCGCGGCAGACCGCGCACGCTTCGAGGTGCTGCGCGAGGGCGGCCTCGTCGGCGTCGGGCGCGTCGCGCGCGAGAAGCCGCTCGAAACGTTCGGGCGATATGTGCGCGTCAGCGTGGGCCATTGGGATACGCCTCACCGTCCTTCGTATTTCTCGACGTATTTTCTCAACCGGGCCAGGATCCGCCCGCGGGCCGCATAGATGGCGCCGGGAGTGGTCTGCAACCTCGTGGCCGCTTCGGCAACCGCCACACGTTCTACGGCGGTGAGCCAGAACGCTTCCCAGGCCGCGGAATCGGAATACTGCCGGACGTAATCCGCGGCCCGGCGGAACGCTTCGCGACGAAATTCCACGTCGTACAGCGTGACCTCTTCTTCCAGCTCGGCGGGAATCGAAGCCAATAGCTTCTGGATGCCGCTATCGCCCGAACCCCGTAGCCGCCCGCCACGCGTCAGAGCGTTGATCGCCAGATTGCGGGCGACGCGGAACAACCACGTGCGGAACCGGGCCCGGCCCGGGTCAGGAGTCCACCGCTCGATCGCCTGCGCCACCGCCCAGAGAACTTCCTGGACGAGATCGAGGGCGTCGGCATGCTGCAGGCCTCGCGAGCGGGCCAGCCGATAGACGGCCGGTTCGTAGATGGCGGCGAACTCGCCCCACGCCTCGCGGTCCGTGGGGTCGGCGAGGCGAACCAGCAGGCTGTGCCGGGTTGCAGGAAGATCGTGCATTGAGGCTCACCGTGATGATACTCACGGCAGAGCCGCAAATTCGACAGACAAAATCAACGGGCGCCCCGGTTTATTCGAGGCGTCTGGCCGGCGACTTTCCCACATAGAGAAAAAGTAGGGTGCGACAAGCGCAGCGCTGTCGCACCGTGTGAACATGGAGCACAGCGCACGGTGCGTCTACGCTGCGCGGACGCACCCTACGCCGGCTGAAGCCGGTACCACGAACGCCTAACCCCCGCGGGTCAGCTTCTGGAAACGGGCCAAGAGGTCGCGGGTGATCGGGCCGGGCTGGCCCGAACCGATCGCGCGGCCATCGAGGCTGACGACCGGAATCACCTCGGCCGCAGTGCCCGTCAAAAAGCACTCATCAGCCACGTAGATGTCGTGGCGGATGAGCGTCGTTTCAAGCACCGTCAGGCCGGCTTCACGCGCCAGCTTGATGACGGCGTTGCGGGTAATGCCTTCCAGAATGCCGGCGTCGGTGGGCGGCGTCTTGAGGACCCCCTTGTGCACGACGAAGATGTTGTCTCCCGTGCACTCGGCGACGTCGCCTTTGTGATTGAGCATCAGCGCTTCGACGCACCCGGCGTCGGCTCCTTCCATCTTCGCCAGAATGTTGTTCAGGTAATTCAGCGATTTGATGCGCGGCGAAAGCGCCTGCGGATGATTGCGGATCGAGCTGGCCGTCACCAGCTTCAACCCCTGCTGGTACATCTCGGGCGGGTACAGCGCAATGATGTCGGCGATGATGATGACCTGCGGGTCGGAAGTCTTCCGCGGGTCGAGACCCAGCGTGCCTGCGCCGCGGGTCACCACCAGCCGCACGTAGCCGTCTGAGAGCCGGTTGGCCGCGACGGTGCCGTTGACGGCCGCCATCAGGTCGGCTTTGGTCAGAGGAATTTCGAGGCGAATGGCCCGCGCGCTGTGAATCAGGCGGTCGATGTGTTCCGCCAGCAGAAACACCTTGCCGCCGTACACCCGGATGCCTTCAAACACGCCGTCGCCATAGAGCAGGCCGTGATCGTAGACGCTGACGGTGGCGTGCTCTTTGTCGACGAGCCGCCCGTTGATGTAGACCTGAGGCATGAACGGAATTCAGTTGGCGATCGCGCGCTCGGGGGCGCCGTGGTAGGCTTCGAGGCGGCCCTCTGAGAGCCGCACGATACGGTGCGCGGCCCGCGCAATCGCATCGTCGTGAGTCACCATGATGATAGTCAGCTCGTTGCGGCCGTTCAAGGAGATCAACAGGTCGAGAATCTCGCGGCCCGTATCCGAATCGAGGTTGCCGGTCGGTTCGTCGGCCAAAAGCAATTCGGGGTTCCCCATCAGCGCCCGGGCGATGGCCGCCCGCTGCATTTCGCCCCCCGAAAGCTCCGATGGTTTGTGGGTCAGCCGATGTTCCAGCCCCACCCGCGCCAGAAGCTCGCGGGCCTGATCTTGAAACGCGCGGCGGTTCTTCCAGTATTCCCAGGCCGAATGGCGGATCATCAACGGCGCCAGCACGTTTTCCATCACGCTCAATTCGGGCAACAGGTGATAGAACTGAAAGATGAACCCGAACACGCGGTTGCGCAACTCGTCGCGCGACGCGGCCGGCAGGTCGTCGATGCGGTGGCCGTAGAGCGTTACTTCGCCGACGTCGGGCGCGTCGAGCAGCCCCAAGAGGTGCAACAGCGTGCTTTTGCCCGAGCCCGATTGCCCCACGATCGACACCAGTTCGCCGCGGCGCACTTCGATATCCACCCCCCGCAGCACCGGAATCTGGTGCTCTCCCTTGCGATAGGTCTTTTCGACGGCCTTGGCGGCAATGTGCGTCTGCGGCATCTTGATCGTCTCAAGCATGGGACGTACTCGTGAAGGTAGCAGAAGTGGGGTCAGTCAGGCGAGCGGAGGTGCGTCAGCCCGCCAGTAGTCTCCGCAACACTCGACTCCTATTCGTGTCTCAAAGCCTGCACGGGGTTCAATCGCGCCGCGCGGCGGGCCGGCAGAATGCTCGCCAGCACGGCAATCGCCATCGCGCCGAGGGCCACCCACAGCACGGTGAGCGCATGCACGCGCGTGGGGATGCTGGGAAAGTAGTAGATTGTTTCGTCGAAGACCTTGCGGCCGGTCAGCCACGTCAGGCCGTCTTCGATCTCGTTGATGTACCGCACGAACAACAGCCCCACGCCGACCCCCACGCCGCTTCCCACCAGCCCCAGCGACAGGCCGTAGCTGAGAAAGATCGACATCACGCCGCGCGAACTGGCCCCCAGCGACTTGAGAATTCCGATGTCGCGGGTCTTCTCGACGACGATCATGAAGAAGATCGCCAGAATGCCGAACCCGGCCACGGCGATGATCAGAAACAAGAGCACATTGAGTATCGCCGATTCGATCTCGACGGCAGCCAGGAGCGGCCCCTGCTTTTCCTCCCAGGTGTTGATCCGGAATTTTCCCGGCTCGAACACCTCGCGCAGTTTGTCGGCGACCTTTTCGGCGTCGGCATAGTTCTTGAGCTTGATCTGAATTGTCGTGATGGCCTTGATGCACTTTTCAGGGTCGGTTCTTCCCGTGATGGGGTCGCGCGCAGAATCGGGGTCGTACATGCCACGGACCATCTGCAGTTGTTCGATGTTGCAGAACACCAGGCTGTTGTCGTATTCGCTCATGCCGGTTTTCAGGATATCGACGACGGTGGCGTCGAAATGCCGCGGCTCGGGAGGTTGCCCGGCGCTGACTGTGCTGATCCGCACGTCGTCTCCCGGAATCACCATCGGGACGAGCCTGATCTTGCCCGTTTCCTTGTCCGGGTAGCCGAAGCTGACAAGCTGTGACCCGATGTAGACCCGGGCCGGGAGGGGAGCGGCCGGGTCGACAGGCTCGTCGCGGCCGCCTCCGCCAATCCCTCCGCCGAGCAAATCGCTCGGGTCGACTTCATCCCCCGGGTTCCGCGCCGCGGCATGTATCTCGGGGTCTTCTTCGAACACCGGGGCGCTTTTGCGGCGCCGGCGGTATTCGAGATAGCCGGGGAGCAGGTCCCAGTTGGGAGGTTCGTCTGCCGACCGCGGGGCCTTGCCGATGACCTGGCCCTCGTCGTTTGTCTGCTCTTTGTAATTCTCGAGGTGATCGGCGAGCGTGCCGACTTTCGACTTGCTGGCGGGCTCAATGCCGATCAGCGTGATCGGCTTGGGAATGTATTGCCCGGCGTACTTGAAGGTGAGCATGCCGTAGACCTCGACCGTGGGGCTCATGGCGGCGATGTATTCGCCGGCGGCCTGGCGGATCAGCTTCATCTGCCGGTCGGGGTCGAGCGTGCCATCCATGCTGTTGGACTCGATCACCATATCGGCGAGGATACCGTGAATCCGCTCGCGCATTTCCGAGCTGAACCCCGCCATGACGCTGTTGACCACGATCATCGTGGCCACCCCCAGCATCACGCTGATGATGCTCGCCAGCGCGATATAGCGCGTCTTGAGGTACCGGGAGCAGAGAAGCAGTTTGTACATAGGGCCAGTCCTTTGGCGGTTGCTGATCGATCCCTGACGATCGCGAGACGCGCGTCGCGAGCGACGCGGCTAAATGGCTTCACACCTCTTCGGGTCGCAAGAGCGGAAAATAAATCACGTCGCGGATGCTGTGGCTGTTGGTCAACAGCATCACCATCCGGTCGATGCCGATCCCCAACCCACCGGCCGGGGGCATTCCCACCTTCAGCGCCCGGACAAAATCGTGGTCCATCTTCGCCATGCTCTCTTCTTCCGGGAGGCCGGCCAGTTGCGTGCGAAACAGGTCTTCCTGCAGCCGCGGGTCATTCAACTCGGTGTAGGCGTTGGCCAGCTCCATGCCGTCGATAAACAGCTCGAACCGCTCGGCAATGTCAGGCTCGCCCGCCTTGCGCTTGGTGAGCGGGCAGATCGAGGCCGGGTAGTCGATCACAAAGACCGGCCCCTGCAAGTGGTATTCGACGACCTCTTCAAAGACGTCGCTGACGATGACGTCGGGGTGCTTGCCGGCGGTGGGGAGGTTGTGCTTCTTCGCGACCTCCGCCACGGCGGCCGCGTCGTGCAGGTCGCACCCGGCGTACTCGCGGAACAGGTCGGCGTATTTCTTGCGAGGCCACGGCGGCGAGTAGTCGATCGTCTTGTGCCCCCAGGGCCTGACGAACGGGTTGGCGAGCGGGGGGCGTAAGCCCCCTGAGGCGCCGCTGGTCGGTGTGCCAACTTCGTCCGACTGCCCCCCCCAAGCCCCCCCTTGCAAAGGGGGGGAACTCGAAATCGCCCCGATCGCGTTGGCGAACAGCGCCTCGGTCAGGTCCATCATCGTCTCGTAATTGCCGTACGCCTGGTACAGCTCGATCATCGTGAATTCGGGGTTGTGTGTGCTGTCGATTCCCTCGTTCCGAAACACCCGGCCGATTTCGTACACCCGCTCGACCCCTCCCACCATCAGCCGCTTCAGGTGCAGCTCGAGCGCAATCCGCAGGTACAAGGGCATATCGAGCGCGTTGTGGTGGGTGACGAAGGGCCGGGCGGCGGCCCCTCCGGCGATCGCGTGCAGCACGGGCGTCTCGGCCTCGACGAACCCGCGCTCGCGCAGCGTCTGCCGAACCGAACCGATGAGCTTCTCGCGGGCCAGCATCCGCGCCAGCACGGCCTCGTTATAGATCAGGTCGATGTACCGCTGCCGCAAGAGCAGCTCGACATCTTTGGCGCCGTGAAATTTCTCAGGCGGCTGCGCGAGCGACTTGCAAAGGATTGTCACCTGGTTCGCGCCGACGGTTTTTTCGCCCGTGTTGCTGAGCTTGAGGCTGCCGTCGATGCCGACCAGGTCGCCCAGGTCGAGCAGCTCGATCAGCTTCCACTGGTCTTCGCTGAAATCGGCCTTCGAACACATGACCTGAATGCGGCCGGTCCAGTCCTGAACGTGGAAGAACTTGAGCTTCCCCTTGTTGTTGCGGAGCATGATCCGGCCGGCGATGCGCGCGGTCGGGCCGGCGACCCCGGATTCAGCGGGGCACCGCGCGCGGGCCTCGCTGATCGGCTGATGACCGTCGAACCGCGCGCCCCACGGATCAACCCCCAGCGCTTCGATCGCGCGAAGCTTCTCCAGCCGGGCAAGTTCCAATCGGTCGGGCTCGGACATTTCAGAGCGGCACAGGACAGTAATCAGCGGCCAGAAGAACAGAGGGACAGCACACACCCAGCGCGGCGGCGTTCGCAGTCGTCTTCCCGGCCCACCAGTGGCAACGCGTGGGTCGGCCCGGGGACGCAAACTATCGTTGCGGTGATAGTTTACGTCAAGAGCAACCCCGCCGTCGTAAGGTTCACCCCTGTGACAAAGTTCAAGCTCGATTGTATCGCCCCTCGGGGCGATGGGCGTGCTTCGCGGGCGACAACGGGGCATGACGCGGCCGCCGGTTATTCGTGCGGCGCTCTCCAGGCCGGACGTGCGAGCCCCCGCAAGATGCCTGGATCAAGACGTTGCGTCATTGACCGGGGGCGGCCGACTCGTGCCTCTGCCGCAGCCGTTTGGCCAGACGATTGACGATTGTGTGGAGCAGGTCGAGCGACCGGCGGGCTTCGTCCTGCGTGATGACCAAAGGGGGGCTGATGCGAATCACGTTGCCGGCCAAGGGCCCGAGCAGGTGCAGCCCCTCTCCCTGATCGTTGCCAAGATACGCCGCCATCACGATTTCGACGGCAACCCGTGCGCCGGTCAGCCCGCCGAACTCGCAGCACTCGATGCCAAAAACCATTCCTTCGCCCCGCACTTTCGCGACCAGCCCAGTCTCTTTCAACTGTTCGAGCCCCGCTCGAAAGATCGGCGTGAGCGACCGGCAATGCGCCAGCACGTCGGTCGATTCGAATTCATCGAGCGTAGCGAGGACGGCGGCACACCCCAGCGGATGTGCGCTGTAGGTATCGGACGCCAGCCCGTAGTCGAGCTTCGCGAGAATATCGCCGCGCCCCACGACCGCAGCCACCGGCACGCCGTTCCCCAGCCCTTTGCCGAGAACCACGAAGTCAGGCTCCAACCCGTACGTTTCGAACGCGTACATCGCGCCGGTGCGCCCGAAATTCGACTGCACCTCGTCGAGAATCAGAAGCACGTCGTGTTCCCGGCAGAATCGCTCCAGCAGCCGCAGATACTCGGGCGGAGGATGATAGCTGCCGGCGCCCCCCAGATAGGGCTCGGTAATCAGGCAGTTGAGCCGCCGCCCGTGCCGCTCAGAGAGCGCCTGCAATTCGAGCTGATACCGCGACAGGTCGACAGGCGCGGCCGTCTTCGAGAAATCTTCGACTTCAGCCATTGGAAAGCTGATGAACACCACGCGCGGGTCGCGACCCGGGTCGGCCTCGCAGCCGGTGACTGCGCCCGCCAGCCCTTTTTTCCCGTGAAAGCCGTAGCGGGTGGCGACAATCAGGTCGCGCGACGAATCTCGATTGAGGCAGGCCCAGAGCACCTTCTGGATCGCCTCTGACCCCGACGCGGCCCATAGGACGCGATCGAGCCGACCGCCCCCGGGGCACGCCTGCACGCTGTGCACCAGTCGCCGGGCGGCTTCGGCTTCGAGCAGCGTAATGGCATTGTATGCCGTGAGGGGCACGCTCGCGACGAAGGGCAGGCGGGCGCCTGGCAGTTCGCGGGGGGCATCGTGCATGACGGCGTTTTCGGGGCCACCGTCAAACAACTCGCCGGCCCACCCCATGCGCTCCGCAATCCGCTGCCACCAGCGGCGCGAGTTGTGCCCGAGATTGGCGACCAGGACGCCCGAAGTGTAGTCGTACAGGCAGCGGCCTTCGGGGGTCCAATGGAACACGCCCGCCGACCGAGCAATCACCAGTTGGCTGGGGGTGAATGTGCGCTGGGCCGCCGCTTCGCGCCGGGCGACCACGCGGCGGGCCGCATTCGACTGCTCCTCGCCGGCGAATTGGATCGGGGTTGTCATTCGGGGCCGCTTCAGCCCGAAATCTTCTTCTTCGCGGCGTCGGCCGCCTTGCGGACTTCTTCGTTCTGATCGCTGGACAGCTTGTCGATTTCGGGCAGCGCCGCTTTCGCCTTGGGGCCCAGCACCGAAATCGCTTTGAGCGCTTCGCGTCGCGCCTGGGGGTCGGGCAGTTTCAGGCCCCTTTGCAGGTGCGGCAAGGCGCTTTCGGCGAGCCCCGGTTGCTGCGGGTTGATGGAAACGAGCGCCCAGGCGCTGACCATCGCCAAAAACGGGTCGTGACCCGACAGGTTCTTCGTCAACTGAGCTGCGGCGCTGCCGGCCGGCGCCCCGATCTTTCCGGCCGCGTAGCAGGCGGTGTAACGCATCATCGGGTTCGAATCGGCCATCGCCTGCAAAATAATCGGCAGCGCCGTCTCGGGCGGCGCACCAATCTCGGTCAACGTAATCAACAACTCATTCCGCACCACCGGGTCTTTCTCGTTCGCCAGCGCCTTGGCGACTTCGGGGGCCGTGAAGGCGGCCGCCTTGCCCAGTTTGGCGAGCGCCACAGCCACCTCGCGACGCGCCAAGGGCATCTCATGCGACAACCCGTTGACCAGGCTGGGGATCGCCACCTTCATGTATTCCGAGTTGCCCGGTTCCAGCGTCACCAGGCCCCAGGCGCTCACGTCGCGCAAATGCTTATCTTGCGACTGCTGAACGGTCTTCAGCAGAATCGGCAACGTCTCGGTCTTGGCGCCGGTTTTCACCAGCGCGTACACGGCCGCGGCCCGTACCGGGCTCTTCTCGTCATTCAAAATTCCCAACAGCTCGGGAACGGCCGCCGCCGCGTCCGGGCCGATTTGCGCGAGCGCGATCGCCGCCCCCCGCTTGATTTCCGGGTCTTTGTCGCGCAGCAATTCGCGTAGCGCCGGCACCGCGGCTTTCGCGCCGGGGCCGATTTCGGCCAAAACCATCAGCACCAGCGGACGAATCGACTCATTTTTCAACTGCGCCGCGAGCAGATCGGTTGATGCGGCGCCCATTCGACCCAGCGCCTCGGCGGCGTGCATCGTGACCGCGCCCTGAGAATCGTGAAGCGCCTCGATCAACGCGGGAATGGCCGCCTTGGCCTTAGGCCCCAGTTCGCCCAACGACCGGGCGGCCTCGCGCCGCACCCGTTCGTCGGGGTCTCGCAAGAGCCGCGAAAGCTCCGGGGCCGTGTCGAGCGCCGGTTCGCCGATCATCCCCAGCGACTGAGCCGCCGTGGCGCGCAGGTTCGCAATTTTGCTCGACAGCAAACCTTTCAGTTTTGCAACGGCCGCCTTTGCCGCAGGCCCCAGTGCCCCCAGAGCCCGCGCCGCCTGCTCTTGCACGCCTTCATTCGTCGAGCCCAGGGCGGTGACGAGCGCGTCGGCTGCGGGCGCGGCTTCAGGGCCCATCATCGTCAACGCCGCCGCTGCGCGGGCCGCCGTCGAAGCATCCGACGAGTGCGCTTCGACCGCTTTGACGAGCGCCGGCACGGCGGCCGGGCCCAGTTCGGCCAATGCGGCGGCGGCATCGTTGCGAACCTGCAACGAGGAGCTTTGCAGCGACTTCATCAGCACCGGAACTGCCCGCTGCAAATCTTCGGGTTTGCCGGGATGAATGCGAACCAGCGCCAGTACGGCAGCGGTCGCGAGCGATTGGTCGGAGCCTTTGGCGATCTCGACCAGAGTCGGCGTGGCCGACTCAGAGTCGGCACCGACCACCCCCAGTACGTGAATCGCCCCCAGCTTCATCGACGGTGGCCCTTTTTCGAGCACGCGTATGACGTCCGCGACGGCAGCCTTGGCCCCGGGGCCAATCTGCTCGAGCGCCAGAAGCGCCTCGTGACGCACGCGCGGGTCCTGGTCGTCGAGCAGCCTGGCGAGCGCCGGAACCGCCTCGGTCGCCGCCGGCCCGAGATGGCCCAGTGTTTCGACGGCCCTTTCGCGGACTTGCGCCGTAGGAGACGCCAGATCGCGCAAGAGTGCCTGCATGTCGATCGGTTCAGCCCCCTGAACCCAACCCGCACAGGCGAACGCACAGACGACGACAACGACAGTCAACTTGCGCATGGAGTGCTCCGCATCAAAGTTGATGGTGAACTGGTCGCCCCGGCAGGCGCACGTGCGAATGCGTCGCGCGGCTGCTTGCCTTCGCGGGTGGATTTGCGTTAAAATCGGCGTGCAATTGGAGTTTGGCGACCCGCATTCTACAGCACGAATGACTCGAATTCCATCCGCTTTGCAAGCTGCGGCAAGTTCCTCGTTTGACGCCCACAACCCTGACGCCTCGTGAGACCATCGCCATGAGCCGGACCAGTTTTTCCCTGTGCCTGGGTATCGTCGCCGGTGCCTGCTGTTTCTCTGCGTCAGAAGCGCTCGCAGTCTGGTTCAACCCGGTCGGATTAGGGGCCGTCACGGCCTTCGGGGGTTATGGCGGGTGGGGCGGCGGCTGGGGCGGTGGGACTGTGGCCGGCAACTACATGCAGGGGATGTCGCAGGTCGTCGCGGCGCAGGGCCAATACAACGAATCGACGGCGCGTGCCGCCATCAGTTACGAAGAAGCCCGCAGCAAGTACATCGATAACTCGAAGAAGTGGACCGACACCTATTTCCAGATGCGTGAAGAGAACGAAGCACGAACCGCCGAGAGGCGCGAGCGCGCAAAGCACTCGCCCGAAACGCTGCGGCTGGCGGCGCAGTCGGGCCTCCCCAGACCGCTCAGCTCCGAAGCGCTCGACCCGCTGACCGGCCGCATCCAGTGGCCGGAAGCCTTGCAGGCGCCTGAGTATGCCCAGTCGCGGGAGAAGCTCGAACGGTTGTTCGAAATCAGGGCCACCACCAGCGGCGGCGGGACGGGCATGTCGATCCAGCAGGCGACGCGCGAGATGATCGAGATTCTGAAGTCGAACATTCAGAAAATCCCGACCGGCGACTACATCGCCGCCCGCAAGTTCCTCGACAGCCTGGCCCATTCGGCGGCCTCGTAGGCTCGATGCGGGTCGCGGCGCCAATCTTTGTCGCCACTCATCCGGAGATTTTCTTCTTCGCGGCTTCGGCCGCCTTGCGGACCGTTTCATCCTGGTCCTGGGTGAGTTTGTCAATCTCCGGCAGTGCCGCTTTGGCCTTCGAGCCCAGGGTCGCAAGCGCCGTCAGGAGATCGCGCCGCGCCTCCGGATCGGGCAGCTTCAACCCGCGACTCAGGATGGGAACGACCTTCTCGGCGAGACCTTCCTGGTTCGGCGCGACGTTGACCAGAGCCCACGCGCTGACAATTGCCAGGTAGTCGTCGCGAGATTGCAGGTTTTTAGTCAGCAGCGGCACGGCGTCTTTGGCCGC
The DNA here is from genome assembly GCA_052388175.1 of Planctomycetaceae bacterium. Taxonomy (GTDB): domain Bacteria; phylum Planctomycetota; class Planctomycetia; order Planctomycetales; family Planctomycetaceae; genus SIAF01. Next base: position 39,177 of record JBQTIL010000030.1, on the reverse strand, counting down.
CGGACCGATCTTCCCCGCGGCGTAGCAGCCGCCGTAACGAATCGGGGGAACAACTTCGTTCATGGCAACAAGTACGGTTGGGATAGCCTCGGCGGCGCTCGGGCCAATCTCGGCCAAAGCGTTGACGATTTCGGCCCTCACCGACTCGCTCGTCTCCTTCGCGAAGGCCTTGACCAGGTCCGGGACGGCCGCTTTCGCATTGGGCCCGAGTCGGCCGAGCGCCGACGCCGATTCGCTGCGGGCCAGGTCGAATTCGCGCGAGAGCCCGTTGACCAGCGCGGGAACGGCCTTGCGGATGTAATCCGGATTGGCCGGCTCGAACGACACCAGCGCCCAGGCGCTCACATCACGGAGACGCCCGTCGGTACTGTCGTCCACCGTCTTGGCGAGGATCGGCAACGCGTCGGCTTTAGCGCCGATTTTGACCAGGGCGTACGCTGCCCCTGCCCGGGCCGGGTTTGTTTCATCCTTGAGCACGGCCAGCAATTGGGGAATCGCCGCGGTTGCCGCCGGCCCGACGTGCGCTATCGCGACCAGCGCTTCGCGGCGAATTTCGATGTCTTTGTCTGCCAGCAGCTCGACCAGCGCCGGAACGGCCGTTTTTGCCCCAGGACCGATGTCCGTCAGAATCAACAGCGCCAGCTTGCGAAGCTGTGGGTCCTTCAAAGTCAGAGCGACAGAACGCACTGCGTCAGGCCCAATGCGCCCCAGGGCCTGGGCTGCGTGAACTGTCACCGCGCCCTCCGAATCGCGAAGGGCGCCGACAAGGTCAGTCACCGCGGGACTGGCGGCCGGGCCGATTCGGCCCAGCGCCTCGGCTGCTTCGCGACGAACGTTGACGTCGGAATCCTTGAGCAATTTCGTGAGGTCGGGCACGGCGGCGGCGCTCGGTGGCCCCAGTTGGCCCAGCGCGTCAGCCGCCGTCGCACGGACGTCGCCCACTTTGCTGGACAAGAGCGCGATCAGTTTCGGGACGGCGGGGCCGGCCGGCGAACCGATCGCTCCCAAGGCGCGCGCCGCCTGCTGCTGCAACGCGTCGTTGGTTGACGTTAAGGCATCCGCCAGCGCGGGCACTGCAGGAGCAGCAGCGGCTCCGGCCACTGCGAGAGCCGCAGCGGCTCGCGACGCCGTGGAGACGTCTTTGGTATGGGTTTTTACCGCTTCGGTCAGCGCCGGCACCGCGGGCCCTCCGATCTCGCCCAATGCGGCAATGGCATCGTTTCGAATTTGGATCTGGGAGCTCTTGAGCGATTCCATCAGGACAGGAACCGCCCGATCCATTTCGGCCTTCCGGCCGGGATTAATGCGCACCAGCGCCAACGCGGCCGCCGTCGCCAGCGCGCGATTGTCTCCCTTGGCGATGGCGATGAGCGCTTCGGTCGCGGAGACGGCATCAGGACCAATGGCCCCCAGTGCCTCGATCGCGCCCGGTCGCAGGTTCGACTGCGGGTTCTCGACAAGGCTCTTCAGATCGGGTACGGCGGCCGCGGCCGCAGGGCCCAGGCGCGAAAGCGCCAGCAGGGCCTCGTGCTGCACCCGGGCTTCTTTGTCGGCCAGGGCCCTGGCCAGCGCCGGCACGGCCTCGGCGGCGACCGGTCCCAGCTTGCCCAGCGTTTCAGCCGCCTGCTCGCGCGTCAGTGCTTGTGCAGAGGCGAGGTCTTTGAGCAGTCCTGGCAGGTTAACCGGTTCCGCGGCCAGCGCCGGACTCAGCCACCAGAAGCCCAACAGGATCCCGACAGTGCGAAAGCTGCGCATGAACTGCTCCACCAGGGAAGATAGAAGGCGCCTCAAGGTATCTAGAGCGGCCGCCCCGAACCGAACTGCTTGCAAGGCGACGGACGAGATGGGTACAATCGCGACGCGACGCCAAAGGCGCGCTACAACCTCCAATTCTAGCCGAAGCTCGCTCTTAATGCCAACTCATGCCCGTTGCTGAGTTTGGAATCGTGCTTCCCTGATTCTCGATCCCACGACGGACTGCGACCATGAAGCGAGCCGCTTGCGTTCTATTCGCCATCGTTGCATTGCCCGTGGTGCTGAATGTCCTGGGAGACCCCGCCCACGCCCGCTGGGATGGCGTGGGATATGGTGGTTACGGACATGCTGGGTATGGTGGCTACGGGCGTTACGGAGGCGCCTATGGGGTAGGCGGTGTGGGGTATCGCGGCGTCGGGTATCCGGGGATGTATGGCGGCTACTACGGCGGTGGCACCGCGGCGGGCAACTATATGCAGGGGAAGTCGCAGGTCATTGCGGCGAAAGGCCAGTACAACGAACAGACCTCGAAGGCGATGATGAACGTCGAAGATGCCCGGTCCAAATACATTGATAACGAAAAAAAGTGGACCGACACCTACTTCGCGATGCAGGAAGAGAACCAGGCGCACCAGGCTGAAAAGATCCAACGCGACAAGCATTCGCAAGAAACCCTCAACCGCGCCGCTCGCGCAGGTCTCCCCAAACCGCTCAGCAGCGAAGCGCTTGACCCCGTCAGCGGCAAAATCACGTGGCCCGACTTGCTTCAGAATAGCGCGTACGCCGCGCCGCGCAAAGAGCTCGATCGCCTGTTCCAGCTTCGTGCCACGACAAGCGCGAACGGCACGGCCATGAGAATTGAACAGGCCACTTCGCAAATGATCGAAATTTTGAAATCCAATATCCACAACCTGCCGACCGGCGATTACATGGCCGCCCGCAAGTTTCTCGACAGCCTCGCGGCCTCGGCCTCGTCGTAGTTGTTCGTAGTTCCGGCTTCAGCCGGAATGGTGCCGCCTCAAGCCGGGACGTCACACCCGCGGGCCGTACAGGACTTGCGGCGCGCCTCCCGCCGGGTCGTACAGCACCAGCCCGCCCCGAGCGTCGTTGACGCGAACAACGCAATCGGGTCGGCCCTGCGCCTGTGCTGCGAGAATCGCTTCCAGCCCCTGCACGGCGGCCACGGTCTGCCGATCGGCGGTCAGGTCGTTGTATGCGAGGCCCCGCATCGCGGCGATGCGCTGGCCTCTCTCGTCGTCGGGCCCCCCGAATTCCGCGAACGCCACCTCGCGTACGAACCGTTCGATGGCTTCCAGGCCGTAGCCGCGCTGCACCCTCGCGCTCCACGGTTCGATCAACAAGGCGTTGTAGTGATTGTTCGGGGTGATCTTCAGTTCCAGAGGCGTCTGGCCCTCCACCGTCCACTCGACGCCGCGCTTGCGCGAATGGGCGTTCCAGACGCCGTTGTCGAAGCGAAACTGCACTTCCTGCTCGACGTAGCCCGGAAAGTTCTCAGGCACAACCCATGAGGTGTGAATGTCAAACGCCCCCTCGCGAGCGGGGGGCGGCAGCCCCCTGGGGGCCGCCCTGGTTTCTGCATCGCCATATTCATAAATCAGCCGTAGCTGGCAACTGTCCCAGGTGCTTCCGTCGGCCGGGCCGACGATACCGCGCTGCCCCGTCGCCAGCACGGTCTTCAAGCGGCCTCCGAAGGTGAAGTCGATCAGCTTGATGTAGTGTACGGCGACGTACGTGCCCGGGTTGCGCCCTTCAATCCACTGGGCGAACTGATTCTGCGAAATGCTTCTGGGCTCCAACAGCGAACAGTAGCCGTTGTTGACGTGCCGCAGCACGCCGTCGACGACCAGCGTGCGGAGCTTCTTGTGATCGGGGTCGAGCAGCTTGTGATAGACGACCTTGGCGAGCGCGTTTTTTTCACGCGCGAGGGCCAGAAGCTCGTCGAGCTGGGTCAACGACAGAACCGAGGGCTTTTCAATCAGCACGTGTACGCCGGCCGACAGAATCGCTTTGGCCGCCTCGAAGTGGCGATCGTCGGGCGTGGCGACGCAGGCGAAGTTCACGCCGGCCTGCAGCAATTGGGCGAGGGCGTCAGGGCCGGTGGTGCTCACGAACGCTGCGATCCGCCGGCCGGCTGCCGCCCGATAGCTTTCCGCGCGCTCTCCGGTGCGCGTCGCGACGGCGGCCAGCGGCACTTCGACCAGGCCGAATCTGCGATCGTAGAGGCCCTCGGCATGCAACCGCTCGAACAGCGGCCGGTACGTCTCATCGAAAATCATTCCCGCGCCGACCATGCCGGCGCGCAGCGTTCGGTGGGCCAGGTTCGAGGGCATTGATCTATCGTACCACAGCGTTGTTCGTACGGCCGGCCAGCCGCGGTCCAAGTGTCGAGTCAGCGGGCGCACTCCCATCTCAAAGAAAACCTCCTCGCGCACCAGGCGCGCTGACACGCAGGGCACGCTGCCACCACCTGCAGGCGGTAGGACAGACCTATTCCACCAGCCTTGAAATATGCGGCTCGCGATCAACCAACGGCAGCACCTTGGGCGCGTAGATTTCGCTGAAGGCCTTGCCCGCGCGGTGGGCCTCCCAGTCAGACTTCTGCTGCCACCGCTCGACCAGCAGAAACTTCGTCGCGTCGGCTTCCGAATGAAACACTTCGAATCGCAGACAGCCCGGCTCGCTACGGCTCCATTGAACCGCTTCGGCCAGCAAACCAGCGACGGCGCCGATGTCTTCCGGGTCTTTGACGGTCAGCCAGACGTTGAGGCAGAACATGAGGGCACTCCTCGAAGAAGTCACAGAGTCTGAAAGTCAAAATGTCGAAGGGTCAAAAGGCCACAGAGATTTTGCACGCCTGTCGAGTCCCTGACTTTTCGACGCTCGGACTTTTCAACTTCGTCTCACAAACTTACGAGCGACGCCGCGATCTTGCCGCGAAAGCAATTGTCGACGTCGCTTCCCAAAACACGGCGGCGCTCGTGATAGTCGCCACTGTAACGCAATTCGTCACCCAGCGCCTCGTAGCTGACAGGCAGGGGCGAAGGATCAATCGGGCAGAACACGACTTCAGGGTCGGGGGCGCCCAGGGGCAGGTGGGGCAGATTGATGTTCCAGAACGTGCCGGCCGGACACCCCCGGGCGACAAGGTCGCGTAACAGCGGTTTCAGCCAGCGGGTGGCGCGGGGCCAGTCGAGCGGGTCGACTCCCTTGCGGTGGTAGTGTGAAACGGCGATGCCCGGCTTTCCCTGCAACGCCCCTTCACGCACGGCCGCGACCGTTCCCGACATGTACACGTCGGCGCCCAGGTTCCCTCCGTGATTGATTCCCGACAAGACCCAGTCGCAGTCGGGGCCGAGTCGGTCGAGCGCCACCCGCACGCAATCGGCGGGAGTGCCGTCGATGGCATAGCGACATTCGTCGATCGGGCGCACGCGAATCGGTGCGCGCGTCGTGACGCGATGGCCGGCGCCCGAATGGCACTCGGCCGTCGCTACCACGAGCGCCGTCCCCAGATCGATTACCGCAGCCTGTAGCGCCGCGAGGCCGGCCGCGAAGATTCCGTCGTCGTTGGTCAACAGAAGTTTCACGATTACCCTTGCGAAAGCGCGGTACGCGATGCATGATAACAGGCGTGGTCGGCGGGCACACGACCATTTGCCTATCTCCCGTCGCCTGCCGGCCGCAACCCTCTCGCCACTTGAGCCATCCCCTTTCGAGCGACTCCCAACCTGAAATCTCAGCGACCGAGCGGCGGCTTCTGTGGCCGTCGAATCGAGTTCGCCTGACCGGCCACGGAATAGCATTGATTGGCGACGATGGTCGAATGTTAGTTGAAAGACGTCTCCATCCGCAAAAAACGGGTTTCGTGATTTCGCGTGTCTGATGCCGATCGAACGATTCCGATCATTGGCCTTGTCGGAGGGGTCGGCTCGGGAAAGAGCCATCTCGCCAGGGCGCTCGAGAAAAACCATCGCGTGGCGCTGCTAGACGCCGACGTCGCTGGTCACGAGGCGCTGCGCGAACCAGCCGTCAAAGAGCAGATTCGACGTCAATTTGGTTCCGAGGTGTTTGATCATTCGGGAGAGGTCGATCGCCGCAAGCTGGGCGCCGTAGTGTTCGGGTCTAGTGCTGAACAAAAGGCGGCTCGGGCGGCGTTGGAAGCTATTGTCCACCCTCGCATTACGGAGAAACTGCGAAACCAGATTTCCGCAACCCGCAACGACCCGCAATGGGAGGCCATCGTCATCGACGCCGCCCTGCTGCTGGAGGCAGGCTGGCACAAGATGTGCACCCATTTGATCTATATAGATGCCGAATATGACCAGCGCCTGGCGCGAGTTCGCCAGACGCGCGGCTGGGCCGCCGAGCAGTTGCAGGCCCGTGAAGAGAGTCAGTTTCCGCTGGACCGCAAACGCAGGGAGGCCGACGATGTGGTCGACAACACTCAGGGGGCCGAGCGCGCCGAATCGCAACTGGAGGCGATTTTTAATCGTCTCGTCGGCGCTGCCCGTACCTGAGCCAGGCATTGATCCCCGCACGAAATCTCCCGCACAACTGTTTCCCCCGCTGACCGGTTGACGTGCCGTTGCGCGGCGCATCACACCCTCGCGACGATTCATTCGTCTCACCTACCTTCTCCGCGTTGCTGAAAGCTCCTGTCATGTCGAAACCCATCAAGCTGCGTCAGTTCAAAGGCACCGTCGAACGCGACGACTCTCGAGACGTCGCCGTCGAAGAAACAGGCGACCAGTCGACCAACGGCGCGGCGCCGGCTGCGAACCCGCCCGAGTATGTGTTCGCAGACGATGAACAAGACGAAGGCGCTGACCCGGCGCGTGTCGCCGAGGCGGCATCTGATGATCGGTACGAGCAGATCAAACGGGGCGAGATTCACATTGCCGAGCTGCAGCGGATGACCATGCAGCAGCTCTTGGCGCAGGCGCGCAAAGAGGGCCTGACCGAGTATACCGGCCTCAAGAAGCAAGACCTGATCTTCAAGATTCTCAAAGAGCGCACCAAACTGAACGGTTTGATGTTTGGCGATGGGACGCTCGAGATTCTGCCCGACGGTTTCGGGTTCTTGCGCAGCCCCGACTACCACTACCTTCCGTGCCCCGACGATATCTACGTTTCCCCCAGCCAGATTCGCCGCTTCGGCCTGCGCACGGGCACAACCGTCGCCGGGCAGATTCGGCCTCCGAAAGAGAATGAACGGTACTTCGCGCTGTTGCGAGTCGAGGCCATCAACGGCCAGGACCCGAACCTGCAGTCAGAACGTGTCCCTTTCGACGAACTCACGCCGCTGCATCCGCAGAAGCGCTTGAAGCTCGAAGCCGGGCCGGAACTGTTCAGCACCCGCATCGTCGATATCGTGGCCCCCATCGGCATGGGGCAGCGGGGCCTGATCGTTTCGCCCCCCCGCGCCGGCAAGACGATCTTGTTGCAGCAGCTCGCGAAGGCCGTGCTCAAGAACCATCCTGACGCTTACGTCATCATGCTCTTGATCGACGAGCGGCCCGAGGAGGTCACCGAGATGGAGCGCCAGGTCAAGGGCCGCAATTGCGAAGTGATCAGCAGCACCTTCGACGAGCCTTCGAGCCGCCACATTCAGGTGTCGGAAATGGTGATCGAAAAGGCCAAGCGAATGGTCGAGTACGGCCATGACGTCGTGATCTTCCTCGACTCGATCACGCGGCTTGCCCGCGCCTGGAATACCGAAGTGCCTCATTCGGGCAAGATCCTCTCGGGCGGCGTCGACGCCAACGCGCTGCAGCACCCCAAGCGGTTCTTTGGCGCAGCCCGCAACGTCGAAGAAGGGGGCAGCCTGACCATCGTTTCGACGGCCCTCGTCGATACCGGCTCGCGGATGGACGAAGTGATTTTCGAAGAGTTCAAAGGAACAGGCAACACCGAGTTGCACCTCGACCGGCGCATGGTCGAAAAGCGCATCTGGCCTGCCATCGACGTCAACAAGTCGGGTACCCGCCGCGAAGAGCTGCTGATGGCCGAGGAAGAGCTTCGCCGGGTGTGGATTCTGCGCCGCGTGCTCAACGACATGAACCCGGTGGAAGCAATGGAGCTGCTCGTCAATCGCATGAAGCGCACCAAGACGAACGACGAATTTCTGTTGAGTATGAATCTGAGCTAGGGGATGGGACGAACGTATGAAAGCGATCAAGGCGCAATTCGAGAAGGGAAAAATCAAACTCTGCGAACCACCGCCCGAAGAGGGGCCGGTTGACGTTCTGATCGTCTTTCCCGAGGTCGAGATTGATCCGTGGGAGCGAATCCTGAAAGATCCGACGCCGCGACCTGCGCTGGCCAAAAAGGCCGCTGAAATCAGGGCGCAGATCGCCGCGGGCAAAGCCAAGCCGCTGAACCTTGACGATTTGTAAATGAAGTCGACAACCGTCCCAGAATTCTGGCAGCTATACCGCAAGCTCCCAAAGAGAATTCGCGAAGCCGCTCGTAACGCATATCGGCGATTTCAAGACGATCCGTCACATCCAGCGCTCTTCCTCCATCGACTGGAGGGCAATACTGACTTCTGGTCCGTACGTGTTACTCTCGGCTATCGAGCGGTCGGACTGGTTGATCGAGGCACGATTACCTGGTTCTGGATTGGAAAGCACGCCGATTTCGACCGGGCTTTTCCGCGCCGCTGACGCGATGTTTTGTGGAAGTGGCATATGCCCACCATTCAAGGCAAGTACGTGCCCGGCGACGAGCGTTTCGCGATCGTCGTGTCGGCCTTTAACGGCCTGGTGACGCGAAAGCTTCTGCAAGGGGCCGTCGAAACGTTTCGCGAGCAGGGGGTGCCGCACGAGCAGACGACGCTCGTTTGGGTTCCCGGCGCGTTCGAGTTGCCGATTGTCGCCGCGAAACTGGCCCGCTCGGGCCGCTACGCCGCCGTCTGCTGCCTGGGGGCCGTCGTTCAGGGGGAAACCAGCCACCACGAATACATCAACCAGCAGGTGTCGGCCGGGCTGATGCGCATCGGGCTGGAAACTGGCGTTCCGGTGCTGTTCGGCGTGTTGACCTGTTCGTCGATGGAACAGGCGCTCGAACGCGCCGGCGGCAAGGTGGGCAACAAGGGGTCGGAAGCGGCCCTGGCGGCGCTCGAGATGGTCAGCGTGCTGGGGCAGCTCGACAATGGCCCCTAGCTAAAACGTGGTGGCAAGCGCGCCGCACCGGCCTTCCCAGGAATTCGCGCCGGATGCTGGAGTCTCAGACGCCGAACGGTATTCTGGAGTGCCGGAACGCCTAACCAGCTGTGAGTGATCCTGCCAGGAACCCGGCATTCGTTCTCAGTGAATGCTGCCGGTGGCTTCAGTTGGACCGTGAAAAAGGGGTCTCATGTCGACACAGCGCTATTCGGTCACGCCACACTCAATCGAGACGCTGCTTACATGGGTCAAGTCTGGTGAAATTGCCATTCCTGAAATCCAGCGCCCGTTCGTGTGGGAAGCAATCAAGGTTCGCAACCTGCTTGACTCACTCTACCAAGGCTACCCCATCGGCTATCTCATCGCATGGCGAAACCCTACTGTGAAACTGAAAGATGGCAGTTCGTCAGCAGGGAAGCGCATCCTCATTGATGGCCAACAGCGCGTCACGGCCCTAATGGCGTCGCTGCTCGGCCGCGATGTTCTGACCAAAGATTACGAGACAGTCCGAATTCGCATTGCGTTTCAACCGCACGAAGAACGATTCGAAGTCGCCAATCCAGCCATACGCAAGGACGTAGCCTGGATTGAGGATGTGGCGCATGTCTTCTCGCCCGACGCCAGCCTTACGGAGTTGACTGATGCTTACGCTGAGAAAAACCCTGCTGTCGACCGCAGACAGGTGTCCCGTGTCCTAGAGAAGCTTCGCAAGATTATCAACAACCACGTTGGCGTGATCGAGTTGGCCGATGACCTCGATATCGAGACTGTCACCGAGATATTCATCCGGGTGAACTCAGCGGGCACCGAATTGTCGCAAGCTGACTTCGCTATGTCGAAAATCGCGGTCAACGAAACCTACGGAGGCACTCTGCTGCGCAAAGCCATCGACTACTTTTGCCATCTCGCGGTCGCGCCGGAATTCCTCTCGCGTATCGAGAAGGGTGATAAAGCTTTTGCCGAATCTGAATTCCTACCGCAAATGCGCTGGCTTAAGGACACGAATGACGACATCTATGACCCGACATACACCGATATGCTGCGCGTGGCATTCACGTCAGAGTTCGGGCGGGGCAGGCTCCAAGACCTCGTGGCGCTCCTCTCGGGGCGAAACTTTGAGACAAAACAATTTGAAGAAGCCATCGCCGAGGAATCGTTCGGCAAGCTGAAAAAGGGCGTGTTCGCCTTCATTAACAAAACACATTTCGATCGGCTAACCATGATCCTACGCTCAGCCGGATTCGTGACCAGCGATCTGATCGGCGGCCGTAACGCAGTCAATTTCGCCTACATCGTGTATCTGCGTGGCCGCGCCGCTGGCATGGCAGCGGCCGACCTGGAGCGGCTGGTGCGGCGCTGGTATTGCATGTCGATCTTGCGCCAACGCTATGCAGGTAGCCCGGAGACGGCGTTCGATTTCGATATCCGTCAAATCGAAACACGCGGACTCGCGAGTTACGCCGAGTCAGTTATTGAGAATGAGCTACCGGAAAGCTTCTGGACCGGGATGCTGCCGCAGCTCATGGATACTTCATCTGTACAGAGCCCGTACTTCCTCGCCTATCAGGCTGCTCAAGTGAAGCTCGGCGACAAGGGATTTTTGTCGCGTGACATTACTGTGCTCGACTTGCTATTAAACCACAACGACGTTCATCACGTTTATCCAAGACAGTATTTGAAGGAGCAGGGCCTCTCGCGCGGCCGCTATAACCAAATCGCCAACTTTGTGCTGGCCCAGAGCGAGATCAACATCGCTATTGGTGACAAATCGCCCGACCAGTATTTCAAGGAACTGGCTGCGCAATGCAACGGCGGCAAGAAGAAGTATGGTGGGATGGCCAGTGCAGCCGATCTTCGCAAAAATCTGAAGATGAGCTGCTTGCCCGAAGCGATGCTCGATGGAGAAATACCTCAATACGACGAATTTCTCGAAATTCGCCGTAAGCTCATGGCACTCAAGATCAAATCCTGGTTTAGCGCTTTGTAACTTCGCAAGCCATCAACATGCCAGTGTCTGACCGTCACCGGCTGTCTTGAAATGCAGGGAATCGACCATTCCAGAGTACGTGATAGACTTCAGCTTCTTGTTGTCGTTCGATCTCAAAGCATTCCTCGATTGGCAAATACCGGTCGATTCTGTACCTCGCTTGCAGAAAGTCATGCGTGATTCCGAGTCGGTACGAAACGGACATTAGAATATGGGTTGCGAGCCAGGACCACCTGTGTTGCACCTGCGGCCAGATTCCTGCAAGCACACGGCCAGCGGCGCCGTATTCATCCGAAGCCGCCATCGCGACGGATGGCGAGACCGCGAGCTTATTAATCCCGTCGTGAGCGACAGAAACGCAGTGGCCGGCGATGATCATGCGCGGGATCGCAGGGACTACCTCGACGAAATCTTTCGGACGGTGAAACCACGCGTCCAGCGAATCACACATTCCTGCAGCTGACAGGCCATCGTGAATCGCAAAAACATATGTTGGTGGAAACGCAAGGTGCATGACTTGAATGTAGGCTTCGAGTCGCGTCAGCTTCTCCCGACGAACCTGTTCCTCGATCTTGCGATCAACTGCAGCCAAGAAGTCTGCATCGCCTGTAGCCATCCGTTCAATCACCGACCCACAGTTTTCCAGTGTGTCGACAAGTTCGTCGCTTGACGAAATCCGCGTTTTGACCGCGATTGCACCCAACACGCCTTCAACGGGGAAAAGTCCGACTCCACCAGGGCTCCTCAGGTAGGGAACACGCGCGTCGAAGAGAATGATATCGATCTGCTTCGACATTCCTCCCGCGAAGTCGATAACCTTTCCCGTCTCGACGAAAACAGACGCGGGAAGGAATTGCTGCAACAGCCCCTTCACGAGCAGTTCTCGGACACTTCCGGCGGTTGCGTTGTGCTGATGCAGGCCGGCGCGCTGCGATTCAATCTCCAGCGCGCTATCGAGGTAGCGCAGCGTTTCTCCAAACACGTTCCTCATTGCACACCCCGCCTCCTGCGCCCATTGAGCCTTACGCGCGGTTCGTTGTTGCCGCCAAATGCCGTCGTTTGGCTGAGATTCCTTACGGTAAAGAAGCGTGCGCGGCTACCTGCTGCACGAAGGCCGCAACTTCCTGTTGCAGCAGCCGCCCGTCGGCCTGAAGCACGTCGTTGTGGTCTGAATGGGTCAGCGCGACGAATCGTTTAGGGCTGCCCGATGTCGACGCATCGGGCGCGGCGGCGAACAGCGCTTCTCCAAATTGGAACGGCACAATGCGGTCGCGCGAGCCGTGCAACATCAGCAGCGGGCAGGTCACCTCACCAATTCGCGACAGCGAGTCGAATTTTTCGGTGAGCACATACCGCACGGGCAACAGCGGATAGTGGTGCCCGGCGACGTCGACGAGTCGTGTGAAGGTGGAACGCAGAACCAGTCCCCCCGGCTCGACCTTTGCGCCGCACAGTTCGGCGGCCAGCCGCACGGCGACGGCGCCTCCCAGCGATTCTCCGTAAAGAATGAGTAATTGCGGCGGGATACTCAGGCCGGTCGTCGCGAATTTCCAGAGGGTCCGGGCGTCGTCGGCCAGGTCGCTTTCGGAAGGGCTGCCCGGGTTGTCGCCGTACCCGCGGTAATCGACCAACAGCGCGTCGGCGCCGGCGGCGGTCAGCAGCGAGAGTTCGGGCAAGCGGTATTGGCGGTGCCCGCCGTTGCCTGAGAAAAACAGGGCAGTCGGGCGCGGGGTACCGTTGCCGCCCGTTTCGGCTGCTCTGTCGGCCGCGACATGCCAGCCATTCAGGGTCAGATGGTCAGACGTTTCGATTTCAACCGGGCGAAATTGTTCGGCCGAAAGGCCCAGCGCCGCGGGAGAGAGATCGCGGGCCCGATCGGGAAAGTAGGTGAGCGAGCGAATCAGTTGTTCAAGCATCGGGGGCTGGTTGCCGTCGGCAACGCGCGGCGAATGAGGCACAACCTGATCGACAAAGTCGCGCACCGCGCGCCGGAAGGTGGGCCCGTCGGCACGCAGAATGTCGTTGTGATCGGCCTGGGGCAGATCAATCATACGTTTCGGAATGCCGTTTGACGATTCCGGCAGGCACGCGTCGAACAGCCGGCGCCCCAGTTCGTAAGGCACGATCGAATCGCGCCGGCCGTGGATCGACAGAATCGGGCAGGTGACGCGCGAAATGCGGCTGATCGAATCGAAGCGATCTTGCAATAGCCACCTGACCGGCAGCCACGAAAAATGCAGCGCGGCGGTATCGGTCAGGCTCGAAAAGGTCGAGAGCAAAATGAGCCCGGCCGGGGGCGTGCCGGCGTCGCACAGCTCGGCGGCCAGCCGCACAGCCACGCCGCCGCCCAGCGATTCGCCGAACAGGATGATCCGCCGCGGGTCGACCTCCAGGTCATCGACGGCATATCGCCAAACGGCGCGGGCGTCGCGGGCCAAACCCTCTTCGGTCGGGTCTCCGCCGTTCTCGGCGTAACCGCGGTAGTCGACAATCAGCACGTCGGCGCCGGCGGCCGTGAGAGGTTCAAAGATGGGCAACCTCCAGCCCCGGTTTCCGCCGTTGCCTGAGAGAAAGATCGCGAGCGGCCTGCCGGCGGCCCTTTCGAGGGGGGCGCCTGCATCATTCACGCCGGGGGCAGCGTCTGAAACCAGCCGCCAGCCGTGCAGTTGCAATCCGTCGTCGGTGTTCACGGTCACCGATTCGACCTGCGCGCCTCGGGTTCGCACCCCCTCGGCCGCGAGCGCGGTCGGCTGCGCGCGCACCGGGTAGTAGATCAGGCTGCGCTGCCAGTAACCCACCAGCCCGCAGACAATCAGGTAGGCAACGGCTGCCAGAACGAGAAGTCTTCGAAGCCGGCGCTTCCAGCCGCGCGTCCGCGCGGGTATCGTCTGCGTTGCGTGAGTCATCTGGCGGGCATTGTCACGGCATTTTGCGAGGTAATCAAGGACCGGGTTGTCGATGAATATTGTACCCGTGCTGGACCTGCTGGGGGGCGTCGTCGTGCGGGGTGTCGCGGGGCGGCGCGATGAATATCGGCCGGTGAAGAGCCGCCTGACCGATAGCGTGCGACCGCTCGATGTGGCCCGGGCTTTTCGCGACGCGCTGTGTCTTTCGACCCTGTACCTTGCCGACCTCGACGCCATTCTGCGAAATCAGCCGGCCTGGGAGACGTACCGCGATCTGGCTGACGACGGTTTTGACCTGTGGATTGACGCGGGTCTGCGCGATCTGGCGACGGCCGAGCGCCTGCGGCAGGCAGGAGCGACCTGCGTGGTGGCCGGCCTTGAGACCTGGCCCGACCCAGAGTCGCTGGCAGAAATGTGTGCCCGGCTGGGGCCCGCGGCCGTCATCTTCAGTCTCGATTTGAAATCGGGCGAGCCGTTGGGCGATCGGTCGGCCTGGGGCCATCACGACGCTTTCGAGATTGCGAAACAAGCCGTCGCCGCGGGCGTCGAACGCATGATTGTGCTCGACCTCGCGGGCGTGGGGGTCGGGGCTGGAGTCAAGACGCTCGAGTTGTGCCGGCGGCTTCATGCGGCCTGGCCGACTTTGCATCTGGTGACCGGCGGCGGGGTGCGCGGGGCAGACGACCTGGCGCTCTTGCGGCGAGAAGCTCTGGATGGGGTATTGCTGGCCTCCGCCCTGCACGACGGTCAACTGGCGCGGTGGGAATGGGAAACAGAGAAAAATGCGTCGCCAGCCGAGAATCGCCGGGTTTCGTCCATCACGAAAGGCTGACGCAGCCCGGCGGCTTGGCGCCTGACCCCGCTGTACTTGACCCCCTAAACCGCGCTAAAATACACTGCCGACTTCGTTTGCGACAGGGGGTTGGGGGTTCGTCACCGAAACCTCCACCGATTGGGAAGGCGTTGCGTCCTTGAAAGCGATCATCAGCGACATTCACGGCAACCTCGAAGCACTCGAGGCCGTTCTGGCGGACATCCGTAAGAAAGAGATCACCGAGGTCTATTGTCTGGGAGACATCATCGGGTACGGGCCTAACCCGCGTGAATGCATCGACCGCATCATGCCGTGCCAGTTGTGTCTCCTGGGAAACCACGATCAGGGGGCTTTGTTCGATCCTGAGGGGTTCAACCCCGGGGCCGAGCGGGCGATCTTCTGGACGCGCGAGCAGCTTGAGAAAGGAGACCCGCGCGGCAACGAGCAGCGTTGGGAGTATCTGGGAGAACTCCCCCGGTTTCATCGTGAGGGAGATTTTCTCTACGTGCACGGCTCGGCGCGCAACCCCTTGAACGAGTACGTGTTTCCGGAGGATATCTACAATCAGCGAAAGATGGAGCGAATTTTTGCGCTCGTTCCCAGATACTGTTTTCAAGGCCACACGCACGTTCCAGGCGTGTTCACCGAGGGGCTGAAATTCTTTCGGCCCGAAGATCTCGACTTCCGTTACGAATTAGGAGAAGAGAAAGTCCTGATCAACGTCGGTTCGGTCGGTCAGCCCCGCAACGGCGACTGGCGCTGTTCGTACGTGATTCTGGATGGCAATCGGCTGACGTTTGAACGCGTGGAGTATGATATCGACACCACCGTCGACAAAATCTACGCCATACCAGACCTCGATAACTTCCTCGGTGATCGGCTGCGAGACGGTCGGTAGGAGCCGGCCCTTAGAACTTCAGTCGTGACGTCGCCTCCCGCGACGCAACAACTTCTCTCTACCTGGCGGTCGCGACGACCAGCGCCGCGGGCGATTTGCGCCACATATCGCACATGGACCAAAAACGCTTTCTGTTATTCATCGTTCTGTCGATGGGCATTCTCATCGGCTGGAACAGCGTCGTGGCCCCGTGGCTCGGTTGGGGGCGCCCGGCGAAAAAACCGGTCGCCAACAACGAAGTCGCGCGGCAGAACCAACCGGCCGACGAAGACGTTGCGGCCGCCCCCGGAAAGCTCGACGCCGCCGTCGGCGCCGCTGAGACCGACAAATCGCCCGCAGAACCTGAAATGGCCGCTGAGGCTGAGCCGAAGGCCGATGGGCCGCTCGCGGGTGACGCAGCCCCTCCTGCGGCGCCGAAATTTCCAGAGAAGAAAGTCGAGCTTGGTTCGCTCGAGTTTTCTGAAGAAGCCGGCTACCGCCAGCTTGTCACTCTCACGTCGAAGGGCGCCGCCGTCGAAAGCATTCAACTGAGCGACCCGCGGTATCGCGCGCTGTCGAAACCCCATCCGCAGCTCGAAGTCGTCGGCAATGGCATCATTCCCCGGACGCTGGAAACGGCCCTGCCGCAGCTTTCGACCCGCGCGACCTCAGCGAATTGGAAGACGGTCGACCTCGAGCCGGCCGCGCCCCCGCACCACGCGGTGACGTTCCGCTGGCAGTCCGACCAGGTGAGCGTCTCGAAGCGCTACGAGTTGGGAAAAAAAGAGCCCCAGGGCCCCGAGGCGCCCGCATACCTGCTGAAGCTCGACCTGACGTTTGAAAACCTGTCGGACAAGCGTCATGTGGTGAACTATCTGCTTCAAGGCCCCACGGGCCTGCCTCTGGAAAACGTCGACAACACGCAGAAGTACCGCGACATCGTGGTGGGCTTTGTCGACCGCCCCGGCCGGCCCGACCACAATTTTCTCACGGCCGCGACGATCGCCGATGGAAAGGCCGAAGTCTGGACGACACCGTTTGATTACCTGGGCGTCGACGTGCAGTATTTTGCCGCCCTGCTGCTGCCCGAGGGCGATCAGCACGACCACCGGTATGCCAATTCGGTCACGCAAACGATGCTCGGCCCGCCGAACAAGAATCAAACCGACATCAGCGTCGAAGTCACGTCGGTCGATCTGGAACTGGCGCCGCGCAACGACGCGGCCGGCAAGCACTCGATCAAACACACCTGGAACCTGTTCGCCGGCCCCAAGCGTGACGACGTGCTTCCCCCGGGCACCGACCAGGTCATCGACTACGGTTGGTTCGCGTTTATCAGCCGGCCGCTCTTGCAACTGCTCAAGATCTTCCACGCGGTGACGGGCAGTTGGGGGATCGCCATCATCTGTCTTACGATTGTCGTGCGGGGGGCGATGTTTCCGCTGTCGATCAAACAGGCCAAAGGCGCCGCAAAGATGCAGGAATTGCAGCCTGAGCTCGCGGCGCTCAAGGAAAAGTACGGCAAAGACAAAGAGAAATTCGCGCGGGCCCAGATGGAGCTGTTCAGCAAACACAAATACAACCCGCTGGCCGGGTGCCTGCCGATCTTCCTGCAGTTGCCCGTGTTCATGGGCTTGTATCAGGCGCTGAACCACGCCGTCGACCTGCGGATGGCGAAGTTCCTGTGGATTCAGAACCTCGCGGCCCCCGATGCCCTCTTTCCGTTGGGCTTCGCACTGCCGTTTCTGGGTTGGAAGGAATTCAACCTGCTGCCCTTCATCACCATCGCCCTGTTCATCGTGCAACAGAAGATGTTCATGCCGCCGCCGGCCAATGACGAACAGGCGATGCAGCAGAAGATGATGAACTACATGATGGTCTTCATGGGGGTCATGTTCTATAAAGTGCCCGCGGGGCTGTGCGTGTACTTCATTGCGTCGAGCCTGTGGGGGCTGGCCGAACGGAAACTCCTGCCGAAAGCAAAACCTCGCGCCGCCGGCCCCGCCGATTCCGGCGACGATGAAGGCGATCGGCGGCAGCCTCCCGACGGCGGCGATCGCGGAAATAAAGGCCGCAAACGCGCCGAAGAGGGCAATGGCGACCGCGGAACGGGGTTCTGGTCGATGCTCTTGAAGGCAGCCGAAAAAGAGACGTCGGCCCGCCGCGCGTCGCCGGGCAAGCGCAAGTAGGCCGGGGTTTCGGCCAGGCGCTGGCCCGCAGGCGCCGGCGTGATCTTCTCCGGAGAAGATTCGACCACGGACCACACGGAAAGAAGGCGCACCTATTTCGTGCTGCTAACCTCGAAAACCTTCGCGCCGTTCCGCGCGAAAACGGAGTTGAAACTGACCTACAAGAGTCGAATTCTCGAGAAGGCTTACATACCCGACCTGATCTGTTTCGATCTGGTTATCGTCGAAATCAAGGCCGTTTCGGAATTGACGGCCGACCATCGTGCACAAGTCCACAATTACCTCAAGGCGACCGGGCTGAAGGTCGGTTGCTCGTAAACTTCGGCCACTATCCAAATCTTGAATTCGAACGCATTGTCCGCTGACCAGTTTATTCTTCCGCGTATTCCGTGGTTGAACTCTTTTTGGTCGGTCAGGCCGCATGGTGCATAAGCAAGGTTGACCACGGAACACACGGAAATGAATCTGGAGAATGATTTATCTCCGTCTGCCTTATTTCCGTGTGTTTCGTGTGTTGCGTGGTTTTTTCCTATCTTTAATTGCAGCGATGCCACGCTGGGTGTTTCGACGTTGTCACCGTGAACGCCTCTCTGCCATGTCTTGACGACACGATCGCCGCGCTGGCGAGTGCCTCGGGTTCGGCAGCGCGCGGCATCGTACGTGTCAGCGGCTGCGATGCGTTCGCAATCGCCGAGCTGATGCTTTGCCCGACGGACGGCGCACAATTCGACTTGGGCCGTCGCGCGGGCTGCGTCACGAGGTCTCTTCGCGTTGTGGGGTTTTCGCGCCCGGTACCGGCCGAGCTGGGCGCCTGGCCCGGGGGGCGCAGCTACACTCGGCAGCCTCTGGTGGAATTGCACCTGCCCGGTTCAGCGCCGATTCTCGACGCCGTGCTCGGTGACATGTACCGGCACGGCGCCCGCGCGGCGCAACCTGGTGAGTTCACTTTGCGAGCGTTCCTTTCCGGGCGGATCGACCTGATTCAGGCCGAGGCGGTTCTGGGGGTGATTGACGCCGGCGACAGACGCGACCTGCACGTCGCACTCGAGCAGCTTGCCGGCGGAGTTTCAAACCGCATATTGCGCCTGCGGGGCGACCTGCTCGACTTGCTGGCCGACCTCGAAGCGGGGCTCGATTTTGCCGACGAGGCGATCGAGTTCGTGTCACACGCGGTGCTGGCGGGTCGCGTCGGCATGGCACGCGACGAGCTTGTCGAAATGCTGCGCCAGGCCGCCGGGCGGTCGCGGGGTACAACACGCCCGACCGTCGTCCTGGCGGGGCCTTCCAATGCCGGCAAGAGCACGCTGTTCAATGCCCTGGTCGAGGCCGACGCGGCGCTCGTTTCGCCAGTGTCGGGTACCACTCGCGACTACCTGACATGCGAAATCGAGCTTGACGGGTTGCCCGTCACGTTGATCGATACGGCCGGCGCAGAGTTGGCTGCGAGCGGCGTGCGGGAAGCCGCGCAACAGAAGCGGGGCGACGGCGGCGCGACTGCTGCGCTGGTCGTCTGGTGCGAACCTGCCGACGGCGCGCCCCGAGAATCATTACCCTGCGCCGACGATCGGTTGTTGCTTGCCACGACCAAGGCCGATCTGGTGGCCAACCCGACCGGGCCGTTGTGCGTGAGTGCGCAGACGGGGCAAGGCCTGGGCGCATTGCGGGCGGCGGTCGCCGCGCGTCGCGCGGGGCAGTCGCGCGGCGATGCGCCACTCTTGGCGACAACCGCTGTGCGCTGCCGTGAAGGGTTGGCGGCCGCCGCCGTCGCGCTCGATCGCGCCCTGGCGATCGCGCGGGAAGAGGCCGATGACGAGCTGTTAGCAATCGAGATTCGCGATTCTCTTCAGGAGTTGGGGAAAATCGTGGGCGCCGTGTACACTGACGATCTGCTCGACCGAATCTTCAGCAAGTTTTGCATCGGAAAGTGACGAGAGCCCATGGGAACCTGGTACACAGTGGAAATTTCGGGCAAATCGGCCGATGTCTTCGAGCCGGCGCGTGGGGGGCCGCAGGGCTACACCGTGCTGTTTCTGCACGGGCACGCCGAGATTAGTCTGAAGAATAACGACGCCTATTCCTCCGAATTCGAGCGCTTCGGGTTGCGGTGCATTTGCCCGCACGGCAGGCGGTCGTGGTGGGGCGAGCGGATCTGTCGTGAGTTCGACTCGGAATTGACCCCGGCGGCGTTCGTTCGCCAGCACGTTCTGCCCTGGCTGAATTCCACCTGGGGCGTGGCGCCGCCTCGTATCGGCCTGCTGGGGGTCAGCATGGGGGGCCAGGGCGCACTGAAACTCGCATACCGCGACCCGGAGCTGTTCCCCGTGGTGGTGGTGCTCGCCCCCGCCGTCGACTTTCACACCTGGCACGGCCGCGGACTGCCGCTCGATGAAATGTACCCCACCCGCGAATCGGCCCGTCAGGATACAGCCACGCTGCTCATCCATCCGTTGAACTGGCCCCGCCACCAATTGCTGCTGTGCGACCCGACCGATGAGGAATGGTTCGAAGGGGTCGAGCGACTGGCCAGCAAGCTCAGCTCGACGGGCATCCCCTTCGACCACGACTTTACGACCAGCCACGGCGGACACAGTTGGGACTACTTCAATCACGTCGCCCGGCCCGCAGTGCAGTATCTGCACGACCGGCTGGAAAAGGAGCGGTTGCGTTTGCCGACGATCGGCGGCGGCGAATCACTGTGAGCTGTAGCGCGGCTCCCGCGTCAGAATCGATGACCAGGCGACGCGGGCCTGCCGCTGGCGGCGAATCAATTCGAACGAAGGCCGTCGCCGTACCGCCCAGCGAGATTTCAGGCGCCGGTTTGTCGAAGCGCCAAGAGAGCCGGCGAACGCCGTCAAGCCGGCAGGCACCCAATTGATCGTGCAGGTCGAGCGACGCCAAATGTCCGGCATTGAGGGCCAGCGTAAATTGTCGGTAAAGCGCCGCAAACCGGGTGCCGCTGCAGAATTCAACATTGTCGACGCCCGTCGTTGGAGATTGCACCAGACGGCGCAAGAGATCGGGCCCACAGGCGTCGACGCACCAGCGCAGAAACAAGAAGGTCGCTCCGCGACAGCCGGGGTCGCGCCAGAGCCCCGCCCGATAGTAGTCGCGAACCGCCAGCGGGCAGCAGGCGGGGTCTTCGAGAAACCGTTCGACTCGGTCGCCGAGGTTTGACCAGTCGCCGCCATACAGGTTCTCTGCGACGTGGGCGATTCCCTCGCTCAGCCAGTCATGCTCGGGAGGGAAGGCACTCGGGCGCTCGTCGGCGGGTTCTCGCAAGCTGATCGATGCAGCGTGGGTGACTTCGTGCACCAGCAACGTTTCGAGAGCCGCGCCCTGGGGCAGGTGCGTATTGAGGTACAGCACGTCGGCCTGATTGCTGAACGGGGCGGGCAGCGCGTGCGAAAAATCTGCACTTCGCACAAAGCCCTGGGCCTGCGAGCGACCCCCTTGCAGACGCCCGAGCCACGGCGTCAGCACCACTGCCAATTTGCCGTCATCGTCGACATCTCGCACCGGCCCGATCAGGCGACCGCAGAACGGAAGCACCAGGTCGTCGAGGCATTGTCGCAGGTTCGAGATCAGGTTCTGTGGCAGGTCACCGGTTTCGACTTGCCGATCAAGGTAGATTCGGACCTGGTGCCCTTCGTCAACAAGCCTTGTGGAAACAGCGACATATCCGCCGGGGTCTTCGAGCGACGTATCGGCGACGTGCAGAAAAAAGCTCCGTTGCGTCGCGGGCGCGCTATCAGGGCGTTCGATTTCAGCAGTCGAATTCCGGCCGCCATCCGGCGAGTCGGCGCTCATCGGGGTTTTTGTGCCGACGAATTCGTAGGGCTTCCCGATTGACCGCGCTTCCCATCGAGCAGGAGGGCGTTCGACGCCCTCGATCGGCGCCGCACGCAGATTCACCCGATAGGTCCGCCCCGCATCGCCGAGGCTGCTGACAATCAGGTCGTACTGGTCGTCCGCCGCGCAGTCGAGGTCGCAGGCCCCGATGCGCCCCTGGACAGGAATGACATGGGGAACGCCTGGTGCGAGAGTTCGGGCGCCCGATGCCGACGGAAGTGTCGTCGCTCCGCGCGACCAGGCGACGGCGGCAACAATCAGTATCGCGCCAGACGCGACTGTGCGAGCGAACATGAGTCCACCCTGTGATCGCGCAGCCGACGACCTGCCGCCACGCCGGCCCCCAGAGCAGATATCGGCCTGGCGCGCCGTCAAACTTGATTTCTGCGGCAAACTTTATCGGCCGCGTCAGACTCGATACGATGTCGGCGTCGTCGTGTTGCCGAGTTGCTCAATAACCCTGGTCCAGTCGCCCGAAGATGGTCGCCTCTTGTTGCCGCCTGGTTTGCTGCACGGTGCTGGTCCTGTGGTGCCTTGGTGAAAGCAGCAGGGCCTGGCCCGACGATTTCCTCCGCGACCTGCAAATATCCGCGATTCAGACGGGCCGGGCCGAATTCGGGCATTGGGGCCCCGACCCCGAAAACTACCGCGGCTGGCAGACGCACACGAATCGCCTGATTCCCGTGTACACGTATGGCACGCGCGGCGCGGGCCCCGGTATCGACCTGACCAGCTACACCGGCGAGAACAGCGCGTATCGGAGCGAGGCAGGGCTCCGAAGAATCTACGGCCGCGTCCCTACCAACACGTTGAATCCCGAGGCCGACTATCTCGATCAAACCGACGTAGCGGCGCTCCAGCGAGCGGCGTACGCCGCCGGGCGCAAGTATGTGTTTCTCGTGGTGTTCGACGGCATGGATTGGCAGACCACCTGGGCCACTGCGATCTACAACCGCAAAGAGGTGGCGTACCGGTCAGGCCGCGGCACCGGCACTCATTTTCAAGATTACACCGCGCAAGGCACTTCGCAGTTTGGTTGGGCGGTCGTCACGCCTCACAACGACAAGACCAAAGTCGACGTCACGGCGCAAAACGTTCTGAACCCTGGCGGCCAGCTTGCGGGCGGTTACAACGCCCGCAAGGCCGGGCCAGATCCCTGGACGCCAGGCGACGACCCGCTGTACCTGATCGCCAGATCGGCCGACGATCAGAATCCCGTCGGAGAGCACGCCTACCCGGATTCCGCCGCCACGGCCACGGCCCTGTGCGCCGGCGTCAAGACCTACAATAATTCGATCAACGTCGACCCGATTGGCCAGCAGGTCGCCACGGTCGCCCACGAAGCGCAGTCGCGGGGGCTGTCGATCGGCATTGTCTCGAGCGCCCCTGTCAGCCATGCCACGCCGGCATGTGCTTATGCACACAACGTCAGTCGCAGCGATTATCAAGACCTGACCCGCGACCTGTTGGGCATTCGCTCGATCGCCCACCCGGAAAGCCCCTTGCCCGGCGTCGATGTGCTGATCGGAGGCGGGTTCGGCCGCGAACGCGACAAAGATCAGGGGCAGGGGAGCAATTTCGTGGTCGGCAATGAATGGATTACAGCCGCAGACCTGCACGCAATCGATGCCCGCAATGGGGGCCGGTATGTGGTGGCATTGCGGGCCGAAAATCAGCCCGGCCGTGACGCCCTGCTCGCAGCAGCGCGATTCGCCGCTGACTCGAATCTACGCCTGTTCGGCCTGTATGGGGTCGCCGCAGCCGGCGGAGGTCTGCCCTTCCAAACTGCTGACGGCGATTTCCAGCCCACGATCGGCGCATCGAAAAGGCAACCCGTCTATTCGCCGGCCGATATTCGTGAGTGCCCGACTTTGGCTGATATGACCGACGCCGCCCTGGCGGTGCTTGAGAAAAACCCGCGCGGATTCTGGCTGATGGTCGAACCGGGAGAGGTCGACTGGGCCAATCACGACAACAATCTCGACTCGTCGATCGGCGCCGTCAACAGCGGCGACGCCGCAGTGAAGGTCATCACCGACTGGGTCGAACGCCACAGCAATTGGAACGAATCTCTGTTGATCGTCACCGCAGACCACGGGCACTACCTGGTTCTCGATCGGCCCGAGCTCTTGACGGGCAAGCCGCGCGACTGACCATCAACGCCGCGCCCACACCTCCCGCGAGGATGTAGGGTGCGTCCAGCGGAGCGCAGACGCACCGTTCCAGCCGACTTTCTGTTCGCGGTGCGACTCGCTTCGCTCGGCGCACCCTACCGCTACCACTGACCGGCACGCCTGCCTACTCCCACACAAATGCCACGTCGGTGAAGAACACAAAACTGCTCACCCGTCCCTCTTCGGCAAGGTGCCTGGCCAGCGCCTCGGCCTCCGAGACCGTCTCTTCGATCGCTGCAATGTAGAAGCCCGAAAGTGACGCTACGGCGACGGCGTAGCCGCCCGATCTTTCCTGCAGGTTCGGCATGTGGTTCTGATTCCTGTCTGCTTTCAATGGTCGTGTCGATGACCAATGCGATTGACCTTCTGACGCGCGCCATCGCCTTTCGGTCGGCCGCATTCCGGCAGATTCGCCGAAGATATGGCGCCGGCAGCTATGCCACTTCCTCCAACGGTTCCACCTCCAGCCAGTTCGTTCCCGCCGCGAGATCGACCTTCAACGGCACGTCGAGCTGCATGGCGGTTTCCATCTCGTGCCGCAACAGTTGGCCGAGTTCAGCGACGCGTTCAGCCGGGCACTCCAGCACCAGCTCGTCGTGAATCTGCAACAGCATCCGGGCGGGGTGACCTTCAGATTCCAGCCTCCGAAACACATTGATCATCGCCTGTTTGATCAGGTCGGCGGCAGACCCCTGAATGACCGTGTTGATCGCCGTGCGTTCCGGCAGGTTCCGCTGCCGGTTGGGGTGGGGAACGGCCCGAACCCCCGCGATGGCGCGCCTGCGGCCCAAAAGAGTCGTCGCATAGCCCGTTTTCGCACAGCGCTTGAGCAGCTCTTTGAGAAAGCGGTCGACGCCGGCATAGCGGGCAAAGTAGTTGTCGATAAAGGCCGCCGCTTCGGCCTGCGGAATGCCCAGGTTGGTTGCCAGCCCAAATGGGCTTTGCCCGTAGATCACTCCGAAATTTACCGCCTTGGCCATCCGCCGCATCTCAGAATCGACCGCGTCGGGCGGCACGCCGAAAACTTCAGCGGCGACGGCCGTGTGAACGTCGCCTCCTTGGCGAAAAGCTTCTTCCAGCACCGGGTCGCCGCTGAAATGCGCCAGCATGCGCAATTCGATCTGCGAGTAGTCGGCGCACACCAGCCGCCAGTCGGCGCTTTCAGGCAAAAACGCCCTGCGGATGCGCCGGCCTTCAGGCGTTCGGATCGGAATATTCTGCAGGTTCGGTTCGCTCGAGCTGAGCCGCCCCGTCGCGGCAACGACCTGGTTGAACGACGTATGCAGCTTCCCGGTCTGCGAGTTGACCAGTTCCGGCAGGGCGTCGAGATAGGTGTTTCTGAGCTTCGTCAAGCCACGGTGTTCGACCAGCTTCGAGGGCAGGGGGTGCAAGGGCGCGAGCTGTTCGAGCACGTCTTGATCGGTGCTGGCGCCGGTTTTGATCTTCCTGACGACCGGCAGTTTCAATTCCTGGAACAACACCTGCTGTAGCTGCCTGGGCGAATCAATGTTGAACTCGCGCCCCGCCAGCGAAAAGATCTGCTCGCGGACCCCTGCCAGACGCGATTCGATGTCGCGGCTCTGCTCGCGCAACTGCCCCACGTCGACCCGGATGCCGTTGTATTGCATCTCGGCGAGCACTTCGATCAACGGCCGCTCGAGGTTCCAGTACAGGTCCCACAGTTTCTGCCGGCGCAATTCGCCGCCGATCAACTGCGACACCTCCCGCGCAACCTCAGCGTCTTCGGCCGCGTACTCAGCGACCAGTGGAACATCGACCTCATCCATCCGTTTTTGGAACAGGCCCTTTCCAATGAGCCCCGCGATAGGAATCATCTCATGCTGAAAGTACTTGCGCGCCAGTTCGTCGAGGCTGTGGCTGCGGGCCCCGGGTTCCAGCAGGTAGCTGCCCACCATGGGATCCAACCCCAGCCCCCGCAACCTGATGCCGGCCCGCCGCAAGACCAGCATGTCGTACTTGATGTTCTGGTTGACAATCTCGACCTCGGGGGCTTCCACGATCGGTCGCAGTGCCCTGACCACGAGGGTCGGGTCGAGTCGAGCCTGGCCGGCTGGCCCGCGCACCGGAACGTAGTAGCCGACGTGCGGTTCCCAACTGATCGCCCACCCGACGATATCAGCCCGGATCGGGTCGATGTGCGTGGTTTCGAGATCCAGGGCGAAGCTGGCGAGCGTCTTGAGCCGAGCGACAAGCTCGTCGAACTTTTCTTGCGAGTCGACAATCTCGAATCGCAACGCCCTCCGTTCTCTCTCCCCCGGTGGATGCGAGGGGAGGGGGGGGGCCTGTGTGTCAGGCTCGGCCTCTGCCGATCCGAGCGCCTCGCCAGTCTCCGGGGCAGACTCTTCGTCCGGAAAATCGAGCGTCATCCCGCGCTCTGTTTTCTTTTGGCCATTCGGTACTTCGGCGCGCGTGGGTGCGACTGAGGCAGCGAGTTCCCGCACCTCTTCTCCGAAACGGCGGAACCCATACTTCCGGAACAAATCCTGCAGCTTCGGCACGTCCCAATGGCCGACGAGGGCGTGCTCCCAGTCGATCGTCAACGGCAGGTCGCGCCGCAATGTCACGAGCTGCCGACTGAGCCGCGCCTGTTCAGCATACGTCTTGAGGTTCTCGCGTAATTTGGCGCCCTGGGCCAGGTCGGCATGCGCGAGAACCGCTTCGAGAGTGCCGAACTGCTCGAGCAGGGCCCGCGCCTTCTTCGGGCCGATCAGGGGAACGCCGGGCACGTTGTCGACGCTGTCTCCGACCAGCGCCTGAAAGTCGATCACCTGATCCGGGCGAACGCCCCAGTCGGCGAGCAGCTCGGCCTCTCCCAGGTATGAGTCTTTGCGCACCTGATAGATTTTGACGCGCGGCGCCAGAAGCTGCCGCACGTCTTTGTCGTTACTGACGATGAACACATCCATGTCGCGCTTGGCGGCCTGCTCGACGACGGTCGCGATCACGTCGTCGGCCTCCCACCCGGGGAATTCCACCCGCGGAATGCCGAACGCGCTGATGGTCTCGCCCACCATCGGAAACTGCGGGACCAGCTCGTCGGGGGTCTCGCTGCGCTGCGCTTTATACGCGTCGTACACCTTGGCACGCTCGGCAGGACCGGCCGCGTCGAGCGCGCAAATCAGGTGCGTCGGCTGTTTTTGTCGCAGAATATTGAGGATATCGCGGGTGAAGCCGAACACGGCATTCGTCGGCATTCCCTGCGGACCGGTCATTTCCGGAATCGCGTGGAATACCTGAAATACCAGCGAGTACACGTCGATCAGATACAGGCGCTCGGGCATGGCTCCAGCGAGTTTCTCAGCCAGTTCTAACGTCCACGCCGATTATGAGGCCCAGCCGATCAAAATCCCAGCCGTGGCGGCACGCGGGCGCCGCCGGCCGGCAAAGGCGCTCGCACGTCGGGTAAGTTCTTGACTTGGGTCTATCCCCTTTTACAATCGACAGATAAGTACTCTCTCGCGGCATCTCCGGAGACCCCCCGATGGCCTCGTCGTCCAAACCGACCGGCGTCCACTACGCGCTCATCGTGTTCGTCCTGATCAGCATCATCCTCGGGGTGAGCCTGCTGTTGGCATACAAGGGCAGCGGCAGCATCGGCGAGCTGAAGATGCAGAATGCCAACCTGCAGAAGAAAGCCAGCGAGGCCGAACAGGCCAGCCACAAGTTGTTAGACCAGATTACCGCCATCAAGCAACAGTTGGGGTCGGGTTTCGGAGACATCGGCGATGACGGCGCGAACTCGCCCCCGACCACCGTCCTGGGAGATATGGCGCTCCACATTCGCGAACACGGGGGCGATGTGGCGCAAAAGTCGTACAACGAAACGATCGTCAAGCTCCGCGAAGCGCACCGCAACGTCACCAAGGCCCGCGAGAACCTGCAAGAGCAGCTTGTCAAAGAGCAGGACACGTTCAACAAAGAAAAAGACCACCTGAACGCCCAGCTCGCCGCAGAGAAGGAAGCCCGCAACCGGGCCGACAAGGGAAAGAACGACGTCGACCGCACGCACGCCGAAGAACTCGCGCGGAAAGAAGCCGACCTCAGCGACCTGCGCAAGCACCTCAGTACGGCCCAGCAGGAACTGGCGGCGCTGGAAGATTCCACTCTCAAGCGCACGAAATCGCTCGAACAGCGCATTACCGATCTGCTGGCGTTCAACAAGAACTTGAGCGACCAGCTCGAGCAGGTCACGCGCATGAGCTTCGAAGTGCCTGACGGCAAGATCGTGTTGGTCGACAATGCCTTGAAGCGCGTCTGGATCGATCTCGGCGAAGCCGACGGGCTGCGGCCGCGAACCACGTTCAGCGTGTATCGCCGCACGAATTCGGGCGTCGGCCGCGGCAGCGCGCCCCACGCCATCGGCCCCGAAGATATTAAGGGGAAGATCGAAATCACCCGCATCCTCGACGAGCACCAGGCCGAAGCCCGCATCATCGAAGATGATCCGTATAACCCGATGGGCAAGGGGGACCCGATCTATTCTCCGATCTGGAGCCCGGGCCGCGGCGAGTCGTTTTCGGTCGTGGGAATCATCGACCTCGACGGCGACGGCAAGAGCGACCGCGACCTGTTCCGCGAAATCGTGCACTCGGCCGGCGCCGTCCTCGATAACGAAGTTGACGACAAGGGTGAGTTGTTCCTCAACGGCGACCCGGCTGAAGGCGATAAGCCGCGGATCACCGAAAAGACGAAATTCCTCGTGAAAGGCCGGCTGCCTGATTTCACCGAAGGGGCCGACAAGGCTGATAAAGATATCATCCAGAAGATCAACGATTTCAGCAAAGAGCTCGACCAGCAGGCCCGCGAGCGCGGCGTACGAATCGTCAGCCTCAGCGATTTCCTCAGCTTCATGGGCTATAAGACCCAGCGGCGGCTGTACGTTCCCGGCGACACCACGTTCAATCTGAAGGCCGGCCAGCGTCCGCCCCCCGTGCTGCCGGGCACCGGTTCGCGAGACACAAGCGGCAACTTGTCGGGCGTCTCGCCTACCCAGCAGAACAAGGCGGGCGCGAAACAATTCCGCAAGACGCCGGGTCGGTAACTGCCCGCAGGCGGCGCGTTGGGCCGGCTGGCAGCGTGCCGAAAATCGGAAAGCGACACACCCTCCCCCACTGGGGCAGGGACGAGGTGGCACTCAGGGCTTCGACGAATTCTGCTTCTTTGCGGCGCGCTCACGGGCCTCGGCCAGTATGGCATCGGGGTCATCGAGGAATGCGTCGCGGCAGCCCGTGCAGCAGAACCAGTACGTCTTTCCTTTGTACACGGTGCTCATCGTCCCTTTTCCGCCAGTCACAATGCATTCCGGGCCTCCGGCCCCCTCTTCGGCCAGCTTCGTTCCCTCGCGCGTGTAACCCACTTCGGCGACGCGCACAAACTGCTGCTGCTTTGCCCCTCGCGTCTGATACAGCATCAATGTGCGCTTTTCTGTCAAAAGCGTAATGGTCAACTGGTGTACGGCCCCTGCTGCGTCGGGTTTCGTTTCGAGCGACAGTTTCTGCTTTTCAAGCCGGCCCGCGTAGTCGCGGCGATTTCCGTCGGCCAGCGTGGCGTCAAACCGGTAGACTTCCGCGCCCGGGTCCCACGTCAGCAGGCCTTCGGATAACACCTTGCCGTCGCGCACCCGGCAACGGATACCGGCACGATCTTTCGTCAGCTCCCACACCCATTCGGCGGTTTCTATCCATGAGCCTTTGTTGGATCCGCGGACAGGCTGCCCCACGCCACGCCAGCCCCCTACCAGGCCATTGAAGCCTTCGAGCGCTGCGACCATCACCCCCCGCGATTCCTCGCGCGAAAGTTCGGGCGCAGGCGATTTTCGCGCCTGGTCGGCGGCCAGTGCGGCGGCCGAGGCAATGAACAGACACGGCAGAAACGACGCTCGCACCGAGCGAAACGAAAGCGGCATGGGCGACTCCCAGGAATGCGCAACAACCTGAGCCGAAATTCCCGTCTTGAAGTTTAAACCCGCCGCCCGGTGCCGGGTAGCGGCGATCGGCCGAATAACGGCCGCTGCCATCGCGCACTTTCACTCGCCCCGCCGGTCTGGTGTCCGGTTACAGCGCGCGGAGCACGGCCTGCAGGCGTTGTTCGATATGTGCCGCCATGCTGCGGCGGGCGGCCGTCGGATCGCGGGCTTCGAGTGCTGAAATGATCTGGCGGTGCTCGTCCAGCGCTTGGCGAAGGTTGCACGGCTGGCCCGCCATGCGGCACAGGGCACGCACCAGGCGCCGGTATCTGATAATCTCGGCGTGTAGCCGCGAGTTGCCGCTCGCGTAAGCCAAAACGTCGTGGAAGTGGACATCGAACTCGATGGCCTTAGAAGACCAGTCGTCTGATTCGATCGAGTTGATCAGTGACTCGGCGGAACGGCGTAACTCGGCGAGTTGTCGCGCATCAAGCCTGGCAGCGGCGCGCTCGGCGGCAGCCGGCTCCAACAACATGCGAATGTCGTAAATCTCGATAACTTGCTCCCGAGAGAACACCGTCACGCGGGCTCGCCGGTTCTCGAGCCGCTCGACCATGCCATCGGCGGCTAATCGCTTGAGTGCGTCGTGCACCGGAGTGCGGCTGACGTGAAGCTCGGCGGCCAATGCCACTTCGCTCAATTCCGAACCGGGCTCAACCGCACCCCCCAGAATGGCCTCCAATATGGATTGGTACACCGAATCAGCCAGTGAGGCGCGTGTGACCGGCCGTGCGTTCAAGACAACGGGTGACGACATCGAGTGGCATCCGGGGGCTGTATGGAGGGTAATCAAATTTCAGCCGGGTCGAACGGCATAACGCCGCACTGTCGCGTCGGCAGCCCAATGCACGACACGACACATGCATGGTGCATGCATCTTTGATGGCAAGGTTTCAGGGTATCCGAAATCATCCGGTATTCAAGAGACAGAAAGAAGGGCGTGGCGCGAGCAAAGGTCGCAAGGCTTCCCGGCATTCTTGACACGCAACAGACGCCAACAATACGATACGCTCCCTTATATACATGCAGTATTCTGCATGCATGCTCTTTCGTCGTGCCGTTCCATCTTGGGGAATCGGTTTGTCGCTCTAATGCCTTCACATCTCTCGGTGTGGGATTCGAATCATGCCGGATGCGGATCAAGATCGCGGGAGTCGAATTCTCACGAGCAGGCAGCGGCCCGACGTCGGCCAGCCACTGGTCGAATTTGAGTTCAACGCATCGCGGACTGTGCTCCACGGAATCGAAGGACCTCCCGCCGGCCCGCCAATCGTATTCCTGCACGGAGTCAGTCGCTGCTGGCAGACGTTTCTGCCCCTGCTGGCCCCAATGACGCTTCGCTGGCGAATCGTGGCGCTTGATTTTCGCGGCCACGGCAAATCGGGTCGGGTGTCCGGAGGTTACCGCGTCGTCGATTATGTGGAAGACGCACTCTCGCTGCTCGCGACGGTTGGCGAGCCGGCGATTGTCTACGGACACTCGCTGGGCGCGCTCGTCGCCGCCGCGGCTGCCGCCGCACGACCAGAACTCGTGCGCGCTGTCGTGCTCGAGGATCCTCCGGGCGGAGATTTTATGGAGCGGCTGCAACCGACCGGTTACCATGCGCTGTTCACCGCGATGCGTCTGCTTGCCGGAGAAAAACGCCCGGTTGCCGAGGTGGCCAGGCTGCTGGCCGACACGCGGCTGCCAGCGGCCGACGGCGCCGGAGAAGTTCGTCTCGCAGCGGTTCGTGATGCCGCTTCAATCCGCTTCAGCGCCCGCTGCCTGGCCGATGTCGACCCAGACGTCTTTACACCCATTCTCGAGCGCCGCTGGATCGATGGCTTCGACGCGCACACCGTCTGGCGCGGGATTCGTTGCCCGGTCCTCTTGATGCGGGCCGACGAGGCCCGCGGGGGAATGCTCTCCAGTCGCTCGGCCGAAGCCTTGGTGGGGCAAGTCGCCGACTGTACTCCGATCACTCTAACCGGCGTTGGCCATATCGTGCATTGGGAAGAGACCGAGACCGTACTGAAACTGGTGTTGGGGTTTCTTCAATCGCTTTGAATTCGAATCCGCCCGTTCCCGAATGAAGGACGCGCCCATGAAGACCGCCACCGGCTGGACCATAATCTCGAATGGGCAGCTCGTTGACGGAACCGGTCGTCCGCCGGTCCCCGCTGGCAGCCTGGTGATCCATGACGGCCGAATTGTGTACGCTGGCGCGGCCCGCGGGATGCCGACGGTCTCGGCCGACGCCCGCCGACTCGACGCCCGCGGCGGAACGATCATGCCGGGCCTGGTTGAGGCGCATTTTCACCCCACCTACTTCAACGTCGCGGCGCTCGAAGACCTCGACGTCAAGTATCCGGTCGAATACGTCACGCTGCTGGCGGCCGCGAACGCGCGGCTCGCGCTCGAGTGCGGCTATACCGCGGCGCGCAGCGGGGGGAGCTTGTTCAATATCGACGTCTGGTTGAAGAAGGCCCTCGAAAACGGGGTCGCCACAGGCCCGCGGCTGGCCGCCAGCGGGCGCGAGATTTGCGGCGTCGGCGGTCTGATGGACTGGAACCCCGATTACCGGAAGATCGGTATGGAAGGGTTGGTGCTGCTCATCAATGGTCCCGACGAGGCGCGGGCCGCCGTTCGAAAACTGGTCAAGGACGGAGTCGAGTGGGTCAAGACATATCCTACGGGCGATGCCGCCGCGCCCGACACCAATGACCACCATACGCTCTGCATGACATTTGAAGAAATGCACGCGGTCGTCAGCACGGCCCATAATCATGGGCTGAAGGTGACTGGTCATTGCCGCGCCACGGAAGGAATCAAAAACGCTCTCCGAGCCGGGTACGATGCAATCGAGCACGGCTCGTTTATGGACGCCGAGGCCCTGGAGATTCTGCTCCAGCGCGACGTGCCCTGCGTTCCCGCCCTGTATTTCGAGCAGATGTGCATCGAACGCGGGCCGGAATTCGGCATGTCGCAGACGGCCATCGATGGGCATAAGGAAACGCGCGACGCGGGGGCCGAAAGCTATCGCACGATCCTGAAAGCGGGCGGACGGCTGGGCATGGGGGGCGACTATGGGTTCGCCTGGAACCCGCACGGCGACTACGCCAACGCCCTGACGTTTTTCGTCAAATTCGTCGGCTTCACGCCCCTGGAAACAATCACCTGCGCGACGAAAACAGGGGCTGAGATCATGGGCCGCGGAGCCGAATTGGGCACGCTCGAAGCCGGAAAGCTGGCCGACGTGCTGGTCGTCGATGGAGACGTACTCGCTGACATCACGATCCTCGAAGACCGTTCGCGATTTCTGGCAGTCGTGCAGGGGGGCGTTGTCAGGGCCGGGCGATACTCTGGCGGGACCGGCCCTTGAGCCCCCACAACGCAATAGTTAAGAGTCGTCGCATGGCAACAAGGTTTTCTTGTACCGGAAATTCCGATGCAATGGAAAACGACCGCCGAAGTCACAATGGGCGCAGCGCGGGCTGGCCGCAACCAAAGAACACGAACGCTGATCGACACTGATCGGCGCTAACCTAATCAGGATCAGCGGCGATCAGTGTGGATTGGCGTTCCTTCTTCGTCGGTGTAGTACAACCGCCGGAAAAAAACAGGATCGGAACAGGGAGAAGCGGAGACACGGAGATTCTGAGGGTACCGTATCTTCTCTGTGTCTCCGTGTCTCCTTGTACAGCTTTCCGTCGGGTCATCTGCCGCAGGTGAAATGCGGCGAATCTTGGGCCGCGACTTCCTCGCGTCAAACGCGCTTCAGCCCGAACACTTTGGCGTAGACATCCAGCTTTTCGCCGACTGACAGGCGGCGGGGGCCGGCGCAGTTGTGGGCCAGCAGCATGAAGGTCACGTCGTCGCCCGCCGGGCGGTCGCCCCTGAACGCGGCGAGTTCGCGGGGCAGGGCCTCTGCGAGGAGCTGCGGGTCGCTGGCGTTGAGCGCCGCGATGATTCTGAGCAGGCCCGGCTCGCCGAGCAGGCTGCCGGCCGGCGCAACCGCCTCGGTGACGCCGTCGGTGTAGCAGAACAGCAGGTCGCCGGGCTTCAAATGCAGCTCGAATTGTCCGTAGGGAGAGTCGGCGTCGATTCCCCAGGGAAGATTCGGGGCCGCTCCGACCGTCGGCGGAAAACTTTCGTTCAGAAACGTCCAGGTTTGGCTGACCGCCTGGTACAGCAAAGGGCGCGGATGTCCGGCGTTCGAGAGGGTGAGTTGGCGCGTTGTTGCCAGGTAGGTTGCGACGAGAGCGGTCGCGAACCGCCCATGCTGCGAGAGTGAGGCGAATTGGCGATTAAGTGTCGCGACGAGTCGGGTCTGGGTCTTACGATTAATGTTCTTGCGCATGAGGCGTCGCAGGTCGCCCGCCAAATCGGCGGCCGCTGCGCCATGCCCGGCAATGTCGGCCAGAATCAGACGGGTAATTACGCCGCCGCCACAAAGCGACAGGTAGTGCACGTCGCCCCCGGCGACCGCGCGCCCATGCGGCTGGCTGTAGAGCCAGATATCGAGGCCCGGGGTTTCAGCACGGGTCTCCACGGCCATGCTGCCGCCGCGAATCTCCATGCATTGCAGCGCCTGCGAGTCGGTAGAGAAGGTGGCAGGGGACATATCCGCACCTCGCAGCGAAAATAGGGCCGGGATGCCTCAAGTCCCTATTGTCGCGTTCTTCGCCAGGATGCCAAGGCCGCGTCGTATCCGACGGTGTGCCGCGTTTCCGGGTGACGTTTCCTAATGCGGCAGCAGCCCGAACGGTCCGTCGGCACGCGGATTATGACAAATGTCGATAAACTTGATATCATACCCGCCGCAACGCGGCTCAAGTCCAAATTGCGGACCGTCGAATTTCGCAGGCGCTTCGCAGAAATGACTGCCGTGAATTGCCGCCACGGCACAAAAACCGGCCGGCCCACGGCAATTTTTCAAAACCTTGAGGCGATCTACCGGGTTAATATAGACCGGAAGCAACCATCCGGCGCGGGGCGCGCGTGGGGCGCGCAGCTCGCCTTCCGCAGGAGTCACCAAGGGCCCAGCAGCAGCCTTGGCACGGTCCGCCGACCCAACCCGCTCATTGTCTGTTCCCCACGATTTGCATGTCAGCCCAGGTTCAGCGTGTCATCCCCGCGCAGCCCACCGGTCGCCGCGTGGTCGCTGCGCCACCACCCCCGTCGCCATTGCGTGACGGCGAGCCGCCTGATTTGTTGAGCGCGTTTCTGGGGTCGTGCAAATTCCGCTGCGAGATCGGCGCCCCTTGGGAGCTGACCACTCCGTGGGGTTTGCGATTCACGGGCGAGTTCGCGAAGTTCGTGCTGGTGCTGAACGGTCCCTGTCTGCTCGAATCCGACGAACAGGCCAAATCGCTGGCGCTTGCGCCTTATGAAATCGCCCTGCATACCCGTGCGACGCCGCTCGTGTTGCGCGATCGTTCCGGAAGCCCGGTGATTCCGGTTCCCGATGCGCATCAAGGGGGTACTCACGATCGGGCAAGTGTCATCTCAGGCACGGCCGAATCGACGCGTTTGCTCTGCGGAGCGGTCGTATTTGACGACGACTACTCGCAGCGGGCGTTCAGGCTGTTGCCCGCCGTCGTGTGCGGCGCGACTTCCGACGTGATCGCCGCCAACTCGCCCCCTCCGTTGATTCGCGCGCTGCTTGACGAAGTGCAGGAAGACCGACCCGGCGGAGAATTGCTGACGCGGTGTCTGGTGCAGGCGCTTCTGGTTCAGGCGCTTCGCACCATGCCCACCGGTCACCTGGCGGCCGAAGCGGGGCTGATTCCGGCCTTGCGCGATCCGGGTATGGGGGCCGTCCTCGCGGCGATCCACCATCGGCCCGAGTGCGGTTGGAGCGTTCGCGAACTGGCCGACATCGCCGGTCTGTCGCGGGCCGCATTTGCCGTGCGGTTCGTTGATTGTTTGGGGCGGCCGCCGTTCGAGTATCTGCGAGACGTGCGAATGCATCTGGCGTGCGAACTGTTGCGAGACACCGAACGAGGGGTGAAAGAGATCGCGGGGCGCGTGGGTTACGCGACCGAGGCCTCGTTCAGCAAGGCCTTCGCACGCTGGAAGGGAGTCGCCCCGGGCGAGTTCCGTCGCCAGAATCGCTCCAGCCGCAATTGAGGGCGCGGCTGGGCCGCACCACCAGACAGGCTCGACCGCAAAACCGATGCGTCGGCCGCCGGGCGCATCACTCGGCCCCGCCAGGCCGCTCCGCGAAATCAACTGGCGCGTCGAGGGTCGCCATTCGGTATAATGCTCTGACAAAGCGTGTCGAATTTCGATCGCATATCTCAAACTGAAATTCATGGGCAGGCCCCAAGAATTCTGGAGGAAGGCCTGGGAGAAGTTCGCGTTCCCGACGGTGAGCGCCGACGAGCTCGAGCAGTGCTTCGAACGGGTGCGGCGTGAACTGCCTGTGCCCGTGTTCTGGTTGCTGGGAAAGACGCAATCGGGAAAGACGTCGTTGATTCGCGCCCTGACCGAAAACACCCGGGCCGAAATCGGCAACGGCATTCGCCCCTGCACCCGCACGGCACGTGAGTACCCGTTTCCCAGCGAAAGCGATTGCATTCTGCGGTTCCTCGACACCCGGGGGCTGGGCGAGGTCGACTATGACCCGAGTGAAGACATCGCCTTGTTCCAGGATCAAGCCCACCTCTTGATCGTCGTGATGAAGGCCCTCGACCACGCGCAAAAGCCCGTCATGCAGGCGCTCGCGCGAATTCACGCCCAACGCCCGCACTGGCCCATTCTGGTCGCCCAGACCACCCTGCACGAAGGGTACGTTTCTCGCGAGCAGCGGCACCTGGTTCCCTATCCCTACGGCAGCCTTCCCTTTCCCTCTGCCGTTCCTGAAGACCTGGCGCGGTCGTTGCTCTCTCAGCGGCAGATGCTTTCCGACGCGGAAATCGAGGCCCGATTCGTGCCGGTCGACTTCACGCTGCCGGAAGACGGGTACGAGCCGGTGAACTACGGCCTCGACGCATTGTGGGAGGCCATTGAAGAGCGGGTGCCTCTGGGGCTGCGAAATATCCTGCAGCGGCACGACGAGGCACGCAAAAGCCTGCGCGACGTGCACCTGCGGACGGCCCATCCGCACGTCGTGGCGTACGCGACAGCGGCGGGGGCGGCAGCGACGATTCCGCTCCCGGTCGTCGATATTCCGCTGGTCATTGCGATCCAGGCGAAGATGTTTCATGCGCTCGCGTCGATCTATCACCAGCCGTTCGACCGCCAGCAGATCGGCGAAGTGCTGAGCGCCCTGGGGCTCGGTTACCTGGGGCGCTTTGGGGGAAGGCAGCTCGTGAAGTTCATTCCAGGGTACGGGTCGGCCGTTTCGGCCGTCTATTCGGGCGCCAGCACCTACGCCCTGGGGCTGACCCTGTGCGCCTATTTCAGCCACGTACGCGATGGATTTGTTCCCGACAAGGCCGAATTTCGCAAGCTCTACCAGCAGCATTTCGACGAGGGCCGCGAACGTTTGCAGGGCTACCTCGCAAACCTCCGTAATAGGCCGCAGGCCGGCCCATGACGCTCAAAACGCAATGGCTGTTGCTGGCATTGTTCAGTTCGTTGCCCTATCTCGTGTTGGGCGCAGCGGGGGCCTTGTGGTTATATGAAGCGGGCTGGGGGCTCTGGTGGCTGGCCGGCGCGGCGCTCGTTTCTCTCATTGGCTGGCCGCTTTTGCGCTGGTTGCAAAAGCGCACGCCCCTGCCGGCCGTCTCGCTTGCCAGGCCCGCTGAAGACTGGTCTCCCGCCGGAACCGCCGCCTGGGCCGGCGTCGAAGAGATTGCCCGCCGCGTAGCGACCGCAGACCTGCCCCTCGATCAGCCCGAGCCGATATTGGATGTCGCCCGGGAAGTGATTGAAACTGTGGCGCGGCACTTTCACCCCCGCTCGCGGCGACCCGTTCTCGAAATTCCGATTCCGCATCTGTTGCGGATTGCCGAGTTGGTCGCCCGCGATTTGCGCGAAGAGTGCTCGGCCAACATCCCGGGTTCCCATATTCTGACAGTCAACGATCTGTTGAAGCTCAAGAAGCTCGCGCAGATGGCGCCCAACCTGTTTCGGCTGTATCGAGTCGCCCGCCTCGTTGTCGATCCGGCGGGGGCCTTGTTGCGCGAGATGAATGCGCTGGCCCAAGATCGAATGCTGACCGCCTCATTCGATGAAACCAGGCGCTGGGTCTGGCAGTTTGCCGTCAAACGCATCGGCTACTATGCCATCGAGCTCTACAGCGGCCACCTGGCGCTACGAGGCGTCGAGTTTGCCGGGTACACGACCGGCCGGTCAGAGCGCACAGTCGCCCAATCTGACGCGCGCGACACAAAGCTCGCAGAAGAGCCGCTTCGGATTCTGGTCCTCGGGCAGGTCAAAGCCGGAAAGTCGAGCCTCGTGAATGCGCTGTTCGGAGAAACGAAGGCGGCAGTCGACGTTGTGCCGCGCACCAGAAACGTCGACGCCTACCTGCTCGAACGCGAGGGGCTCAAGCGGGCGATTATTCTCGACACGGCCGGCTACGAAGATGCGACATTGACAGAAGCGTCGCTGGAACAGGCCCGCGACGAGATCGAGCGCAGCGACCTGGTTATTCTGGTCACCGCGGCACACATGCCGGCCCGCGATGCCGACCGGCGGTTGGTTGAGCAGGTGCGGGCATTGATTCAGCGCGACCCGAATCGGGAGTTCCCACCCCTGGTTGTCGCCGTGACGCACATCGACCAGCTCCGGCCGTTTCGCGAGTGGAATCCTCCCTATGACCTGGCCCACGCGGCAACTCCCAAGGCACAGTCGATTCGTGCGGCGGTCGAAGCGGCCGCCGCAGACCTGCGGGTCGACATCGAGCGGGTCGTGCCCGTTTGCCTGCACGAGAAAGCCCGTTACAACGTCGATGAAGGATTGATCCCAGTGATATTGAATTCGCTCGGTGCGGCCCAACGGCTGAAATACCTGCGCTGCCTGCGGGAATTCAAAGACGAGCAATACTGGGGCCGGCTGCGTCAGCAGGCGGTGAGCCTGGGGCGAATTCTTGTTTCGACCGGCTGGCAGTGGCTCGATGGTTCGCACGCCGAGACAAAATCTCCCGAGCAGCAGCCGGCCCCATAGTGGACCAACTGTTCTGGACTGATACGTTGAAGCGCCTATTCGGGCTTTGCGCGAGGCAGGCCTGCGATTTCGCGTTGTCACTCAGGCCAGTCGCTCCACTAGCGTCGTGATTCAGAAATGCGATTCCTGATGGCGAGCCCGGCCATTTGTCTCGACACAACTCACGAACTTCGGGCCGCGGTGTTCGCTCCCTTCCCCCCTCGCGGGGGAAGCGGCTGGGGAAGGGGGGGGCGTGCGCGCAACTCAAGTGCCCCGGCCCCGCCCCGCGGCCGGGGCACGGCAGGGGCCGGGAGCGCACCCCCAGAATTAAAAACCCCGCTAAACCCCCACAAAAACGCCCCCAACGCGCACTACCGC